>CAILHY010000022.1 GCA_903834145.1 uncultured Actinomycetes bacterium
AGGATCTGGCAGATCCAAGCTATCTAAGAAATTGGTGGGGGAGGATTGATCGAGCGAGAGTCCTGCGACAATTGATTCAAACTCTGCGTCTATGAGTTCGGTGTCATCATCAACCAATGATGCCGGCCAAAATCCATGGGATACTTCACTAATAAAAAGAATTGTTTCACCAATACTTGTTGATTCTTCGGTGTCAGAGAGAACAATTTCTCGTATGTAGGAAGAAGAAATATTCTCCGCGATTTCTTGAGCCTGGCTAAATTGTTCACCATTTTCTCCTAGCGAATACATGAGCAGCAACGGATTTTCAATCAGGTCAAAACTTTCGAATACCTTTTTATATTCTTTGCGCTTTGTCCGACTGGCCCGCTTATCGGGGGCAGTAACCGGATCAATGAGGACGAGACCATCGACCTCTTCGCCAAATTCCTCACCGATAGCTAATGAGGATATGGCGCCTTCGCCAAAACTTATAAGAAAAACTTTTTCGCATCGGGCTCTCAGGATAAGGAATTCACGACGAATATTTTCTGTCAGATCCTGGGATGGCAGATGAATCGTGACAATGGAATGCCCCGTTTGCGCGTTCAGTTGCGAAGAAAAGTGCGAATTTGCCGATTGGGCGATCAGTATCCCGATACTTCCCCCTGGGAATTCTTCTCGGCGGGAGTTTGGGACCTGTGTCACTTTCCCATAGTGTCATATCTCGGGAATTGCCACTAAATTAGGGCATTGGACAAGATCTCTTGATCTTCTCCAGTAGTCGCCCAATACTGGCCCGGAAGAGGAGGTGGTTCATGGTCAATCTGCCGTATGGGTTGCTGCGCGCCTTCCTGACGCCTTTCTTAATGCTCCTTTTCCGCCCCAAGGTAACGGGGCTGAGAAATGTTCCGATCAACGGCCCAGTCATTATCGCCTCGAATCATTTATCTTTTAGTGATTCGATTTTCATGCCGCTGGTTGTTCCCCGTAAGGTCACATTCTTGGCTAAGAGCGAATACTTCACATCCCCTGGTCCAAAAGGTCTTCTTAAGAAGTTGACCTTTATCGCTCTCGGGCAGGTACCTGTGGATCGTTCGGGAGGACGCCGAAGTGAGGCAGCGTTGATTACGGGTTTAAAAGTTTTAGCCGAAGGCAATTGCTTGGGAATCTACCCTGAAGGAACCCGCTCACCTGATGGACGTCTATATAAAGGACGCACCGGAATCGCCCGACTGGCGATCGAATCTGGAGCACCAATTATTCCAGTAGCGATGTTCGATACGGACAAGATTCAACCAACAGGCAAAGTAATTCCTAAAATTATGCGAGTTAAAATGGTTTTTGGTGATCCGATTTACCTCAGTGGCGATTCATCGGATATGCAAGTACTTCGAGATGCAACAGATAATTTGATGCGCACCTTGCAGGAAATGTCAGGACAAGAGTATGTCGATATTTATGCAACTAAAAGAAAAGCGGAGATTAACGACGAGGATTAATCCTCCAGTCCCAACCGTGCTGTGAGATATTTGCATGTGGGGCATTCACTTCCCGAATCAGGACATGGGCCTTCCAGTACGGAAATAAAATCTGCCATAACGGTGATAAATGCGCGCTCGTTGCGCTCTATCGGAACATAACTTTGCGCCACACCGAAGCCATAGCTTTCTGCGCTATCGCCAATGACGCGATTGGGTTTCCAGACAAGAAGCCCCATACTCGCCACAGAGACTGCCCTATTTGTTGCGGGCATTTCTAGCGCGTAGGTATAGGCGTGTAATTGCGGAGAGTAGAAGTCACCGGAGTCTCTGGGGCTGTCAGAGACTTTGCAATCAATAAGTGCAACGGTGCCATCTTCGTTTTCTGCCACTAAGTCGTACTTGCCCAGGATTGCCCATCGTGTGCTTTCACCATTAATGACGAGGGGTTTGCTCTTTACGAATTCGCCCAACTTAGTCACTCGTCCAGGGCGAAGGGAGGGATCAATCGCTTGAGTTGTAACTCCACGGAAAGCATTTTCTTGAAATGAAGAAAGCGGACCTACCAGCGGCATCGTCAGGGGCATCAATACTTTATGCCAATACTTTATCCAAAGACACCTTTTGCAAGTGGAGAGACCAAAAGTGAGATCTGATGGTGAAATATTTTCACGCGCTGGTTTCGCAGGTTTTTTCATAGTCGTAAGTATCGCCTTTATGCGCCAACGAGGTGTCGAATTGCTGCTCCGATAACGAGGGTCCCCAGGAGGACCATCACGATTCCACCTATGGTACGAAGTCGCACTAGACGGCTGGCATCTGTTGCAAGCCAATCGCGCGCAGTGCCTGCCAAGAGACCCCAACTGCCATCGCAGACAAGGCACATCACGGCAAATATTGTTCCTAAAAGAAGCAACTGCGCTGTCACTGAACCACGACCACGATCAATGAATTGAGGCAATACGGCTGCATTAAAAACCAGTATTTTCGGATTAAGTAACGCAACCCATAAACCTTGGCGCATTGTTGTGAGGGGGGAGGGTTGAATTTCTCCGCGAGCTGCCATGTTCGCAGCATGAACGTGGCGATGTCGAATCGCATCAATTCCTAAGTAAATCAGATAAGCACCGCCACCCCATTGGACCGTGGCGTAGGCGATGTCAGATCGTTGAAGAATGGGACCTAAACCGACGGCAACGAGCGCCGACAAAATCAACGTCCCTATTGCATTTCCAAGCACGGTAAATAGTGCGGTCTTGCGCCCCCACGAAATAGCGCGAGCGATAATAAAGAGAACGCTCGGTCCTGGTGCCAGGACGATGAGCAAAGATGAGGCGATGTACTCCCATATGCGCGTAGGTACGACCATATGCGCATATTAACCCGACAGAGCAAGGAGCAGTGGAAATTGCTCCTTGCTCTGTCGGGCCCTTTCAGGATACGTCAGTGATATGTCAGGCTTGTGTCAGTGCTCAACCTGGATCAATTAGCTTGCGTTACCGCGACTCTTTGCGATGGAATGAAGCACTTGGTAGCCGATTACTGCAACCAAAGTGGCGTTGATGATTCCGCCAAAAGTGTAATCCCCACTTGTCCAGGACATATCGGCAATGCCGATAATAAGCGCTGATGCGGCAATGATGAGATTGGTGGAATCTGCGAAGTTCACTTTTCCTTCGATCCAGATTCGTGCGCCAAGGACACCGATCATTCCAAAGAGAGCAACGCCCACTCCGCCAAGTGCGCCGATTGGAGTTGCGCTCAGCACTGCTCCGAATTTAGGTGAAAGGCTCAAACAGATAGCGCCGATTCCGGCAACCCAGTAAGCGGCAGTGGAATAAACGCGAGTAGCAGCCATAACTCCAATATTTTCTGCATACGTTGTCGTCCCAGATCCGCCACCAGCGCCGGCCAACGTCGTAGAAAGTCCATCAGCAAAAAGTGCCATGCCCATTTGATCGTCAAGATTTTTGCCGGTCATTGCAGAAACCGCTTTAACGTGTCCAACGTTTTCGGCGATCAAAACTAAGACCACGGGTAAGAACAAGGCGATTGCTTTGCCATTGAAAGTAGGACTTGTGAAATGTGGAGCGGCAAACATTGCAGCGGATTTAATTCCAGAAGTATCTACATCGCCGCGAATAAGTGCCACGACGTACCCAACAACCAATCCCAAGAAGATGCTGATTCGTCCCATAAATCCGCGTGAGAAAGCAGCGATCAACCCGATAGATGCCAAAGTGATGATTCCTACAAGTGGGCCTTTGACAAAGTTATTCTTTGCAGCCCCTGCAAGGTTAAGGCCAATGACCATAACGATCGTTCCAGTTACCAGGGGAGGAAGAAGCCAATTGATCCAGCCAATTCCAGCGCTTTTAACGATAAGTCCGATGACTGCCAAAATCACACCTGTTGCAACAACTCCGCCTAGGGCGTTGGACATTCCACCGCCAGCTTTTGCTGCAGCGATGGGAGCTAAGAATGCGAAAGATGAACCTAAATAACTCGGCACTCGGTTTTTGGTGATCGTGAGGAAAATTAAGGTGCCAACACCGGAGAAGAAGAGAGTTGTTGTTGGGGGCAATCCGGTAATGATGGGGACGAGAAATGTCGCGCCAAACATTGCAGCGATATGTTGAATTCCGACGCCGATCGTGCGCGGCCAGCTCAAGCGCTCATCGGTTGATACAACTTCCCCTGCACCAATTGTTTTGCCGGTGCCATGGAGTTTCCACGAGAGTAGAGACATCTGTGAATTCCTTTCCCAGTTGACGTCACCCGCCATCGGTGGCGAGAGACGTGGAAAATGCTGGGGAAGTTCTGGGGAAGTTCCATAACCATAGGACGCCTTCCTCACGAGTGTGCGTTTACCCACGGGTACGCCACGCCAATCGCAAACCAACGTTTGGCTGAGTTGCCACGGGCGTATATATCGGCTTTAATGACGTCTCGATATATCGAATCGATATATCTTTTCACGCTAATCAGCGAGAAGTCAGAGTCAGGTCAGAGAGAGAGGGTGCCAGAGATGAGGTCACGAAGTGAATCACTGGAATTCGCTCTTCTTGGCCTGCTGGCTCAAAACGACCTTCATGGGTATGAGCTACGCAAACGTTTGATGGCGATTTATGGACCCTTTAGGGCCCTTTCCTTCTCCGTTCTCTACCCACAACTTCGTCGGATGCTCGATGCTGGATTGATTGAGGAATCCATCTCCAAGGACCTTGCTACATCTCGGCGCTCGCGCATTGTTTATCGCTTATCCGATGCTGGGCGAACAAAGTTCACAATGCTCACCGAAACCGTGAGTCCTGACACGTGGGAAGACGAAGGATTTGAAATCCGCTTTGCATTCTTTAGTCCGACATCTGGCGCTAACAGGGTACGAATTTTGGAAGGACGTCATCGTCGATTAAAGGAGCGCACAGAGATTATTCGCGCAGAACTTGAAAGATCTCCCGTGGGAATTGATAAATATCTAGAGGAGTGGCGCCGCCATTCTTTGGAATCAGCCGACCGAGAAATCGCTTGGCTTGAGGACATGATTAAGACCGAGAGGAAATAGAGTGAAGATCCAGACAGGTAAAGGCGACATTCGTGTTGCGATCATTGGCGTAGGTAACTGCGCTAACTCCTTGGTTCAGGGCGTTGTTTATTATAAAGATGCACCTGAGAATCAGGAGATCCCTGGTCTTATGCATGCTGTCGTTGGCAGTTATCACATCAGCAACGTGAAATTTGTTGCCGCATTTGATGTAGATGCAAAGAAGGTAGGACTGGATCTTGCTGATGCCATCTGGGCCAGCGAAAACAACACCATTAAGTTCGCTGATGTTGCGCATACGGGCGTTCCGGTTCAACGCGGCGTCACAAACGACGGTCTCGGAAAGTATTATCGCGAAACAATTACAGAATCCGATGCACCAGAAGTTGACATCGTGCAGGCACTAAAAGATGAAGCAGTAGATGTTGTCATTTGCTACCTGCCTGTTGGATCAGAAATTGCTGCTAAATATTATGCTCAATGTGCCATCGATGCTGGTTGCGCCTTTGTCAATGCACTTCCTGTCTTTATCGCATCAGATCCAGTTTGGGCAGATAAATTTACCAAAGCTGGTTTGCCGATTGTTGGAGATGACATCAAGAGCCAGGTAGGAGCCACTATTACTCATCGAATCATGGCAAAACTTTTCCAAGATCGTGGTGTGCATCTGGATCGGACTTATCAGTTAAATGTTGGCGGAAACATGGATTTCAAGAATATGTTGGAACGCGATCGCCTGGAATCAAAGAAGATTTCAAAAACAAATTCCGTGACCTCACAGCTCGAGCATGATCTTGGTGCTCGCAATGTCCACATCGGACCTTCGGATTACATTCCATGGCTTGATGATCGCAAGTGGGCTTACGTTCGCCTAGAAGGTCGCGCATTTGGAGATGTTCCATTAAACCTCGAATACAAGCTCGAAGTTTGGGATTCGCCTAACTCTGCTGGCGTAATTATCGATGCTCTACGTTGCGCGAAGATTGGCCTGGATCGTGGAATCGGTGGACCACTTCTTTCACCAGCAAGTTACTTTATGAAAACTCCACCCGTGCAATACACCGATGAACAAGCTCATGTACGAACTGAAGAGTTCATCGCTGGGACTATCGAAAGATAAAACATACAACTGAGGCATCATGTATTTATGGCAAAGAAAACTCCCCCCGAATAACTCGGGGGGAGTTTTTCTTCACCCTCACGGAGAGTAGAGGGCTAGATCGTCGCGTCTTCTGGAGTGCGACGAAGATGAACCCACCCTGCCATGGAAAGTACGAGCAGAAGCAATCCGCCAAGTAAGGCGACTCCTGCAGAGATTCGTGCAATTTGGCCGATCTCCCAAAACGCATAGGCAGTCAAAAGAGTTCCACGAAGTGTGGTTCCTTTAAATACTGTATCGAGAGTTGCGAGAGCAGAGGCAGCAGCCTTTTGTAGCGCTGGATCACTTGGATTTGCTGCCGCTGCACCAGAAGCCGTACGGCTTGCTGTTGATGCATCTGCATAGGTAGCCATTCGTGATAAGTGGAAACCGAGATAGTGATCTGCATACATTTGTGCTTGCTTACCCGTTGTCATCAACTTGCCAGCGTTTGCCTTAAAGAAGGCGGTAGTGGATGCATCTTCTGCTGAATTACCCGTGGCTGCCGGAATTGAAATCTTTTGCGCCGCTAGTTGTCCCGAGACAGCACTATCAGAGAAGCTATAACCCCAGTTCATAAGGCCTGCCGCTACAAAAAGAAAAAGACTTAAACCAAATCCGACCAAAGTGACGATTCCGTCAAAAGTACGACGTTTCATTGTTTTCTCTCCTTTAATGTTCATCAATGTATGAACATGCCCATTGATACACGTAACATCAAAGGGCGCGTGGAGAACTCGCGAGTGTTAGCCCCAGGAAAACTGTGATTTACATTAAGAAGTAGTGTGGCTCACTAGAGACTGGTAGATATTCCTAAAGATTCCTAAATATTCCTAAATATTCCTAAATATTCCTAAATATGGCGAGAACATAATGATTGGCCATCTGGTCCAATTTCATAATGCTGACACGCAATCGCTAGCCGATCGAAAGCTTTATCGCCATAGTGTGTCCGATAGGCAAGGGCTAAGAGCACGCGTAGATTTGTGTCGCCATCGGCACGAATTCCGAATGCTTTCGCGGTTCGACTGACAGTGTTTTCTACTACTTTTTCCGTATGCGCCGTATCGCGCGCGATGGAAGAGTTCGATTTACCCTCACACAAGAGATCCATGACAAGTCGCTCGAATGGCGTTAAATCTCGAGTTGCGATCGTAATGTCTACTGCCATGATGTGCGGGGGCCTCTCCTGAAGGTTTGAGTAGTAACTCTCTTGACACTCGTACTTTACTCGTGCTCACCCTTAAGATTGCCAAATGGATGATGTATTAGCAAGAGTAGATGGCGGTGTGTTGGTTCTCACAATGAATAGACCGGCGAAAATGAACGCGATCACCCGGTCGATGTATGCGGGGTTATCCCGACACCTGACTGACGCCGCAGGAAACTTCGCAATTCGGACAGTCGTGATTCAGGGGGCAGGGGCTCATTTTACCGCCGGAAATGACATTTACGATTTCATCGAAGAACCTCCGACGGGCCCAGATTCGCCAGTAAGCCATTTCTTGGAGGTCATCCACAACTTCCCCAAGCCCATCATTGCGGCGGTGTCGGGTAATGCCGTGGGGATTGGCACAACCATGCTCTTTCACTGCGAAATCGTCTTTGCTAGCCCCTCTGCCAATTTTTCTATGCCCTTTGTTTCCTTGGGATTGGTGCCCGAGGCCGGTTCGAGTTACATATTCCCAGCACTTGCTGGATACCAAGAAGCCTCTCGAATTTTTCTCACAGGTGAGAGTTTTAGCGCGGATGAGGCGAAAGGTTACGGGCTAGTGAGCGTTATTTGCGAAGATGCGCAGGAGCAAGCACTTATTATGGCGAAAAGAATTGCAGAGCAACCACCTACATCGGTGATCAATACGAAGGCGCTACTCAAGGCTCGATCTCATGATGCAATCACGGCGGTAATGAAAGTAGAGGGCGAACTATTCATGCTTGCTCTGCAATCAGATGAAGCAATGTCGGCGTTTATGAAATTCACCTCAAAGAAATCTAAAGGAGTCACAGAATGAGCCTTCAAGGAAAACGTATTTTCATCACTGGGGGATCGCGTGGAATTGGATTAGCAATTGCGCTCAAAGCCGCTGCCGACGGCGCATCGATCGCAATTGCGGCCAAGACAGCTGATCCGAATCCGAAATTGCCAGGCACTATTTACACTGCTGCCAAAGAGATAGAGGCAGCAGGTGGAATAGCCCTTCCGATCCAATGTGATTTGCGAGATGAGAATCAGATTTCTGAAGCAGTTGCCCGTGCGGCTCAAGAATTTGGTGGCATAGATATCTTGATTAACAATGCGAGTGCTATTAATTTGACGCGCACGGAGGAGACACCAGCCAAGCGCTTTGACCTCATGTTTGACGTCAATGTTCGAGGAACATTTTTAACTTCACAGGCTGCGATTCCGCATCTTCGCGAATCCGCGACAGCGGGTAGAAATCCTCATATTTTGACACTTTCGCCGCCGCTGTCGATGAAACCTAAATGGTTTAAGAATCACGTCGCTTACACCATGGCAAAGTATGGAATGAGCATGTGCGTGCTTGGGATGTCGGAAGAATTTCGGCGAGATGGCATTGCTGTAAATGCACTCTGGCCACGTACCGCAATTGATACCGCAGCTTTAGCGATGATTCCGGGGGTTGATACGGCTGCCTGCCGCACCCCAGAAATCTTGGCAGATGCTGCTTATGCAATATTTCAACGAAAAGCCAAGGATTGCACAGGTAATTTCTTCGTCGATGATGAAGTTCTCGCAAGTGAAGGAATTAATGACCTCGATAAGTATTCCGTGGTACCCGGAACGAAGGACTTCCTGGTCGACTTCTTTCTCGACTAAGATTTTGTTGCATCTCACCAAAGGGGAAAAATGTCGAACCAATCTGTAAATCCTCGCACCGGCGAAAAATTCGGTCCGATCTTTATCTCCACTTCGCCTCAGGCGATCGACGAACTCGTCTCACAATCGGTAGCGGCATTTGCATCATGGTCGATGACCAGCCCGGCCGAGCGCGCGCGAATTCTCGAAGCGATGGCAGATGCCTTAGATGCACATACCGAAGCGCTTGTAGATATCGCCGATCTTGAAACTGGCCTTGGACGCATCAGACTCACCGGTGAAGTTGCGCGTACGACTTTTCAAGTACGTGCCTTCGCGAAAGCCCTTAAAGCGGATGAATTTGTTTGCGTAGAGAGTGATCCCGCCGTGGAAGGTGCTCCACCACAAGGGCATCCGTCTTTTCTGCGCACAGTGCGCGGTATTGGCCCCGTTGCTGTTTTCGGAGCAAGCAATTTCCCGTTCGCTTTTAGCACTCTCGGTGGCGACAGCGCATCGGCACTTGCTGCAGGTTGTTCTGTTGTTATCAAAGCTCATCCAGCCCATCCTCAGACCGCCCAACTTACTTTTGATATCGCCACGGAATCCTTGACACAGGCTGGTGCACCGTTGGGACTCATTGGCCTTGCTCACGGATATGAATGCGGCAGCGCACTTGTTACCGATCCGCGCATCAGCGCAGGTGCATTCACTGGATCGCGTGCTGGCGGGCGTGCTCTTTTTGATCTTGCTCAATCTCGCGAGTACCCCATCCCTTTCTACGGCGAGCTCGGAAGCGTTAATCCTGTCGTTGCTTTAGAGAGTGCACTTGGAGATCCGAAAGCATTTGCAGGTGCATATTTAGATTCTCTCCTCATGGGCAATGGTCAATTTTGCACAAATCCCAGCGTTCTTTTTGTGCCAGAGAATCCAGAATTTCTTAACCAGCTACAAGAACAAATCGCTCAACGCGATCTCGCGCCGTTTTTGAGTCACGCGACTAAATCTTTGCATGATGCAAATCGCGAAGAACTGTTGGGATCAGTCGTTGCTTCCACTTATGTAGGTAAGCCTGCAGTGGGTGATGGTTTCTACACGTCGCCGCTTGCCGTCGTAATTCAAGCCAGTGATCTCGGAGATTCACTCGAAAGTATCGGCGAAGAATGTTTTGGGCCAACAGGTGTCGTGATTGTCTACAAAGATATTCGCGAAGTTGTACGAATTCTTTCGGGCATGGAAGGCGCACTCGCTGGTTGCCTTTTCGCGCAATCGAGCGACGAAAATGCACCCCGCATTCTCAACTCGCTTGCCTCTATGTGCGGGCGAGTTGCTTTCAATGCATGGCCTACAGGTGTTGCCGTAACCGTTGGTCAGCATCACGGCGGTCCGTATCCTGCATCGACTTCCTCGTTACATACCTCCGTCGGAACACACGCCATCGTTCGCTTTTTACGCCCCGTAAGTTTCCAGGGAGTTCCTCGTGAACTCTATGATTCAATGACAAAAGAAAATGGGAGATAGCAATGAAACTTGCACGCCTGGGCGTATTTGGCCAAGAGAGAGCAGCTGTCGTCGTTAGTGATACAGAAGCGGTTTTTGTTGATGATGTTGTGGGGGATTGGGATAGAACTTCGCTAGAGGCAGGTGCGATGCAAAAAGTTGCCGCTCTAGACCTTTCGGCTCGTCCTCATGTTTTGCTAGCTGATTATCGTTTGGGTTCACCCGTAGCAAGGCCAACAAAAGTTATTTGCGTGGGACTCAACTACGCCCAACACGCAATTGAAACTGGGGCAACTCCACCACCGGAGCCCGTAATCTTCATGAAAGCTCCGGATACTGTTGTTGGAGGTTTCGATGACATCGTTGTCCCACCTGGATCCAACAAGACAGATTATGAAGTGGAAATTTGCGTAGTTATTGGCAAAAACGCACTTTATTTGAAATCGCCAAACGAAGCGCGTGATCACATTCTGGGGTACACGATTTCTCAAGATGTTTCCGAGCGCCATTGGCAGACCGAACGCAGCGGACAATGGGTTAAAGGCAAGTCATTCCCATCCTTTAATCCCATGGGTCCATGGATTGTCACCGAGGATTCTCTCAATCCGAATGACATTCGTTTGTGGTGCACGGTAGATGGTGAGATGCGTCAGGACTCACGAACGAGCGATCTTATTTTCGGAATTGATCACTGTGTCTGGTACATCAGCCAATTTATGGAGCTCAAAGCAGGCGATGTAATTAATACCGGCACGCCACAGGGTGTCGGAATGGGATTCAAGCCAGAGAAATTTATTCACGGGGGAGAAATCATTGAAACGGGCATTGAAGGAATTGGAACGATTAAATCGAAAGTGGTGAACGCTTAAAAAGGTTTGCTGAAAACACTTTCTTCGGTTGCTTCAATTTCTAGGAGGCGGTTCCATTTCGCCGTTCGCTCAGATCCATGAGTAGAGCCAACTTTAATCTGCCCTGCATTCCAACCCACTGCCAGGTCGGAAAGCCAGCTATCTTCACTCTCGCCAGAGCGAGCTGAAACAACTGTTGTAAATCCCGCAGCTTTGGCTTGCAGTAAGACCTCATGAGTTTTGGAGACCAATCCATTTTGGTTGGGCTTGATGAGTATTGAGTTTGCCGATTTCTCATGAACCCCTTTTGCCAAACGCGTGGCTTGGGTCGTGAAAAGATCATCACCCAGGACCTGGACGGGACGGTGTAATCCTTGGGAAAATTGCGCCCACTGGTTCCAGTCGTCTTCTGCGAATGGATCTTCTATAGAGAGGATCGGATGATTGTTGAGTAGTGAATGAATTTGGTCGCGCCATTGATCTCCAGAAAATACTTTGCCCGTACTTCGGGATATGTAATTTCCTTGATCAAAGAATTGAGTTGCAGCGACATCTAAAGCAAGGCCCACCTCAGAAGTGAGTGAAAGTCCCACATCAGTGATGCAGTCAGTGACGAAAGCACATGCTTCATCGGTTGAAGAAAAAGGAATCCCTAAGCCACCTTCATCGGCTACTAGGTTGGTAATAAATCCACGTGCCGCTCCGGCTTGAGAGGCGCGTTCACGGATGGCGCTAATCCAAGAAAGTGCCTCGGCGATAGTTTGCGCCCCGTGTGCGATAACCAGAACATCTTGTATATCCAGTGCTCCCTTAGCGTGCGCGCCACCCGAGAGAATATTTACCATGGGCATCGGGATGGTAAGTGCACCTGTAGGCTGAAAGAGTCGAGCAAGAGTCACTTGCTGTGCGTGCGCTTGGGCTATTGCACAGACCAACGAGATCGCTAAGGTCGCGTTTGCTCCCAAAATTTCATGACGCGTGCTCTCATCCAGCTTTGCAAGAGTTGTATCTACTGTCAACAGATCCGGTTGGCAACCTATGAGTTTTGGCGCGATGATGTTGTTGATATTAGCCACTGCCAAATAAACGCTTGATCCGCCAAAGTATTTTTCACTAAATGGGCTACCCGCATCTCGAAGTTCTTGTGCTTCATGGCGACCTGTCGAAGCACCAGAAGGCACAGTTGCTTTATGCACACTTCCATCACTCAGGGTCATTCGTGCGCAGACAGTAGGGCGACCTCGTGAATCTAAAACTTGGATTCCCATCAGGGAATGGATTCTCAGGCTCATAACTCTGAGAATACTTCAGCCATGGATGCAGGAGTGTCACTCTGAAGCAATCCAAGACACGTGTTGCGAAGATTTAGTCGCCCATCTTCACTTAAGTAAGAAACTCGGGAAACTCCATCAACCCGGGCAAGTGCGATCGCCGCGACATGCCATGACAAAGTTGGTGATGGAGATGTAAATGCCTGTTGGTACTGAGAAAGAAAGAGCATGGCAGAACGAGAAATTTTGCCCTGCGCAGTGGGACTTTGTGAATACTCAAATTTTGCCAATAGATGACCAAGGAAAAATGCTAGATCAAATACCGGGTTACCTGCGTGGGCGACCTCGAAGTCAAGAATTATCGGCGTTCCATTTTCTTCAACAAGAATATTCTTCGGTGAGTAGTCCCCGTGGACCAAAGAAGATTTATCTCCTTCTAATTCTGCAATGAGATTGGCGATTCGAGAGCCTATTTCCGGGTTGGCGTGAGCAATGGCCCTATAGAAAGGTGAAATTCTCAATTGGTCGAAGAGTTCGTCCTCGTTGAAGTGCTGGAGGATTTCATCGCGCTGGACAGTTTTCTGATGCCATAGGCCAAGTATTCGACCGATCTCGCCGGCAACTTCGGGTTGTATTTTCCCGGCCAGTAAATCTTCCTTCCAATTTGTGACATTTCGTGGCGCGCGCTCAAGGACCAGGGTAAAACGTTCTGGGTCAGAGTCGATGAGTTGTGGGACGTTGCGTGGTGTTATGCCTTGAAAGATCTTCAAGGCATCCGCCTCAACAATTGCCCTTCGTTGATCGGCTTTCCAGATCCCGGGAACATTAAGTTCAGGAAGTGCTTGTTTGAGAACTAAATCGCGACCTTCCCCTGACATGGCAAGTACCACGTTGGATACGCCACCCGTTAATATTTCGACCGTAATTTCCGATGACGAGGAAAAGAGCCCACGCGATACCGCGTACTCAAGAACACTTTCTTTGTTAAGCAATTGCACCTGCATAGGTTAGGGCAGGTATGTAATTGAATGTGCGTTGTCGATGAGAATACTTTGGCCCGAGATCGCTGTATTCATTTCGGAACCAAGCATGTAGACGCCATTTGCGACGTCTTGCGGGTTGACTAATCTACCAAGTGGAGTGAATTCCACGAGGTGCGCAAATTGATCAGGCGCTAATGTGTTTCTGGCCATAGGGGTTTCGACAACACCTGGCAGTACGCCATTGACAAGGATTCCATGAGATCTTCCAAGATCAACAGCGAGTGATCGTACAAGCCCACCGACTGCTGCTTTCGAAATCGTATAAGCCAATTTTTCTTTGCGAGTGAAAATTTCCGCAAGAGAACTAATGATCACGATATGACCATTACGGGCAATTGCATGTTCCTTTAAGAGAAATTTTACTTTTTTGACAATGAAACCAACATTTGCATCAAAAAGCGAGGTGAGTGCGTCATCGCTGGTAGTTTGGATGGATCCATTCATGTTTATACCTTGGGCGAATATGACCGTATTGAAGTTAGCACCTTCAAAGGGAGAGGCGCTGGCAAAGGGCAGGACTATTTCATTGGGTAGCCCAGTTTCAACTCTGACAACGGGGACAACTTCCCACCCAAGATTGAGGTAGATCTCCGATATTGCACTTCCTAGTGCGCCTGTTGCTCCAAAGAGCAAAACGCGTTTGTGGGCCATAGTTATCTGCTTTCGTATCCATATCGCGTGAGCATTGAGTGTCCGATAGAGGCGCGCCTTACGCGTTCGCGTGCCGTTGATTCAATAACCCCCTGAATGTGTCCACCTGCTGGGTATAAACCAGGGGAGTTCCTAATAGTAAATTTGAGATAAACCGGCGCAGCTACTCGCACGAGATCAGGCACTTCGTAATGGCGAACAACTCCACCAAAATCATCGGGTCCCTCGACATAAACATCGACGGGAACATCTACTTGAGCGCGTATAGCAGCGATCTGTTGCAAAGAAAGGTCTGTTGCCAAATTCAATGTGGATGCTCCGAGATCAACGAGAGTTTGGGCGGTGGCGGCGTTGGTGCAGGGGAGTGCAACAGAAGTTTTAAGAATAAAATCGCTGGGCAAGTCGCCTCGTTTTTTAGCCTCACCCAGGACCTTTAATAAACCTAGATCCCCGACAAGTACCGATCTAATGCCAAGAGATGCACCATGAATGACATCTTCTACGGCATATCGAACCTGATCGCTCCCACGCAGGGTAGGTGATGCGACGCCGCCGGCCGAGGAGAGAGGCTGCTTACCGATATCCCATGATGCCCGGGGTCCTACAAAAAGGCAGACTTCAAGGTTGTTCGCTTTTCCTAGTGCAACCATTTCAAGAATCTCGTCATCCGTTTGCATCATGATGCCTGAACCTTGAGAGATGCGATGGAAGGGGAGCGAGCGTTTCTTAGCCTCATCAAGTACTACTTTGAAAGCGGCAGGACCTTCGACGGATGGAATTTCAATTTTCCAACGAGCCCCATCAGGAAACCGCTTTGCGGATTCGGGTAAGCCATCTGCATCGTGAAATTGGATATTTTGCGCGTTCAAAAGTTCGATCGATTTCGACATCGGTCCTTTGGGGTCCCGACTTGATGGCCACTCTCTATTCATTCTTTTACACTCCTTTAAATAAGGTCGAAATGAGTGAACTCTCCAAGGCAAGGTTGCCACAGCCTTGAGTAGAAATGGAAGCCTTCACGCAATGGCAACCCTCACATTAGAATGGTGAGATCGTGCCCGAGCCGGCTTCCTGGGAAATGGAGTTTCATGAGCGACAAGAGTTCTTTTCATGGTCAAGTTGTGATGGTTGTAGGGGCAGGCAACGGCATTGGGCGCGCGACTATCGGTCTACTCAAGGGGCGAGGTGCGCGAGTTATTGCCCTTGATATGAACTCCGAGGCGCTTTCAGCCCTGCAAAATGAATTTTCTTTAGGTGTGGATCAAGTAAAGGTGTTGGATGTTTCCGATGAAGCGGCCATCGTTAAAACGATCGCTGAAATCAACAATGCCGAGGGGCGCATCGATGCGCTGGTTAATTCAGCAGGCATGACTGGACCAACGAATAGACCAATCAATACGATCTCCTGGGTCGAATTTGAAAAAACATTACGAGTAAATCTTTTCGGAGCTATTTGGCTCACTCAGAATGTGATTCCGATTATGCAAAAACAAAAATATGGCCGCATCGTTCATGTTTCCTCGATCGCAGGTAAAGAAGGCAATCCTGGAATGGCGCCGTACAACACATCCAAGGCAGGAATGATCGGATTCATTAAGGGGGTAGCAAAAGAAGTTGCTCCCGAGGGAATAACGATCAATGCCGTTGCCCCAGCTGTGATTCGGACACCTATGAACGCAGACACAAGCGATGAAACGCTGAAATATATGATTGCAAGAATTCCCATGGGGCGCGTAGGCGAGGCCGAGGAAGTTGCAGAAACTATTTGTTTTGCTGCCTCTAAGGCATGCTCATTTACGACTGGATTTACTTTCGACACCTCCGGAGGCAGGGCTACTTACTAGATGCTCTCTGATAGTTGCGAACGATTTGCAGATTTTTGAGCGCAACTTCAAAGAATGCAGATCTTTTGCTATCGTTCGCGCAGGTCATGAGTATCAGCGTTAAGCCTCAGCTAGCTGATCAGCAACCCTCCATCGCGGTGGGGTGCTCTGGGTGAAGACCCGGTCGGAAGCACAGTGCTCCGACAAGCGCAGATCTCTTAAGGGGATTACGAAAGGTATTCAAATTCTATGAAGAAAATTATTAAGCTCGCACCCGTTGCAGCCATCGCCCTAGCGTTCACAGCGCTGACCGGCGTATCTACAAGTGCATCTGCCGCAAGCACATGCACACCAAGTACTCTCAAAACAGTCACTGCTAAGACCTTGACCATTGCTACAGGCACTCCTGCATACACTCCTTGGGTTATCGATGATAAGCCAGAGACCGGAAAAGGATTCGAAGCAGCAGTTGCTTATGCAGTTGCAAAGAAACTCGGTTATACAAACGCTCAAGTGAAGTGGATTCGTACTTCTTTTGATGCCGCAATTGCCCCTGGACCAAAGAAGTTTGACTTTAACATTCAGCAATATTCCATCACTGCTGATCGTGCAAAGGTTGTCGATTTCTCATCGGCTTATTACAAGTCCAATCAAGCAATTGTCACTTACAAAGGAAGCAAACTCGATGGAGTGAAAAGCATCGCAGCCGTGAAGGCAGCCAAGGCGACAATTGGCGCCGCAGTTGCATCGACTTCACTCGATGCTGTGTCAAACCTACTCGGAGTTAAACCACAGGTATTCAACGACAACGCAGCGGCTGTAACAGCTTTGAAGAATAAGCAGATTGATGGCTTGGTTGTTGATCTACCAACAGCTTTCTATCTTGCAGCAGCAGAGATTCCAAACGGTGTTATTGCTGGTCAATTCGCGAACGTAGATAAAGCAGATAAGGGTGCAGGTCTATTACTTGCCAAGAACAGCCCAATCACTGCTTGCGTCACGAAGGCGCTCGACGCGGTGCGTGCAAGTGGCGAATTGGCAACTATCACCACAAAGTGGCTCACTGCTTCTGCGGGTGCACCACTGCTTAAGTAGTTTCCAAGCAATAAAACTCACTAAACTAGATACATGTCTGAAGATGTAAGGCGCGGAGATGGGTCACCCAACTCCGCGCCTTACTCTTTTGGCGGGGAGTGGACTCCAAGCGATTTCGAAATTCAACGTCGTGCTGATCGCAAAAAGAAGGTGCGAAAGAACGCATTTATAGCTGCATTTTCGAGTATTTTCGTTTTGGGAACCTTGATGACAATTATTGTCACCTCTCCTGGATGGAAAGTACTTTCGGCAACGTTTTTTGATTGGTCTTATGGGTTCACAATCTTGCCCAAGATTCTTGTTGGGTTCTTTGAATCCAACGTCATCCTTACTCTCATCGCTTCAGCATCTGTCGCTGTTATTGGATTGACGCTCGCCCTTATTCGCACTTCTCGCTCGCCTGCCCTTACTCCTTTTAGAATCCTCGCCACCATTTATGTCGATATGTTTCGTGGCATCCCAATGCTCCTCATTATTTTGCTTGTTGGTTTTGGAATCCCTGCCCTTCAACTCAAGGGCGTCACTAACAATGTATTCATTCTTGGAATTATTGCTGTCATCATTACCTACAGCGCATATGTAGCCGAGGTAATTCGAAGCGGAATTCTTACCGTTCATCCCAGCCAGCGGGCGGCGGCACGATCTTTGGGACTCTCTAACTTTCAGACTCTTCGATACGTTGTATTACCGCAAGCTTTGCGACGTGTTACACCGCCTCTTCTCAATGACCTTGTCGCACTGATTAAAGACACAGGCTTGGTCTCAATCCTGGGAGTCACGGATGCTATTCGTGCGGCTCAAATTGAAGCCAGCCGTACTTTTAACTACACCCCATATGTAATAGCAGCCTGCATTTTTCTTTTGGTGACTATCCCGTTGACTCGATACACCGACCGCACTCTACGCAGATCTATAGAACGCCAGAATGCGCAGGGTCAAGCATGAGTATGCCTGTCCTAGAGGTTAAGGAGGTGCGTAAAGCTTTTGGAAGTGAAGTAGTCCTGGAGGACATTTCAATCACCGTTCCCGAACACACGGCGACAGTACTTATCGGGGCTTCAGGTTCGGGTAAATCAACGCTCCTTCGATGCATCAACCTTCTCGAACTCGTTGATGATGGAATCATTAAACTAGATGGGCAAGAAATCACTTCCGTAGATACTGATCCTGATGTTGTGCGCCGTAAATTGGGAATGGTATTTCAATCTTTCAATCTTTTCCCTCATATGAAAGTTCTGGAAAATATCATTCTCGCGCCGATGCGCGTTCATGGAATGAGCCGCGATGAGGCTACCGAAAAAGCTCTGGAACTTTTGAATCGCTTTGGGCTCAGTGAAAAGGCAGATCAATATCCCGATCGTCTCAGCGGCGGCCAACAACAACGAGTTGCCATCATCCGCTCATTAGCAGTTGCTCCCAGACTCCTCCTTTTGGATGAAGTGACATCAGCGTTGGATCCCGTCTTGGTCAATGAAGTGTTGAGTACTGTCCGCGAACTCAAGGATCATGGCATGACGATGGTTCTTGCTACGCACGAAATGGGATTTGCTAGACAAGTTGCCGATGAAGTTTGCTTCTTAGAAAAAGGAAGAATTTTGGAATGGGGAACACCTGAAAAAATGTTGGAGAATCCTACGAACCCTCGAACCAAGGATTTCTTGCAACGTGTTCACGAGGCCGGAAGGCTCTAGTGAATCCGAAGAATTTCGAGATTATTCCCGGCTCTCTTGAATCACCCGTCATTCTTCACGTCCCTCACTCTTCTCGATCTATACCTGCAGATGTGCGCACCGAGATTCTCCTAGGAGATAGGCAACTTTCGGCGGAGCTCGATTCCATGACCGATACCCTCACTGACGAAATTGCCTTGCTAGCTGCCCAAAAAAGTGAAGTCAGGCCTTGGATATTTATCAATCGGTATTCTCGACTAGTTATCGACCCCGAACGTTTCCCAGATGATCGCGAAGTCATGAATGCCGTTGGCATGGGCGCCGTTTATCGCAAGACTTCGACCGGCAAAAATCTACGAAGTCCAAATTTTGCGAGCGAGAGCGTTTTATTAGATAGCTTTTTTCATCCTTATTCGCAGGCTATAGAGACACTGGTGTCGGAGCGATTGGATGATCTTGGGGGAGTAACAATTATTGATGTGCATTCTTATCGCTCAGAACAACATGAGAATGCGGTCAATCATGGACAAAAACGACCACAGATGTGCATTGGGACTGATGAATTTCACACACCTGGATGGCTTGTTGAGGCTGCGCAAAATTCCTTTAATCCCTTGGTCGAAACTTTTCTTAACGAGCCTTATTCAGGTACCTATGTGCCCATGAAATATTTTGGTATCGAACCGAGAGTCTCGTCGATCATGATGGAGACCCGCGCAGATATTTTTCTTGATGAAAAATTAACATTACATGAGGGCGCCGAAGATGTGATACTTGGGCTCTCTTCTCTTATCGATCTCGTTAGACCTTTTGTACACCGCCAATAACGCGACGCGAGATGTGTAACTCCTTTCAGTTTCCCCAATCGACCTCCAGTGCAATATCCTGACGAATATGTTGCCCAGACGCGCTGATTATCAGGTAGATCGAAAGTCCCTAACCGCTGACGTCGTTGCGGGAGTGACCGTTGCTGTAGTGGCACTGCCGTTAGCTATTGGTTTTGGAATTACAACTGGGATGTCAGCGGCGGCGGGATTAACAACGGCGATCATCGCGGGCTTTTTAGCGGCGATTTTTGGTGGTTCCAACTATCAAGTAAGCGGTCCCACTGGAGCGATGACCGTTGTTCTGATTCCCATTATTCATCAATACGGAATCGTTGCAATTCCATTTCTTGGTGTACTTGCAGGCTTGATTGTCATAGCCATGGCTTTGCTTCGATTGGGATCCATCATTAACCGGGTGCCGTGGGCGGTCGTAGAAGGTTTTACTGTTGGAATTGCCTGTGTAATTGCGCTGCAACAGCTGCCGCTAGCTTTTGGTATTGCAAAAGCCAAGGGTGATCGGTCATTGGTTGTCGCCTGGGGAACGGTGCGAAATGCTCTCAACGCAGGTTTGCATTGGCAAACCATTTTCATAGTAATTCTCACACTGGTTGTGAAATTCGGATATCCAAAACTTTCGCACCTATTTCATTTCAGGGTGCACATTCCGGCCAGCTTCGTGGCGATCATTGTTTCTCTTCTTGTTGTCAAAATCTTTTCTCTCTCGACAAAAACGATTGGAGATATTCCGCGCAGTGTTGGGAGTTGGCGCGGAGCAGATATTTCTTTCAATGACATCACTCATTTGTTGTGGCCCGCGTTTTTGATTGCACTTTTATGTGCCATTGAGTCGCTTCTTTCTGCCCGAGTGGCTGATGGGTTAGTGCACGTGCCAAAAGAGAAGCATTACAGCCCAAACCGTGAATTATTGGGTCAGGGTTTGGGAACTGCTATTGCATCGCTTTTCGGTGGAATGCCAGCCACGGGCGCAATTGCGCGAACCAGTGTCAACGTTCGAGCCGGAGCAAAAACACGATTGGCCGCAGTGATCCATTCTTTCGTTCTTCTCTTCATTGCCCTTGTAGCTGCGCCATGGGTCAGCCAGATTCCTGCTGCAGCAATAGCAGGTGTCCTCCTTGGGACAAGTTACAGAATTCTCAATCCAACATCCCTTAAGGAATCTTTACGTACGACCAAAAGTGAAGCAACTGTTCTTTTAGTGACTGCTATTGCGACTGTTGCGATTGATCTCATTTGGGGGATCGGCATTGGGATCTGTCTCTATTTCTTTTTAAAGAAAATGCAGCGTCGCTAGCCTTCATCCCTCCAGGATTTCCAAAGTTCGGAGTAAGCCCCTCCTGCTTGCATGAGCTCTTGATGCGAACCCCATTCGGAAATCATTCCATCTTCAATAACAGCAATGATGTCGGCATCATGTGCTGTCTGTAGTCGATGTGCGATGGCGATGACGGTACGTCCTTCTAATACTTTAGATAGAGAGGATTCCAGATGACGTGCTGCACGTTGGTCGAGCAAGGATGTAGCCTCATCCAAGATTAAGGTATGAGGATTAGCCAAAACTAGGCGGGCCAGCGCAACCTGCTGGGCCTGTGTTGGCAAAAGCCGAGTCCCGCCCGTACCAACAAGTGTTTCCAGCCCTTCCGGCAACGCGCGTGCCCATTGGTCGGCATCGACAGCAGCCAGTGCGCTCCAAATTTCCTGTGGCGTGGCTTGCGGATTTGCGAGGGTAATGTTTTGCGAAAGAGTTCCAACAAATATGTGATGTTCTTGAGTGACCAGTGCAACGTGAGATCGTGCTTTCTCCACCGGTAAATAGCCAATTTCACTCTGCCCAACGGTAAGCCTTCCGCTATTTGGCGGTTGGATTCCTGCAAGAAGTTTACCTAGTGTGGATTTTCCAGCACCTGACGGACCCACGATCGCTAGGCGAGTACCCGGTTCCACGAGAAAGGAGATCCCTTTGAGGACATCGCGGCCTTCTTTATACCCATATCGAATTTCATCACCCTTTACTTCAAATCCATCGGGCTCGGAATCTCTGATTTCTCGTTCATCTACTTCATGAATTCCCAGAAGGCGCGAGAGTGATGCCTTGCCACCTTGAAGTTCATCAATCCACCAGAGCAGACCTTCGAGGGGGTCGATCATCATCTGCGAATACAGGAGTGATGTTGTGATTTGAGCAATCGTTAAGGTGCCGAGATTGTAGTAATGCGAGCCAACAAGAAGAACTACCGCTAGCGGAAGAATGTATCCCGCTTCAACAAAGGGAAACCATTGGCATCTCAGACGAAGCGTGTATCGCTCCCATTCGATCCATCGAGAAAGTGCGGCATCGCTGCGTTCAACTCGATCATCGCCTAACCGCAACGCATCAATAGTTCGGCCTGATTCAGCGGTTTCAACCAAGATCGAATTCATGAGCGCATACGATGATGCTTCCGTTCGGTAGGCCTGTGGAGATCTACGCAAATAGCGCCGAGTCACGACAAAGATTAGTGGCATCCCAATGAGTACCGCGGCGATGAAAATTGGCGCTGTAAAACCAATCGCCACCAAGATACTGGTAAGTGAGACCAAGCAAATTGTGATGATCGGGACTGCATCTCGTACCGCCCACTGTATGTGATCGATATCGGTAGTCGTTCGACTGAGTAACTCACCGCTACCTGCGCGCTCCACGACATTGGGTGGGAGTTCAACGACACGTTCGAGAAATCTTTCGCGAAGTGAAGATAGAACAAATTCTCCCAAGATTGATGCCTTAACGCGGGTCCAATATGCGAAGAGGGTCTGAACAATCAATGCACTTCCTGCAATGAGCATGGCTCTCACGATATGAGCATGCGCGGGATCGCTGCTGAGTTTGCCCAAGAGGTTTCCAAAAATTCGAGGGGATACAAGTGCGCAACCTGCTGTGATCAGTTGAAGGGCGGCAACTACATAGAAGCCCCTGCGGTGTTTGGCAACGAGAGTCAACATCTCTCGATTCACTGTTTTTGCAGAGGCGATAGGTAAACGCGATGAAGCTCGTCCTAACCCAAAATCCTTTGCGACTCTTTGGGATCGCTTTGGCGGCGACGGGAAAGCGCTCGGTGGCAGATATTGTTCTGCGGCAATTTTTCCTTTCATGCGCCCCACGTTACCAAATCTCGGTATGCCTGCGAGGTTTCAAGCAGATATGTATGACTTCCTTCAGATTCGCTGGCACCGTTAACTAAAAGAACGACGCGATCGGCTTTATCCAGAATTAGGGGAGAGTTGGTAAATACGACTGTGGTTTTACCCTCTCTGATCTCAAATATTCTCGAAGCAATTCGTGCTTCTGTATGCGCATCGACAGCGCTTGTTGGGTCATCTAAAACCATGATGGGTGGATCAACAAAGAGAGTGCGAGCCAGTGAAAGCCGCTGGCGTTGCCCCCCACTGAGGGTTCGACCTCGTTCGACAACTTCAGCTTCCATGCCTTCCCCTTCAAGGGAATCGAGAATATCTTGCGCACTCGCGGCTTGAATCGCATCATCGACACTGAGTCTTCCGCTACTGATCACCGAAAAAATCGATCCGATTGTTCCGGATAAAATGGCTGGATCTTTCTCCTGCGAATAGATTGCGCGGCGGATCGAACTCCTGCTGAAAGTAGTGAGAGGAAGTTGGCCCAGATAAACTTGATCGGCATCAACAAATCCACCAAGTCGATCACACAATTCATCCGCTAATTGCGGGTCGTCACTGACGATGGCGAGAAATTCGCGAGGGAGAATGGTGAGTCCTGATATGCCATCTTTGATAATCGCACCAGTATCGGGGGATTCATTAGTGCCCCAATGATTGACCGTGTTTATGGATAGCAGATTGATAACGCGCCGAGCCGAAACACTTGCAGAAGTAATTCGTTGTGCGCTTTCCGTAAGAACTTTTAACGGCAACACTAAGAATGCGCTATATCCATAGAATGAAAGCAAAGCTCCGATTTTTAGGTTGCCCTGCACGACAAGATTTCCGCCAATGTAAATGACACCCAAGATCAAGGCGCCAGGCAGAATTACCTGCAACCCTTCTAGAAAAGATCGCATTCGTGCAGTTCGCACTGCGGCTGCCCTGACCTCTTGGGAAGCTGATTTAAATCGAGCGATAAATGCTTCTTCTCCACCGATGCCTCTTAATACCCGAAGGCCAGCTACCGTATCCGCCGCGAGGTTTGAAGCGTCACTGAGTTTTTTACGTTGATATGCCTCTCTGGCCTGCAGAGGTTTGATGATTGGCGCTATACCAAGACTCATGAGCGGAACGCCCAGAACGACAAGCCACCCGATAGTGGGCGATGATCTGATCAGAATCACTGACACGAAAATGAAAGAGATGATGGCGCCTGAGAGTCTAGGAATGAGATCAAATGCACGAGCAACACGTTCCACGTCATTGCTATTGACCGAGACGACTTCGCCGGTGGATACCAATCTTGGTAAATCCGCCCCCAAGGATGCAGCTTTGCGAGTAATGATTTGTTGTAAACGCGTTGCGGCAACAACCCATCCACCTAGCGCCCGGCGGTGTCGCATAACACCAGCTAACGCTTGAATAGCGCCCAAGCACATGATGGTGAAAGCCCATTTATTGACGCCAGCTTGATTGTGATCACTTATGGCTTGGATGCCTTTACCCAAAAATCCGGGCATGATGGCCAGGCAAGAAAATGCGATAACTCCAAAGAAAGTTCCCGTAGTGATGATCCACCATTGGCTTCGACCGATCCAGAAAAGAAATGCGGGAACAGAGGAAATATTTGGGTTGCCTGGATCATGAAAGGGAACATGATCAAAGGGCGTACGTGGATCCCTACGCCGAAGTCCGAATATATTCTCCATAAGCGGGAAAGACTACTACTGAGGTCATATCTCATGGCGCCTGCAAGTAGGATTGCGCCCCTCGCGCATTGACACTATCAAGGAGAAATCACGTGCCGTTCTTTGACCTGAATCTCGAACTCAATGGCACTAACTTCATTCGTGAAGAAGAGCGTAGTGGAAATGCTCGATCCCTTTTTTGGCCATGGTGTGGAGCGAACGTGTCACTACTGGCCCTATCGTATGGCGCATTTTTTCTAGGCTTTGGGATTTCCTTCTCCCAGGTATGTATTGCTGCTGTTCTTGGGGTTGTTCTCTCCTTTGTTTTAGTTGGCATTAGTTCTTTAGCAGGCAAACGTTCGAATGCTCCAACAATGACGCTTTCGCGGGCTGCCTTTGGG
Organism: uncultured Actinomycetes bacterium; assembly: GCA_903834145.1. Taxonomy (GTDB): domain Bacteria; phylum Actinomycetota; class Actinomycetes; order Nanopelagicales; family Nanopelagicaceae; genus QYPT01. Next base: position 24,952 of record CAILHY010000022.1, read on the forward strand.
GTCAAGGGAAATATCGTTCCTGGTTTGCTTTCTTATCTCATCTTTGTGGGATGGGAAACGGTCCTGGTATCACTGGCCACATTGGCCACGCAAACAGTTTTTGCAAGAATCGGACACATCGATGCCAATCTCGCACGGATATCAGGTTTTATCCTGGCGGTTGGGCTCACAGTTTTTGGTGGGGTCCTTGGATTTCACGTGATTATGCGTTTACAAAAATGGCTTACGATCGCAACGGTCATTATGACCTTTGGTTACATCGCATTGACTTTTCATCACATTGTGTGGAGTTCGGTTTCCGCTATTCATGGGGGAAATCTTCAGGCAGTTATTGGCGCAACCATTTTTGCAATCACTGGTATTGGGTTGGGATGGGTGAACTCCGCTGCAGATTATTCACGCTACCTTCCACGTACTGTTACAAGCCGTTCTGTTGTGGGGTGGACAGTTTTTGGATCATCGCTGGTGCCGATCATTCTTGTGATTTACGGTTCAATGCTTGCAGGAAGCAGCAAAGAACTCAGTGACAAAATTGCCATGGATCCGATTGGCGCCCTGACAACACTGGTGCCAACCTGGTATCTAATTCCTTTTGCTTGCGTTGCAGTTTTAGGATTGATAGGTGGAGCTATCTTGGATCTCTATTCGTCAGGATTAGCTCTTGTTTCCATTGGCCTGCCGGTGCGCAGACACATAGCCGCAGGGATTGATGCCTGCATCATGTTGGCTGGAACGATTTATATCGTCTGGTTTGCGGGCAACTTCTCCGTACCTTTTCAGGGATTTTTGATCACTTTGGGAGTGCCGATCGCTGTATGGTCGGCAATCTTCGTAGCCGACGTCTTATTGCGAAAGAGTGATTACACAGAGCAGGATTTGTTCACGCCTAATGGCCGCTATGGTGCTTGGAATGTGCGTTCCCTAGTTTTGATGTTCATGGGTTCAGTTATTGGATGGGGTTTCGTTACCAATACTTTTGCTTCCTGGTTGTCTTGGCAAGGTTATTTTCTTGGAACTATCGGAGGAAAAACTGGACCCTGGGCCTTTGCTAATGTCGGAGTGATCTTCGCTTTACTGATCGGATTTTTTGGACATATTGCACTTTCTCGTAAGGCAATAAGAAAACAGGAGTCCGACTAATCCTGTTTGAATGAAACTTTTCTGAGGTAGATAAGTCCGATCGTGGCAGAAATAAGTGCAGCGATCAGAAGACCCGCTCGAACCTGATCCAGTGAAAGTGGATCCTTGAAAGCAAGTTCTGCGATGAAGAGCGAAACCGTGAGACCCATTCCTGCAAGGGCACCTGCACCTGCAATTTCTTTATAAGTCAGGGAATTCGGTTTTTGTGCAATGCCCATCTTTATCGCAAACCATGCAAAGAAAGTGATTCCGCAAATCTTGCCAACAACTCGTCCGATGATGAGACCCGCGCTGACAGGGGAGGAGATCAGGTGCGAAAGGTTATGAACATCAAATCGGACTCCGATGTTCACTAAAGCAAAGAGCGGGATTATGAGGAAACTTGTCCATGGATGGATGAAAGAAATAAGACGATCTGTGGAAATGATCCTTTTCAGCGGAAGGATCCATGCCAGCAAAACGGCGCCGATAGTTGAAGCAATTCGCACCGGGCTGATGCCTCCTGAGTAAAAAACCCCCAGGACAATGATGGATCCAAGGTCATCTGCAATGGCAAGGGTGAGTAGGAATATCTTCAAGGAGGTATCTATGCGCGATCCCAATAGCGCTAAGGCGCCTAACGACAAGGCGATATCGGTGGGCATCGCAACAGCCCAACCGTTGGCACCGCCGCCACTGTGGTTTAGGAGCAAGTAGATAAATGCGGGAGTCAGCATGCCGCCCATGGCTGCGATTATCGGTAGAGCTGCGGATTTGGGTTTACGTAATTCACCTTGATCGAATTCTCGTTTGATTTCCAAGCCGACCAAAAAGAAGAAAACGCTCATTAAACCTTCACTGATGAAATTCTTTGAAGGGTTCCAGAAATTTGTGTAGTCAGAAGAGAGGGGCGAATTCGCGAAAATCAATGCAATGGCGCAGGAGGCAATCAGAAAGATGCCACCGGCAACTTCCGTTCTGAAAAAACGTGCTAACGCGGTGGAGAGACGACGAACCATGGTGGAAGGGTATCCAAAAAAGACTCAGCCCCGAGTTCCTGTACCGGAACTCGGGGCTGAGTGGAATTTAACTATAGATTATTCTCTTTGTAATACTTGCGCCAGATAAGCCTATGGAAAGGAATCAGGCGAGGTAGTCGATTTATGAATGGCAACTTAGGCATAAAGATGAAGCCCAAGTTGAGCAGCATCAGCACGAAGAAAATTTGTGCGTCGGCATTTTCTGATGACTTGAATGGCTCGATTTGATACAACGAAGAGAACATCCATAGCCATGATTGACCAGGGTATGAACCTGTCTCGTTCATCATTCCCCATTGGTCACCATGGAGATGTTGCTTAGCTCCGAGATCATCAAAGTATGCGCCATCTGCAAGGAAGAGCATTGGCATTGTGAAATCACTAGGCAAAGGAGTTACCTGAGTGGTTAAAAGTCCATCCAGAGAGCCTTCCTGAGCCAGATGCAAGAGCGCATTTGTGAGTATTGGGACGGGTCCATATGCAGCATCGGCGGTAACCGAGGCGGCATCTCCGGCTTTTTCAATGGCAGATGCATAATCTGAAGCCCACTTTGTCTGTTGATCAGAACTGGCGCCATTCCATGTAGCAACAGCCCCAGGTACTGCAGGGTCAATACTTGACTTCAATGGCTTCAATACAAAATCTTCAGCTGGATTAACAGGAATCGTTACTCCGGCCCACTTCTGAATCTTTAGTGGCCCAAGATTTAAACCCTCAGCCGCTGTGTTGTAAGGAGCGCCGTAGCCTGCGCTGATTGTTGAACCAGCTAGCTCGCCTGTTGCCGTGGCAACAAAGTCAGAGGGAGCGTTTTGTCCCCATTGCTGCAAAGTAATTGCGCGATCATCAGGTGAACTAAATAGTGCTGCAAGAGCGCCAACAAGGACTGTTACGACAACAAGTGCGATAACAAATTCTTTTACTAGATCATATGGACGCTTTGGTCCGCTCCATTTTGCAAGATCGACATTGCGTTCTTTGGTACTCACTTGCCACCTCCAGCAATCTCTTTCGCATCAAGCGGAGGTACGACACCATTTTTACGAACAAGAATGACGTGCCATACCACGATGATTCCAACAGCAAGTGGAAGAAGCGCTACGTGAAGAAGTAAGGCTTGACCTGAGTTAAGGGTATTCATAAATGAACCGATACCCACGGAGTTCAAACCATCTTTAGCTTGGGTTGCAATCCATTGGGAATCGAAGTTTCCTTGAATGAGATATCCGGTAAAGGCGGTTGCAAGGGATGCAAGGAAACAGAAAGTTCCCGTTACCCACGTCATGAAGCGTCGTCCACGCCATGCGGCCATCCAGAACTTGCCCCATAGGTGAACAACCATGAATACGAAGAACATTTCAACTGCCCACAAGTGAACAGAGTTTACGTAATGCCCAACACTGGAGGAGTGCCACCAAGCAGCACCTTTAGTTGTGAGCCAAATTCCGGAACCGATAATTACCGCAAGAGCTGCAAGGGTTAATACGCCAAAGACGTAAATCCACGATGCAACATAGGAGGGTTGATTATCTGGAAGTGCATCTTGAGGATCGATGCGTTCAATAGTTGCACGTCGTACGCGCGTGGTCCACATAGTTGCCATAGTTTCTACTTCCCGTCTTCTTTATGAGTAGGGAATGGAATAACCAGTGCCAAAATAAATAGCACAAAAATGCAACCAATCATGATGAGGTTGGGGATCGACACAGATATGAAGCCCCAGTTAAAGAATTTCGCAGGACCATTTAATGACAAAGCCAATAAAGCCATAGCTCGCTCTCCTTTTTGACTCCTATGAATTAGGCGTCGCAATGTGGACAAGTATCCTTCTTTGTCCGATTTTCTACGGGGTTTTCACACTTAAACTATAGGAATATTGACCCTTTTAAGGGGCACCACTCTTGCCTCTGCTTTTTGGGGGAGACACCAATCTAGTATTTGCTTAGGTAGGTGTAGGGGATTAAGTGGTAAATGCCACGACAACGCCATGCAAAAGAAAACCCCCGCCAAAGTTTCTGACGGGGGTTTTGCTAGTAAAACTTTTTAGAGATCGAAGTACAACTCGAACTCTGCTGGATGTGGACGCAAGCGAACATAATCTACTTCGGATTCACGTTTGAAGTGGATCCATGTATCGATGAGGTCCTTGGTGAATACTCCACCACGAGTAAGGAATTCGTTGTCGCGCTCTAGGTTATCCAGAACTGCATCGAGTGATCCTGGAACTTGTGGGATCAGCGCCGCTTCTTCCGCGCTGAGTTCGTAGAGATCCTTGTCAACTGGTAGTGGCGGCTCGATCTTATTGATGATTCCATCAAGGCCAGCCATCAACATTGCTGCGAAGGCTAGGTATGGGTTTGATGATGGATCGGGGCAACGGAATTCGATGCGCTTTGCCTTTGGATTTGTACCTGTGATTGGAATACGGATACACGCAGAACGGTTGCGAGCAGAGTAAACAAGGTTTACTGGAGCTTCGTATCCAGGAACTAAACGACGGTAGGAGTTCACTGTTGGGTTAGTGAATGCGAGAAGTGATGGTGCGTGCTTCAAGAGTCCACCGACATACCAACGTGCCATGTCAGAGAGATCTCCGTAGCCTTCGCCCCAAAACAATGGCTTGCCATCTTTCCAGAGTGACTGGTGAACGTGCATGCCCGAACCGTTATCTCCAAAGAGTGGCTTTGGCATAAATGTTGCAGTCTTACCGCCCTGCCATGCCGTGTTCTTGATGATGTACTTAAACTTCATGAGGTCATCGCCTGCATGCAAGATGTCGCTGAAGCGATAGTTGATTTCCATCTGGCCAGCAGTTCCAACTTCATGGTGTGCACGCTCTACAAGAAGTCCAACCTTGCCGAGATTCATGACCATTTCATCGCGAAGATCTGCGTACTGATCCGTTGGTGAGACGGGGAAGTAGCCACCCTTTACGCGAGTACGGTATCCGCGGTTTGGTGTGCCATCGGCATCTTTTTCGATTCCGGTATTCCATGCGCCTTCATAGGAATCAATGTGGTGAAACGCTTCGTTGATTCCGGTTGAGAAACGAACTGCATCAAAGACGTAGAACTCTGCTTCTGGGGCAAAGAAGGCGGTGTCAGCGATTCCAGTGGAGCGCATGAAGTCAACGGCCTTGGCAACAATGCCGCGAGGATCGCGACTGTATGGGGAATTATCAACTGGGTTGTGAACAGAAAAGTTTATGATCAAAGTTTTTTCTTTGCGGAAAGGATCAACGAAAGCAGATTCTGGAACTGGAAGAAGCTTCATATCTGATTCATGAATTGCTTGGAAACCGCGGATGGATGAACCATCAAACATCAATCCATCAGTAAAGACTGCTTCATCAAATGATTCAACAGGAACGTTGAAGTGATGTTGAATGCCAGGTAAATCGATGAATCGAACGTCAACGAGTTTGACATCCTCCTTCTTAATAAATGTAAAAATTTCTGCAGAATTCTTAAACATGTTTCCCCCGTTGTCGCCGTGATCCGCAATTCGCGGTTCTGATCTAGATTGGCTCTCCATTGAGCGGTAACGCTTGGGCGTAAGGATAGGTCTCTGGCTCGAAAAGGTGATAACTGCTCTGTTACATCCATGTTAAGAATTCTTAAAGGACCTCTGGCGCCGGGTTGCCAGTAGGCTCGCCTCATGAATTTCGTCAGAGTGGGCATGTGGAGGCGTTTTGCCGCCCTGATGCTGGATTGGCTGGCCTGTCTATCTATCTCTAACTCTGTGACCACGCGGGGCACCTTGGCCCATCAAGTGGCTCCTTTGGCCATCTTTTTTCTTGAAATCTGGATCCTCACGAGCCTGTCAGGGTCCTCCGCGGGCCAGCGAGTCCTGGGCATACGCGTTGTGAGATTTGGCGATGGGGGAAGAGTTGCCCCGCTTCAGGTCTTGATTCGAAGCGTTTTGATCGTTCTCGTTGTTACAGCCGTGACCTTCGACGAGAATGGTCGAGGCCTTCACGAGCGATTGAGCGGAAGTGTTTTGACCAGAGCTGAGAAAAAGTGAGAACAAGTGAGAACAAGTGAGATGAACTCCGTTGATCTCGTTAGCGTTTAGGAACCTTCACGCCTTTAGGCATGGGGCCTTTAGGAATTGGCATCGAAAGTCCACCGACTGCTTTTAAGCGATTTCGTACTTCTCGCATCTGAGCGGGGCTAAGTTTCTTTGGGAGCTTTGCCAATTTCTTCTGTAATTTACGAAGCTTTACTTGGCCCTCGTTATCGCCAACGATAAATTCAGTAATAGGCACTCCAGGTGCAAATCTTTCTGTCTTCTTCTTCTCATCAGCGAGCAATGCGCGAACGCCCGCTCCACCTTCACCGACAAGAACAATTCCAGCGCGACCAACACTGCGGTGGACCATATCTTGTGTGCGCGAAACAGCGACGGCGGGAGTAGTCGTCCATCCTTTACGAATCGCCATGAGCACACTTGCGCCCGCTCCAATTTGACCTTCAATAGAGGCATAGGCGGCGGTACCTGCAAGGCGAGTAAAGAAAAACAAAGCAGCGAGAATTGCCAAAGGCATCGAAACGAACGCGGCGTAAACGGGATGACCGAAGGCAAACCCTAGGCCAATACCGATCGCCCATACGCCAAGGAAGATTCCGGCAAGGGCCGAACCAATCCAAGGTTTCACATCTTTAGTGACACCGTACGCTTCGCGAACTGTTTTGAAGCGCTTCTCTTTGGGCGCAGATGCAGCCTTTTTGTTTCTCTTTAAGAAATTAAACATGTGACTAGTTTAGTGGAGCAGGTGCGCTACCACCAAGGCGAAGAGGCGCCCAGCGTTGACCCACGTGGCTATCAGGGTAGGTATTTTGCACCTGGTGCAGCATGGAAATCATGGTGGCGCGAAGATCGGCTTCGGCTTGTGTGACATCTTGATCTTTGGTGAAAAAAATCGGCTCTCCCACGACAACGGTAATCGGGACATGTTTTCTGCGAAGATCGCGGGGGACACCTTTAGTCCATAATCTTTGGCTGCCCCAGATAATTGTAGGGATGACAGGAACTCCGGCGCCCATTGCTAATCGCACAACACCTGTTTTTAATTCCTTAATTTCAAAGCTCTTAGAAATCGTCGCCTCGGGGAAGATGCCTATGATTTCACCTGCGCGAAGTGCCCGTAGTGCTGCAACAAAAGATGCGGATCCATTGGAACGATCAACATTGATGTGATGCATTCCGCGCATCAAGGGTCCGGCCAATTTATTATCGAAGATTTCTTTCTTCGCCATAAATCGAACGAATCTACCTGCTGGAAGTACAGCGGTGCCAGCCAGGGCAAAATCTAGATAGCTCACGTGATTAATCGCCAAAATTGCTCCACCGGTCCGCGGAACATTTTCCTCGCCAGCGAAATTCATTTTCAAATCAAGATAGCGCCAAAAGAGTTTGGCGATTCCGATAACGGGCGGATAAACCAGATCAGCCATTAATAACCCGAGCCTCCATGGCTTGCTTGTATAAGCGCCCGGCTCGGTAACTTGAACGAACTAAGGGGCCACTCATTACTCCAAGGAAACCAATCTGTGTTGCCTCGGCTGCTAGTTCAACAAACTCTTGCGGTTTGACCCATCGCTCAACAGGGTGGTGACGATTAGTGGGACGTAAGTATTGAGTGATCGTTATCAAATGGCACCCGGCACTATGGAGATCTTCCAGCGCCTTTCGAACTTCCTCGCGGGTTTCACCAAGTCCCAAAATCAGATTCGATTTCGTTATTAGTCCAAAGTCTCGCGCCATTGTTATAACTTCGAGTGAGCGCTCATAGGTAAAGGCTGGGCGCACTCGCTTAAATATGCGAGGAACGGTTTCGACATTGTGGGCAAATACTTCTGGTCGAGTTTCAAATACTTGATTGAGTAAATCGGCATGGCCGCTGAAATCTGGGGCCAACATTTCAACACCAGTGTTTGGATTGAGTTCGTGTACGGCGCGAATTGTTTCGGCGTACAACCATGCGCCTTCATCTTCTAGGTCGTCGCGAGCAACCCCGGTGATTGTGGCGTATCGAAGATTCATGGCTTTGACAGACTCGGCTACACGACGAGGTTCATCGCGATCTAGCGGTTGAGGTTTACCAGTATCGATATTGCAGAAATCGCAACGACGTGTGCACTGTTCTCCACCGATAAGGAAGGTAGCTTCGCGGTCTTCCCAGCATTCAAAAATATTTGGACATGCCGCTTCTTGACAGACAGTATGCAAGCCTTCGGATTTAACGAGCGAACGCATCTTTGTGTATTCAGGGCCCATATTTGCGCGAGTCTTAATCCACTCTGGTTTGCGCTCTATCGGGGTTTCTGAGTTGCGTGCTTCAATGCGAAGTAACTTACGACCATCAGGTGCCAAACTCATGCACTCACCCTAACCAATGCTTCGTAGATATGTTTTTCGAGAGTTGGTATGACTTCCTCTATAGAGATGGTGCGGCCGAGCTCTGCTGACATCGATGTCACATCGGCATCAGGAATGCCGCACGGAACAATGCGATCAAACCAAGAGAGATCAGGATTCACGTTGAGTGCGAAACCATGCATGGTTACGCCTTTTGCAAAGCGGATGCCAATCGCTGCGATTTTACGATCGCCTTTTTCATCCCGCAGCCATACGCCCGAACGCTCGCTGAATCGGATAGCGTTGATGCCAAATTCCTGGCACACCTCAATCAAGGCGGCTTCGACTTCTCGGACAAATCCGACAACATCATGCCTCTTGGCTAAACGGACAATTGGGTAACCAACAATCTGTCCAGGGCCATGCCAGGTGATTTTTCCACCGCGGTCTACATCGATCACAGGAGTTCCATCATTTGGTCGTTCGTGATCGAGGGTTCGGCGTCCGGCTGTGAATACCGAAGGGTGTTGCACAAGCATCAAAGTGTTGGGGCGGGTGCCCTCGGCAATCTCGCTGTGGAGATTGCGTTGAATCTGCCAGGCCTTCTCGTAATCAACGATTCCGCTATGGGCGAAAGCAATTGAGGGGCGCAGGCGAGCTGTTTCGAGTGGCACCCCCATAGCCTAAAGGTAGAATTGCCTCACCCAAGCACGCAGGCAAGCCTGTGCCTGACAAAGATGGTCCTCACGAGTGAAAGTTGAATCCACGTGTCCAAAAAATCTCAGAGTTCTGACCCTGCAGCGCTTGCCCCTAAAAAGGTTCACGGTCGAAAGCCATTGTGGTTTGCGGTGATTGCCATTGTTGTCTGGATGGGGATATCCAGTGTCGCTGGACCGCTTTTTGGACAACTTTCTACCGTCCAGAAAAATGATAACTCAAAATTCTTGCCCGATAAGGCAGAGTCACAGATCGTTTCTGCGCAGGCCCTTAAATTTCAAAAAAGTGCAACGGATGAGTTTCCAGCCTTGGCCCTCTTCATTGGCAAGGTAACGCCGGCACAAATTGCTAGCGCAAATGTTTTCTTTCAAGGAATAGGCGCTAAGCCTCTCGTCGATGCAAAAGGTGTCACGCTTAAAGATTCTTCAGGAAAAGACATGGGACTCACCATTTCAACATTCCTCACACCGGGGTCGCAGATAATTTCTTTTCCATCGGCAAAGAGTGATGCACTTTTGGCAAGTATTCCTATTGCAGGCAAAGAGGCGACAACAACTCTTTCTAATAAGAAACCCGCATTGCCTGCTGTTGTTACTGCATTGCGTTATTACACGCAGCAGTTTGCGGCCACGCAAGGGTGGGAATCGCATTTAACGGGTATCGGTGCAATTTTCGCAGACCTCTTCGGAGCATTTGGAAGTATTGACTCCAGTCTTTTGTTGACCACCGGACTTGTCGTGGCGCTCATTCTTATTGTTGTATACCGTTCACCAGTTCTATGGATTCTGCCACTTTTCTCGGCCATCACCGCTCTTTCGCTGGCCGGTGGAGTGATTTATGAATTAGCAAAACACAACGTGATTGATTTGGATGGGCAATCTCAAGGAATTCTTTCAGTCCTCGTCTTAGGTGCAGCAACGGATTATGCGCTCTTACTGATTGCGCGATACCGAGAAGAATTACATTTAGAAGAATCGCGCTTTGTCGCTATGAAGAAGGCATGGCGGGGAGTTGTCGAACCAATTATTGCCTCCGGTAGCACGGTCACATTAGGGTTACTCGTTTTACTCGTTGCGTCTTTGAAAAATAGTCGTGGCTTGGGTCCGGTTGGGGCAATCGGAATCGTCGCCTCAATGTTCACGATTTTGACATTTTTGCCTGCACTTTTAGTGCTCTTTGGTCGGTGGATCTTCTGGCCGCGAATTCCTCATTTTGATTCTGAAGATGAAAAACTCAGCGGTGTTTGGGCGAAAGTTGCGCGCGCGACAGCGGCGAAACCTCGTAAGTATTGGATTGCATCAGCGACTTTGCTCGTAATTCTGGCCGGTTTTGCATCGACTCTTCATGCAAATGGAATTTCAAGTGTCGACCAATTCACCAAGAAGACTGATTCTGTCGTCGGTCAAGCTAAATTGGCGGATTATTTCTCTGGTGGTCAAGGTTCGCCAACACAAGTGCTTGTTCCGCAAAACAAAGTCGCAGAGGCTACATCGGCGCTACAAGCAATCAAGGGAGTTACCTCTGTGGTACCCACACTTGATGGCCCTGTGATTCCCGGCGGACCAGTGCCTTCGGTAAAGATTGTTGATGGCAAGGTTTTGCTCAATGCCACATTGATCTATGCAGCAGACTCTCTTCCTGCAAGGAAAATGATTCCCGGAATCAGAAGCGCAATGCACGCCATAGACCCTTCAATCGCAACCGGTGGAACCTCGGCCGTCTATGCCGATATTGACGCTGCGTCAACGCGCGATCGAAACATTATTATCCCGATTATTTTATTATTGATCGCAATAATTCTGGGGCTGCTCTTGCGTTCTATACTTTCTTCAATCTTGTTACTGATAACAGTTGTTCTCTCATTCCTCGCAACGCTTGGGGTTGGTTCGCTGGTCTTCCATCACATATTCCATTTTGCCGGTGAAGATTCTTCATATCCACTCTTTAGCTTTGTTTTCCTTGTTGCTCTGGGTATTGATTACAACATCTTCTTAATGACACGTATCAGAGAAGAATCCATCAAGTTAGGTACAAGAGCAGGTGTGACAAAGGGCGTGACTGTTACAGGTGGCGTTATTACATCAGCCGGAATTGTCTTAGCGGCCACCTTTACCGTGTTAGGCATCTTGCCGTTAGTTGCTCTGGCTGAAATTGGATTCACTGTCGGATTTGGCGTGTTGCTGGATACCTTGATCGTGCGTTCGATATTGGTTCCTGCATTGGTCCATGAGATTGGTCCAAAGATCTGGTGGCCTTCAGCCCTTGCAAAAGAAGAGTCTCCTAAAAACTAACTCGTCGCATCCACCAAGGCCGATATGGCTGCCCCAATATGGGGGTAGTCAAAGGTAAAACCAGCTTTAAGTAAGGCTTCTGGCATGACCTTTTTTGATCCGAGCATTTCACTGGCAAAGCCACCGAATGCTAATTTCAGCGCAATACCAGGGACTGGAAAAAGTGCAGGTCTATGCATGGCTCTGGCAAGGCATGAAGTAAATTCCTGATTCGTTGCAGGATTCGGAGCCGTGAGATTTATTGGCCCGGCGATTGGATTTTCTAGAGCAAAAGTAATCGCGCGAATAACGTCATGCAAAGTAATCCAAGACCACCATTGTTTTCCAGATGCCAATTTTCCGCCCACACCAAATCGAAAGAGTGGAATCATCTTTCCGAGTGCCCCACCTGTGGGATCTAATACAAGCCCTGTGCGAAGTTTTACTGTGCGAACTTCACCAGCAAGGTCAGCTGCATTTTCCCATTCGCGACATACAACTGCCAGAAAATCTTCTCCGCCTCGGTCTGCCTCGGTGACAGCGCGGTTTCCTGTCTCGCCATACCAACCCATAGCGCTGGCTGAGATAAAGACCTTGGGTTGAATATGTTTCACTGCATTGGCAATTGTTGTAGTTCCCAGTAAACGGGAATTGAGAATTTCTGCACGGTAGCGAGTAGTCCATCGCTTGTCGCCCACGCCAGCCCCGGCTAAGTGAATGACTGCATCGACTCCTTCAAGGGCTGCTAAATCTATTGTGCCATTCTTCGGATCCCACGTGATTTCATCCGGTGATGTTGCAGGGCGGCGAACCAAGCGTTGAACAGTATGCCCCTCTGATTTGAGGTGTCCAACAAGTGCGCCACCTATTAACCCTGAAGCACCAGTAACTGCAATGCGTTGAATAGGAGACATTGATTAAAGACCAAGGTCGGCTTCGAAGGCGCCAGTTTCAAGTCGTTCCTTAAGTGTCACAAGGAATCGAGCAGCATCTGCGCCATCGACAACGCGATGGTCATAGGAGAGAGCAAGATAAACCATAGAACGGATTGCAATGGTCTCTCCACCATCTTCTCCGCGAACAACCATTGGTCGCTTAACGATGGAGCCAAGACCAAGAATGGCTACCTGAGGTTGGTTAATAATCGGAGTATCAAAAAGGGCTCCGCGGCTTCCAGTGTTGGTTAATGTAAATGTTCCGCCGCCGAGCTCGTCAGGAGTGATCTTGTTGTCGCGGGTTCGCGCTGCAAGATCTGCGATAGAGCGGGCGATGCCACCCATATTGAAATTACCTGCGTCGTGGATGACCGGAACAAGGAGGCCTCGCTCAGTGTCAACCGCGATGCCTAAGTGTTCAGCAGCGTGATAGGTGATCTGGTCGCCTTCAACGGATGAATTAACCACGGGATGTTGTTTGAGTGCTTCGCAAACTGCGACGGCAAAGAATGGCAGGAATGATAGTTTCACACCTTCTCGTGCTTCAAAATTAGATTTTGCTTTATCGCGAAGGCGAGCGATTTTTGTTACATCTACTTCAATAACCGTGGTGAGTTGAGCACTAACGTGCAACGACTCCACCATTCGCGCTGCAATAACTTTGCGAAGTCGCGACATCGTGACGGTTTGTCCACGAAGAGGTGAAGCAACAACCGTTGATGGGCGAGGTGCAGATGCTTGCGTTGATGTCACAGCCGCAACGGCAGCCGCAATGGAAGGTGCAGCCGCAACGGGTGCCGCAGGTCGAACAGCCGCCCCTTGAACATCTTCTTTACGAATTCGTCCGCCCACACCAGTTCCGACAACGTTGGCAAGATTGACACCAAGCTCATTGGCCATCTTGCGAACGAGGGGAGTGACATAGGCGTCTTCAGGTTGTGCAACTACCACTGGTGAAACAGGGGCAGCAGGTGCAACCGATACTGGTGCAACCACCGGGGCAACCGGGGCAACTACGACTGCAGGTGGGGCTACTGGAGCGCCCCCAGCGACACCGATGAGAGCGAGTCGAGCACCGACAGGAACTGTGGTGTCCACTGCTACATCGATTGCGAGAAGGATTCCTGAAACAGGTGATGGAATTTCAGTATCAACTTTATCGGTGGAAACTTCTAAGAGGGCTTCATCCACGGCAACGCTATCGCCGACATTCTTGAGCCATCGAGTAACAGTGCCCTCAGATACGGATTCTCCAAGTGCGGGCATAGAGATAACGGTTCCGGATGCAGATGCAACAACGGGAGCAACAACGGGAGCAACAACGGGAGCAACAACGACTGCAGGCGCAACGCTTTCGCTATCGGCTATAACTGCTAATTCGGCGCCCACCAAAACAGTCTGGTCAATTCCGACAACGATCTTTTGAAGAATTCCGGCAACAGGTGAAGGAATTTCCGTATCTACTTTGTCGGTGGAAACTTCAAGGAGTGGCTCATCAACCTTTACATGATCGCCTTCAGCCTTGAGCCAACGAGTGACAGTGCCTTCGCTCACGCTCTCGCCCAGTGCGGGCATCGTTACTGAGAATGTCATGGACCATCTCTCCTTTTAAAAGTTACCGAAGTACCTGGGCGATTGTAATTGCATTCCTAGCCATGCGCATGGAGAGGCTTTCCAGCCAGCGCCATATGTGCCTCACCCATTGCCTCTGACAGGGTTGGGTGGGCGTGAATGAGAGGGGCAACATCTTGCGCCGTTGCTTCCCAGTTAAAGATGAGTTGAGCCTCTGCCAGTAATTCGCCAACGCGGGCGCCCACCATGTGGATGCCAAGTACTGGACCCTCTTTTTCTGAAACCAATTTGATTGAGCCGGATGTGCCCAAAATTTGAGCCTTTCCATTTCCGGCCAAGTCGTAGGTGAGCTCTACGACGTCATGACCGCGCTCTCTTGCTTGGGCGGTGGTCAAGCCAACTGAGGCAACTTCTGGATCTGAGTAGGTCACGCGAGGTACGCCGTCGTAATTAATAGGACGTGGATTAAGTCCAGCAATTTCTTCAGCAACCAAAATTCCTTCGCCAAATCCCACGTGAGCTAATTGCAAGGTTGGAATGAGATCTCCGACCGCCCAAATTCCAGGAACAGAGGTACGACATTTGTTGTCAACGAGAACATAGCCCCGATCCATTGCGATGCCGGCTTCTTCGTAACCAAGATTTGCAGAAACTGGTCCGCGACCTACTGCAACTAGCAAAATATCTGCGGAGAAAACTTTTCCATTTTCTAATGTGACGGTCACGCTATCTCCATTGACCGAAGCAGACTTGAATCGATCTCCAAGTTCAAATTTGATTCCACGTTTGCGATAGGCGCGTTCAAGTTGCTTACTTGATGATTCATCTTCGAGTGCAACTAAATGAGGAAGTGCTTCAATGATTGTGACATCGGCGCCAAAAGATTTCCATACAGAAGCGAATTCGCACCCAATAACTCCGCCACCCAAAACGATGACGCTCTTGGGCACGTAATCCAAATTAAGCGCATGATCGCTAGTGATAATCCGGGTGCCATCAATGTCAAGTCCGGGCAATGTGCGCGCGTAGGAACCGGTAGCAAGGACGATATTTGTACCTTCATATTTCTCGCCATTGACTTCTACAGTGTTTGGCGAAATCAAACGTCCATGGCCCTCTACAAAAGTGATGTTGCGAGATTTGACAAGACCTTGCAAACCTTTATGCAACCGTGAAACAACGCCGTCTTTATAGGCATTCACCGCTGGCATATCCATGGAAAGGAATTGCGCATTGACGCCGTAACGACTTGCCTCGCGCGAGTTATCGGCGATCTCTCCTGAATGTAAAAGTGCTTTCGTTGGGATGCATCCACGATGTAGACAGGTGCCACCAAGCTTGCCTGATTCAATCAGGACAACAGACTTTCCCAGTTGTGCACTTCGAAGTGCGCAGGCATATCCGCCGCTTCCGCCACCGAGAATTACGAGATCAAATTGCGCCACGGTTAATCCTGTCTATTAATGAGTGGGAGGTAGGGTCATATCTTGCCAGCCTTACCTGAGTGCTTTTTACCTGCACAACTGTGCTCTTTCTCGCAGATCAACTTTCCGACTGAGCCAAACGAACGAGGGATCGCATCGCTATTCCCGTGCCTCCAACTGGTGTATAGCCATGGGCGGCTCCTTCGTTGTATGCGGGTCCCGCAATATCCAAATGCAGCCACGGTAAATCAGAGGGGATAAATTCCTTCAGAAAGAGTCCGGCAACGAGCATCCCTCCCATTCGCTCGCCGATATTTGCCATGTCAGCAACAGGTGAATCCAAGGAGGCGCGAAGTTCAATAGGAAGAGGCATTGGCCAGAACGCTTCGCCTGCTTTAGTGGCTGCTTTAAGAAATTCCGATTGGAAATCTTCATCGTTCGTCATCACCGCACTGGTGCGCGTGCCTAGCGCCACAATTTGGGCACCGGTTAGCGTGGCAACATCGATGATGCCCGCCAGCTTAGGACCGCTCTTTCGCCCAATTTCAATGGCCCTTACAAGTGCATCAGCTAGGACTAAACGTCCTTCAGCATCAGGATTGAGCACTTCAATGGTTTTGCCACCGTAGATCGTGATGATGTCGCTAGGGCGCGTGGCGGTATCGCTCACCATGTTTTCGGCCAGTGGGGCCCATGCTTCGATAGCAATAGGAAGTTTAAGAGAAGCAATTGCCAACGTTGCCGCGCAGACAGCAGCAGCGCCACTCATGTCAGATTTCATTGCTTCCATACCTGAGGCTGGCTTGAGCGCAAGGCCGCCAGAATCGAAAGTTATTCCTTTGCCAACGAAGGCCAACTTCTTTTTAGCTTTTGCGGGCGTATAGGAGATGTGAAGAAGTCGTGGCGGATTGGCAGATCCTTGTCCAACGCCGGTGATTCCACCGAAACCTTGTGCCTTTAATTGCTTTTCGTCTAATACGGAAACTTTGATACCGGCCGCCGAACCACCAGCGACGGTGACTGCTTTCTTCATGATGTCTACAAATGTTGATGGCGTTAAGTGGCTCGGTGGCATGTTAATCAGATCGCGTACCAATGTTGTGTACTGGGAAATAACGATTGCGCGCTTCGCAACCGCTTTTGCCTCTTTCTGATCGGCCAAAGAGGTGTGAATGGTTATGGATTCAACAGGAAGCTTACGATGGGCTTTTGTTGAGCCACGGAATTCATCGAATGCATAAGCACCCAGCGCAGCGCCTTCGGCAACTGCTCCCAAAGAAGATAAATCCTCTGAGGGCAATGCGTAAGAGACGGATGGATTTCCAGCAAGTGCGCGAGTAGCTGCGCCACTGGCGCGGCGTAAGGTTTCATGCGGATAATGCGAGTGGGCGCTTCCAAGGCCAGTAAAGACGATCAAGCGAGTACTTGTTCCGGGAAGTTTAATTACTTCATCAGCTTTGCCCGTGGCACCGACATCCTCAAGCGCCCCCAGAAGAGTCTTGATATCTAGTTTCAGATGTCCAGATTCAATGACGAGCTTCTTATCGGAGCCCTCTTTAAAGGCCAGTCCTACAACCAAAATTTCGGGGGCTAGGACTGCATCAGTCAAGGTTATCTTTGACACAGGAATCTCCTTTTCATCTTTCTCGGCATCTTTCTCGGCATCTGGTCTTATCTAAACTCATGTCACCAGACATGCAATCTAACTCACCAGCCCGGGAACTTCTCTAGATACGAGCCTAGCGATAGGTTGAGGGACATGAAACTTTCGCCATTGAATTCTCGCCATGTAGACCTCCAAGCCAAGATGGCAGATTTTGGGGGATGGCTCATGCCGATTGATTATCCGGCCACAGGAGTACTCACCGAACATGCCAGCGTGCGTGAGGCGGTAGGGATTTTTGATGTTTCCCACCTAGGGAAGGCATCGGTTCGCGGGGCGGGAGCGTTAGATTTCCTAAATGGCGTACTCACCAATGACTTGACTCGGATCGTTGACGGGCAAGCCCAGTACACCTTGATCTGTAATCCGGCTGGTGGGGTTATTGATGATTTGATCGCCTATCGAAATAGCGCCGATGATTTCTTTCTCGTGCCTAATGCAGCAAATACTGGCGATGTAGTGGCATATCTCAAAACGTTAGCACCAGCTGGCATCGAAATCGTGAACTTGCATGAGTCCTATGGGGTTATTGCTGTTCAAGGGCCAAAATCTGTAGCACTCCTTAATTCACTGGGCGTTGCCACGGATATGGATTACATGAATTTTTCCTCCATCACCATTGATGGTCGAAGCGCCATTCTTTGTCGTACGGGGTATACGGGCGAACTAGGTTTTGAAATTCTTCCATCGTGGGATGACGCACTTGCCGTGTGGGATTGCATTGCCGCAGCAATGGTTGACTTCGGCGGAGTAGTTTGTGGTCTGGGCGCTCGCGATACTTTGCGCACTGAAATGGGATATCCATTGCACGGACATGAACTTTCCTTAGAAATTACTCCAGTTCAGGCAAGTGCCAACTGGGCAATCGGCTGGGAGAAAGGAACCTTCTCCGGTGCCGATGTATTGCGTCAACAAAAGGCAACGGGCGCTGTCACAAAAATGCGCGGCTTACTGTGTGTGGGTAAAGGAATTCCTCGTGGTGGAATGGATGTAAAAGATTCGCAAGGTGCGGTGATTGGAAAGGTTACAAGCGGAACTTTCTCACCCACGTTAAAGAACGGTATTGCTTTGGCTCTGGTATCGCCATCAGTAAAGGTAGGAGATCACCTGAAGATCGATGTGCGGGGCCGTGATCTTGAAGTGGAAGTAGTTACTCTTCCCTTTGTTGCCTCGCACGTTCGTTAAATTCAACAAATTCAATAGGAGCCAAAAAGGCAGCCCGTCTCTGCGTGCGCCGTAAGGCGGAGAGCAATGTTGGGGCAGTGAACAAAAGCAAGGTGCTTGTAACAAAAGCGCGAGGAATGTCCCATGCCATAGACGATGCGAAATGAAAGATAATAAAACGGTGCATGTTTGTAGAAGTTGCTCCACCGGCTAGGTATGAAAGTTGAGTGTGAGATCCGAGAGCCCAGGGCCAAAACTGCAAATCCATGAGCGCACCAAAAGAAAGGGCTGCGAATATTCCATAGAGAACGAGGAGCAACACTTCGCTTTTGCCTCGAATTGAATATTTGCCGACTCTTTGCGGCAGGGCGCCTGCACCAAGACCAATCCATCCCGCGGCAAACATTTGATAAGCAAGCCAAGGCCCGAAGCCGCCGGTAATAAATGCAGAAACGAAGAGAGCTGTTATACCTAAAATAAAACCGAAAGCGGCCCCGAATACTCGTGCACTCAAAATAAGTATGAACCACATAGGTTCAATTCCTGCGGCGCCAGCACCCATGGGCCGCAGTGCTGCCGTGAGCGCTGCCAGCACGCCAAGTAATGCAACAGATTTTGCATCGAGACGCTCATTACTTAATTCCACGATGAGCAGACCGAGTGCGATCGGGACAGCTATCCAGAAAAACCATTGGGTGCGTGACTGATGGTGAGCGGCATTGAAAATAAAGGGCCAGAGAAAACCTGATGCGCTTACGATCCCGGTGAACGCCAGGGCCAATGCCGAGCGCTTACTAAATCGATATATATCTGAGGTGGTGCTCATGGATTATTTCTCATTGCCGTGAGTACGTCCTTCACGGTCAACCACGGCGATGGCGACATAACTTTTGCTACTTGCGGTGCAAACGCGGGAGAAGAAAGAAGTACATCCATCGTCGTGCCGTCGGCAACAATTTCCCCTTCAGCGATGAAGATAACCCTGGAGGCGAGTTCGGCAACGAGTTCGACATCGTGAGTGGCGATAATGACCGCCCTGTCATGAGCATGTGCAATCTCTTTGAGTATGGAAATCAGAGAAACCTTAGCCGTGTAATCCAATCCACGGGTTGGTTCATCAAGAACAAGAAGTTGTGGTTGCGCAGAGAGTACGACGCTCAGTGCAAGACTCAGACGTTGCCCTTCAGAGAGATCCCTCGGGTGGGTGTTCTGTGAAATACCAGGGACGAGAGTTTGAATCAAAGCAAAAGTTTCACCGGAAGCCACATGATTATCCGCGTCTGCTTGCGAACATTCCTCGCGGACACTTTGTCCATAGAGTAAGTCACTGGGTTCTTGTGGAATAAATCCGACAAGCTCTGTGCGCTCTTTCCCGTGCAGAGAGAACGGATCCTTGCCCACAATACTGACTGCTCCTTTAGACGGAGAAGTTGCCCCGACGATTGCTCGAAGGAGAGAACTCTTTCCAGCGCCGTTTCGACCCATGACCGCAACGATCTCTCCGGCGCAGATAGTGAGGGAAGTGTCGGCGATCGCCTCTTTTGCTCCGTAGGAAATGCTCATTCGATCCACTTTCACGACAATTTTTGCCTTGTCTACAGTGTGAACAACATCGGGGGTGATTTCACTCAAATGTTTTCGAATTGGTTCAGTGAGACGACGCATTTGTCGAACACTCAAGGGGATTTCGCTAACGTTCATGGCTCGAGCTAAATGAATAATCGGTGGCGCTAGCGCAGAGGAGGCAAAAATCGTTTCAGGAGTTCCGATCTGGGTCTGCCCGCCACCTTGGATATGGATAATTCGGTCCGCAAATTGAATCACTCGTTCTAATTTATGTTCGGAGACAATAACTGTCAGTCCCAGGTCGTGGACAAGTCGATGAAGGATAGAGAGAACTTCCTCAGCTGCGACCGGGTCAAGTGCGCTCGTTGGCTCATCTAAGACAAGCACTTTGGGATGCATCACCAGCGCGCTACCAATGGCTACACGTTGCTGTTCTCCACCGCTGAGAGTGGCAAGGGAACGGTTTCGAAGTTGCGCCAAACTCAATAGATCCAAGATTTCTTCAACGCGTTTGCGCATCACATCAGGTGGAAGATTCAAAGTTTCCATGCCGAAAGCCAACTCTTCTTCCACCGTGTCAGTGACGAAGCCATTGAGAGGATTTTGTCCCACGATTCCAATCAAATGGGCGAGACCACCTGGTTTAACGCTTTGGGTGCTGATCCCATTCACACTGATATCGCCAGCCAAAATACCGCCCGTGTGGTGGGGCACCAAGCCATTGATTAAACGCAGCAGTGATGATTTTCCGATTCCGGTAGACCCCATCACTAGAACGAGTTCGCCTTCTGCAACGATGAAGGTGAGATCCTCAATGACCGTTTGTTGTGAATTCGGATATATGAGAGAGACGTTGGTGAATTTGATCATGGGGCCAAGACCAATGGTGATAGAGCAACGATGATCAAGAGATATTCTGGGCGAAGAAAAACCAGCAGGGCGAAAGCACAGAGCGCATAATCTCTAGTGGTCCAATGATCGTTTCGATATTTCGAGCGCTTTCGAGAATATCCATAACCACGTGAATCCATTGCAGCGGCGAGATCTAGCGAACGTGAAAGTGAATCTTCAAACAAGGGGAGTGCGATTCTTCGCCAGCTAGCCAAACCTCGGCTCTCGTGACCACGCAATCGCTGAGCTTCTTTGATGCGCGAAACACTGGTGACAAATTGAGGAAGTATCGATGTTGCAATGACGATCGTCACTCCAAATTCATAGACCATAACCGGCATAGAGCGAAGCAATCGATGAGGACTCGACAATGACGCGGCGGCGCCGAGTAAACCGATGATCGCTGCGATCAAGATTCCATCGTGGGCCGTTGATGAAAGTCGCTCAAAAGTTACGGGCCCGCCAATTCGGATTCCGGCCATCCAATCAGGCAAAGGGATGATCGGCAGAGTGAAGAGGGTCCGACCCGGGATAGGTACGCCGATCAACACACCCGTGAGAACGCGAATTACAATCACCCATGTTCCAACTTTTATTGACCATGCAAAACTTTTTGCCCACGGTGCTTTCTCAGCCTTTCTTCTGACAATAAATCCCGCTGCACCCACAACGCCAAAGGCAAGGGGGATGGAGCTGGTCATTGCAACTGCAGTTGCAAGTGACCCGGCCCAAATCCACCAGACGAGTGGGTGCAGGGACTTATTCATAAATGTATTTAGTTCTTCTTAGTTAGTGCAGCAGGCGTATTAACTTCTACTCCGCATTCATTTGATGGGTAACCATTGAGTCCACAAATGAATCCAGATGAACTTGCGCGAATTTTTGCAACTGCGTACACAACGTCTGAGCCAATGGCCTTCTTATCGAGAACGAGACATTTGCTAAAGGATCGTGGAAGTGTTTCACCTTTAGGTTTCAAAAAAATACTTCCGAAGTCAACAACAATCCCTACTCTTTTCTTTCCAGCTGCAGGAATTTTTGTAGTTCCACAGATGCGGGAAAAATTTGGTGCAACGCGTGGTGTAGCGGCATCTGGAACGCTGTCACTGCTAAAAGTAAATGCCCAGCCTTCAACAGATCCATCGGCAACTATCGTTGTTGGCCCAGTTTGAGCCATAGTCCAAGAGGTTTGCCCTGGAGCACTTTGGAAATAACCCCAATAGCGGTAGCCCTTATCTGCGGCCTGTGCGGAAGGAGTAAGTAAAGCAGTAGCGATCATTGCCACTGATATCGCTGCGAATGTTCTCTTAGTTATCATCTTCATTTATAGAGCCTCACGTGTAGGGAGTCTCACAAGGGCCGACCTTAAGCATGTTATGAATGAAATAAAAAAGTCGTTCGAAATATCTCGAACGACCCTAGCTTCCAGTTCAAACATTTCTGTTTGGACGAACGCCCCGCAAACCTCGGCGGTGGTGTCGATATCGAGCCTTTGATTTAGGTAATCCGACTTAACAACAAGGTTCGTTGCTTTACGGTTGCGGGTCAGCGCCGGATTCTCACCGGACTTCCCCTAAACACAAAGACGTTAAACAAGACTTATGAAGTTTTTTCTTGAGTGCCAACCAAACCACATCGCTTTCGCCTTGGCAATACGCCTCGCTCGTCATAAGGTGGCACTTTCACAATCGGGTTCATTTGAGGGGGATCGGCCGTGGAACATCGCCGTCTTGGAAGTTCGGGCATGTACGTTTCTGAGATTTCCTATGGAAACTGGATTACCCACGGTTCTCAAGTTGAACAACAGAGTGCAATTGCATGCGTTAAGACGGCGCTGGACGTTGGAATCACAACGTTCGATACCGCAGATGTGTATGCAGGTACGAAAGCCGAAACTGTTCTCGGTAAGGCCCTCAAAGGTGTTCGCCGTGAATCCTATGAGCTATTTACGAAGGTGTATTTTCCAACGGGCACAGGAAAGAATGATCGTGGCCTTTCTCGCAAACATATTATGGAGTCAGCACATGCTTCTTTGAAGAGATTGGGCACTGACCACATTGACCTCTATCAAGCGCACCGTTTCGATTACGAGACACCGCTGGAGGAGACGCTCAGTGCATTCAATGATCTAGTGCGTCAAGGAAAAGTGAATTACATCGGAACCTCCGAATGGAGCGCTACTGAAATAAGTGCAGCGCTCAAGATTCAAGATGAACGTGGTTACACCCGTTTCGTCTCCAATCAGCCTCAGTATTCGATGCTATGGAGAGTGATTGATGCAGAGGTTGTTCCCTTGAGCGACAAAGAAGGCATTGGCCAGATTGTTTGGTCGCCGATTGCCCAGGGCGTTCTCACGGGAAAGTACAAACCAGGTAAGAAAGTGCCTGCTGGTTCACGCGCTACAGATAAAAACGGTGGAGCAGGAATGATTTCGCGATGGCTCAATAATGACATTTTGACGGCAGTCGAAAAACTTCGCCCTATTGCAGAAGGGGTAGATCTTTCAATGGCTCAGTTGGCAATTGCATGGGTGTTGCAAAACAAGAATGTTTCCAGCGCAATCATCGGAGCCACGAAACCTTCACAGGTCAAAGAGAATGTAAAAGCCTCGGGTGTAAAGCTTTCAGCTCAAACAATGAAGGCGATCGATAAAGCCCTTGGGGGTATTCCCGAGACCAATCCCGCAAAAAACGCGAGCCCAAAGCCACGCGCCTAGTCAGACAAGTTTCTGATTAGTTAGTTTTATCTCCAGGTTTTACTTGTGGTGCTGGCGCGCGCAAACGACGAAGTTGAGTCGAGCGTGACCATCCGTAAGCGCCAATACCTTTTGTGGAAGCTTCCGGAAAACGGGTTTTCACTTCCTTCTTTAATTTGCGAGAGAGAATAACGCCTTCTGCCATCGCGCCTAGGAAAACTATGTACATCAGAAGAACGGCAATACTTTGAAGCGCAGTAATGCGCGAAACCATAAGAACAACGAAGAGGAGTGGCAATAAATATTCAGCAAGAGAACGACGCGAGTCGACGTAGTTGCGAACGAATTTGCGGACCGGACCACGATCGCGCGCAGGTAGAGCACTTTCTTCACCGCGCATATAGGCAGCTCTTGCAGATCCGCGATGTTGGCGCTGAAGCTCTTTCTGCTTCTTTCGTTCTTCTTTATTAGCAGCAGGCGCCATGGAATTTACGACGCGCTTTGCTTGTGCATCTTTACGCGAAGGGGTTGGACGGCCCTTGTTGTCGGACTTATCTGGAGTATCTGCGCTCATAAGTCAGACTATAGAGGTTTTAGAGGCTTAAAAGGAGTGGTGGGCTTTATCTGGAAGTTAGGGCAGGGCCAGCATTCGCTCCAGCGCAAGCTTGGAGTAAATCGCGGTCTTGTCATCGACCCGAATCTGATTCACGAGGTGGTTGGCTAGGAGTGATTCCATGACCCAGACCAGGTGTGGAAGATCGATGCGGTTCATGGTGGAGCAGTAGCAGACATCTTTATCGAGAAAGACGATTTGTTTATCCGTATGGGTTTTTGCCAATCGTTGGACGAGGTTGAGCTCTGTCCCAATCGCCCAGGATGAACCTGAAGGTGCCGCCTCAATAGTCTTGATGATCATTTCTGTCGAGCCGACGACATCTGCACTAGAAACAACTTCGTATTGGCATTCAGGATGCACAAGAACTTGTACGTTGGGAATTCTGGATCTCACTTCATTAACGCTATCTACGGTAAATCTGCCGTGGACTGAACAATGTCCTCGCCACAAAATTACTTTTGCGTTAATAATCTCCTCGCGAGTAAGCCCTCCCTGTGGCTTCCAGGGATTCCACAAGACGCAATCTTCACGTGAGAGCCCCAGCGAAAGAACGGCAGTGTTTCGGCCGAGATGTTGATCGGGGAGAAATAAAACTTTTTCTCCTTGCTCGAAAGCCCATGCCATTGCTCGTTGTGCGTTGGAGGAGGTGCAGACCGTTCCGCCATTTTCTCCAGTAAAACTTTTGATGGCTGCCGATGAATTCATATAGGTCACTGGAATCGTGTGTGATGCGACTCCGAATTCCTGTAAAACTTTCCAACATTCATCAACTTGAGATGCGGTAGCCATATCGGCCATAGAGCACCCTGCTGCAAGATCCGGCAGGATTACCTTCTGAGCGCTAGAGGTAAGAATGTCGGCGCTCTCTGCCATGAAGTGCACGCCACAGAAAATTATGTATTCAGCCTGGGTGGCAACAGCGGCGGCTTGGGCCAACTTAAAGGAGTCTCCTGTGATATCCGCGAAGGCAATGACTTCATCGCGTTGATAATGGTGGCCTAAAACTAGGGCCCGTTCTCCAAGGGCTGCGCGGGCTACCCGAGCACGTTCTATCAAGCCTGGTTCGCTTGGGTGAGGGAGTTCTCCGGTACAGGAAACCCCGCGTTCACTTGCCAGGTCTTTACCTTGTCCCAGCAGAAGGAGATCACTCAATGCCATAGGCATATTCTGTCTGCTTCTTTGCCATCGTGCGAGTAGGATTTGGCCCGAAGTCGCACTGATTTTCGTCACAGGTTCTGTATTAGGGGAGAGAAATAATTATGAGCACTGATGTCACTATTGAAACAAGCGTTGCCAGCATCGTTTTGACCGATACCGCAGCCAGTAAAGTCGCTGCACTTTTGGCTCAGGAGGATCGCGATGATTTGGCTCTTCGCGTAGCTGTCCAGCCGGGCGGATGTTCAGGACTTCGCTACCAACTCTATTTTGATGATCGCGCCCTAGATGGCGATGTCACTCACGAATTCGGAAACGTCAAAGTCATCGTAGACAAGATGAGCGTCCCTTATCTTGCTGGCGCATCGATCGATTTCGTTGACACCATCGAGAAACAAGGCTTTACCATCGACAATCCCAACGCAGGTGGTTCTTGTGCGTGCGGTGATTCTTTCCACTAATTTCTTGTAACACTCTTAACTCCTAACGAAGGTTGTTCATGAAAATTGGCGTGGCTGGTTCGGTTGGTCGCGACCATTTGATGACCTTCCCGGGAAAATTCACGGACTCTCTCGTTGCGGGATCGTTGGAAAAGGTTTCTCTCTCCTTCTTAGTTGATGCTCTCGATGTTCGACGTGGTGGATGCGCTGCAAATATTGCATTTGGCATGGGCGTTCTTGGATTGCGTCCAACGTTGATTGCATCGGTAGGGAAAGATTGGGCCGATTACGATGCGTGGCTCTCACGCCACGGAGTTGATACGGCTCATGTTCTGATTTCAGAGACCTTGCACACCTGTCTCTTTATGGTGACGACCGATACCGAACTTAATCAAATTGCATCCTTTTTCCCTGGTGCCATGAGCGAGGCTCGCAATATCGAACTTGCACCGATCATGGCCAAAACTGGCGTCTTCGACCTGATTGTGATTTCACCGGATGATCCTGAAGCGATGCTGCGACATTCAGAAACCGCTCGCCAGCAGCAGATTGCCTTTGCGGCGGATCCTTCTCAACAGATGGCACGAATGGATGGCGATGAGATCAAGCGTCTCATCGAAGGGGCGGCTTACTTATTTCTTAATGAATACGAGTGCGCTCTAGCCATTCAAAAAACTGGATGGACTGATGCCGAAATCCTTGAACGTGTAAATGTTCGTATCGTCACCCTCGGCTCTGATGGAGCAAAAGTTGAGGAAAAGGGCAAAGAAACGATCTATGTAGGGGTGCCACAAGAAAAAGCGCGGATTGATCCAACAGGCGTGGGTGATTCGTTTCGCTCTGGATTTATCGCAGGGCTTGCCGCGGATCTCAGTCACGAGCGTTGTGCACAGTTGGGCTCGATGCTCGCCACTTACGTGATCGAAACCAAAGGAACGCAGGAGTATCACTTCACGCGCGCAGAATTTTTAAACAGATTTGAAGTCGCTTACGGTGTCATCGCTACGGCAGAAATCAGCGAGAGTCTTGGCCACTTTGGTTTTGACGCACCACAATAAAATTCGTTTCGCTTTGCCGGCTTACGGTGTTTCCCGTCATCCGTGACCATGCCTGAAGATCAGGCCATGTCGCTGGATCATCAGACAAAAGTCTAAGTAACTCGCCATTGTTTGAGTTTAGAATTTCTTTTGCAATCACAATTATTGGAAGTGGACATCGCATACCTAAGCAATCGACTTCGCGGGTTGGCTTCATCTCGATCGAATTCCCTCTACGACTCGACGAATTTCTTGGACCAAATCTCTGACCTCATCTTGGGTAGAGGACGCGTGAAGTGTGATTCGAATGTTGCCGTGAGTGAGTACTCCCATCGCCGCAAGCACGTGGCTAGGGGCTAGGTCATCAGCGCTACATGCCGAACCTGAGTCCAGCGCGTATCCCGCGTTATCAAGTTGACGTAGGAGTTCTTCTCCTTCTACATAGAGAAATGACAAGGAGTTGATATGCGGCAATGATGATTCGAGGTTTCCCGCGATATCGCAGTGTGCAATGGTGGATGAAATTTCTTTACGCAGGTACTTTGATATTTCTCGAAGTCGGATTGCTTGCCCATCGAACTCTTTCTTCTTCGCCTCTAAGGCAATCGCGCTAGCCATGATGAGTGGAAGTGAGACTGATCCGGGGACTCGAGCCGGACCAATGTGAGGAAGCGGATTTATCCATTTATGTGCTGAGTTGATGGCGAGGATTCCAACACCCTCGGGACCTTGCCAGGACTTTGAATCGAAGAAGGCGCTGTCCCAACGTTCAGGTAAGGGGAGCGCAATTCCCGCACTGGAGAAATCACAGGCGATTCGCGCCTCTGGGAATTCTCGGATGATCTCTGTGTAATTCTGAATGACTCCGGTCTCGCCATTGGCTATCTGCACGGCAAATACACGATCCACTGACGGGGGAGCCAATGCAGGTGAGATGTCGATCTGGCCATCAAGAGAAACAGGAAGACCCATGCTGGCGCGGGAGCGCGCTAGGGCGAGAATTTCACTTTTATCGACCACCGAATGCAGCAGTAGGTCCTGCGGTCGAAGAAGTCCAGCGATGGAGTAGTAATGCCCCAAACGCGCCTCTCCTATGAACTCCAGCTTTTCAGCAGAGATATGCAAGTTGGACGCAATCGATTCGATAGCCTCATTCTTGAGAACTCTGGCTTTGGCACTTTGGTGGCTTAACTTGCGAGGATCGGCCCATCCTTGATCAAAGGCGCTCTCAAGCGCCTCTCGCGCAGCCAGATGGAGAGGGCCTTCGGAGGTGAAATTCCTTGTGATTTGAGCCACCTGCCGAACGCTACCCGCACATGCGGTGAAGTTGGAAATGCCCCACTATCCTTTGCCCATGTCATTTGAGCCTAAGAAGAAGAGATTTCGCGCAACGCTGTCCATGGGCGGAGGTCTTGGCTTAATGGCCCTGCTCAGCGGGTGTTCAAAAGTCTCGGGATTGGGCTACGAAAAGAATCTCTCCAGCGTCAACCAGACCTCAATTTCGCTCTGGCAAGGCGCGTGGATTACAGCAGCAGTCGTAGGAACATTTACCGCTGGTCTAATTTTGTATTCGTCATTTGCTCATCGCAAAAAAGAGGGTCAAGAATTTCCTCGGCAAATTCAGTATCACATTCCTGTTGAAGTGGCATACACGCTCATTCCCTTTATTATCGTCGCGGTTCTTTTTGCATTCACTGCGCGTGATGAATCAAAGATCACCGATAAATCTCCTGCCAAAGTTATGCATAATATTTCGGTAAACGGAATTCAATGGTCATGGCAGTTTGCTTACCCAGAAGCAGGAACAAAAGCGTTGGTTACCGGAACTCCGGCTAATCCTCCAACGTTGTATTTGCCTCAAGGTGAGCGTGTTCGATTCACGCTTACGTCGAGCGATGTCGTGCATGGTTTTTGGATCCCTGCATTCATGATTCAGATTCAAAATCTTCCCGGCGTAACGAACTACTTGGAATTCACTGCCAACAAGATTGGTGAATGGCCTGGTCGTTGCAACATCCTTTGTGGACGCGATCATTCACGCATGTACTTCAAAGTAAAAGTTGTTTCACCCGCTGATTATCAAAACTACCTAGCAGGATTGAAAGCGAGCCAGTCATGACAACTCTTGCGCAACCACCTAAGACAGCGGTTGTTACTCGCCGACCTACTGCGCTTGCCCCAACAAGCAAGGGCCGTCTCTTTGTAAAGTGGATAACTTCAACCGATCATAAGACCATTGGATATATGTATCTGATTACATCATTTACTTGGTTTCTTATTGGCGGGATTCTTGCTCTTGCTTTGCGCGCAGAGTTGACAGTTCCTGGTCAACAATTCTGGAGTAATGAGCAGTACAACCAAATTTTCACAATGCACGGAACAATTATGTTGTTGATGTTTGCAACACCGCTCTTTGTTGGCTTTGCCAACGTAATCATGCCTTTGCAAATCGGTGCAGCCGATGTGGCGTTTCCTCGTTTGAATATGCTCTCATATTGGCTTTATTTGTTCGGTGGAACAATGGCTTTTGGCGGCTTCCTTGCTCCGGGCGGGGCGGCTTCCTTTGGATGGACTGCTTACGCTCCATTAGCTAATTCGCAATTTTCACCAGGCATCGGCGGCGACCTTTGGGTTATCGGTCTTGCAATGGGTGGAATTGGAACGATCCTTTCGGGCGTCAACTTCATAACCACAATCTTTACGATGCGCGCACCTGGTATGACGATGTTTCGTATGTCTATTTTTTCATGGAACATTTTATTGACATCGATTCTTGTACTACTTGCATTTCCGCCACT
The DNA here is from genome assembly GCA_903834145.1 of uncultured Actinomycetes bacterium. Taxonomy (GTDB): domain Bacteria; phylum Actinomycetota; class Actinomycetes; order Nanopelagicales; family Nanopelagicaceae; genus QYPT01. The sequence continues at coordinate 54,411 of CAILHY010000022.1, forward strand.
TGCTGCTGCATTCCTTGGATTGGAATCTGACAGGCTCTTTGGTTCTCATCTTTTTGATCCGGCCAACGGTGGAGCCATGCTTTGGCAACATCTTTTCTGGTTCTTCGGTCACCCCGAGGTTTATATTTTGGCCTTGCCTTTCTTTGGTATTGCTACCGAAATTTTGCCAGTATTTAGTCGCAAACCAATTTTTGGTTATAAAGGTTTGATTGCAGCAACAATTGCCATCGCGGCTCTCTCGGTATCCGTCTGGGCTCACCACTTGTTTGCAACGGGTCAAGTACTGCTCCCATTCTTCTCCTTTATGACATTCCTCATCGGAATTCCGACTGGTGTGAAATTCTTTAACTGGATCGGAACTATGTGGCGTGGAGCAATCACCTTTGAAACTCCGATGTTATGGATTGTTGGATTTCTCATCACTTTCCTATTTGGCGGATTGACCGGAATCATTCTGGCCTCGCCTCCATTGGACTTTGCGGTGTCGGCTTCCTACTTCGTAGTTGCTCACTTCCATTACGTACTCTTTGGCACCGTTGTATTTGCCATGTTCGGGGGCTTCTATTTCTGGTGGCCAAAGATGACGGGCAAGATGCTCAACGAACGACTTGGCAAAGTTCATTTTTGGATGACTTTCTTTGGATTCCATTTGACGTTCTTGGTCCAGCACTGGCTGGGCATCAAGGGCTTCCCGCGTCGTTACGCCGATTATTTACCGACTGATGGATTCACATTTATGAACGAAATTTCTACTGTCGGTTCGGTACTTCTGGCGGCATCGATGATTCCATTCTTGGTCAATGTCTGGATTACTCGAAAGTCACCGATGGTCGGAGTCGATGATCCATGGGGTTATGGTGCATCTCTGGAGTGGGCAACTTCGTGTCCACCACCTCGTCACAACTTCCTTTCAATGCCACGGATTCGTTCTGAGCGACCAGCATTTGACCTGCATCATCCGCATATCAAGACCGAGGGGCACTAATTAGATGAAGGTCTCATGGCAGTTATTTTTGGGTTTTACGCTTTTCTACTTCATGATGGCGATCATCTATTGGCAGCTCGGTGGTGAGCCCGTAGGTATCACAGCTATTGGACTCAGTGGCGGACTTGCTGGCCTGGTTGGTTTCTACATCTGGTATTCAGCCAAAAATACTGGGGGAATCTTGCCCGAAGATAATAATTTGGGAGAGATCGCGGATGGGGCTGGAGATCTTGGTTTTTATAGTCCTCATTCATGGTGGCCGTTGCCTGTTGCGCTTTCGGCTTGTGCCGCGGGACTTGGTCTCATCATTGGTTGGTGGTTAACGATAATCGCCGTGGGCGCTCTACTAATAAGCATTGTTGGTTTTGTTACTGAGTACGAAAAGCCATCAGTTTCAACCCACTAAGTTGGAATACGGTACTAGCGCCCTTTCTATAGGTCGTGCCTTCCGAGTAAATCTTCGCGGCCTTCCTCAAGCGGCTTCATGGGGTGCGCTATTTTCAGGATTACTTGTTGTCCTAGTTTCGACCACGGGACCGCTGGCAATTCTCTTTCAAGCAGCAAGTGCTGGACGTCTTTCCGCAGATCAAAGAGCGTCATGGTTGTTGATGATCTTCTTGGGTTCTGGACTTTTCTCTTTGATTCTTTCCTTGCGCCATGGCATGCCCATTATTGGCGCCTGGGGAACCGCAACGACTGCGCTATTAGTTACTGGACTGCCAACCAATTCCTTCTCTCAAGTCGTGGGGGCCTATTTCATCGCCTCGCTAGCACTCCTCCTTGTTGGTACAACAAAAAGTTTCAATGCCATTATGAAACATGTTCCACGCCCAGTTGTCATGGCGATGTTGGCAGGAATTCTTTTTAGGTTTGGGGTAGGGATATTCACCAATCTTTCAACTAACGTGCTCCTTGGTATTTCGATGATTGTTACCTTCTTTCTAGGTCGCAGATTTCGCTGGCGTGCACCCGTAGTAGGTTCGCTAGCAGTCGGTCTCTTGGTTGCGGCATTTCAATCCACACTTGTTAATCCGCATATTTCGTTCTCTCCGGCGCATCCAGTGTGGACTTCGCCATCTTTTTCAATCGGCGCGATCTTCACTTTGGCGCTGCCGATTTTCTTGATGGTGCTGACCACGCAGGATGCGGCTGGGATAGCTGTTTTACATAATTCTCACTACCAACCGCCAGAGAATCAGATCGTGACATGGGGTGCGATCTTGTCGATTGCGGGTGCCGGTTTCGGGGGAAGCGGTGTGAATATTTCAACGATTACGGCTGCCATTGCAACCCAGGAATCGGCCGACCCCAATCCAAAGACTCGATATTTTGCTGGAGTAGCATGTGGAACGTTCTATTTAGTACTAGCGTTTTTCGGGTCAACCGTTTCTGGTCTATTTGCCTCATTACCGGTTGAATTAATGGCCACTATTGCTGGCCTTGCCTTAATTCCGGTCATCGCTTCCTCGGCTCACGATGGCCTTGTTGATGCCGGGTATCGAGAAGCAGGACTTGTTACCTTATTGATTACGGTTTCAGGCGTGAGTGCATGGCATCTGGGATCACCGTTCTGGGGCCTTGTAGGAGGAGTATTAGTACATCAAGTGACATCCTCGAAATTGAGAAAGTTCAAGAGAGAATGAAGGGGCAAGAGCAATGAAGCGTATGAACCATCGCCTTTTTATGGCTGTACTTCTTCGACTACTCGTCCTTTCGTGTTTCGTTTTGGCGGGTTGGATGATTTATTTAATGGTAGATCTGCCTGTTTCTTATCGCGCGCAGAACTGGGATCTGGCTTGGATTGGTTTTGACGGGGCAATGCTGACCACTCTTTCGGCGACCACTTGGTCGATTTGGAAACGCAGACAGTTAGCCATTCCTGCCTCGATGGTATCGGCAACCTTTTTGATTATTGATTCGTGGTTTGACGTGACCACTTCGCAAGCTGGAATCGATTTCAAACTAGCGTTATTGTCTGCGCTGCTTGTTGAGATTCCTCTGGCTTTGTTGCTGTTTAGATTCAGTCGAAGTTCAATAAAGCAGTCCCTCATTAGCGCCCATAAACACGCTGGCATCGAAGTCGTTTCCCTTTCCTTGTACAAGACTCCTTTAACGATCTTCAAAACTGAATGATCAGTCGGAGGAAAGTGACCTCACGGAAAACTCCCATTCTTGTTGTGCTCTCATTATCATTAGCCCTGTTGCAACAGACCCAAGTTAGTGCAGCCGAACCTAATCCATGCGAATTTGATCGAAGCCCAACGTGGGTGGCACAAGAAAACAGCAAAGTCGGGGATTGGCAATGGGATGAGGGGATTCCTATTGCTCTTGAGGCAAACGTAAAGAAATTATCACCAACTAAACATGTTTCCAGATTGGCCAAGACACAAGATGCTAGGAGTCAACGTCCGATCGAAGGATGGTTTAGTTCCTCCAGCGCACAATGCGGACAAAGTGTAGGACTACATATATCCAGCGCCGGCCGTTATGTGGATGCGAGTATTTTCAGAATTGGTTATTACGCTGGAGCCGGAGCTCGTCTCATTGAACGAGTGAAGATCAAAGTTCCCGATCTCACACCTCAAGAGAAAGCGGCGCCGATTCTGACCACCGAAGATGCAAGCAACTGGCCAGTTGCGTGGAGTCTTAAAGTGACAAAGAAGACGCCACCCGGTGAGTACGTTGTCAGATTGGATGCCTCGCACACCGAAGGCTCCTTTGTGCCCTTGGTTATTACAGATAAGGGATCGCGAAATGCAATCTCATTTCTATCATCGGCCCTTACTTGGCAGGCGTATAACAAGTGGGGTGGAAGATCTCTCTATTCCGGTGCTGATGGTAAAGCTGATACTCGAGCCACGATTGCAAGCTTTGCGCGGCCTTATGCTGGCGACGGTGCCGGCCAAGCAAGGTATATGGAGTATCCACTCATTTTTCTGGCAGAGAAGGTTGGATTGGATCTCAATTACGCCAGTGATATGGATCTAGATTCCGGTGGCGCTGCGATAGAAAGTTCGCGTTCGATCATTCTTAGTGGTCATGCCGAATATTGGACTACCGCCATGCGCGCAAATCTCGAAAAGTCTATTGCTCGAGGTGCCAATCTAATTTCCCTCGGTGGGAATTCAATCTATAACAGGCCAATTGTAGATCGCGTTAGTAACACAACGAGTAACACAACGAGTGAAAGTATGAGCATGTGGAGGTGGGGTGGGCCCAAGGATCCCCATGCAAACGATCCACTTTTAGCATCAACTGCATGGCGAATTTTCCCCATTCTAAATCCAGAATCGCTACTTCTGGGATCGCAATACTTGGGGATAACGCCTGTGACCGATCTTCACGTAGCAATTGGGAATCCGTGGCCGTTCAATGTTTTACCGGCTGGAGATATTTTGCGAAATGTCGTGGGAACTGAAATTGATTCACCACTGTATTCACCCGGGCCATCCATCCAGGAGTTAGCATCTGCAAAAGTTGTAGTACGCACCAAGGACGCAACGATGATGTCTACATATTTTGTGACAAGTTCAGGGGCTGCAATTTTGGATATAGGAACTGATGGGTGGGTCTGTTCCATCGCAAATAATTGCCCATGGAAATCCAAAAGCAGAGCGGTTGATTCGGAGAAAGTTGCAAGAGTGACCGAAAATATCCTGGATTCCTTACGAACCAACCAACTCGCAGTGATTCATCCACCAACGTTGAACGTGCATGATCGCAATATCTTCTTTGATGAATGGGCCGGTATCGTCGAATTGAATTAATTCAGCGCATTTATCGTCTTGGTGAACTCAGTAGGCGAGAGAACTTGAGCTGTAAAAGACATTCCTGAATGCCCTCGTCCACACACTATGTTGCACAATCCAGGGAAGGTGCCAATCTTTTCTGCAGTGAAATCAAACTTCGCTGCCTCTCCAGGTACGGCTTCCTTATCCAGCGAAAGTCCCGGAATCCAAAAACCATGGGAAGTATCGGCGGTATTTGTCAGGGTCAGGTGTATTACTTTTCCTTGTGGGAGATAAAGGATGGGGCTCTTTTTCGTGCTCTTGTCATCCATGGTGTAGATAAAACTGAATGACCAGGAGAGGGCCACTATTTGAATCTGATCAGAAGTCTTTGTCACCTCTTGAACAGGCGTCGTCGAGACACTCGGGGCGGGGACGGGGGCAGATGCAGGGGCAGGAGTAGTAGTGGTGGCAGATGCAGGGAGAGCCGTTTTTGTAACTTTCTTCCAAGCAAGTTTTGATCCAGATTTAGCACAAATTAGAGAAAGCGAACCTGATCGTGAGGTGAGCCCTACCTTCTTACAAGGCTGAGCGACCGCATTAGCCGCCCATGCACTCGATGAGAGCGCAGCAGAAATAAGCAGAGAGAAAGACAGGAGCGAGATCGCAATTCGTTTCATAACTCAGAGCATAGGCAGCCATGAGTGCTGGCACTAGGGTTATTCAATCTCCCTGTGAGTGTCGCCCCCTGGCTTTTGGATCTGCTCGGCATCGGCACGACTGATCCGAGCGCGAAGCTTGCTTCCACGACTATTGGGGTTGCGCACACCGTGCTCGTCCTCGGTGAGGTGCTCGAGGGCAACCGGTTGTTCATGCTGGGTGAGCGTCCAAGCCTTCTCCTTGGAGATTGGTTCATGGACTTCGATGAATTCACCTTCAGCGCTCATCATCAAGCGGCCAGTCTCCTTGCCATGCAACACAAGGTCTCTATCGGCTCTTTGTAGGGAGAGGCAGAGGCGTTTGGTGATTACGTAGGCAATTGGTGGCAGAACAAAGATTCCAATTCGGCTAAACCACATGATCTGATTTATGGTCAGAGAGAAGTGAGTTGCGATGATGTCATTTCCACCGTTGAGCAAGGTAACGAGGATAAAGGTGAGTGACATGGCACCTAAGGCTGTGCGATTTGGAGCATTGCGTGGACGATCCAAGAGATGGTGTTCGCGCTTATCGCCCGTGAACCAACTTTCAATAAATGGATAGAGAGCCATTCCCGTGAAAAGAATTCCAGGAACGATCAAACCAGGAATCAAAATATTCCAAGAAATCGTGTGTCCAAAGGCGTGAGTCTCGATAGGGGGAGACATACGAACTAATCCATCGAGCCATCCCATATACCAATCGGGTTGGGATCCAGCAGAAATCTGTCCGGGTGTATAGGGACCATAAAGCCAAATCGGGTTGATGGATGCAAGAGCAGAGAGCAACGCAGTTACACCAAAGACGATGAAGAAGAATCCACCAGCTTTTGCCATGTAGACCGGCATCAACGGATAGCCAACAACATTCTTCTCTGTGCGACCGGGTCCTGGATATTGCGTGTGCTTCTGGTACCAGACCAACATGAGGTGGGCAGTAATAAGCGCCAGGAAAAGTCCAGGCAAAAGCAGAACGTGCACCGTAAAGATTCTTGGAATGAATGCATCCCCAGGGAATGGGCCGCCGAAGGCGAAGAAGGAAAGATAGGAGCCAACGACAGGCATCGCTTGAATGATTGCTTCAGCGATACGAATCCCTGTACCAGAGAGAAGATCATCAGGAAGTGAGTAACCCAAGAAGCCTTCTACGATTCCAAGAGTTAAAAGACCGACGCCGATGATCCAGTTAAATTCTCGAGGTTTGCGATATGCGCCAGTAAAGAAGACGCGAAGTAAGTGGGCAACAATCGCTGCCATAAACAAAAGCGCCGCCCAGTGGTGAATTTGGCGCATCAGCAATCCACCCCGGATATCAAAGGAGATATGCAAGGTGGAGACATAAGCGGCGGACATTTTGATCCCACTTAAAGGTTGATAGCTACCTTGGTAGAGAACTTCGCGCTGGGATGGATCAAACCAAAATGTTAAGAAAACGCCAGAGAGAAGCAAGATGATAAATGAGTAAAGTGCGATTTCACCGAGCATAAATGACCAGTGGTCAGGGAATACTTTTGTGAGATTCTTCTTGAGCCACTTGGCTGCGCCAGTACGTTCATCAACATAATTGGCTACCTTGCCAGCAGGAGTTTGTGGTGCACTCATGATGATCGCTCCCAAAAGCTCGGTCCAACGGGTTCAGTAAAAGGCTTTTGCGCTACGAGATAACCTTCGGAATCAATAGTGATTGCCAACTGTGGCAGTGGACGAGCAGCTGGTCCGAAAATCACCTTCGCCGCTCGAGGCACGTCGAAAGTGGATTGATGACATGGGCACAGTAAGTGTTTAGTCTGTTGCTCGTAAAGTGCAACAGCGCAGCCCATGTGTGAACAAATCTTTGAGAAAGCGATGATCCCTTCATACGTCCACGAAAGTCGCTCTGGAGAGAGTTCGAACTCTTCCGGGCGCAAGCGAATAAGTAGAACGGCGTCTTTGCCGATGTTGTTGAGAGTGCGCTCTTCACCTGGCAAGAGTTGAGGTAATACTTGAGCAACAGCGCCCACCTCGAGATCTGATGGCTTGATGGCGCGGTTGCCAGGATCGGTAACAAGTCGAGTTCCAGTTTTCCAACTTGTGGTTTGCAATTGATTCTTAGGTAGTGGACCAAGATCGCGCAGTAATAGCAACGGCGAGGCAGCAAGAAGTCCGCCTGAAAGTCCTAGTGTTCGCTTGATAAGGGAGCGACGGCCTAGACCTGCGGCTGCGGCACGCTCTTTGACAGTGGCAACGAAATCTTCGCGATCAGATTCCTCAGATCGAAACTCGTGACGCTCTGCGATGACCTCTTCATCAGGCATCAGAGTTTTAGCCCAATGGACCGCTCCAAGACCCATGAACAAGAGAGCAAGTGCAAGCCCTAATCCAAGAAAGAGTTCATGGGCGTTGGTTGTTCCCATGACAGGCAGGAATATAAATTCAGTAGTTGGAATGAAAATGTATGAGGCAATAAAAAGAATAGTTCCTACTGCACTCAGGAGAAAGAGGATGGCAACTTGACGTTCTGCCTTCTTTTCGGCAACAGGGTTTGTATCTGTGGCGCGATGGACGTGATCAGGCAATCCTGGATCAGAGATCGGCTCGATTTCGTGTGACATTACTTATCTCGCTTTCGTTGCTAGCCAGACCGCAATGCCAATAAGCAATCCGAGTCCTAGTGTCCATATAAGTAAACCTTCTGTAACCGGCCCTACGCGCCCAAGCGATGCTCCGCCATGGGCAGGTTCTGCTTGAGCAGCTTTAATCCATTTAATGATGGAAAGTTTTTCAGTAGGAGTGAGAATTTTGTCGGAAAAAACCGGCATGGACTGTGGTCCCAAAACTAACGCTTCATAAATTTGGGTGGGAGTTGCCTGCATCAAAGATGGTGCAAATTTTCCTTGGCTAAGCGCCCCGCCTTGTCCGGCAAAGTTATGGCACATGGCGCAGTTCGTGCGAAAGAGTTCGCCGCCTTGCGCAGTGTTTCCATCGCGCTCGTAATTGATGACATCTGCTGATGGAATAGCAGGTCCTGGGGAAAGGGATGCAACGTAGGCTGCGAGTGCTGCTACTTGATCAGGTGTGTAGGCAGGCTTCTTTCGCATTGCCTGAACAGTCATGTCAGCCATCGGCATGCGCCCAGTACCAACTTGGAAGTCCACATCTGCTGCGCCTACGCCAATTAGGGATGGCGCGATCGCACCGCCTTCAGCGTTGAGCCCGTGACATGACGAGCAACCTTTAAGGAAAATCTGTCGGCCTTCATCAACTGCTGCAGATCGAGCAAGTGTTGTTGCACTTTGACGAGTTGTTGCATTAGCGACCGAGAAAGTTGTTCCGATCATAAAGAGTGCAAAGACCATAAGCACTGGCCCTGCAAAGCGGTGACGTCTGTAACGCGAGAGGCGCTTCACTGTGTTGTTAGTTCCTTCCGATTACTTAATAAGGTAAATAGCTGAAAAGAGCGCGATCCATACAACATCAACAAAGTGCCAGTAGTACGAAACAACAATCGCAGTCGTCGCTTGTTTGTGGGAGAAACCGCCTGCTTTACTGACGCGAACCATCACAAGTAAGAATGCAACAAGTCCGCCCGTTACGTGCAAACCATGGAAACCTGTCGCAAAATAAAAGACAGAACCGTAGGCCCGCGATGAGAGACTCAAACCTTCTTGAACTAAATTCGCATACTCATAAATCTGACCTCCCACGAAGAAGGAACCCATCAAGAATGTCAGTGCAAACCATTCGCGCATTCCCCACTTTGAGAATTTCCAGAGAGCAGCAGTGCGGCGAGGTTGTAAACGCTCTGCCGCAAAAACTCCGAACTGACAGGTAACGGATGAGAGCACGAGAACCGTTGTATTCACTGCGGCGAAAGGAACGTTAAGAATTTTCGTCGAGGCAAGCCACACTGCTGGGCCTTGTACTGCACGCGTGGTGAAGTACATGGCGAAGAGGGCTGCAAAGAACATGAGTTCACTGGAGAGCCAGACGATTGTGCCTACGGCAACAATGTTGGGTCTATTGATCTTGGGCGTGGTGAGGCTGGCGCTAGGCATGGGGTGATTATTCCTGTATTTGGGAGAGTTTCGCGCCATATGAGGCCTCTGGCAGAAGAATTTACCGCCAACCTTGGGGTGAAAAGAGTCACGACAATTCTGGGCGAGTGGGCTTGTGGCGGGGTGACGGGATTGGCCGGCGTTGATTACACTTGCCGACATGTCCAATCTTCGCCCTACCATCGTGATTTATTCGGACGATTCCAGCGTTCGCCAGACTCTTATTGCTGCCCTGGGCGCACGAGTGGCAGCGGACCTTCCAGAGCACGAGATTAAGGAATTTGCCACCGGCAAAGCACTTCGCATGTTCTTGGATAAGAAGGGAACTGCCGATCTCTTCATCGTTGATGGAGAGGCGACCCCCGAGGGCGGAATGGGGATCTCGCGCCAGCTCAAAGACGAGGTATTCCAATGCCCACCCGTACTCCTGGTTACTGCCCGGCCAGATGATGCTTGGCTTGCCGCTTGGTCTCGTGCGGACGCCGTGATTGTTCATCCCATCGATCCATTCACAGTCGCTGATCGTGTTGCAACTCTTTTACGGCAACACATCCTTGCCACATCCTTGCTAGTGCGCACTAGTACTCACTAGCGCTCAAGAAATTATTCACGACACCCAATGAGTGTGCTCGATCATTCATGGTCGCAGAATCTGTCGATCCTTGGAAATTTGCAAGATCTCACCCGAGACCAAGCCCAATGGGCAATGCGCGAGATCCTCGGCGGCACGGCAAGTAATGAAGAAATCAAAACATTTCTACTCGCCTTAAAGGCCAAGGGCGAATCTGCCGACGAGGTTGGAGCGCTCATCGATGAGATGTATCGCCATTCTGCTCCCATCTCTATTGCCCATCGAGCTGTTGACACGGTGGGAACGGGGGGCGATGGCGCACACACGATAAACATTTCTACAACCTCAGCAATCGTGGCCGCGGCGGCAGGAGCCAAGGTAATGAAGCATGGCAATCGCGCCGCCTCTTCAAAATCTGGATCGGCCGATTTGCTCGAAGCACTCGGCGTTACCATCACCCTAGATGGGGCTGGTGTGGCACGAACATTCGAGGAAATCGGAATTGGATTTTGCTTCGCTCCTGTGTTCCACCCGGCCATGCGATTTGCCGCATCTTCAAGAAAAGAACTTGGAGTCCCAACTGTTTTTAATATTTTAGGACCACTTGCTAATCCTGCTCGCCCACAAGCTGCGGCAATTGGTGTAGCAAATCCCGCGATGCATTTATTAATGGCAGAAGTTCTCTCAGAACGAGGCGTAGATGGTTTTGTTTTTAGGGGAGATGACGGTCTTGATGAAATTACTCTGGCGACGACAACGTCAGTTTTAACCATCGGTCATGATGAGATTCGATCCGACAGAATTGACCCAGCAGATTATGGAATTTCTTATGCCCCTATCAGCGCTCTTGTCGGAGGAGATGCCTCCGAAAATGCTCAAGTGACGTTGGCAATTTTTGCTGGCGAACACGGAGCGCCACGGGATGCTGTTTTGCTCAACGCTGGCGCGGCTATCGCGGCCTACCTAGGCGACATGGAAAAGTCAGTTGCAGAGCGATTAACCTTAGGCGTTTCTGCTGCAAAAGAAGCTATTGATACCGGGCGTGCATCTGCTCTGCTACAACAATGGGCGCAGTTGACCCAAAGATTGGCAGCGCCCACTGCCCTTTAATGGAAACGATTCGAACGCCTTCTGAATCTATAAATGTGAGTAGTTTCTCTACCTCTTCGTGACTTGATGCAGGCAATATGGATCCATCATCTATGACCACTTCCGAAGTTAAAACCAAAGATTCAATTGTGTGCTGGACATCAATGCCTGGCATAGAAATGGCGCTACCTGCCAAACGACCATATCGAATGCAGGCAAATTCCCATTGGCCTTCTCCGTGAGCAGGTTTAGCAACGATGATCTCTGGCAGGCAAGTTAAAGCACGGATGTGATGACCACGTGAGACGCCACGAGTGAGTGCAGAAATTTGGTTACGCACGGATACAGCCTCTTCAAAAAGTTCCTGATCGCTCAAGCTATTCATTTTCATTGTTAAACTTTGCGTTATATCTCGCAGGTCACTCGGTGAAAAACTAGAAACATCCAGAAAGTGATGGTGGATTGCATTCATCGCTGATTGAGCTTCATCTCGACCAGCAAAAGGGCCACACCAAATTTCATGCTCGGCAATCGATTTGTTTCCTTGAACTACGTAGAAGCGCACCATTGGTTTTTGACGTAGTTTGAGCCACAAGGCTTTCTCTTGAAATCTGGAACGCTTGTTGTAATGAGGTTTGTGTTCATTGATCATTCGCAATTCTCTAACTTGGGCTTCAAGGATTGTTGCGCAAACAACTGTGTCCACGTGATCAGTGAGCGCAATCATTTCGTGAATGCGCTTGCGAGTTTCTGCGGCAGTGAAATACGAACGGACTCTAGTCTTGAGATTTCGAGAAGTACCAACGTACAGAGGCTCGTTTTTAGCTCCTCGAAATATATAGACGCCAGGAGCCTGCGGGATACTCGAAGCAAGATATTTCTTATCACGTTGCGCATTGGTAATCCGAGTACTAAAACTTTTGAGCTCCTCGAGCGTCGTCACCCCAAAGGAACCTAGGCGATCAAAGATTCCATGGAGAACATCAACGGTTGCTCGCGCATCATCCAAAGCTCGGTGAGTTGGGGATGTTTGAGCATCGAAGAAAACGGCTAGCGTTCCAAGTTTGCAATTAGGTACTTCGTCCTTGGTTAAGACTTGACGCGCTAATCGTGCGGTGTCCACGACGGGAAAATTAGGCCATTCGTATTGGTTGTTCTTGGCCGCTCCTTTGAGAAATCCCAAATCAAATGGGGCATTGTGAGCGACGATCACCGTTTCGGCGGGAGATCCAAGGAATTCAAGAAGGGCTGGGAAAGTTTCCTGGATGGAAGGGGCCTTAATCACCATCGCATTCGTGATTCCCGTCAATACGGTGATGAATGCGGGGATATTTTCCCCGGGATTGATCAGCGTTTGAAATTCTCCAATGATCTCGCCACCGCGCACTTTCACAGCGCCAATCTCGGTAATCCCAGCCATTGCGGGAGAACCACCTGAGGTTTCTAAGTCGATCACTACGAAAGTGGTCTGAGCAAGGTTCCTACCGAGATCATCAAAAGTCCCCTGCCAAGGTTGATCTTTCTGGCCGGGAATCATGCCCTCAACGATAAGTCATTGATGTGACAAAAGACCTGGTCTACGCTGATAGGCATGGCTACCGAGGGCGCACCAGCAGGAATACTTGAGGATTTCGCAGTTCGTGGAAGTGGAAGTCATGAACGAATCGGAATTCTCCTTGTACATGGTTTCACCGGATCGCCATCATCTATGCGCCCATGGGCCGAATTCTTTGCAGCGCGCGGATATAGCGTTCGCGTTCCTCGCTTGCCGGGCCATGGCACCGTTTGGCCGGATCTCAACAAAGTTCAATGGCAAGAATGGCCAGCGCGCGTTGAAGAAGAATTAGACGAATTACTGAAGTCCTGCGATCACGTATTTATTTTCGGTTTATCTATGGGCGGTGGAACAACTCTTTATGTTGCTGCGAGACATAGTGATCATGTTTCAGGAATTGTCTTGGTAAATCCAATGATCCACATGCCAGGAGGGCAACCTAAACTTCTCCCATTGATTTCAAAGTTCCGGTCCCATTTGCCATCAGTGGGCAATGACATTAAACGTCCTAATGTTTCTGAATACGGATATGACGCGCTACCGCTGAAAGGCTTGGTGCAGTTGGCGAAGATGCTAAAAATAACTCGCTCGACTCTTGGATTAGTTAGAACACCCATGATGCTCTTTCATAGCACTGAAGATCATGTACTTCCTGTCTCCAATACCGAGATTATTATGAGCGAAGTTGGCTCCGAAGAAAAGCAGCGCATCGAATTAGTGAACAGTTATCACGTTGCGACTTTAGATTATGACTCAGACATTATTTTCGAAAACTCTTTGATCTTCGTTCAGGAGCGTTCTAAAACTCTCTGACGTGTCGAGAGCGCCCAAAGAACCGAAGCTACGACTCCAAGTGCAATAAGTACCATTACGGCGGTAACTTTTTCATGCAGGATGAGCGCCGCCCATCCAAGTGTCATGATCGCTTGCAATTGTTGTACCTGAGAACCATGGGTTGTGCCCGCATCACGAAGTCCGCGAAACCATGCAAAGAATCCGATGTACATTGAGAAAACACCGATCATCGTCATGCCCGCAACACCGTGAAAGGTGAGTGGATGAGCATTGTGCGTGTGTAGCCAGATGAATACTGATGCGGGAATGCATACAGGAAGAGCAAAGATCACTACCCAGGAAATTACCTGCCAACCGGGCATTGCTTTTGAAAGCTCGGCACCTTCGACGTAGCAGTATGCAGAGGCGATTACCGCGATCACTGTGAATAGATCTGCTTGAAGATCGCGCCCTGTTCCGCCCCCACGCGAAATAGCAAAGAGTATGAGCAAAATGGTTCCACATGATGACGCAAACCAAAACTGAAGAGAGACCGCAGTATCGTTTTTCATTACTGAGAAGATGGCGGTGACCAACGGCATGATTGCCGCGATCACTGCTACGTGTGCGGATGTTGTTCGCGCCAGGGCAAGAGCAATGAATACTGGCCAAATGATTCCGGTACCCAAAGTTACATAGATAATGGATCTGAAATATTGACGGGGGATTCGGGGTACCCGAAAAAGAATGAGAAAAGGAATCGCGATTGCGCTAGCAATCACGGGCCTAAAAGTTGCAGTGAAAAATGGATCAAAGCTCTCCAGCGCCCATTTGGTCATCGGAAGAGATAATGAGAAGAAAAACACCCCAAGAAATGCGAAAGCCAAACCAGATGTTTCTAGTCTGGTAAGGCGCATTACGGAAGTGTGTCACATGAGTTGCGTGTTTGTGACTGAGATACCAAACTTAGTTCTTATGAATCAACCATCCACTTTGAAGACTTTCCTCTGGTTTAACAACAATTTGGAAGAGGCTTTAGGTTTCTACAAGGCAACCTTCCACGACGTAGTTGTTCATTCATCAGGTCGCCCCGAGGCCGATGGCAAGTTAATGACTGCTGAATTCTCGATTTTCGGTCAGGAATTCATTGGAATGGGTTGGCCCGGAGGTCCCGAATTCAATTCTGCAATCTCCTTGATGGTCCTTTGCGATGGACAAGATGAAACAGATCGCCTCTGGGAGGCAATCACCAAGGAAGGCGCCGAAGGCCAATGTGGCTGGTGTACCGACCAATTCGGTTTGTCGTGGCAAATCATTCCTAAGCAGATGGGGGAGCACACGGGAAATGCGGATCCGGAGAAATCTGCATACGCCTGGCAAGCAATGCGTGGCATGAAGAAAATAGTGATTGCCGACCTCTACCCTTAAGCAAAACATTAGTTCCTAAGGAGAGATGGTTATGACGAGGAAACTTGCGGCTGAATTTATCGGAACATTCACCTTGATCTTTATCGGTGCTGGTTCAATTATGAACGGTAAAGCAGATCTATTGGGAGTCGCGCTAGCTCATGGACTTGCCATCGCAATCATGGTCAGCGCTTTCGCTGCAATTTCAGGGGCTCATTTCAATCCTGCGGTTTCCCTGGGCATGCTAGTCACGCGCCGTATTGATGGAAAGACTTTCCTTTCTTATGTAGTTGCTCAGCTTGCAGGTGCAAGCGTTGCAGCCCTGATTCTTCGTTACATCTTTGGTTGGAGTACCGATGCGGGTAAATCTCTGGGAAGCGCTGCCGTAGCAGCGGGATTGAGTCCAACGAAAGCAATGATCGCTGAAGCCATCGGAACACTTCTGTTAGTTGCAGTGATTTTTGGTGTTGCAGTGGATAAGCGCGGTACATTCAACGCCGTCGCGGGTTTCCCAATTGGTTTAATGATTTCACTGGACATACTTTTGATGGGACCGCTTACGGGAGCAACTGTTAATCCTGCTCGATGGTTTGGACCGGCTTTGGT
Source organism: uncultured Actinomycetes bacterium (assembly GCA_903834145.1). Lineage (GTDB taxonomy): Bacteria > Actinomycetota > Actinomycetes > Nanopelagicales > Nanopelagicaceae > QYPT01. The sequence continues at coordinate 69,858 of CAILHY010000022.1, forward strand.
TTCTGGTTCATGGGCCAATAGTTGGGTTTGGATCGTTGGTCCGCTACTTGGTGGTGCGGTCGCTGCACTTTCTTACGACAAAATATTCGCACCAGAGAAGCAATAGATTTCTTTGAATAGTTGTAATTTTATAAACCAGGGAATGAGTTGTGCACGGCTTCCATAACCGTGGACACGGCAATGGCCAAGAGAAGAAGGCCGAAGATTCTGGTTAACACCATCAGTCCTTGATCGCCAAGGATGCGTTCGATTGGCGCCGCTGCAAGTAATAAGACAAAGGTCATTGCAGCCAGCACGAGAATGATCATGACGTCGGCTATACGGACTGCACCTGAATCGGAGTTTCCAATTGCGATAACAGTGGCGATGGCGCCAGGACCTGCCATAAGAGGTATCGCAAGCGGCACGACCATGGCGCCACCCGGCGAAGGCTGGAGAACATCGGCTTTGCGGCCCATGACCATCGACCAACCAATTGCACCGATGACAAGTGCACCTGCAATCCTGAAGGCATCCATCTCGATGCTCAGTAGTTTAAGAATTACGTCGCCGATGAAGTACGCGATGAAGAGAGTCAGACCAGAGACCATCGCCGTTTGAAGGGCAATCATCCGTCGCCTCTTTTGCGAGGCACCGGAAGTGAGCGAAAGAAAAACGGGGATGGAAGTAATCGGACTGACGATGGCAAAGAGAGCAATGAGGGTTGTGATGTCGTTGCTGAGCTTCATGTTCTTTAGCATCCCACCTAAGATATCGGCATGTACATTCCGAAGCATTTTGAGCCTAACGACGAGGCTTCGAAAAGGTTTCTGTCGAGCATTGATTCGGGTCACTTAGTGACTCATACATCCGAAGGACTGAAATCTACCTTTCTCCCAGTTCTATTCAGAGATGACGCTCAATGTATGGTCGGACACCTTTCTCGCGGGAACAGTCAGTGGAAGTTGGAAAGCCAAGGGGAGGCTCTACTAATTGCATTGGTAGATGACTCATATGTATCCCCAAGTTGGTATGCCACGAAAGCGATCAATGGCAAAGTGGTTCCTACATGGGATTACATGATGGCGCACGTTTACGGTGATCTGGTTATTCATGATGATGCACAATGGTTGCGCGAGCAGGTAACTGCTCTTTCCAATAAATTTGAATCACGGCGCGATTTGCCCTGGAAGGTTGAAGACGCACCTGAGGATTACATGGTTACTCAATTGCGGGGGATTGTCGGAGTTGAACTGAAGATTTCTCGCATCGAGGTTTCCTTTAAAATGAGCCAGAACAAAACCGAGGGTGACCTCAACGGAGTAATCGCAGGTCTTCGCGCCGACGAGAAAACTGATTTCGCGCAGAAGATTCACGAACTCAGGAGTTAAATCGCTTTAGCGTGGAATCATCTACTTGATGCCAACGATCTCTTGACATTTTCTAAGCACTCGTTCTTCAATCTCTCTGACTGAATTTTCAGAAGGATGCATATGAGCTTTAAAGTGAGATATCGAATCAGCTTGGTCCAGGCAGGTGAAACAGAAATCGACACGCGCAACAAGTGCCGCCTGTAACAATTTTGCATCTGTCTCAATGATCGGAAAGAGCACAGCAAGTTCTTCGAGCGAATACCACGCTTCGTCGAGAACTGTTTCAATTATTTCTGGTCGAATTCCTGGTTCCAGAACGGGGATAAGTTTTGCCGCCATCGCCTCAATTTTCCCAAGAGCGCGTTTGACATCTTTGCGGGCACTCGTAAGCGCCTTGAGCCGATCGGGATCCCATCTCTTTGATTCCGTCCGCGATGACTGCCAGATATTGAAAATCAGAGTTCCCGCGATAGAGATAATCGCTCCGATAATGATGTCCATCTCTTGCCCTTCCTCAGAAGCGGATGTTCCCAGCGGCTAAGAGTTTCAGCCGATCCGCTTTTGGTCAATAAACACGGTGTAAGTTCTCCTCATGATTACGATCCCAAATACCCAGCTGCTTGTGCATCCCTTATGTCTTGGTGGAAACGTTTTTGGCTGGAGCGCCAATGAGGCTGAATCTTTTGCCGTTTTAGATACTTATGTCGCCGCGGGTGGAAACTTTATTGATACCGCGGATGTTTATTCAGAATGGAAAGAAGGAAATGTCGGAGGCGAGTCTGAGATCATCATCGGTAACTGGATGAAGTCGCGCGGAAACCGCCACGATCTAGTGATCGCCACAAAGGTCTCCAAACTCTCGACACGTCCTGGTTTATCGGCTTCCAATATCAAAGCCGGTCTAGAAGATTCGCTTCGCCGTCTGCAAACAGATCACATTGATCTTTATTATTCTCACGCGGATGATCCAAGCACACCGCTAGAGGAAACACTTTCGGCATTTACGCAAGAAGTGACGTCCGGAAAGATCCACTACATAGGCGCTTCGCAACATACGGCATCTCGATTGGCGTTGGCCCTTGAAATTTCCCAAGAGAACAGTTTTGCTAGGTATGTTGTACTTCAAGATCAATACAATTTAATGGAGCGCAATCCATTTGAATCAGAGCAGATGGAGGTGTTAAGAAAATATGGAATATCGGCTCTTCCTTTCTTTGGTTTAGCGAGGGGATTTCTTACTGGAAAATACCGACCTGGAGTAAAAGTGGATTCCATCAGGGCGAGCGGGGTTAAGGAATATGAAAACGAACGCGGTTGGAAAGTGATCGAAACTCTTGAAGTCATTGCCAAAAACCATAATTCTTCGATTTCTGCAGTATCGCTGGCATGGCTTCGTTCAAATCCTGCGGTGAGTACACCAATTGCTAGTGCGCGCACAGTGGGTCAACTGAAAGAAATAATGCAAGAGGTTACTTTGAGCGCTGAAGAAGTTGCATCGCTGAACTCTGCGAGTGAAGTTACACAGGCTTAGTTCGAAGGAGTCAGAGCTCGCTCTGTGCCGAAATGCTCTTTCGAACATTCTTCGCTAGAGCAAAGCCGACGAGAGCAACGACTAAATCGAATGCGATTGTTCCCAAAGTAAATCCTTCGACTTGTCCGCGGGATAAGCCCCACGTATCTTGGAAGTTATATTCGATTCCAAGGACGCCTTCAACGGTGCCCGGGAAAAGCACCCCAAGTGAACCGAGAACGATGTAAATGAAGACGACAGAGCCCATAATTTGGAATCCTCGTTTCCCGCCTGGTGTAACGAAGGGTCTGTGTACTTCAGGAAAAGAGCGATTTAATTTCGTAACCGCTGGGATGATGATCAAGTAGGAAACCAAAAGAGTGGACACGGCGCAGGAAAGAACGACAGTGAAGATTGCTCCGGAATCACCTTTGACAAGTTTCATTCCGGCGATCAAGAAGATGGAAGCCATCCAACCAGAGAGAATGTTTACTCTCATCGGCGTACCAAACCTCTCGTTGAACTCTCCAAACCAACCATTCATGAAAGAGCCATCGGCTGCTGCCATTGCTTGAATACGGTCGGTGGCCATCATCCACGATGCACCTAGCCCGAGAAGTCCAAAGATAAATAGGACAGCTGCTACGCCCAGTAAGAATGTACTTGCTCGGCCGTAGATGCTGAAGATCGTTGCAACTGCGCCCATGAATCCACTTATCCCGCCCACGTCTTTTTTTGGCACGACAAGCAAAATAGCCAACACCGGTAGAACGTAAGCCAGAGCTGAAACCAAGGCGCCCACACGAATAGATGGAGCGGTGTCCTTTGCTGCGTCGTACATCTCGCCGGATGCGGCATTAGGTGCCTCAAAGCCCACGTAGGAAAAGAGAATGATCGGCGCCACGGCCATGAAACCCGAAATCGTTGGACTCATGCTTGCAAGAGTCAAGTGCTGGAAGCCATGTTTAAATCCGTAGATAGCAGTTGTGATGACCATCAAAAGCAGGAGGGTAATCTTTGCACCAGCCGCAAGATTGATGATCTGCTTACCTTTTTTTAGGCTAATGATCGCCAAGAAAATCGCGATCCAAATGAATGCCAACTTAAAGATCCATTCGCCAGCAGAAGCTGGAACCACGTGATGCAGATAAGCGCTGAAGGCATCGAAGGCAATAAAACTAAGAGACCCACCAAGCCATAGGGGATTGGTGATCCAGTACAAGACCGAAGCGATGCCGGCGGGTAGGCGACCATAAGCAAATTTCACCCATTGATAAGGGCCGCCTTCTTCAGGAAATGCAGATCCCGTTTCTGCCATGATCAGTGCGTTTGGGATCATGAATGTGATGACGAGAAAGATTGCCCAGAATAAGGATTGTGAACCACCCGACGCAATGCTGCCGATCGTGTCCAGAGATATAAAGGCAGCGATAATGAAGAGAATGATGTCCATGCGACCTAAGGACTTTACGAGTCGTTTTTCCTGCTTAGCCGCGAGGGATGTAAGATGCGTGTTTTCTTTGAAGGTCATGTCGCGAGGCTAGTGCGAAGTTTCAGAAGATGGTACTAAAAAACGCAAATTAGGTAACTATTTTGCGGTTTTCAGCAAAAAATTCGAACTAGGGAAGTTGGGCGTGACGTTCTTCTGAAGTCGGTGTTTTAAAGTAAGCAGAACCTTGGGACCAGTAAATAGTCATGGGAATGATTCCTATGGCAACAGTTCCTACTCCAACCCATAGGGCAAGATGGCTCAATGTTGGAATGACTTTAATCAGAACCGCAATTAGGAAGAGTCCCGACAAGGCTGGCCAAACACCGACCATAAAGAAAGTTTGGACATTGCGGAACAGGTGGCGCCTGTAGAGAACAATTACAGAGAGCGATGCAAGGGCGTAATAGAAACAGATTTGAATCCCAATAGCAGCAACGCCAGCTTGAGCGATGTCATTCACGGATTTGATGAATTGGGATCCAACGAAGAATAATAAAACAAAAACAGTAGTAAATACTGTTGCGTTCCATGGGGTTTGGAATTTCTTATGGACGACTCCGAATGATGAAGGCATTGAGTAATCGCGGCCCATTGAGAAGAGTGTGCGCGTTACCTGAATCATTTGTGTTTCAATCGTTGCAACAGTAGAGAGCAACACAGAGACCACGATGAATTTACCAAACCAACCAGGAATCAAAACTGCCGCAAAGTCACTCAGAACGCTTCCGCTTGAGGAAAGGGTGGCATCGCTGAGAACCATGTTGATCGCAATTAATGTGAGAAGGAATGTGAAAAAAACAAAGAGAATTCCGAATATTCCACCTTTACCCGCAGTGGTTTCACCTTCTTTGGTTTCTTCATTGAGGTTCGCTGTGACATCCCAGCCCCAGTAGAAGAATGCGCCAGAAACAGCACCAATAAGCACTGCACTTAGGCCGGTTGCAACGACGTATTTGGAATCGAAACTGCTAGCCGTGCCGATCACGCTATCTGGAATGGAATAGGACTTGATTTGGCTCAACGAGAACCAGTTCCAACTGAACTTATGAGTGTGAGGGTGGTGCAGTAAAGCGATGACATCAAATATCCACAAGAGTCCAAGTTCCACGACCGTCATGATTACTTGAGCTTTGGCAGTGAATTTAATTCCGTAAGCGATGATGGCAACCATGAAAACGAAAATGCCAGCGCCTACCAAGGTCGTCCAGTGGACGTTGCTGATGATCTTGTCATTTGAGGTGAAGAGGGAGAGCAAACTTGTAGATGCTGGAACCGTAGACACAAGTCCGAAAATGATTGAGGCAGTTACGAGAGACCATCCGGCCAAGTAACCGAGAATCGGGTGCAGCGCATTGCGAACCCAAATGTATGTCGCGCCGGCATTCTGTCGAACCTGACCCATGTAATGGAATGCGATAACAACACCAAACATTGCAATTCCTGAGTAGAAAAGTTCACCGGGCCCAAAGAGACCGACAGTGACAGCCAACGTGACCGTTGTTGCGGCGATCGAGTATGCCGGTGCAGATCCAGCAATGCCCATGATTGTGGATTCAAAAAGTCCTAAGACATTCGAGGCCAATTTTTGATCGGGATTGGACTCTTTGACCTGCTTGCTCGACTTGCTGGCCATCTTTTATCCTCCGAGGTGGAGTAGGCATCACAGGATGCGTGGACATTTACAGCGGTTAAGGTATCAGTGACCCAATCTTTTGTTAATACCTAACTTGTGAAATGCCATAGATCGAGTACATCCAAGTCAATGTGGAGTCCGTTAGCCTTCAAGATGGTTGCAATTTGCCCTTTATGTTCTGCAGTGTGCATTATGGCTTGCGAGAGAATCATTGAACGATGCGCCAAAATCTTTTCATCTTCCACATTGATGGTGAGCAGTTCATCATCCATAGTTACTTGAGTGGAAAGGACTGCTCCCAGATCTCCAAGTTGGGATTTGAATTTTCGCACATCGGCCATGGTTTGAGCTGGAAGAAGGTCCGACCATGGAGTAGCAGTGAGGCAAAAGTTGAACCATTCTGCGCTTCCTACTAAATGCATTATTAAGTGTCCGACAGACCATTCCTCGGGAGCGGCTGATAAGGCCAGGGATCTATCGGGCAATTGCAGAATTTGGTCTAAGAATCTTGCGTCTGACCAGACCATATGGGCTATTGATGTTTCGAGAGTGATCATGAGGAAATCTTACGCAAATGTGTCCGCTTCGAAGGTAGTCGAAGGTCATGGGATCCAAGTTCTCGGGAGGTAAAGTTTAATTGTGAAGTCCTCATCTGCTGCATTTCAAGGCCGGCAATTGCGCCTGGTTCCGGCTACGGACGCCCCACATTTACTGGATGGGCCTTTAGCTTGGAGCCTAAAGATGTGGGGGGAGAGTAATGAAGAGTTTTCGCCTGAGGATTGGATTGCTTTTTATAAGAATGTTCTGAAATCCAATTACTCCATTTGGGATGAACAATTACCGGCAAAGGAATTACTGTTTTTAGCAATACGAACTATTAATGGTGAAGATGAAGTTGTAGCCGCAATTGGTCTCAGTGATTTCGACGATCTGGAAGAGTTTCGACATTTTAAGCCGTGGTTCTGCGCCTTTATAGTTAAGGAAGAGGTACGTGGGTTAGGCATTGGCAATCATGTACTCAAGCTTATGGAGGATAGAGCCCGTCGTTATCGGATTGAAGAGATTTTCCTTTGGACCGAAGATCAGGAAGCTTTCTATCGAAAGCGGGGATATATAACAATCGAGCATTTAGAAAAGCCCGGAAGACTCTTGAATATAATGAAGAAAAATCTTTAAGTGGACCGTACTGGGATCGAACCAGTGACCCCCACAATGTCAATGTGGTGCTCTACCGCTGAGCCAACGATCCTTGCTGTGCGAGGAAGCATACCTCACGAAATCCGAACATTGAAAAGGCAGCGTTAGCGCCCGAAATCATCCTCAATTCTTTCTATATCGTCTTCGCCAAAATACGTGCCTGTTTGAACCTCTACGAAAACGACGTCATCGGTTCCTGCGTTGCTAATGCGATGAAGGTCGCCGATTCCAACCGTAATTGTGTTGCCAGTTGTTTGGCGGGAAGTGACGCCATTAAGAGTCACATCCGCAGTACCTTGAACGATGTACCAATGCTCGGCGCGGTGCTTGTGTCGCTGATAAGAAAGTCTTTTTCCCGGTGATACCCAAATACATTTCACTTTAAATGTTTCGCTCTCTTGCAAGACTTCATAGCGACCCCAGGGCCGTTCTGATTTCTCAAGTGTCATTGCGTCTTCCGTTCATCGATGGAGCCTGTAAGTCGTTGGTTATCCCGAAGATGTGAGGTGGAGACGGGATTTGAACCCGTGTAGCAGGATTTGCAGTCCTGTGCCTCGCCTCTCGGCCACTCCACCATGGATGTTGTCCCTGTCTATATGGCCCAGCGACTCTCAGAGCGGACGACGGGACTCGAACCCGCGACATCCACCTTGGCAAGGTGGTGCGCTACCAACTGCGCTACGTCCGCACGCGCTCACGAGGTTCCGTAAGTGCTGTGCGAAATCTAGCGTAGGGCGGTGCGTTGCGCCAAAGTGAGACGAAACCCGACCGAGCGCCGTACCGTTACCGCGTGGAAATGACCAAGGCGACACCCTTCTTTTGGATGAATGGGATTTTGGCCCATGACTTATTGGAAATCAGCCACGATCCTGCCTCGTTGCAAGATGGGGGATTCTGGGCCGTTTCAACAAGTTTCGAAGGTGAATGGATTTGTGCTCGCTTTGGGACTGTTGTCGATGCTCGGCTACCGAGTCCAACCTTGATATGGGAGAAGATAGTTTCACCATGGGCGACATCAATTGACCGTGATGCCTATCTTGAATATGTGCAGGAAATTCAGCGCCAGATTGCCTCTGGTTGGGTGTATCAAGTGAACGCTTGTCGCCAATTGCAGACGCCAATCTCCAATGACGTAGGTCTATTGCCCCTGATGCATGAAATGCTTGCTTCTAATCCTGCTCCTTATGCGAGTTTTATGCGATTGCCCGATCTGGAAATCGCTTCAGCATCTCCGGAATTGTTTCTCTCTCGAGTCGGATTAGATGTTACTTCGGGCCCCATTAAAGGAACCAACGTCGCCAACGATCTTGTTTTCGGAGAAAAAGATAAAGCTGAAAACATCATGATCGTTGATCTGATCCGTAATGATTTAGGCAAAATATGCCAACCAGGATCCGTGCACGTGCCCAGATTATTGGCGCCCGAGGTTCATCCCGGTCTGACCCACCTGGTCTCAGATATTGCTGGGACTTTGCGCCCAAATATCACGTGGGCGGAAATTGGTCGCGCCCTCCTACCTCCTGGGTCGGTGAGCGGTGCACCTAAGTCATCAGCACTGAAAGTGATTGAAAGGAATGAACATCACAAGCGAGGCCCTTATTGCGGCGGGCTTGGATGGGTGCATGGGGAAAAGGCGCGTTTGGCTGTGGCAATTCGAACGTTTTGGAGGACAGGGGATGGCTTCTTACGTTTTGGAACGGGAGCCGGAATAACGTGGGCTTCTGATCCGATGAAAGAATGGGATGAAACAGTTCTAAAAGCTGCGCGACTCATTTCTATTGCTGGGGGTGAAATTTTATGAACGTTTTTCCTGAAGGCGATGGAGTATTTGAAACAATCAAAACCGTTGATGGTGTGCCACAATTTCTTGCGCGACATCTAGAGAGAGCCATTAAAAGCTCTCGAACTCTGGGATTGCCAATATTTTCGCCAGAAGAAGTCGTGGAACTTATTCGAGCAGAAATAGAGCGCACGGGAATTTTTCCCTTCGGCCGCTTGAGGGTAACTTTTCCAACAGATGGGAGAGTGTTTGCGATTCACGAGCCATCTACACCGTGGAGCGTTCCAGCAAAATTAATGATCTTTCACGATCCAATAGATGAAGATTCCACTCTTGCCGGTCACAAGGCGCTACCGTATAAAGAAAATCTCGACCTATTGGCGCAGGCGCGAAGCGCCGGATTCGATGATGGAATACGGCTTAATTCGGCCAGCTTGATTTGCGAGAGTGCTGTGGCGAATGTGGTCATGAAAGTTGATGGGAAGTGGATTACACCGACTTTGTCTAGCGGTTGTTTGCCGGGAATTACGCGCGCCATTGCCATCGAATGGTTTGGAATCAATGAAAAGGATCTGCCCGGGAGTGCGTTATCAGCCGTTCAATCCATGTTCCTTCTCTCTAGCCTTAAAAACCTGCAACCGGTGGAATTCTTGGATGGGCGAAAACTCGATATGTCCGATGAATTGCTACAAGTGGCACGGGCGCAGACCGTGCAAGATTTAGTAGACTGACGAGCATGTCATTGATTGCCATCACCGTAAATGGATCGCCTCTTTCTGTTGAGGCAGACCAACGTCCGACCCACCTTTTTGCCGAACAAAAAGATGTGGTCGTGTGTTTCATAAACGGAACGGTTTCAGATCTTTGGACTGAGCTCAAAGATGGCGATGTGATCTTGCCGATTACAATTTCCTCCCCTGAGGGACTTAAAGTTTTGCGCCACTCCACTGCACACGTTTTAGCTCAGGCAGTGCAACAAGTCTTTCCGCAGACCCGCTTGGGTATTGGTCCGCCGATTATTGATGGCTTCTATTACGACTTTGATCCAGAGCGCCCCTTCACTCCCGATGATTTAACTGCGCTGGAAAGCGCTATGAAAAAGATCGTTAAGGATGGGCAAAGGTTTAGACGTCGCGTGATAACTGAAGCGGATGCACTTAAAGAGTTGGCGCATGAGCCTTACAAGTGCGAACTCGTCGGTTTGAAATCAGATCAAGGCGATGAATCCAGTGTTGAAGTTGGGGGCGCCGAACTTACTATTTATGACAACTTAGGCCGCGATGGTCAGCCTGTGTGGAGTGACCTTTGTCGAGGACCACATCTTCCTTCGACGAAAATGATTCCGGCATTTAAACTCATGCGAAGTGCGGGTGCTTATTGGCGTGGGTCTGAAAAGAATCCAATGTTGCAACGTATTTACGGAACAGCTTGGGCATCAACTGAAGACCTCGCTGGATACCTAGATTTTCTCGTTGAAGCCGAGAAGCGTGATCATCGACGCCTTGGCCAAGAATTAGATCTCTTCTCATTTCCGGAAGAGATTGGTTCAGGTTTGGCAGTCTTTCATCCCAAAGGCGGAATCATTCGTCGCGCCATGGAGGATTACTCTCGCAAACGTCACGAAGAAGAAGGTTATGAATTTGTTTATTCGCCACATCTGACAAAGGCCGCCCTTTTTGAGAAATCCGGTCACTTGGATTGGTATTCCGAAGGCATGTACCCACCCATGATCTTGGATGAGGAACTTCATGCTGATGGAACCATCAAACGAGCCGGCCAGCAGTACTACATGAAACCTATGAACTGCCCGTTCCACAATTTGATTTATAGCTCCCGTGGTCGCTCATACAGAGAGCTTCCTTTGCGCCTCTTTGAATTTGGAACTGTTTATCGTTACGAAAAATCGGGTGTACTCCATGGCATTACGCGTGCACGTGGATTTACTCAAGATGATGCGCATATTTACTGCACAGCAGATCAAATGCTCGACGAGCTCGATTCTCTTCTCACGTTCGTACTGAATCTGCTTCGTGACTACGGTCTTTCTGATTTCTATCTGGAACTATCAACCCGCAACGACGAAAAATATGTGGGAGAGGATGCCGAGTGGGAGAGAGCCACTGAAGCTCTTCGCATCTCGGCACAAAAGCAAAACCTCGAACTTGTACTAGACCCAGGCGGTGCAGCTTTCTATGGGCCTAAAGTCTCCGTGCAAGCAAAAGATGCTTTGGGACGCACTTGGCAGATGTCCACGATCCAAGTGGATTTCCAATTGCCCAATCGCTTTGATCTTGAATATGTCGCCAACGATGGATCTCGTCAACGGCCGGTCATGATTCACCGTGCTCTTTTTGGTTCCATCGAACGCTTCTTTGGAGTTCTCACCGAACATTATGCAGGGGCTTTCCCACCGTGGCTTGCCCCTGTTCAAGTGATGGGTATTCCAGTTGCGGATACATTTTCTCCCTACCTTTCTGGTGTTGTTGCACAACTGAAGAAAGCTGGGATCCGCGCCGAACTCGATGCCTCTGATGATCGAATGCAGAAGAAAGTGCGAAATGCCCAGCTGCAGAAGATTCCGTACATGATGATCGCTGGTGAAGAAGATCAAAACGCTGGCGCAGTTTCCTTTAGATATCGCAATGGAGAACAGCGCAATGGAATACCGGTTGCACAAGCGATTGAAGAAATTCAATTAGCAATTCGCGAACGCAAACAAATCTAACGATGTCGCAATTATTTGGCGGTGCGGGAATGCCTGATTCCTGGCAACGTTTATGGGCTCCGCATCGAATGGAGTACCTCAATGGCGAGAATCGTCCTCTTGAAGGAAACGATATTGAATGCCCGTTCTGCAGGATTCCATCGATGAACGATGAAGAGGGTCTCATCGTTCATCGCGGCGAGGATGCTTACGTTGTCATGAACTTGTATCCCTACAATGCGGGACATTTGCTCGTTTGCGCATTTAGACATGTTGCCGATCTCACTGAACTCACTGAAGCTGAACGCAATGAAATCTCATCCTTGACTGCGCATGCGATGACAACCCTGCGAAAAGTTTCCCATCCAGCGGGATTCAATTTGGGAATGAATCAAGGCGCCGTTTCTGGTGCAGGCGTGGCTGAGCATATCCATCAGCACATTGTTCCTAGGTGGAGCGGAGACGCTAATTTCATGCCGATTATTGGTCAGACAAAAGTTTTACCTCAGTTGCTTGCCCAGACGAGAAATGATTTAGCTGCGGCCTGGTAATTGGTAATTGGTAACTTTTATTTCAGCCGGGCAATGTAACTTTCGATAATGTCGCCTCCAATAGGACCATTCATGGTCAGAGGAATCGCAGGAAAAAGAACTCCCGCTTCAAAACCATCCTCACCGTGAGTTTCAAGTACCTCTAGGTATTCATCGCGGAATTCGCTGACAAGAGTTTTATGTTCGCTTTCGCTATCAGAAATGGTCGGCGGGTGTGTTTCGTAATCAATGATTTCAAGGCTTTTCAAATTGATGAGGGCGCAAGGCAGACCAACCTCGTCGTGCAAGACTAAGAATGGAGTTACAGTTTGATCGAAAACCCGGTTGCACAACATCACAGCATCATCAAAGTCCGCATCCGATTCTTGATCTAGAACGATGATGATAAGTCGCGGGACCATAGAGTCGTTGAGCGCTTCCCATGCCGAGATGGTGGGCCCATCAATTCCCGATGCCGGATTAACGACAAAGACGGCGAGATCGCATTCTGCGGTAGGGGATTGGTCGCTCAACCCGCCAAATCGGTGTGCAATTTCTGCCGGATGGGCGCTTTCATGACCAAAAAAATGGATACGGGGGCCGATTTCCCGATCTTCATTCGCGCTCAAACTAGGTATAGACACGTGCTCAGCCTACGATGGTGGCGATGATTAGCGACGTAATAAAGCCTGCGGTAACGCGAGTCATTTCACCTACCGCCAAGGCAATGCTGAAGATGGGTCTGACCCCGAACTCGGTCACCTTCGTCGGAGCCCTTGGGGCGATAGTGAGTGCTCTAATCTTTTACCCCACGGGACATCTTTTTGCCGGCACACTCTTGATTGCGCTCTTTGCTCTGAGCGATCTCTTTGATGGCACTATGGCTCGAATCTCCCATAAAGGTTCCAGCCCTTGGGGATCCTTCTTGGATTCCACGGTCGATCGGATTACGGATTCAATGATCTTCGTGGGGCTCTTGCTCTGGCTCAACAAGACTTCAGATCTGCTTGTTCCGGTAGTACTTGTTGCTTTGGTTTCCGGAATTCTCGTTTCCTACGTTCGCGCAAAGGCGGAGTCACTCGATATCGAATGCAGTGGGGGTATCGCAGAACGTACTGAGCGAATTGTGGTTGCTCTATGTGCAATAGGTTTTCACGGTCTGGGTATTTCTTATGTGCTCTCTGTTGGAATGTGGATTTTGGCCGTGCTTTCCGTGGTGACGGTTTTACAAAGAATGTGGATCGTTCGGAAAGCAGTTTCTCTGTGAAAAAATTGGTAGATGCGATTACAGCGCAGTTGTACTTCATTGGTTGGAGAATTGTTCGCTGGCTTCCAGAAAAAACTGCCTACAAATTGTTCTCTCGCGGTGCGGATTTTCTCGTAGCGCGAAACGGCAAAAGTGTTCGCAGACTTCGTTCAAATCTGATTCGTGTGAAACCAGGCTATTCGGTGCAGGCTATGGATGCATTGGTGACTCAAGCGATGCGGTCCTACATGCGCTACTGGTGTGACACCTTTAGATTTCCCGATTGGTCAAATGAACGGATGACATCGACCGTTCAGGTTCATAACGAACATTTACTCATGGAAGCTATTGCTGCGAAGACGGGTGTGATCGTTGCTCTACCGCATGCTGGAAATTGGGATCATGCGGGTGCGTTCTTCTGTAACAAAGGAGTCAAACTTGTCACTGTTGTCGAACGCTTAAAACCAGAACGGCTCTTCAACAAATTTCTCGAATACCGCCAAGCTATTGGAATGGAGGCGTTGCCAGTCGATGGTCGCGTGATAGCAACTCTGGCCAGTCGATTGCGATCTGGACAACTTGTCGCACTTGTTGCCGATCGCGACTTATCGCGAACAGGCATTAGCGTGAAATTCTTTGACGGAATCGCCCGGATGCCGGCAGGGCCTGCAGTCTTGGCGTTGAACACAGGTGCTCCATTGCTGAGTGCCTATGTTTCCTATACTGATACAGGAATTCACATCGATTTTCAGGCAGTTGAGGTTCCCCTTGATGGCGACAAAGAAGCGCGCGTGCGCTCCCTTGTTCAGCAATGTGCCGATCACTTTGCGAGTGGAATCGCGCGTGCACCGCAGGACTGGCACATGCTTCAGAGAATTTGGGTAGATGGCGATTTCAAGGAACGTTCTGATGTCTGATCTAAAACCCCTCAAGATTGGCCTTGTCTGCCCGTATGGGTGGGATGCGCCTGGGGGAGTGCAAAATCATGTGCGAGATCTAGCCGAATATCTGATTGCACATGGTCATGATGTTTCAGTACTTGCGCCAGCCGTTGATGAAAGCGCCCTTCCTTCCTATGTCGTCAGCGCTGGTAAGCCAATTGCAATTCCGTACAACGGAGCTGTTGCTCGTATTCTTTTTGGTCCCATCGTTTTCTCTCGTGTTCGTCAATGGATTGCTCAGGGAGATTTTGATTTACTCCATTTGCATGAACCAGCAATTCCATCTTTATCGTTACTTGCTTGTTGGGCAGCAGAGGGGCCGATGGTTGGAACCTTTCACGCAGCTGCCAAACGGCAACGAGCCATTTTCGCCATTGGTCCGATTCTGGAGCCCGTGATTGAAAAGCTTTCTGTACGTATCGCGGTCAGTGAGGCTGCTCGCCTGACTTTGACGGAACATCTGGAGACCGATGCGATCGTTATTCCTAATGGTATTTATGCTGAGCGATTTCGAAATGGAAGCGCGCAACCTCAGTGGAGTGGCAACACGATTGGATTCATAGGTCGTTTTGAAGAACCGCGTAAAGGTCTCTCAATCTTGCTCGAAGCACTTCCCATAGTTTCGCGATTTATTCCTAATGTAAGAATTCTCGTTGCTGGACCAGGTGAGAGCGAAGAAACCCTCAAGGTGATTGATCCACAATTGCGTAGCCGGATATCGTTCTTAGGACGCCTCAGCGATGAAGAGAAAGCAGACTTCTTAAGTTCGGTCTCTCTCTACGTTGCACCGAATACCGGCGGCGAATCTTTTGGAATTATCCTGGCTGAAGCGATGGCATCAGGGGCGCCATGTATTGCAAGTGATATACCTGCATTTGCTTCCTTGCTAGGGGACGGGCAGTTTGGCTCTCTATTTGCATCCGAAGATCCCGCAGATTTGGCCAAAGTGATGATCGAGTTATTGCGCGATGACGAAAAACGCACTCAGTTATCTATAGCTGGGCAAGAGCACGCAAAGATTTTCAATTGGGATACCGTTGCTGAACAAATCTTTTCTGTTTACGAAATGGCAAAGGTCGGTAGCGAAAAAGTTGGATTAGCATCCGACAACAGAAGTTGGTCTCGACTGCTCAACCGCGAAGGAAATGGTGCATGAAAACTGGTCTGACTTTTGGCATCGTGTTATTGGCCTTCCTTTGGTATTTGAGCTTTTCGGCCACTCGATTAGATCGTCTGCATCATCGCGTAGAAACGAGTTGGGCCAATCTTGATGGACTCCTGCAGCGCAGAGCTGCAGTCGCGTTAGAACTTGCTCACAGTACTTTTGCTGATCCTGCCTCATCTTTGCTTCTCACCGCTGCGGCCTACCAAGCTCGAGCTGCGAGTATTAAAGATCGATCATTTGCCGAGAGCGGACTATCCGGCGCACTTTCCCTATTACAAAACGAACTTGCTTTGGAGACTAATCCAGCAGAGAAAGCGCTGCTCGCTGAGCTAGCGGAGTTAACAGCGAAAATACGAGTCGCAATCGCTATTCATGTCGATGCTGTGACGAGCACTCGATCAGTCAGGGCCAAATTGATATTTAAGTTCTTTAAACTTGCCGGAACAGCGCCCCTACCTATGACTTATGATTTTGAAGATGATGCGCTTTAGCAAATATTTAATTGTTCTGGCTTTGGCGAGCACCCTTGGATTGAGCAGTTGCTCATCAGTTAAAAGGATAATTCCAGGTTCGACTCCTGCTGTTGTCGAGCACAATCTCATGAGCGGTCGGGTGGGAGGTAACGGTCCAATACTTGTAACGAAAATTGATGACACCGGACCTGCCCATCCACAAATTGGTTTGGATTCAGCAGACATCGTATATATAGAAGAAGTCGAAGGCGGACTTACTCGACTCGCTGCGCTCTTCTCATCAGTAATCCCAGATCGAGTGGGCCCAGTGCGAAGTGCGCGTATCAGTGATATCGATTTGTTGGCACAGTTTGGTCGCGTTGCATTCACGTATAGCGGTGCGCAATCCAAAATGTTGCCGGTAATTTCAGCTGCGAATCTGCTGGACCTTGGTGCGCAACACGAATCCCCAGAGATCTACACACGCGATTCCGCGCGTACTGCGCCGGTCAATATGATTTTGCAGGCCAAATTGTTAATGAGCAAGCTTGCTTCACAAAACGCTTCCATTGATTCATCGAAATCTCCAGGCTGGACTTTTGGTAACGCGCCCGCTGGAGGCTCGCCGGTAATTTCAGTCAAGATGAAGTGGCCAGCTAATTCATACTCAGCAGCGTGGTCAGCAACTGATTCTCGTTGGTTGCTCAACCATTCCGACCTACCTGACCTAGCCGATGACGGAAAGCAGCTTGGACCGACTACCTTGGTGATTCAGATGGTTTCCATTACACCATCGATTTATCACGACAAAGTTGGGGGAGTGACACCGTTCTCTGCCACCGTTGGAAGCGGAAGTGGATACATCCTTCGTGATGGCAAATCATTTGCAGGTACGTGGTCGCGCCCTAGCTCTGATAGCCCAACAAAGTGGACCCTGGCTGATGGCACTCCTATCGCATTCGCGCCAGGGCAAATTTGGGTTGCCTTGACTGACACGCCCCCGGTTTTTACCCGTCCCGCTCCGTCTGCGAGTCCTTCTCCGACAAAGTAGGATAGGCACTTCACTCGTAGATAGTTTTTAGGGAGTTTTCATGACCGATGTAAAAGGCACAGCACGAGTCAAGCGCGGAATGGCAGAGATGCTCAAGGGTGGCGTCATCATGGATGTCGTTAATGCCGAGCAAGCCAAGATCGCCCAAGATGCTGGCGCAGTTGCTGTCATGGCCCTTGAGCGTGTGCCTGCTGACATTCGCGCCCAAGGTGGGGTTGCACGTATGTCTGATCCAGACATGATCGAAAAAATAAAAGCCGTCGTCACTATTCCTGTTATGGCTAAAGCTCGGATTGGACATTTCGTCGAAGCCCAAATTTTGCAATCTCTCGGCGTTGATTACATCGATGAGTCCGAAGTTTTAACCCCTGCCGATTACGCCAACCACATTGATAAGTGGGGATTCACAGTTCCCTTCGTGTGCGGGGCAACAAATCTTGGGGAAGCGCTTCGTCGTATCAACGAAGGTGCTGCAATGATCCGATCAAAGGGTGAAGCAGGCACCGGAGACGTTTCGAATGCAGTTACTCACATGCGCGAAATTGGTGGAGCAATACGTCGTTTGACATCAATGCGAGAAGACGAACTTTATGTAGCCGCTAAGGAGATGCAAGCACCTTACGAACTCGTAAAAGAAGTTGCACTCACAGGCAAACTTCCTGTTGTGCTTTTCACAGCGGGTGGTATCGCGACACCTGCGGATGCCGCGATGATGATGCAGATGGGCGCCGATGGCGTATTTATTGGTTCGGGGATTTTCAAGTCTGGGGATCCAGCAAGTCGTGCGGTCGCTTGTGTTAAGGCGACGACTTTCTTTGATGATCCTAAAGTGATTGCTGATGCATCTCGCGGTTTGGGAGATGCAATGGTCGGAATTAACGTGGCAGATATTCCCGCACCTCATCGTCTTGCTGAGCGCGGTTGGTAGCGACAGGCAATTATGAAAGTTGGGGTACTCGCACTTCAAGGTGATGTGCGGGAGCATTTTCGTGCTCTCGCAGATTGTGGAGTTGACGCAATTTCAGTACGTCGCCCTAGCGAACTTGCCGATGTCGACGCCCTCATCCTGCCCGGTGGTGAATCAACAACGATTGCGCAACTTGCTCAGACTTTCGGTGTTTTTGACCTTATTCAAAAGCGCATTGCGGCAGGCATGCCTGTTTACGGTTCGTGCGCAGGAATGATTTTGCTTGCTGATCGAGTCTTAGATGCAGCTCCCACGCAACGTACATTTGGTGGGATAGATGTCACTGTTCGTCGGAATGCATTTGGACGACAAGTGGATTCATTTGAGACCAACGTCGAGGTATCACATATTGCCGGCGGCCCGGTAAAAGCAATTTTCATCAGGGCGCCTTGGGTTGAGATTCTCGGCGAGTCTGTAGAAGTACTGGCGAGCCTCACGAGTCCCGATGGAGCAGTCCACCCCGTAGCCATTGCGCAAGGTTCCTTACTGGCCACCTCTTTTCACCCAGAATTGACCAGCGATAGCCGAATTCATCGCTACTTCGTAGAAGAAGTGTGTAAGAACGCCACCGCAATCAGATAAAGTTTCCAACCTAGATAACCAGTTCTCGAGTTTTTGATGGGGTGTATATGTCCGGCCATTCCAAATGGGCGACGACCAAGCACAAGAAAGCGATCATCGATGGTCGTCGTGCAAAGTCATTTGTTAAATTAGTTAAAGCGATCGAAGTGGCTGCTCGAAGTGGCGGCGCGGATATGGTCGGAAATCCAACACTTTTCGATGCCGTTGCCAAAGCAAAAAAGAATTCTATGCCTTCTGACAATATTGAACGCGCGATAAAACGTGGCGCGGGACTTGAATCCGGTGGCGCAGACTGGCAGACAATTATGTACGAAGGATACGGCCCTGGTGGTGTGGCGATCTTGATCGAATGTTTATCTGATAATCGAAATCGAGCAGCCTCTGAAGTTCGGGTGGCCGTGACTCGAAATGGTGGAACCATGGGAGACCCTGGCTCTGTTGCCTATCTTTTTAGTCGCAAAGGTGTTGTTCTGGCCAATAAGACGTCCACCGTTAATGAAGAGAAAATTCTCGAAGCGGTATTGGAAGCAGGAGCTGAAGAGGTTAATGACCTCGGAGATTCATTTGAAATTGTCAGCGAAGCGAGTGATTTAGTAGCAGTTCGCACCGCGCTGCAAAGCGCTGGAATTGAATATGAATCTGCGGAATCTTCCTTCCTGCCATCTATGTCGATTCCACTTGACGCAGAACAGGCAACAAAAGTCTTTTCATTGATCGAAGCAATCGAAGAACTCGATGACGTTCAAAATGTCTACGGCAATTTCGATATCTCCGATGAAGTTATGGCGAGCCTGGGCTAATTCATTCCACCTGCAACCTAGGCTAGATGGGTGCGCATTATGGAGAGTATTTCGTGAGGGTCCTAGGAGTTGACCCTGGACTCACTAGATGTGGTGTTGGGGTTATCGAAGGCGAAGTTGGTTCACCCATATCGATGATTGCAGTTGGAGTGATACTCACTCCGGCAGAATTTCCTTTAGAGCAGCGACTCTTACAGTTGCATGACCAATTGCAGGAATGGGTTGACCTGCATCGACCTGATGTCATCGCAGTCGAGCGTGTTTTTTCCCAACATAATGTGCGGACAGTTATGGGAACCGGACAAGCCGCAGGAATCGCACTTCTGATCGCTGCGCGAGCCGGCATTCCCGTTGTTTTGCATACTCCCAGCGAAGTAAAGGCAGCAGTGACTGGTACGGGTCGAGCAAATAAAGTTCAAGTGGCAGAAATGGTTCGTAGAATTCTTTCTTTAGAATCCATTCCCAAACCAGTTGATGCGACTGACGCATTAGCCCTGGCAATTTGTCATCTGTGGCGCGGCGGCGCAACAAACCGCATTGCTAACGCCGTAACCGCGGAGAAGGCGCGACTCAAAGGGCTGCGCACCTCATGATCTCTTCACTTTTTGGACGAGTCCTTCATCTCTCTCTTGATAGGGCCGTGATCGATATTTCTGGCGTTGGATTCTCTGTCGTCATTACACCTGCCACGAGCGCTCGATTAAGTGTTGGCAATAGTGCTCAGCTGTTCACATCGCTAGTAGTCAGAGAAGATTCCCTCACGCTCTTTGGATTCCTTGATGAATCTTCACGATCGCTCTTTGAACTTGTGCAGACAGTTTCTGGCATTGGTCCCAAGGTTGCTATGGCAATTCTTGCTGTGATGACACCTGATGATTTGAATTCTGCTATCGCGCAGGAAAATGTTGCTGCGATAGAACGTGTTCCGGGAATTGGTCGCAAAGGCGCACAACGAATGATTTTGGAATTGAAAGGAAAGCTGTCAGATCTTTCCTTGGGCGGGCAGCCACTTACTCACGTCGCCCCATGGCGTGAGCAACTTACGAGCGCACTGATGGGATTGGGTTACTCGGCTAAGGAAGCAGATTCAGGAATCGCAAGTTTTGTTGTGCACTTACAGGAAGAGGGAAGAGATCCAGCGACTTTGCAATTGAGCGAATTACTCAAAGGCGCTCTGCAAGGCGGCCAACGCGGCCAGAGCGGCCAGAGCGGCCAAAGCGGTAGAGGATCCCTATGACAGAGAAAGATGATGAACGTTTAGTGGCACCGGCAGGTAAGAGTGAGGAATCCTCTATTGAAAGTGCGTTGCGTCCCAAAGATCTTTCTGAATTCATCGGTCAAGAGCGCGTTCGTCAACAGATAGACGTACTTTTGTCGGCCGCGCGCCATCGAAAATCCTCGGCCGACCACATACTTCTTTCAGGCCCTCCCGGCCTTGGAAAAACTACGTTGGCGCTGATACTTGCCAGTGAAATGGATACACCGATTCGCATAACAAGTGGACCCGCTATTACCCATGCTGGTGATCTTGCAGCAATTCTCTCTTCACTCATGGAAGGAGAGATTCTTTTCTTGGATGAGATTCATCGTCTACCAAGGCCCGCTGAAGAGTTGCTGTACTTAGCGATGGAGGATTTTCGAGTAGATGTTGTCGTAGGCAAGGGTCCGGGAGCGACGGCAATCCCTCTGCAACTTCCACATTTCACATTGGTCGGAGCGACTACTCGAGCAGGATTGTTGCCTAGCCCTCTTCGTGACCGTTTTGGTTTTACGGCTCATTTAGATTTTTACAATGAAGATGAAATTGCTCGGGTACTAGAGCGAAGTGCCAGATTGCTTAATCTTTCCATTGATATTGCAGCGATCGCTGAGATTGCAGGTCGATCTCGCGGTACACCTCGCATCGCCAATAGGCTTTTACGGCGAGTACGTGATTATGCCCAGGTTCGTGAGGCCGAAGGGCTTTCACACGAGGATGCAAAGGCCGCTTTGGAGATGTACGAGGTTGATGAAATGGGACTCGATCGCCTCGATCGGGCTGTCCTGTTGGCCCTAGTGGAGCGTTTTAATGGGGGACCGGTCGGTCTTTCGACCTTAGCTATTGCGGTGGGAGAAGAAACTGAGACCGTAGAGTCAGTGGCGGAGCCATTTCTCGTTCGAAATGGATTTATGGCTCGAACCCCGCGTGGTCGAATTGCCACCCCTCAAGGGTGGCGCCATGTAGGGCATGAACCACCTGCATCGACTCTTTCGGGCGCGACCCTTTTCGACACGCCAGCCTCTGATGCCTAGACTCTGCTCTCATGTCCTCCTCTTATTCTGGTTCTTCTCGAACTCCTAAAACAGCCACCCGCCCAGGTCGTACTCTTGCGATTTTGGCCCTGGTTTTGGTTGCCCTTCTTGCCGCGGTCTTTATCCAAGGTGCTACTTCAGTGAAGCTTGGTTTGGATCTACGAGGCGGGACAAGCGTCACGCTTCAACCGCGACTTGCGGCAGGTGAAAGTGGCGCTGTGACAAACGCGGCGATTGATCAGGCAGTATCGATCATTCGTCAACGCGTGAACTCACTTGGAGTTGCAGAGAGTGAAGTAACAGCGCAAGGAAGTGGCGTGAATCGTCAGATTGTTATTTCTGTTCCAGGTGATACTGGTCGGCGCGTTGTTGATCTTGTCGGACAAACGGCCGAACTTCGTTTCCGCCAGGTTCTCGTTTCCGGAGCGCCTGCTGCAACTGCTGTAACAGCGGCGAATGCAACACCACCTGCTGGAGTGAGCGCTGCGACGAATGCGCAATACGCCGCCCTTGATTGTACAAAGGCTGCCAATCGTCAGGGAACTGGCACCGATAAAGCCACTGATGTCATTGTTGGTTGCGATCGCAATGGATCAAGTAAATATATTTTGGCACCCGCTGAAGTTTTGGGTCGCCAAGTTTCAAAGGCATCAGCGGCCATCAATCAAACTACAGGTAGCGGTTGGTATGTCCTTCTTACATTTGATGACTCAGGAACTAAATCATTTGGAGCTCTGACAACTCGTGTAACTACTTTGCCAGCTCCTACAAATGAAGTTGCTATTGTTCTTGATGGCCTTGTTGTATCTGCCCCTCGCATTAACGAAGCAATCACTTCTGGAAGTGCACAGATCACTGGAAGCTTCACACAGATTGAAGCTGAAGATCTAGCCAATGTTCTTAAGTACGGCGCGCTACCTTTAGCTTTTGACCGTGGCGAAGTACAACAAATTTCTCCAACACTTGGTGCGGATCAACTTCACGCAGGGCTTCTGGCAGGGTTCCTTGGTCTCTTCCTTGTTGTTCTGTATTCCCTTCTTTATTACAAGGGTTTAGGAGTTGTATCGGTAGGCTCATTGCTCATCGCTGGTTCACTTACTTACATGCTCTTCTTGCTTCTGGGTAAGTGGCTTGGTTTCACATTAACTCTTGCTGGTATCGCTGGTGCGATCGTGGCAATTGGTATTACGGCCGACTCGTTCATTGTTTACTTTGAGAGGGTCCGTGATGAAGTGCGAGAGGGTAGATCCCTGCGCTCTGCCGTTGAATCCGGTTGGCTCAGAGCACGCCGAACAATCATTGTTGCCGATTTTGTATCGATGATTGCTGCTGCTTTGCTCTATTTCTTCGCGGTGGGTGGCGTTCGTGGGTTTGCGTTCACTCTCGGATTAACAACCTTGATCGATCTTTTTGTAGTTTTCTTGTTCACGAAACCAATTCTTACGATCCTTGCTCGCATGCATTTCTACAGTTCAGGGCATCCTCTTTCGGGGCTGTCAGCTAAGGCGCTCGGGATACTTCCTGCTTCTGGCGCTCTTCCATCCTCAGTTAAGGAGGCATAAAGATGTCTAAACTTTCTGGCTTGGGAGGCCGTCTCTATCGTGGAGACACATCGGTGGATTTCATTGGTATGCGCCGTCGCTGGTATGCATTTTCCGGTGTTTTGGTTCTTGCATCAGCGATTGCATTATCAGTTTCGGGTCTACACCTGGGTATTGAGTTCAAAGGTGGATCTTCATTCACTGTTACTCAGACAAATATTTCCGTGACAGATGCGCAATCTGCCGTCACGGCTTCAGGAGTTGCAGGCGAAACAATTATTCAAAAGATTGGTACCAATAAGGTCCGCGTCCAAACGGGTGCACTCTCCGTTGCCCAATCCAACGCTATTCAAGATG
Organism: uncultured Actinomycetes bacterium; assembly: GCA_903834145.1. Classification (GTDB taxonomy): domain Bacteria; phylum Actinomycetota; class Actinomycetes; order Nanopelagicales; family Nanopelagicaceae; genus QYPT01. The sequence continues at coordinate 93,450 of CAILHY010000022.1, forward strand.
CCCTTGCAAAGAAGTTTGGGATTACCACCGACACGATTGACACGCAGATTGTTGGTCCTTCCTGGGGTAAGGAAATTACTCGGAAAGCACTTTATGGTTTATTTGGATTCTTGATCGTGGTTCTCCTCTATCTAGCGATGGCATTTGAACCAAAAATGGCAATCGCTGCGATCATCGCGGTTATCCATGACGTCTTCATCACCGTCGGAATCTATGCTCTGGTGGGATTTGACGTCACCCCCGCGACGGTCATTGGTTTCCTCACAATCTTGGGATATTCGCTCTATGACACCGTCGTTGTTTTCGACAAGGTGCGAGAGAACACCCGAACTATCACGAGTACGAGCAAGATGACCTACTCACAGGCCGCCAACTTGGCAGTAAATCAGACTCTTGTTCGTTCATTCAACACCTCTTTGATTGCTCTCTTGCCAGTAGGTTCGATTCTTTTTGTTGGAGCAGGCCTGCTAGGTGCAGGAACTCTGAAGGACCTTTCGCTCGCTCTCTTTATAGGTCTTGCAACCGGAACCTACTCATCAATCTTTATTGCCACGCCAATTCTTGCCAGATTGCGCGAACGTGAGCCCGCCATGATGGCACTTGCAAAGCGTGTTGCAGTTCGTGGAAGCGCCACAGCTGTTGCTGCGGTAAAGAGTGCCGAAGGTTCCTCCGCCGTTGCCACTGCACAAAAACAAGAGAAGCGCGGCCCACGAAATCAACCAAAACGCGATCGTCGTCGCTAATTACATACAAGGTTAATTCGGTGGTAGTGCGGAGCCTTTAGTAGGCTCACTGATATGGATACCTTGCTCGAACCATTGGTGGCGTCGCTTCGGCTTCATCACCCATCCACAAAGATGGATGATGTTGAGCGAGCTTACGATGTAGCAAAACTTGCCCATGCTGGGCAGTTGCGAAAATCTGGCGATGAGTACATCACGCATCCTGTTGCAGTGGCAGAGATTCTCTCAGAACTTGGTCTGAACGCCGAGACCATCATCGCGGCACTTTTACATGACACCGTGGAAGATACTGAGTATTCATTGGCTCAATTGAGGGTTGATTTTGGCGAAAAGATTGCCAATCTTGTCGATGGTGTCACCAAGCTAGATAAATTGATTTACGGACCAACGGCAGAAGCTGAAACGGTACGCAAGATGGTTATCGCGATGTCTCGAGATATACGAGTGCTGGTCATCAAACTTGCAGACCGTTTACATAATGCACGCACGTGGGGCTATGTTTCCCAGGAAAGCTCAGAGCGCAAGGCACGCGAAACCCTGGATATTTATGCCCCGCTTGCCCATCGCCTGGGCATGAATGCGATCAAATGGGAATTGGAAGACCTCTCTTTTCAAGTGCTTGAGCCAAAGAAGTTTGAAGAAATTGCACGTTTAGTGACTGAGCGTTCCACTTCCCGAGAGGCGCTGAGTTCGGATGTAATCGCCGTCGTTCAAGATGATTTAGCAAAAGATGGAATACAAGCCACGGTCACAGGTCGCCAAAAACATTATTACAGCGTGTATCAAAAGATGGTGGTTCGTGGACGAGATTTCAACGACATTTATGACCTCGTTGGCATTCGAGTATTAGTCAACGATGTGAGAGATTGTTACGCAGTGCTGGGTTCTATCCACGCGCGTTGGAGTCCAATTCCAGGACGATTCAAAGATTATATTGCCATGCCTAAATTCAACCTTTATCAATCGCTACACACGACGGTTATTGGCCCAAACGGCAAAGCGATCGAAATTCAAATCCGAACGTATGACATGCACAACCGTGCAGAGTTCGGTATTGCAGCACATTGGAAATATAAGCAAGGTACTGATGCAAATGATAATTCCAATTCTCCTGAAATGCTCTGGCTTCGCCAATTACACGAATGGCAAAAGGAGACTGAAGACCCAAGTGAATTCCTTGAGGCACTTCGATTCGATTTAGGGAGCCCAGAGGTCTTTGTATTCACCCCAAAGGGGAATGTCATTGCACTTCCTGGCGGTTCCACACCCGTTGACTTTGCCTATGCCGTACACACTGAAGTTGGTAATCGATGTGTTGGAGCGAAAGTAAATGGACGCCTTGTCGCACTTGAATCGGCTTTAGTAAATGGTGATGTCGTAGAAGTTGTGACGAATAAAGGTGAGAACGCCAGCCCAAGTAGAGATTGGCTCAATTTTGTTAAAAGTCCGCGTGCACGTTCAAAAATAAGGGCTTGGTTTAGCAAGGAGCGCAGAGAAGAGGCAGTTGATGCAGGACGTGAATCAATTGCCCGCCAAATGCGCAAGGCGGGTCTGCCTTTACAAAAGATTTTCGGTGGCCATTCACTGTTGGAACTTGCCCATGAGCTTCGGTATCCCGATATCTCCGCTCTCTATGCCGCAGTAGGGGATGGACATGTTTCTGCTGCCTCCATCGTTGAGAAGTTAGTAGCAACCATGGCGGTGGAGGATTCACATCCCGAGCCGACAATGGTTTCACCGATTCTTGGGGCGCCGACAGCCAGAAGAAGTAGCAATGCGATTGAAGTTTCTGGCATCGATGATGTTTTGGTTAAATTAGCGCGCTGTTGCACACCAGTGCCAGGGGACGAGATCACAGGATTTATCACTCGCGGAAATGGTGTGTCCGTTCATCGAGCCGATTGTGTCAATGCAGCGGATTTGAAGGAACACCAAGGAGATCGAATCGTCGCAGTCACATGGCTTACGGGTGCTGGAAGTATTTTCTTAGTAAATATTCAAATCGAAGCGCTAGATCGCAACCGCCTGCTCTCGGATGTTACGCGCACGCTCTCGGATCAACACGTCAATATTCTTAGCGCCGCAGTAAGCACAAGCAAGGATCGAACTGCCATTTCACGATTTACTTTTGAAATGGCTGATGCAACGCATTTGGATGCGGTGCTCTCAGCGGTACGTCAAATTGAAGGTGTTTACGATGTTTATCGAACAACAAATAACTAAATCTATTTGTTAAGCGAAATCAGCGAGACCTTTTTCAGCATCAGCTAGCCAGAGGCGACGAGCTGCAGCAGCTTCTGTTGCCTCTTTTGCCTTTTTTACATTGCCAGCTGCTTGCGCCTTGGCTGCTTGTTTTTCATAGTTGGCGACAGCTTCTGCTAGTTGGCGAACAACATCCAAAGCGCGGGCTTTTGCCGCAGGATCTGTTTTACGCCAGCGATCCTCTTCAGCGCCTTTGATCGCAACTTCAACGGCATTGAATCGTGCATCAAAAGCGGCGCGCTTATCGCGTTGAGTCATCCCGATTCGCTCCCACTGGCGAGCCAATTCACGGAAATTCTTTTTGGACTCTTCTAAATTGGTTATCGGCACAAGGGCTTCGATAGCAACAATCATTTCCTCGCGCTTGGCTAAATTGACGCTCATGAGTTCATCGCGCTTGGCCAGATCAGCATTTTTTGCCGTGAAGAATTGATCCTGCGCCAATTTAAAGCGATTCCAAAGTTTTGCATCATCGCCCTTCTTGCCGCGCCCAGTTGCCTTCCATAGATACATAAGGGCTTTGAAACGACGTGCGGTGGCAACCCAGTCCGTGGATGTCGCAAGTTTCTCGGCTTCGGCAACAAGTTCGTTCTTAGCGTCAGCAACTTTTCCTTGTTCGGCATCCAGGGCAGCGAAGTGTGTTCGTCGACGCTTATCAAATTTATTTCGTGAGGAAGAAAAACGCTTCCATAGATCTGCATCTATCTTTTTCTCTAATCGCGGAGCAGCCTTCCATTCATCAAGGAGTACTTTGAGACGATCGCCCGTGACTTTCCAACTTTCAGAAAGCGCGAGTGATTCGGCTTCAACAACAATTTTTTCCTTAACGAGAACTGCTTCGGCATTCTTTGCCGCTTTAAGAGCTGCTTCCTCTGCCTTCTTGGCTTCGTACGCTCCACGAGTATCTTCAATGAGCGGAGAAATTAGGTCAACAGAAACCGCAAGGGCGGCAAGATCGCCCACTCCGTTGAGTTCTTTGACTTGATGGCGTAAACGGTTGACCGCGATTGCTGCATCAGAGGGCACCATGGCGCCACTTCGTACACGAGCGGCAAGGAGTGCAACTTCCGATGCTGCTGCTTCAAATTTTCTGACGAAATAGGCGAGCGCCTCTTCGTGTGTCTTACCAGGGTAGCTACCCACGGCTTTATCGCCTTCAGGAGTGATGACATATACCGTTCCGTCTTCGCCTACTCGTCCAAATTTTGCTGGATCTCCGATAAGTGCAGATGCGGCGGAGGGTGTTGGGTGAATCTCAGTCATGTCTATTCCTTTCAGCGCGGTTGGTCTTCATCGACCGTCGCTATCGGCGTGCGTTGAATGAGCCGGCGGGCCCATCCGTGAAGGGTGGTTATGCAGGAGTAAAGGTACCCTGTACCCCTACGCGGGCGGAAATGGGAGTGGAAATTAATGCTGGTTGCTACCTTTGCCGCACCGGCTTTTGCCACAAATTGCTGGATTTTGGCCTCTGGCCCCGGTCAAGAATGCGTCATAGTTGATCCAGGCATGCCGGATGTCTCCTTGCAAGTGGAGGATTTAGTCCATCATCATGATCTCAAGCCTGTGGCCGCCATTTTTACCCATGGCCACCTCGATCACACCTTCTCTATCGTGCCGATTGCAGATGGTTACGGCATTCCCGCCTACATTCATGCAGAAGACCGAGGGTTGTTGAAACATCCCGAGAAAGCGCTCAGTTCGCAATTTGCGCAACAAGTTGCCGGCATGGATTTTGCAGAACCCAAAGATGTCCGTGAATTAAGAAATGGCGATGAGATCGAGATTGTCGGTGTGAAGCTCACCGCAATTCATGCCCCGGGGCACACTCGTGGTTCGCTCATCTTTAGTATCAGTGATGAAATAATTATCACCGGCGATGTGCTCTTTGCCGGTTCGATAGGACGTACGGATCTTCCTTCAGGTTCGGCGAAAGATATGGAGAACACTTTGCGCAAAAAGATTTGGCCGCTGGCTGATTCGCTCCGTGTTCTTCCTGGCCATGGACCAGAAACAACGATTGGTCGCGAACGGGCGCACAATCCATATTTAAAGAATGTGATGCGCCCATGAAATTCCAAGCCCCCAAAGGTGTCAGCGAATATGTCCCACCTCGCTCTCGTGCATTCGAATGGACTCGCGATACCTTATTGAGGTCCATCAAACATTCGGGTTACCAATTGGTGGAACTACCAGTCTTTGAAGACACAGAACTCTTCACTCGTGGCGTTGGTGCATCGACGGATGTTGTTTCCAAGGAGATGTACACCTTTGAAGATCGCGGTGGACGATCTATTACCCTGCGCCCAGAGGGAACTGTTGGTGCCCTTCGGGCAGTCATTGAACACGGACTAGATCGTGGCGTATTACCAGCGAAAGTTTTCTATGTGGGGCAATTCTTCCGAGCAGAAAGACCACAAGCGGGTCGTTATCGACAGTTTTACTCAGTAGGAATTGAGGCAGTGGGCGTGGATGATCCTGCCTTGGATGCTGAAGTAATCTCAATCGCCTACGCGGGATTTCGCGCCCTCGGTTTAAAGCAATTTCATTTGGATATTACATCTCTAGGTGATGGCCAATCTCGAGCAGCGCATAAAGTAGATCTCGTCGCCTTCATTAAAACTCTAGATTTGGATGAGGCAACTATTGTTCGGGCACAACTCAATCCTCTTCGCCTCTTTGATGATAAGCGAGAAGAAGTTCGGGCAATGATGGCTACTGCTCCCATCCTTTTGGATTACTTGTCGGAATCATCACGTGCACATTTTCTTGCAGTGCAGTCTCATTTGAAAGCGTTGGAGATTCCATTTTCCATCAATCCAAGGATGGTCAGAGGATTGGATTACTACACAGGCACCACTTTTGAATTTGTTCACGATCTATTGGGAGCTCAATCAGGAATAGGTGGCGGAGGCGGTTACGCCGGACTCATGGAGGAGATTGGTGGCCAATCACTTCCTGGGATTGGTTTCGGCTTGGGAATTGATCGGGCGCTTTTGGCCGCGGAAGCCGAGAATGTCGTCCCCACTGCCGAATTTGCCAGCGACCTTTACCTCATCCCATTGGGTGCTGCTGCGAAATCAACCGCGCTAATAATCTCTGAATCCCTCCGCGATTCCAACATTTCTTGCGAAATTGCATTCGGTGATCGCTCCTTGAAAGGCGCGATGAAGGCAGCAGATAAATCACGTGCCCGATATGTGATTGTGCTGGGGGAGAGCGAGCTTGCCTCCGGGGAATTCGAGTTAAAACATATGGCCTCCGGGAGTACTTCCTCCGTTACGCTGACCTCCTTGGTCCAAACGCTCCAACAAGCGTTATCAGTTATATAAGTGCGAAAGAGATTTCGCGAGAATATGTGGAGAGTGCAATGTTAAGAACTCACGGTGCCGGAACAATCCGCTCAACCGACGTGGGAACAACGGTCTCATTAGCGGGCTGGGTCTCTCGTCGACGTGATCATGGTGGCGTGGCATTCATTGATTTGCGAGATTCCACGGGATCTGTGCAGGTAGTTATTAGAGATGAAAAATTGGCAGGAGCCCTTCGAGCCGAATGGTGTTTGAAGATTGTTGGAGAAGTAGTTGCGCGCCCCGAAGGAAATGCCAATCCGGGACTTCCAACGGGTGAGATTGAAATTATGGGAGATGAAGTAACAATTCTCAGTGAGGCAGCGGCGCTGCCGTTCCCCATAGATAGCGGTGATGACGCGGATATAAATGAAGAAGTTCGTCTGCGATATCGCTACCTTGATTTACGCAGAGAAAAACCTGCTGCAAATCTACGATTGCGCTCAAAGGTCACCTCTTTGATCCGTTCCGTGATGGATGAGCAGGAGTTTCTGGATATCGAAACTCCCTATCTCACGCGTTCAACGCCTGAAGGTGCTCGCGACTTTTTAGTTCCTGTTCGATTGCAACCTGGAAGCTGGTATGCCCTTCCTCAGTCCCCTCAACTTTTCAAGCAGTTGTTGATGGTTGCTGGAATGGAAAAGTATTATCAAATCGCGCGCTGCTTCCGTGACGAAGATTTCCGCGCTGATCGTCAACCCGAATTCACTCAACTTGATATCGAGATGTCATTTATTGACCAAGAAGATATTTTGGCAGTAGCAGAAAAAATTCTGGTCAAGGTGTGGAAAGAGGTTGCTGATTTTGATATTCAACTCCCCATTAAACGTATGACCTATAAAGATGCGATGGATAATTACGGATCCGACAAGCCAGATCTACGATTTGGACTTCCATTGTCAGATCTCACCTCTTTCTTCTCTGAAACTTCATTTCGAGTTTTTCAAGCTCCTTACGTTGGAGCAGTTGTTATGCCTGGGGGAGCAGATTCACCACGTCGTGAGTTGGATGGTTGGCAGGATTGGGCAAAGGCCAGAGGAGCAAAAGGTCTCGCCTACATTCTCGTTAATGAAGATGGAACCCTTGGTGGTCCCGTAGCAAAGAATCTTTCAGAGAAGGAATTGGAAGGTGTTGCAATTGCCGCAAAGGCGCAAGCGGGCGATGCAATCTTCTTTGCCGCCGGAGAGAAGTCTGCCTCTCAGAATTTACTGGGTGGAGTGCGATTAGAGATCGGCAAAAGACGAAATTTGATTCCAGCCAATCAATGGGAATTTCTTTGGGTAGTGGATGCACCCATGTTTGAACCAACCGATGATGGTGGGTGGACAGCAGTGCACCACCCATTCACTGGTCCCAAACCCGAATTTGCAAGTACTTTTGCAAGTGATCCCGCATCTGCTCTTGCCTATGCCTACGACATTGTTCTCAACGGCTCCGAGCTCGGCGGGGGATCCATTCGTATTCACGATCGCATCATGCAAAAGAAGGTTTTTGATGTCATCGGACTCAGCGATGAGGAGGCGGTCTCTAAGTTTGGATTTCTATTGGAGGCTTTTAATTACGGCCCACCTCCTCATGGCGGAATTGCCTTGGGACTGGATCGAGTGTGTCAACTTCTCACGGGCTCGGATTCAATTCGAGAAGTAATCGCATTCCCAAAGACTGCCAGTGGCGGAGATCCACTTACTGGAGCGCCCACACCTATTACTCCCGCTCAACGACGCGAAAGCGGGATAGACGCTTCGGCACAAAAGAGTGAGAAATAGATACGTGGGTCGTCAGCCTAAGTTCGTCATCTTTGCATCCCTCCTTGCTCTTTTAGCATCATGCGGTACGCCTTCCCAGAAATACGCAGCCTCTAAGTCAGAGGGGGTTTATTTCACCGTGCCCGTAAGTTGGCATGAAATCACTGGTGCATCCTTAAACGCACAAGAGGCACGCTCTACGGCAGTAGGCGCTGCCGAGAAGTTGGCATTGGTTAAATGGCAGGACGCATTTTCGGTGGATCCAAAATATGGCGCCAAAGATGTATTCAGTTTTAAGGTGACCAGCCAACCTGTTGTCTTTGCACGAGTTCGTGTGCTTTTCCCGGACGAAGTAAATGCAGTTTCGTATAATTCCCTGCGTAATGTGATTGTTCCATTGACAGACTGGGTGAACTATCCCACTAAGACAACTCCTGCTTTCAATATTATTGATGATCGAGAAATCATCGAGAAAGGTGCCCGGGGAGTGCGAACTATTTATTCTTTGACACAATCGGGAGAGGAGCAAACGGTGGATCAAACTGCCCTGGTCTCTGCTGATAGACAAAAGATTTATGTCTTTGTTGTCCGATGTTCAACGGTTTGTTATGAAAAGTATAAAAGCGCAATCACCAAGATTGCAGATTCATTTACCGTGAGGGGTACTCGATGACAATGGAAAATTTGGAGTCCCGAGGAAGCCGCACGCGCGATTCTGATCGAAAGACTCGCATCCACCTCTCGCTCTATGACCGCCTTAAGTTCTTGATTCTTTTTGCAATTGTTTTTGCAATTTTGACCTGGGCATCGTTGGCTGGTAACCCCTTGTTAAATATTAGTGATGCAGCCAACGAGCAGTTTAAATCCAGAAGCTGGCTTTTAATTTTGGCGGGAATAGAAGCGGTGCGCCAGTTACATTTTCTCATCTCAGAGCTTGCCGCCCCCTATCACGGCATTTGGCAGAAATACTTCGGTTTTGTTGATGCATTGCTTCATAAATTTAGTGATTGGACTCGTTATCGTTTATCGCGAGTGATTAAGGCGATATTGATGGTCGCTCTTTTGGCAGTTGTCCTTGGGGCAATCTATAAGGAGACACCTGTCAGAGCTCTCTTCTTAGCTCCAAAAGCCCTGTGGTCAGCCCTTCCGATGTTGGGACAACTTCTTTTTGCGGTCTTTTTTATCATCATTCAATTCGGAGCGATGTTTTGGTTTCTCAGTCGCGGTGGGGTAGATACGTATTTTCCAGACGATATCCGAACTCGATTTACTGACGTGTGGGGTCAAGATCATGTGCTCAATCGCATTCGCGAAAACTTGCTCTTTTTGGAGAAGCCCGAAGAGATTGAAAAACATGGAGGATATGTTCCCGGTGGGATTTTGTTATGGGGCCCTCCTGGCACGGGTAAAACACTCATGGCTGAATCCATGGCTGGAGAGACAGGAAAGCCCTTCGTTTTTGTAGATCCAGGTGCTTTCACCAATATGTTCTTCGGCGTTGGAGTTCTTAAAGTTAAATCGCTCTTTAGAAAATTGCGCAAATTGGCACTTCGCTATGGTGGTGTTGTTGTCTTTTTCGATGAAGCGGACTCATTAGGTAACCGCGGCAATATTTCATCAGGTGGACCACAACGTCATTCTGGTTCCCCGGCGGTATTTGAGGATGGTTGTCATGGTGGAGCGTATTTATCCGCATCGGCTGCATCGGTTATTGTCCGAGAAAGTTTTGTCGTTGGCGGGGCAGCAGGTGGTGGTGGCGGTGGTGGTGGAATGGGAACTTTGCAAGCTCTTCTTACAGAGCTCTCAGGACTGAAGAAGCCTCGAGGGTTTTTCAATCGAATTGTTCGTCGCACGCTAGGAATGCGCCCAAAGAATCCGCCGAAATATCGAATTTTGGTTGTGATGGCAACGAATATGCCTGAGGCCCTTGATGAGGCTTTGCTTCGCCCCGGTCGAATTGACCGTATGTATCGGGTTGGTTATCCCAGCAAGGCCGGGCGTGTTCGTACCTATGAAGGGTATCTTGCGAAAGTTTCACATTCGTTATCTGCCGATGAGATCGATAAATTGGCAACGATTACGCCATACGCAACTGGCGCGACTATTAAAGACACCATAAACGAAGCGCTAATCACCGCCATTAGAAATGGTCGTACCTCGATTACCTGGCCAGATGTTGTCAAGGCGAAACAGCTCAAGGAACTCGGACCCTCCGAGGACGTTGAATACATCGAACGCGAACGTCATGCCGTAGCAGTACATGAGGCTTGCCATGCGGTTATGGCTCACCGTGTTCGCCAACATATGGCCATCGATCTTGCAACTATCGAAAAAGGTTCAGACTATTTGGGAATGGTTGCAAGCATTCCGCCTGATGATCAATTCACTCGTTGGCGCAGCGAGTATGAATCCGACATTCTTGTATCGCTGGCATCACTTGCGGGGGAACGAATGTTTTTTGATGGCGATAATTCCTCGGGAGTTTCCGGGGACCTAGAAAGCGCAACCACCATCGCGAGTTTAATGGAGGGGCATTGGGGGATGGGTTCGACGATTTCCTCTCATGCCTCCAACCGCCGATTTGAGGTAGGGGCTCCCGGAGGACCTAAGGGAGGCGATGATTCGGCAAAGGAAATTCGCAGGGCACTCGGGGATCGAATCGAAGATAAGTTGAGTGGACTTCTAGCAAAGGCGCAGACCCTGCTTATCGAGAATCGGTCGGAGGTGCTTTCACTTGCGCACGCCCTTGAAACACATAAAACTCTTTCGGGGGATGACGTATCAGCTGTTATTGAAGGCATTCCGGGAACCATTCTCGATGGGCGCCCATACAAGAACCCTGCTTTGATCGCCAAGATTGAGGAATATCACGAGGCTTCCTTAGTCGCTCATAGAAACCACGAACGTCCCAACGTACAAATTCCGCTGATTGATGAGCCCACTCTCGGGTAGGCTTGGGGTTGTACAAGCTCTTTTGGTGAGTGCATGAATGGGAGGAAATGACCATGGGCCCTGGAGGTATAGCAACGATTATTGCTGCATGTTCGCTCCTTGTTATCGCAGTAGCGATCAGTTATGCAGTCGTCCGGTTCGGAAGACTCATTGACGAAGCGAAGGCATCTCTCAAGACGATGACAGATGACGCAAGCCCGCTTATCGAGGAAGTGACGACAACCGTGACACTCGTAAATGGTCCTTTAAAGAGCCTCAACCGCATCACGAAGAATGCCGAAGAAGTGAGCGCAAAAGCTACGGATATTGCCTCAACCTTCTTAGATAAGGGTGGCCCTGCAGTGAAAGCCATCGGCATGATTTTGAGCGCGGCTCAAATGAGCAAATCTCGTACTCGCAAGAAAAGGGCTGAGTGATTCGAACTCGTGGATTCCGCAGAGGTACGTTCGCGCTGGCTTAATTTCTTTGAATCTGGCAACCGACAAGGTTTAAACCATACGGTTGTTCCATCGGCTTCATTGATTGCCGATGATCCAAATTTGCTTCTTGTAAACGCAGGCATGGTTCCTTTTAAGCCCTTCTTTCTTGGTGAAGTAAAACCTCCTTACAAGCGCGCAACATCGGTGCAAAAATGTGTTCGCACATTAGATATTGATGAGGTGGGAAAAACCACGCGCCACGCATCGTTTTTCCAAATGTGTGGAAATTTTTCATTTGGAGATTATTTCAAAGAGGGCGCGATTGCCCTTGCTTGGGAATTACTCACACGTCCAGTGAATGAGGGCGGCTACGGATTTCCGGAAGAGCGCCTGTGGGTAACGGTCTACTTAGATGATGACGAAGCTGCCGACATTTGGCATCACAAGATTGGTGTACCGCGCGAGCGAATCCAACGTCGCGGTATGGCTGATAATTTTTGGTCAATGGGCGTACCTGGTCCGTGTGGTCCATGTTCTGAGATTTATTATGATCGCGGACCTGCCTACGGAATCGAAGGCGGTCCTATCGCTGACGAAGATCGCTACATGGAGGTATGGAACCTCGTCTTCATGCAAAACGAACGAGGTGAAGGGGGAGGCAAAGACGGTTTCCCAATTCTCGGAGAACTTCCCGCAAAGAGCATTGATACTGGTTTGGGACTTGAACGCACCGCTGCGCTATTGCAAGGTGTCGAAAACATTTATGAGATTGATACCACGAAGCAAATTTTGGATCGTGCATCAGCCCTCACGGGAGTTGCCTACGGAAAAGATTTGAAATCGGATATCTCCCTGCGTGTAATTGCTGACCATGCCCGCACCACTGCAATGCTCATTGGTGATGGCGTAACGCCGGGCAATGAGGGCCGCGGGTATGTACTGCGCAGAATGATGCGCCGAACAATTCGCAATATGCGCATTCTGGGCTCACATGATCCAATCATGTCTGAACTTGTGAGCGCGTCGATCGCTGCCATGGGAGCTCAATACCCCGAACTGCATGTAGAGAAGAGCCGCATTCTGAGCGTGAGTGTTTCAGAGGAAGAAACATTCCTTCAAACACTCAAAAGCGGAACGCAGATTTTTGATATGGCTAGCGCTCAGGTCAAAGCCCTTAAAGGCAACTCTCTTTCAGGGGATGCGGTTTTTAAATTGCACGACACATATGGTTTTCCTTTTGATCTCACCCTTGAAATGGCGCAAGAAGAAGGCCTAGAAGTTGATGGCGATGGTTTCCGTCGCCTTATGAAAGAGCAACGCGATAGGGCAAAGGCCGATGCGCGCGCAAAGAAGAGCGGGCATACAGATCTCACCGAGTATCGCAAGATTGCAGATGCTTTCGGACGTACCGATTTCATTGGGTACGAGAATCTGACTTCTGAATCTAAAGTTTCCGCAATACTTGTTGATGGCATTGGTTCAACTCATGCAATGGCTGGCGATGAAGTTGAAATCGTTCTTGACCGCACACCGTTTTATGCTGAAGGCGGGGGTCAACTCGCAGATGGCGGAACAATCACTCTTGCCAGTGGCGCCGTCATTGAAATTGATGATGTACAAGTTCCCGTTCCAGGTGTGAGCGTTCACCGAGGGCGTGTCATTTCTGGTGGAGTAGAAATCGGCAACCTTGGGTTAGCAAGTATCGATATTGAGCGTAGGTATGCAATATCGCGAGCCCACACCGCCACGCATATGGTTCACAAAGCTTTCCGTGAAGTTCTGGGCGAAACTGCAACGCAGGCGGGCTCTGAGAATGCTCCTGGTCGTTTTCGCTTTGACTTTCCAGCCACTGGCGCCGTTTCGCAATCTTCACTCAATGAAGTGGAAGCGCGGGTAAACACGCTCCTATTGGAGAACTGGGAGGTTACCGCGGAGGTGATGTCTCAAGCTGATGCAAAGAAGATCGGCGCGATGGCTCTCTTCGGCGAGAAATATGGAGATCGGGTTAGGGTTGTCAGCGTTGGCGACTGGGCACGCGAACTTTGCGGAGGTACTCACGTAACTCGCTCTGGAGAACTCGGTGTTATTAAATTACTTAGTGAGTCTTCCATCGGTGCAGGTGTTCGTCGTGTTGAAGCACTCGTTGGCGTAGATGCATACAAATTCCTAGCGCGCGAACATTTGTTATTGGATTCATTAACCGAACTCATCAAAGGTGCAAAAGTAGAAGAATTGCCAGAGCGTATCTCTGACCTGATCGCCAAGATGAAAGAGATTGAAAAAGAGTTGGCCTCACTTCGGTCGGCGCAGGCACTTGCACAGGTTTCAACAATCGCCGAATCGGCAATAGTGATCAATGGTATTTCTGTGATTGCGGCCAAACTCGCCGACGGCATAACGGGTGATGATTTGCGAGCTATTTCCTTGGATCTTCGCAATCGTTTCGCCAATAGCGTGGTTGCTTTGATCAGCTCAACGGCAGGAAAACCTATTCTTGTTGTTGCGTGTAGCAATGAGGCCAGAGATGCCGGAATGAAAGCTGGAGCACTGGTGAAGATTGGTTCGACCGTTCTTGGTGGCGGTGGCGGTGGTAAAGATGATTTTGCTCAAGGTGGTGGGGTAAATCCTGCGCAAACAGAATCTGCACTTGCAGCGATTGTTGCCACAATCTCTGGTCAATAAACATGCCCAATGTGATCAAGGGACGAAGAATGGCTTTTGATTTTGGGGATGTTCGCATTGGGGTAGCTATTAGCGATGTTGACGGAATTCTGGCAGTTCCCCTGACCACTTTGATCAATATAGAGGACACCCTTTTTCTTCAGATTGCCGAACTTTTCGATGAATATCAACCTATTCACCTTTACGTTGGAAAACCGTTACATCTTTCTGGAAAAGAGAGCGAATCCACGATTAAGGCGATGAATTTTGCTGAAAAATTGCGACAGATGAGTCCGACTCCCGTGTCATTGATTGATGAAAGACTCTCCACGGTATCAGCGGCCCGTCAACTGCAAGAAGCAGGTAAGAACGCTAAACAGGCTCGAAAAGTGATTGATGAAGCCGCGGCGGTTGGCATATTGGAAGCCGCACTAAACGCGCAAAAGAGTCGCCCATGAAAAGACAATTCTATTTTCGTTTAGCGGCTGCTCTTAGCGCAGTCGTTCTTATTACTGGAGGCGTTTATTTCAGTCGCTCACATGTAAGTGCGTCGCCGGATTTTGTTGCCTTGACTTCAACCCAAGAAATTTCCATTGAGATTCCGCAAGGGGCAACGGGTTCAGATATCGCCCAACTCTTGGCACAGGCTGGAGTAGTGAAATCTTTCAGCGCTTTCTTTAAAGTGGCGGTCAGTGATTCACGTTCGGCTCAAGTGGCACCTGGAGTACACAGATTAGATGTAGGTATTTCAGCAAGAAGCGCTCTGAACCAACTTCTGGACAGTAAACGAATTCCCAATCTTGTAAAGATTACCGAAGGAGAGTGGACCTCTGAAATATTGGCCCAATTAGCTAAGAGCGGTCTATCGCAAAGTGCCTTGAAGCAGGGGCTTGGGGAGATCACGCTTCCCGCGGGATTTAGCGGAACTGAAGGAATCTTCTTCCCAGCGCAATACAGTTTTCCTACCGGTACCTTGGCGAAAAATGCTTTGCAATCGATGGTGGATCGCTTTGCGACGCAGGCGCAAGCGTCAGGGATTTCAGCAGGAGATTCGGATTTCACTCCGATGCAACTACTCACAATTGCTTCCATCATCCAAGCCGAAGGGGATACTCAAGATTTTGCGAAAATCTCGAGAGTGATTCGCAATCGCCTAAAAGTAGGAATGCAACTTCAGATGGATACGACTGTTCATTATGTTTTGAAATCGCGCGGACATGTTTTCTTGAGTTCGGCATCAACACAGATTGCTTCCCCATATAACACGTACCGACATTTTGGATTACCGCCTGGACCGATCGGCAATCCGGGTGCCGACGCAATGGTGGCAGCGTTACATCCTGCCGCAGGAGACTGGCTTTACTTCATAACAGTCAAACCCGGTGATACCCGATTTACTTCGTCGGATAAAGAATTTTTGGCGTGGAAAAGTGAATACGAGAAGAACCTTCGCGCAGGTGCTTTTGGAGCCACACAATGATTCGCGCGGCAGTTTTAGGGTCCCCGATTAATCATTCTCTTTCTCCAATTTTGCACAGTGTTGCGTACAAGCACTTAGGAATCATGGGCGAATACCTAGCGATTGAAGTCCAACCGGATGCATTGGCGAAATTTATTGCAACGTGCGATATTTCTTGGACAGGTTTTTCTTTGACAATGCCTTTGAAGGAAGAAGTGATTGTGGTAGCCGATGAGGTAGATCCTCTTGCCATGCAGATTGAAAGTGCCAATACCTTGCTCCGACACGAAAAGGGTTGGAAAGCGCTCACTACTGATGTCAATGGTTTTCGAATGGCGCTAAATTTTCACAAAGTTACGACTTGGCACAGCGCTGTTGTAATTGGATCAGGGGCTACGGCACGTGCAGCAATGGCAGCCCTTGACGGGACCGGGCGAGTTATCACAGTCATCCATCGCAACCCTAAGAGGTGCCCGGCAATGCTCAAGGCTGCTCCATTGAGCGCAGTGAATTTTCTGGATTGGGCCGCTCCTTTGCCCCAGGCGGACATCACTATCAACACAACTCCCGCTGGTGCTGCTGATTCATTGGCGCAATCCTTGGCCTCAAGAGTCGATGGAGTGCTATTTGAAGCGCTCTACAATCCCTGGCCCACTCTTTTGTTGGAGAAGTGGCGAGAATCCGGTGGTCAGGTGATAGATGGTCTGGATCTTCTTGTACATCAAGGCATCGATCAGATTGCTTTAATGACCGGCCTAGAAATTGAGCGTGAGGAATTCGCACCTTTGTTAAGAAAAGCAGGTTTAGCGGCTCTTCGCAGGTAAATATTTTGTCAGAGCGGTCATATTTGAGAACGAGTAAGTCTCCTTCTCTGACAGAATATGCCAATGCGTTGGTTAACTGCAGGTGAATCTCATGGACAAGCTCTTTCGGCGATTATCGAAGGGCTCCCAGCCGGCATTGAGATCACCTCTGAAGAGATTGACCGCCACTTAGCCAGACGACGCCTGGGAGCAGGACGTGGGGCACGACAAAGTTTTGAGGCTGACAAAATCACCATCCTTGGTGGGGTCCGATTAGGAGTAACTCAAGGTGGCCCAATCTCCATTCAAGTGGGAAATTCTGAATGGCCCAAATGGGAAAAGGTTATGTCGCCAGATCCAGTGCCTGCCGAGCAATTAGAAGGTTTGGCCCGCAACGCACCTCTCACGCGTCCGCGACCAGGACATGCAGATTTAGCGGGGATGCAGAAGTACGACTTTGATGATGCCAGGCCGATCCTTGAACGTGCAAGCGCACGCGAAACCGCCGCACGAGTGGCGTTGGGCGCCGTGGCACGAGCATTTCTTGAACAAGCCGTTGGAGTAACAATTCTCAGCCACGTTCTCTCCATTGGTTCGATCAGAGTTCCTGAAGATTGCGAACTACCCAAGAGCGATGACCTACTTCGCATTGATATGGATGCAGTGAGGTGTGCACATCCACAGACGAGTGTCGCGATGCTCGCTGAAATTGAAGGCGCTCATCGAGATGGTGACACATTAGGCGGAGTAGTCGAGGTTTTGGCATTTAATCTTCCACCGGGGCTTGGTTCTCACGTTCACGGCGATCGTCGATTAGATTCTCAATTGGCTGGCGCAATCATGGGGATTCAAGCGATTAAAGGTGTAGAGATTGGTGATGGATTCCTCTCCGCCACCAGAAGAGGTTCTCTCGCTCACGATGAAATTGAGCGGGGCTCAGATGGCTCAATCCGGCGCCGGACCGATCGCGCAGGCGGCACCGAAGGCGGAATGAGTAATGGTGAAATTCTAAGAGTGCGTGCAGCCATGAAACCTATTTCAACAATTCCGAAAGCACTTGACACCATTGATGTAGCCACTGGCGAACCTGCGAAGGCGATCAACCAACGATCGGATGTTTGTGCAGTTCCAGCAGCAGGAGTTGTTGCTGAAGCAATGGTGGCTTTGGTTTTGGCGCAATCGGTGTTGGAGAAATTCGGCGGGGATAGCGTGCGAGAAACTCGAAGAAATTTCGAATCCTATATGGCCAATTTGCGTTTTAAGTAGGAACGATGACTTCTGGAATTATCTTGATCGGTCCACCTGGCGCAGGAAAGACGAGCATCGGTAACGCTTTGGCTAAAAAGTTGTCGTTGGACTTCTCAGACACAGACGCCCTCATTGAGAAGGAATGCAAAAAGACGATTTCCGAGATCTTCGTTGAAGATGGAGAGCCTTTTTTTCGGACAACAGAGGAGCGAGTGTGTTGCACCGCGATAGCCACTATTAACGGGGTTCTTTCCCTAGGGGGTGGGGCCATTTTGTCTGCACTCACACAAAGTGCTCTACGTACGTGTGCACTCCCGGTTGTATTTCTCGATGTGTCCTTGACTGTCGCGGCTCCTCGAGTTGGTTTCAATCGTGATCGCCCGCTTTTGATGAACAATCCTCGTCAACAGTGGCAGAGCCTTATGGAGAAACGCCGTCCAATTTACGAAAATCTTGCAACGCTCACCATCCTTGTGGATGAAAAATCAGTGCTATCGATCGTCGATGAGATTTCACACGGGGTGGCGAATTCATGAAGACGATTCGCGTAATCTCCGAAAGAGAATATGACGTAAAGATTGACTGTAATTGGAGAAGCGAACTAGGAAAACTCGCCATTGGGCGAGCACGCGTGGGAGTAGTAGTCGCTGCCTCTCTCGCCGATCGTGTGGGCGATCTTTCTTTAGAGGATGTTGATCTTCATATTTTTGAAATTTCCGATGGCGAAGAAGCAAAGAGCGCCGATAATCTGCAATTGCTCTGGCAATGGCTCGGCGCTGGTGGCTTTACACGTAGTGACCTTCTTGTTGCAATTGGAGGAGGAGCCACCACCGATATTTCTGGTTTCGCTGCTGCCACGTGGTTGCGGGGAATCGATTGGATTGCCGTACCGACCACCGTTGCGGGGATGGTCGATGCAGCCGTTGGCGGCAAGACCGGGATGAATTCCTCTTTTGGAAAAAATCTTATTGGCGCCTTTCATTCGCCGATCGCGGTCCTTACCGATCTTTCATGGCTCACAACGTTATCTGATCGCGATTTTTCTGCAGGACTTGCTGAAGTGGTTAAGTGTGGATTCATCTCCGATGAAACTATTTTGGAGACCATTGAATCGCGTTCCCTGTCTGAACTTCGTTCCTCATCCACGGTGATGTCTGATTTGATTTACAAAGCGGTATCGGTGAAAGCTTCGGCGGTATCCTCTGACTTTAAAGAAAGTTTCACAAGAGAGATTCTCAATTACGGCCACACTCTCGCCCACGCGATAGAGATCGACAGTGATTTCACTCTGCGCCATGGGGAAGCCGTTGCTATTGGCATGGTTTTTGCCGCTGAACTTGCTGGTGAAAAAGGAGTCCTTCATGCCGATCTCATACAACGACACCGTGAGATCTTGATTCACCTTAACTTACCCATTTCCTATCCGGCGTCATCGTGGTCTCGACTCTTGCCTTTGCTGGCTCTGGATAAGAAGAGTCGTGGAAGGCAGATTCGTTTTGTGGCGATCTCTCACATTGGTAAAACGCTCCGGCTCGAAGATTGTTCGTTGGCGCAAATGTCTATCGCTTATGAGAGGATTTCTTCATGAAGATACTTGTACTGAACGGTCCGAATCTCGCTCGTTTAGATATACGTGATTCCTCTATATATGGTGATTTTACTTACCCTGAATTAGTTGCTTTCATCGAAGCATCAGCAGAAGCTCTTGGGTTTATTGCTGATGTGCGCCAAAGCAATGAAGAAGCTCAAATCATCGGATGGTTACATGAGGCAGCCGATGCCTCTCTTCCCGTCATCATTAATCCCGCCGCCTTTACGCACTATTCGTACGCGATTCGTGACGCCGCGGAATTGCTAAAATCGCCGTTGATTGAAGTTCATCTATCTAATCCTTTGTCCCGCGAAGAATTTCGCCATACTTCAGTGATTTCAGGGGTGGCCACGGGAACGATTGCTGGTTTCGGCCCAAATTCCTACATTTTGGCCTTAGAGGCGCTGAAAAAGTTGCTGCATAAGTAAGGCTTCAATTGCGGGTATCCTGTGCCACTGGACTTGGTGGCTAAGAACGCAGCACCTCAATGGAACGCATAGGGATGGGATTGATCGTGGCTACAACAAATGACCTGAAGAATGGCATGACTTTAGACATTGAAGGACAATTGTGGACTGTCGTGGAGTTTCAACACGTGAAGCCAGGTAAGGGCCCCGCCTTCGTTCGAACTAAGTTGAAATCGGTAATGAGCGGCAAAGTTATTGATCGCACTCTCAACGCCGGAGTCAAGATTGATATCGCAATTCTCGAGAAACGCGATATGCAATACCTGTACAAAGATGGCGATGATTTTGTATTCATGGATGCAAAGACCTACGATCAAATGGCGATTTCAGCTGAAACTGTGGGCGATGCTGTTAATTACATGTTGGAAAACACTGATGCAGTGGTTGCTGTACATGAAGGCAATCCTCTTTATATTGAATTAGCGGCGTCGGTTCCTTTAACCATCACCTACACCGAACCAGGGCTACAAGGGGATCGCTCCTCTGGCGGAACAAAACCGGCAACACTAGAGACAGGACTTGAGATTCAAGTTCCTCTCTTTATCAAACAAGACGAAAAGGTTCTTGTAGATACACGCGATGGTTCATACCAGGGCCGCGCTAACTAGTGTCCGCTCGAAGTAAAGCCCGAAAGCACGCTCTAGATATTTTGTTTGAAGCTGACATTCGAAACACTTCTGCTTCGGAAATTCTAACAACTCGGCTTGTGGTTGAAGAAGGTCCCGATGCTCGGCCGGTGCGCGATTACACGCAAAGTTTGATCGCCGGAGTTGCCGAGCATCGTCGAAAGATTGATGAATTGATTTCTACTTACGCTAAAGGGTGGGATATGGACCGCCTACCTGCGGTGGATCGAACAGTCTTACGGATTGCCATCTATGAAATTTTATGGGCGCAAGATATTCCTGATGCGGTGGCGATCGATGAGGCGTTAACTCTTGCTAAGGATCTTTCTACCGAGGAATCTGCGGCGTATATCCATGGTGTCCTGGGGCGAATCTCCTCCATTAAGGATGATTTAGCGCTGTAATAAGAAATTTCTTCCTGCCGAGCCACTGGGCGATTTCACCTTCGGTAGCGAAAGTAATCAAAGCTAGATTACTCAAGTCGGCTTTTCTCAGACTAAGAATTTCGCCGTTCCAATCAGAGCGTTGGCCAATGATCCATGCTAAAAATGTTCTGAGTTGGTTGAGTCGCGCATCGATTGGCCCTGCCTTGACCATGGCAACGGCCCGAAGGTCGATGACTATGCGAAATCCATCTTCCCCAGGAGCCGGTGAATTTTTCGGGGCGCAGAGCAGGTGAGAAAGCGGAACGTGATAAAGAGTGGCCAGTTCAATCGCTCTCTTTACGCTCAAGGTGCGATCACTCCTTTCGTAAGAGCCTAGAACTACAGCTTTGATTCGGCCACGAGTGAGACGTTCAACATCCCCAAGACTCCATCCATGCGATTTGCGAGTGAGTCGAAGACGTAAGGCAACATCGGTAATTGTTGTTTGTTCATAGAGTGGTTCTTCTGGTGTGAGAGCCTCTGGAGTCATAAAGGGACTCTAAGGAAAAATCGAGCGCGCCACGATCTTCTATCCACAGCCAGGGATTCTCCCCATCGAAAAGCATCGTGATAGGCTCACGCCTGAAAATCCTTTAAGACCCGTCCTGCGAGGCGGGGAAGGAGCGTCAATGAGCGTTGCTATGCCTGCGGTGGATATCTCCCGCGCCCTTACTCGCATTGCCCATGAAATTCTTGAACGCAATGGCGGTGCACAATCAATCACTTTGCTGGGAATTCCCACGCGCGGGGCCCATTTGGCAAGAAGGCTGGCCCAATCAATCGCGACTATTGAAGGCGTTCCTACAACGGATATTGCCTCTGGGACACTAGATATCACGATGCATCGTGATGATCTTCGAATGCGAGCTCCCCGAGCCCTTATGCCTACCGTCATTCCGCCTGCAGGGATTCAGGGTCGTCATGTCATCTTGGTTGACGATGTTTTCTTTTCAGGACGCACAATTCGGGCTGCTCTTGATGCACTCGGAGAATTGGGCAGACCCAAAAGCGTCCAACTAGCTGTTCTGGTGGATCGCGGTCACAGAGAACTTCCCATCCGAGCGGATTTCGTCGGCAAGAATTTGCCAACCTCACGTACTCAATCCGTCAAAGTTCATTTAATGGAACTCGATGGCGTGGATGAAGTAATCATCGAGGAAGAGGTGCAGGGATGATGCGCCACCTACTGTCGATCTCTGATCTAGATAAGACTCAAGCGCTTTCAATTCTCGATACTGCACTCGAACTCGCAAGAATTTCCGACGCCCCTGTCAAAAAGTTACCGACACTTCGTGGCCGCACAATTGTGAATCTCTTCTATGAGGATTCCACCCGTACTCGGATCTCGTTTGAAGCGGCAGCCAAACGATTGTCAGCAGATGTGATTAATTTTTCTGCTAAAGGTTCCAGTGTTAGCAAAGGCGAATCATTGAAGGATACAGCGCAAACACTGCAAGCCATGGGCGCGGATGCTGTGATCATCAGACACTCTGCTTCTGGTGCACCGCGTTGGTTGGCTGATTCAGAATGGATTTCTGGAAGTGTGATCAATGCAGGCGATGGAACACATGAACATCCTACGCAGGCGCTGCTTGATGCGTTCACGATTCGTAAACATTTGGGATCAAGCACCGGAGATCTTCAAGGGCTGCACATAGGAATAGTCGGCGACATTTTGCACTCTCGAGTGGCCCGTTCCAATGTTTTACTTTTATCTCTGCTTGGCGCCCAAGTTTCCCTTATCGCTCCGCCCACTTTACTTCCGGTGGGCGTTGAAAGTTGGCCGGCAAAAATCTCATATGATTTTGATTCAGTTCTGCCACATCTAGATGCGGTCATGATGCTACGTGTCCAGCAAGAACGCATGCAGGATCTTTTCTTTCCAACTGCTCGAGAGTATTCCCATTTCTTTGGTCTCAATAGAGACCGAATGGCTCTGATGAAGAAATCGGCGATCATCATGCACCCAGGGCCCATGAATCGTGGACTCGAAATCACGGCCGAATGCGCCGATAGTGCCCGCTCAGTGATTGTTGAACAAGTGGCCAACGGTGTGAGTGTTCGGATGGCCGTGCTTTATCTCTTACTTGCAGGATCAACCCAAGAACAAGGAGTGCTCCAATGAAGAACGCCTATCTTCTTTCAGGGGGAACACTCGCTGATGGCAAAAGAGCTGATGTTTTTATTGCTGACGGTGTCATTGTTGAAGTAGCAGATGTTCTCAAACATCCAGAAGTCGCTCTCGCTAAGAAAATTGATGTAACTGGCTGCAAAGTTTTGCCCGGACTCGTTGATCTACATACTCACTTGCGCGAACCAGGCCGCGAAGAGTCTGAAACAGTGCTCTCAGCTTCTCGCGCAGCAGCAAAAGGTGGATATACCGCAGTTTCTGCCATGGCTAATACCTTTCCCGTCGCAGACACTGCCGGGGTAGTCGAGCAAGTTTACAGATTGGGCCAATCAGCCGGGATATGCGATGTATTTCCCATTGGTGCCGTTACCCAAGGGCTCGCTGGAAAACAGTTAGCAGAACTCGGAGCTATGGCTCAGTCATCTGCTCGCGTTCGCATCTTTAGTGATGATGGAAATTGCGTGTTTGATCCGATGGTCATGCGACGCGCTCTTGAATATGTCAAACAATTTGATGGCGTTATTGCACAGCACGCACAGGAACCTACCCTCACGCAAGGTTCCCAAATGAATGAAGGTGTGGTCTCTTCAAAGCTAGGCCTCAAAGGTTGGCCAGCGGTAGCTGAAGAAGCCATTATCGCCCGCGATGTTTTATTGGCCGATCATGTTAAATCGCGTTTGCATGTCTGTCATGTGACTACCGCAGGAGGAGTAGAAATCATTCGTTGGGCTAAGGCACGTGGAATAAATGTTAGTGCGGAGGTAACTCCCCATCATTTGTTGCTGACCGATGAGATGGCTCAGACATACAATCCAGTCTTTAAGGTGAATCCGCCGCTTCGCACCCAGGGCGATGTTGAGGCGCTTCGAGAGGGCCTGGCAGATGGAACGATTGACATCGTTGCAACAGATCATGCCCCCCACCCGGCCGAAGATAAAGAGTGCGAATGGCAAAATGCTGCATTCGGGATGATTGGTTTGGAGAGCGCCTTGTCCATCGTTCAAAAAACTATGATCGATTCTTCTTTGATGACGTGGGAAACATTGGTTGAACGTATGTCTATTGCCCCAGCCCGCATCGCAGGCTATTTTGATCACGGAAGGGCGATTGCCGCAGGAGTCAGTGCACATATCACAGTCATCGATCCATCACGAAACTGGCGAGTAGATCGCGATCTCGTTGCCTCTAGAAGTAAGAACACCCCCTTTCATGGAATGGAACTTCCGGGTTGCGTTGTTGCAACCTTTTTTCGTGGGATTCCTACCGTTGTAGATTCGAAACTTGTCCAACTCTCTGGGAGTGGGTCCGAATGAGTAAGGCGTACTTGGTTCTTGATGATGGCCGAATTTTTGAGGGCAAAAGCTGGGCCGCTACCGGTAAAACTTTTGGTGAGGCTGTATTCGCTACGGGAATGACGGGATATCAAGAAACTCTTACGGATCCTTCGTATCACAAACAAGTTGTAGTAATGACCGCTCCGCATATCGGAAATACAGGGATGAACAAGCAAGATAATGAATCCTCAAAGATTTGGGTTTCTGGTTTCGCCGTTCGAAATCCTTCCACTGTGACGAGTAATTGGCGCAGTGAGAATTCACTTGAAGAGGAACTTATTAGTCAAGGTATCGTCTGTATCCAGGGAGTTGATACAAGAGCCATCACGCGCCACCTTCGAGATCGAGGTGCAATGCGAGTAGGCATTTTTTCAGATTGCGAAATGACTCGTGAAGAAATGGTCATCGAGGTGCGAAAGAGTCCGGCCATGTCAGGAGCATTTCTTGTTGCAGATGTTTCAACGTCTGCGCCTTACGTTGTCAAAGCGCAGGGAGAAAAGCGATTCACTGTTGCGGCTCTGGACTTGGGAATCAAGGCTGCAACACCTCGCTCACTTTCTATGCGCGGAGTAGAGGTTCACGTTCTGCCCTTTAACTCAACGTATGATCAAATCATGGCAGTCAATCCAGATGGAGTTTTTCTTTCCAACGGCCCTGGCGATCCATCCGTTATGGACGATGTAGTGGAGACCGTTAGAGCGCTACTTAATGCCCAAGTTCCGCTATTTGGTATCTGTTTTGGCCATCAGATCTTAGGGAGAGCACTTGGCTTTAATACCTATAAATTGCAATATGGTCATCGAGGGATCAATCAACCAGTGATGGATAAAACCACTCGCAAGGTTGAAATCACGGCCCATAATCATGGTTTTGCACTCCAAGCACCGATCGAAGGGGTTTTCTCGACCGTGTACGGTCGCGGAGAAGTTACGCATTTTAGTTTGAATGACAATGTAATTGAAGGCTTGCAACTTTTGGATGCACCAGCTTTTAGCGTTCAATATCACCCAGAAGCTGGAGCAGGCCCGCATGATGCGACCTATCTCTTCGATCGCTTCGTGGCTCTCATGGAGAAGAATGCGGTGATCGCCTGATGCCTCGCGATGAATCTATTAAAAGCGTCTTAGTTATTGGTAGCGGCCCTATTGTTATCGGTCAAGCATGCGAATTCGATTACTCCGGTACTCAGGCATGCAGAGTTCTTCGCGCTGAAGGTATTCGAGTCATCCTTGTAAATTCAAACCCAGCAACGATCATGACTGACCCAGAATTTGCGGATGCGACATATATAGAACCGATTACTCCAGAGTTTCTAGAACGTGTGATTGAAAAAGAACGCCCTGATGCAGTTCTCGCAACACTGGGTGGACAAACTGCTCTTAATGCAGCAATCGGTCTGCATGAGCGTGGCACCCTAATTCGGTATGGCGTGCGATTGATTGGCGCAGATGTACAAGCAATCGAACGTGGTGAAAATCGTGAACTCTTTAGGGAGATTGTTACCAAAGTTGGCGGGGAGTCCTCACAATCCATCATCTGTCACACAATGCAGGACTGCTTAGCTGCTGCTGAGGTACTTCGTTACCCCGTTGTTGTGCGTCCCTCTTTCACGATGGGCGGACTTGGTTCCGGAATCGCTTTTAGCGCCTCCGAATTGGAACAGATCGCTGGAGCAGGTCTGCGTCACAGTCCAACTTCCGAGGTACTTCTTGAGGAGTCGATCATCGGATGGAAAGAGTATGAACTTGAAGTAATGCGAGATCGAAGTGATAACGTCGTAATAGTTTGCAGTATTGAAAATATAGATCCTATGGGAGTGCACACGGGGGACTCGATTACTGTGGCGCCGGCCATGACTCTCACTGATGTTGAATATCAGAGATTGCGCGATCTCTCGCTTTTGATTATTCGTGAAGTTGGGGTGGATACGGGCGGCTGCAATATTCAATTCGCGGTAAATCCGGATACTGGGCGCGTCATTGTTATTGAAATGAATCCACGTGTTTCGCGCTCCAGCGCTTTGGCTTCGAAAGCTACCGGTTTTCCCATCGCCAAGATCGCAACGAAATTGGCGATCGGTTACACCCTTGACGAGATTCAAAACGATATCACCAAGGTGACACCTGCTTCATTTGAGCCAACGTTGGACTACGTCGTGGTGAAAATGCCACGTTTTACTTTCGAGAAATTTCCAGATGCAGATCCTCGATTGACGACAACAATGAAGAGCGTAGGAGAGGCAATGGCAATTGGCCGTTCCTTCCCAGAAGCTCTTCAAAAAGCAATGAGATCCTTGGAGCGTAAGGAAGCTCCCTTCGCATTTCCAAGTGACGTTTCTGATATTTCCAAGTCAGAATTGCTACGTTCAATGGCAGTACCTACTGAGTATCGATTGAAGCAAGTTCAGCAAGGGTTATGGGTTGGAGCCACGATAGAGGAGGTCTATCAAGCTACTCGCATTGACCGTTGGTATTTAGCCCAGATTGAAGCAATTAATCAGGCGGCCCGTGATCTTGCGTTGGTGATTGAACTCGATCATGAACATTTGAAGTCAGCCAAATCTTTAGGTTTTTCCGACCTCCAAATTTCCCAGATTCGTGGAATCTCGCAAGAGGATGTTCGGAAATTGCGACACCGACTCAATCTTCGTCCCGTCTACAAAACTGTGGATACATGCGCTGCTGAATTTGAGGCGTTTACTCCCTATCACTATTCCAGTTACGAAGAAGAGACAGAGGTTCGACCTCGAACTAAACCTGCCGTGATAATTTTGGGAAGCGGTCCTAATCGAATCGGACAGGGAATTGAATTCGACTATTCATGCGTTCATGCTTCCTTTGAATTGCGAAGGATGGATTTTGAAACAGTAATGATCAATTGCAACCCCGAAACAGTTTCCACTGATTACGACACATCTGATCGACTCTACTTTGAGCCTTTGACCCTCGAAGATGTACTGGAAGTTATTCATGCTGAGATGCAGGCTGGCCCGGTCTTGGGTGTCATTACGCAGTTGGGGGGCCAAACACCTATGTCCCTTGCTGCTGGTTTGAAGGATGCTGGTATCACGATTTTGGGGACGAGTCCGGAAGCGATAAATATGGCGGAAGAACGTGGAGCATTCGGAAGGATGCTTACCGAGAAAGGATTAACTGCGCCTTCTTATGGAATGGCTTCAACACATCAAGAGGCGTTAGATATCGCCCATCGTATTGGATATCCCGTTTTGGTTCGTCCCTCGTTTGTTCTGGGTGGACGAGGAATGGAAATTGTTTATGATGACGGCGCATTGGGTGGATTTATTTCCCGAGCAACGGATATAACACCAGATCATCCTGTGCTTGTAGATCGCTTTCTTGATTCGGCGATCGAGATTGATGTCGATGCTCTTTTTGATGGCGAAGAACTTTTTCTAGGCGGAGTCATGGAACACATCGAAGAGGCCGGGATTCACTCGGGCGACAGCGCTTGTGTCATCCCTTCCATGACTTTGACACGTGAACAGCACGAAGAGATTCGTGTGGCCACATTAAAAATCGCACAAGGTGTCGATGTGCGCGGACTCATTAATATTCAATTTGCAATGGCAGAAGGCGTTCTCTATGTACTGGAGGCAAATCCTCGAGCTTCACGGACCGTTCCTTTCGTTAGTAAGGCAACGGGTGTGCAGTTGGCCAAAGCCGCTGCACGTATTGCTACCGGGACATCTATCGAGGAATTGAGAACCGAAGGGGTTTTGCCCGATGAGCAGGAGGCAACTCCTCATGGCGTGTGCGTCAAGGAAGCCGTTTTGCCGTGGAATCGCTTCAGAAGAAGCGATGGCCGAGGAGTCGATGCGGTTCTTGGGCCCGAAATGCGTTCAACTGGCGAAGTTATGGGGATCGCCGCAACATTTGGTGAGAGTTATGCAAAGAGTCAAATTAGCGCATTTGGGCCATTGCCTTCTTCAGGAAAGGTTTTTATTTCCCTGGCTTCCAAAGATAAGAAGTACGGAGTCGCACCCGCGCGTGCTTTACAGGCACTGGGCTTTCATCTCATTTGCACTGCAGGGACAGCGGCCTATTTTGCTGAACACGGTATTACGACCGCCATCGTCCGAAAGAATTCGGAAGGTCCTGGACTTTTCGGCGAAAGAACAGCTGTGGAACTTATTAATTCGGGAGAACTTAATCTGATTATCAATACACCAGTCGGACGAGGAACGCGTCAAGATGGTTGGTTGATTCGGACAGCAGCGGTGCAACGTTCAATTCCTTGTATAACTACAACTGCCGGCTTCAGCGCAGCAGTTGAAGGTATCGCCGCGCTACAACGAGGCGATCTAACCGTGAAGTCAATTCAAGAATGGTTGCTCTAAAATGAGCACGATCAACCGCTACGCGCAACAGATTTCTGCGCAAGTATTGAGCAATAAACGTGTGGGTCAGTACCATCAAATTCTGATCAGCGTGGGGGATGTAGTGAAGTATTGCCGTCCCGGCAATTTCATTGCGATCGCAGTAGGTGGCGATAACTCTTCAATGGTTCTGCGCCGAGCATTCGCTCTTTCACGAGTATCAGATCGTGGCGAGTTTGGTGGCACTCTCGAACTTATTGTCGCTCCACATGGTTCCGGAAGCCGATGGCTCTGTTCTCAGGGCGAAGGAGCTCTTTTAGATGTGGTGACACCTCTTGGAGTTGCCTTCGGTATCCCAACAGAGCCAGTTACTGCTTTGCTCATCGGTGGTGGTTACGGTTCCGCTCCATTATTTGGGTTGGCAGAAGTTCTCAAATCACGAGGTTGTCATGTCGATATGATTTTGGGAGCCAGCTCATCTTCCAAGATTTATGCACCGCTTGAAGGAAAACGTTCCGTGAATTCGCTTAAGATTTACACGGAAGATTCAAGTTCGGGAATACCCGGAAGAGTCACTGACTCACTGGAAGAGATTATTTCCGAAGGTGCAATTGATGTCATTTATTCATGTGGTCCCATGGCCATGCTTTCAGCAATTTCAACAATTGCTCAATCTTGCGAGGTTGTTCATCAATGTGCAGTCGAGGAATCCATGGCCTGCGGAATTGGTGTTTGCATGACATGTGTTCTACCGGTGAGGCAAGACGATGGTTCTATAGCGATGAAACGATCATGCATTGATGGTCCAGTTATGGATGGTGCCAACGTTGCTTGGGAAGTTGTAGGCAAAATTCAGGAGACCAAGGAATGAGCATCGATCTCTCAACGACTCTTGGACCAGCCTGGTTTCCGACTCCAATTTTCACCGCAAGCGGTTGCGCTAGTTCCGGTCGCGAACTCGCACAGTTTTTCCCGTTGAAGAATATTGGCGCCGTGGTTACGAAATCCATCATGGTGAAAGCACGTCCGGGTCGCCCCACCCCGCGCATGGCAGAGACGCCAAGTGGCATGCTCAATTCGATCGGCTTACAAGGTCCCGGTATTGATTCCTTCATTGCCAACGACATCCCCTGGTTGGTAGAACAAGGTGCTCGAATCATTGTTTCCATCGCGGGAGAAACGGTGGATGAGTACGCCACGCTTGCGCGAAGATTGCGATCCGTTCCCGGCATTTCTGCACTAGAAGTTAATATCTCTTGTCCAAATGTAGAGAACCGCGGAATGGTTTTCGCATGCGATCCTGTGAGCTCGCGCGCAGTGATAGATGGAGTTCGTCGAATAATAGGTGGAGATTTGCCTATCATCGCAAAACTTTCGCCCGATGTAACCGACATTGTCGCCATCGCACGAGAGGTAGTAAATGCGGGAGCAGATGGTGTTGCTCTTATAAATACCCTCTTGGGTATGGTGATTAATACCGAAACGATGCGACCTCATCTGGGCGGTAAAACCGGTGGCCTCTCTGGTCCCGCGATTCGCCCTGTTGCTGTTCGTGCAATTTATCAAGTGCACCAGGCATTTCCCAAAGTGCCGATTTTAGGTATGGGAGGTGTTCGTAGCGGGAGAGATGCCTTCGAAATGATTTTGGCGGGCGCAAGTGGCGTGAGCGTCGGTACGGCGACTTTCGGAAATCCTCGTGCCACGTTGGATGTGCAAGAGGAACTCGAAGTAATTCTTACCGAAAAGGGATTTACAACGTTACGTTCGGCAGTGGGATTTGCCCATCGGCAAGATCGGCAAGATCGGCAGGATAGTCCAGAGATGTCAGGGGAGTAGCCATGTTATTCAAAAAAAGAATCATTCTCGCCGTGGATACTCCAGATTTTGATGTAGCACGTAGTTGGGTTGAAGCGACACAGGATTCAATAGCTGCTTACAAGATTGGCCTGGAGTTTTTTGCAACTTTCGGTTACGAAGGCGTTGCGCGGCTTCGTGAAATCAGTGATGCCGAACTTTTTCTAGATCTTAAATTGCATGACATTCCTAACACAGTTGCTGGAGCGGCCCAACAAGTCAGAAAGTTGTCACCAAAGTTTCTGACCGTGCATGCTTGCGGCGGGCGGGCGATGATAAGAGCTGCGGTGGAGAATGCACCTTTAGTGGATATTACTGCCGTAACAATTCTTACTTCGTTGAATACAACTGATCTCCAAGAGATTGGTTTTGCGCAGCCGCCTCTAGATGCTGCAGTGAAATTAGCTGTTTTGGCACAGGAATCAGGCGCGCGTGCGATTGTTTGTTCTCCCCTTGAGATCCAAGGGATTCGAAGGGCGGTTGGCCCAGACATTTCCATCATTACTCCAGGAGTTCGCCCTGCTGATGAAGCCGGCGGGGATGATCAAGCCCGAGTGATGACTCCAGAATTAGCAGTCGCCGCGGGAGCGGATTTTCTTGTGATTGGACGTCCGATAACGCGTTTTTGGGTGCACGGTGCTCACGCGATCGCCGAGCGAGCGCGAGCACTTGCCGCCTCGGTTAACTAAAGAGTTTTTGCGAGATAGGTTTTGCCCATGGCTCATCCACCGCAACTCACCCCAGAGCAGCGATCCGCGGCACTAGCGCAAGCGACGCTCTCTCGTCGAGCAAGAGCGGAAGTCAAAGGAGGCGTACGCGAGGGTTCACTCACAATTGCTGCAGTACTCGAGCGCGCGAAGAGCGAACCGGCCATTGCAAAAATGAGGGTTCTGGAATTGCTTGAATCAGTTCCGGGTGTAGGCCGCATCCGTGCCTTGGCAATCCTTGAACGGTTAGGAATATCTGTTCCTAGAAAAATCCAAGGTTTGGGGATTCATCAGAAAGCATCGCTTTTGCAAGAATTCACCACGGAGGTTCTAGGAAGAGGCCGCCTGATTGTGCTCTCTGGTCCAGGCGGGGTTGGTAAAAGTACCGTCGCCCAGGCACTGCGGAAGAGTTCAGATTTCTGGGTGAGTATCTCTGCAACTACGAGAGAACCCCGTGCAAATGAGGTGAATGGGGTTGATTATTACTTCTTGTCGCAAGAAGAATTTGACCAGATGATTGCTCAGGATGAATTTCTCGAATGGGCCTCATTTGCTGGCGCCCGCTACGGAACCCCCGCTAAGGCAGTCGAGAAAGCGCTGGCGCAGGGTAGGAATGTCCTTTTGGAAATTGAGATCGAAGGTGCACGTCAGGTGCGTTCACATAGCGCTGAAGCCATTTTGGTTTTCCTTGAGCCACCTAGCTGGGAGGACCTAGTTTCGCGCCTAGAAGGGCGCGGTTCTGATAGCCCGGAAAGGCGTGCACACCGCTTGGAATTGGCGCAAAGCGAACTCGCTGCAGCTAAAGAGTTCGACATCATCATCGTTAACGACCAGGTCGAGAAGGTAGTGTCAGCACTGCTATCCTTAGCGCGCTCATAAAGCAGATCATTCTTGTTTTCAACCATTTAAGGGGCTCCATGGACGGCATTACAAATCCACCGATTGACGAACTTTTGGATAAGAGTGGCTCGAAGTACAGCCTCGTCCTTTATGCGGCTAAGCGTGCCCGCCAAATCAACGCTTATTACTCTCAACTAGGAGAGGGCTTACTTGAATATGTTGGACCACTTGTGGAGACACATGTTCACGAAAAGCCTCTGTCGATTGCTCTTCGTGAGATAAATGAAGGTCTTTTGACGATCGAAAATCTTGAACCAACGGCTTAGTCTCTTTAATCATTTTCGGTAATTCATCAATGCCACGTTCGGGTCGAGAAGTAATTCTCGGCATCGGAGGTGGCATTGCTGCATACAAGGCTTGCGATCTTCTTCGTAGATTGCAAGATGCCGGATTTCTAGTAACCGTTGTTCCGACACCGGCCGCTCTTAATTTTGTTGGAAGTGCAACATGGGAAGCGCTCTCGGGGCGTCGCGTGTACTCGCAAGTGTGGGAAAACGTCCCAGATGTAGCACACGTTGCTCTTGCTGAGAAAGCAAACTACATCCTCATCGCCCCGGCGACGGCAGATTTGATAGCCCGGTTAGCCCATGGACGTGCTGATGATTTATTAACGAACGTGGTACTTGCTAGTGATGTACCAAAGATTCTTGTTCCAGCGATGCACCCGAATATGTGGCGCAATCAGGCAACACAAGCAAATGTTACAACGCTACGCAGTCGCGGATTTCATATCATCGACCCCGATATCGGACGTTTAACGGGCCCGGATTCCGGTGTTGGACGGTTTCCAGAGACCGGTCGAATCCTCAAAGAATTCTACGAATTGATCGGGTATCTGGATGATCTAAAAGGCAAACGCATCCTTGTTACTGCAGGTGGCACAAGAGAGGCCATCGATCCTGTTCGCTATATTGGCAATCGTTCTTCTGGCAAACAAGGTTTTGCCATTGCACAAGCGGCCATTGCACGAGGAGCGGAGGTTCATCTCATTGCTGCCAATTGCAATCTCCCAGATATTCCCGGAGTCGCAATGACGAGCGTTGAAAGCGCCTCTGAACTTGAGAGGGCTCTAGCACGCGAGTTTCCATCAGCGGATGCTCTCATCATGTGCGCTGCTGTTGCAGATGCAAGGCCAGTGCAGACAAGTGATCGTAAGATCAAGAAGGAATTTCTTACGGAGATTTCTCTCGTTGCAAACCCAGATCTTCTTGCCTCGCTCAAAGCTTCCAAGAAACCTGGTCAGCGGATCATTGGTTTCGCCGCAGAAACTCAAGATTTAGAAAGCAATGCAACTGTAAAGCTCACAGGTAAGGGCTTAGACCTCATTTACGTTAATGATGTTTCACAGGGAGCGATCTTTGGGAGCGACTTCACTTCAGGCATCATTATCGACAAAACCGGTCCCTTATTAACGCTCGATAATGTATCTAAAGACACGCTGGCTCATGTATTGCTCGACCAACTCCTTCGTCAGATAGGTTAACCCAATGTCACAACGCCTCTTTACCTCTGAGTCAGTCACCGAAGGTCATCCAGACAAGATTGCGGATCAAATCTCCGATTCCATTCTTGACTCGCTACTGAGGCAAGATCCTGCAAGTCGAGTTGCCGTTGAAACTCTCATCACAACGGGGCAAGTACATGTTGCTGGGGAAGTTACGACGGATGGCTATGCAGATGTTATGGGAATTGTCAGAGAAAAAGTTTTGAACATCGGTTATGACTCTTCAGAGAAGGGGTTTGACGGACATACGTGTGGGGTATCAATTTCGATTGGGCAACAATCGCAAGATATAGCCCAGGGTGTAGATGACGCCTATGAGAATCGAGTCTCATCCTCGGTAGATCCCCTTGATTTACAAGGTGCAGGGGATCAAGGATTAATGTTTGGCTACGCGTGTGATGACACAAAGGAATTGATGCCACTTCCGATCTCGTTAGCGCATAAATTGGCGCAACAGTTATCTAAGGTGCGCAAAAGTGGAGAACTTAGTTATTTGCGCCCTGATGGTAAAACTCAAGTCACGATTGCATATGATGGCGATCAAGCAGTGGCACTGGACACAATCGTTATCTCTAGCCAACATTCACCTGATGTAGATGTGGCCGGTACTCTGACAAGAGATGTGATTGCACAAGTAATTGATCCAATATTGGCAACGATTGACCTACCTCGCAAAGATCTCAAAATTCTCATCAACCCAACTGGCCGCTTTGTTATTGGCGGACCTATGGGTGATGCCGGTTTAACCGGACGCAAGATTATTGTTGATACTTACGGTGGAATGGCTCGCCACGGAGGCGGAGCATTCAGTGGAAAAGATCCATCGAAGGTGGATCGATCCGCTGCTTATGCAATGCGTTGGGTGGCGAAGAATGTTGTCGCTGCTGGCTTGGCTCGTCGATGCGAAGTTCAAGTTGCTTACGCAATCGGAAAGGCACAACCTGTAGGTCTCTTCGTAGAAACTTTCGGTACAGAAATGATTCCTGTCGGAAAGATTCAGGATGCAGTCCTGGCGGTATTCGATCTTCGTCCTGCGGCAATTATCAGAGACCTAGATCTCTTACGCCCTATTTACGCCCTGACAAGTGCGTATGGACATTTCGGTCGCGAACTCCCTGAATTTACCTGGGAGAAGACAAACCGTGTCGAGGCCCTTCGCGCCGCGGCGCACTAACCACTCCCACGATCGTGGTCTCTCCACGACCGCTGAGATTGCGGGCACAGGTCGCAAAGGCAGAACCTTTAACGGTCGCGTCTCACCTGCCAATCGCCAAAGTACTTGTGGACACTGGAGTCTTTCATCTGGATTCACCCTATGACTACGAAATTCCAGAGCAGTTCTCCCATTTAGATCTCATCGGACGGCGCGTCCAAGTCGAATTTGGGCAC
Organism: uncultured Actinomycetes bacterium; assembly: GCA_903834145.1. Taxonomy (GTDB): domain Bacteria; phylum Actinomycetota; class Actinomycetes; order Nanopelagicales; family Nanopelagicaceae; genus QYPT01. Next base: position 128,353 of record CAILHY010000022.1, read on the forward strand.
GCGCTTCACGAAGGTATCGTGATCGAACGAGTTTCTCTTTCGCAAGGTACACGAGGGCTTAAACAAATAAACAAGATTCTTTCGCCACACTGCGTTCTTCCCACTCAGATGTTCGCTCTGATAAATGCAGTAGCACAACGATGGGCGAGCTCTCCCTATGATGTGATTCGCAGTGCAATTCCGCCTCGAGTCGCATCCGTTGATAAGGAAGCTTTTGAAGCAGAAGCACATATTGAAATCACCACATCAACGACACAAATTCCAAAGGTACTTAAATCCTCCTCGATACGTTCGTATTGGATGTTGCCACCTTCGCAGCCTGTTTGTCGATTACTGGCAGAGCTTGCACTTGAACGATCACGATTTGGACAAGTGCTCGTTGTTGTGCCAGATGAGCGTTCACTATCGGAACTTCTTACACATCTGCAAGAGGTGTATCCAGGAATGGTTGCGCGGTTGGATGGACACCATAATCGAAGTGATCGATATCGGGATTACTTGAGAATGGTTAAGGGCGTCGCACGAATTGGTGTGGGACTACGAGGTTCAATTTTCACCCCACTTTTGAACAATGCGACAGTTGTGGTGAGTGAGGATACATCCGAACATTATTATGAGAATCGTTCCCCCGGATGGAATGTGCGAGACGTTGCCTTGCTTCGAGCACAGATTTCTCATCTCAACGTTATCTTCACTGGTTTCACTCCATCTTTGGAAGTTGGACGGCTAATAGATTCAGGATGGCTTTCACTGGTTGCTTCGTCCAAAAAAATGAATGTTCTGGCCGTTGACGCTAACTTCGGTGAACTACTTCCATCAAAGATTTTCTCCGTAGTCCGCAAAGGTTTGAAATCCGGTCCAGTGCTTTTTCTTGTGCCTCGAAAAGGGTATGGAAACGCAGTTCTCTGTCGCAAATGTAAGAATGTTTCTATCTGCGAATGTGGTGGCAGACTTGCCAAAAATAGTAAAACCGCAGCGCCCGAGTGTGTTTTATGTTTGCGAGTCTACGAACCCTGGAAATGTACTTATTGTCAGAGTGAAGAGATACATGTTGCAGCACGAGGAATTGATCGATTCTCTGAAGAGATAGGCAGAGCATTCGCTAACTGCCCAATAGTTAATTCCACGGCCGATCATTTAGTTGATGATGTGACTGGAGCGCCTGCGTTGATCCTCGCCACCCACGGGGCACAACCTAACGTTAAAGGTGGATACTCGGCGGTGATTCTTCTTGAGGGAATTCGCTTCTTCGGTCATACTCATATGAGAAGTCAGGAGAGTGCACGCGAACTTTTCTTTGCAAGCGCCTCACTTGTTTCAGAGGGAGGCCAGATCGCGGTTGTGATCGATCCCTCACACCCCATAGTTGGCGCTTTGACGCGATGGAACAGCGCACCGATGATTCGTAAAGAGTTGAAAGAGCGTGAGGAATTGCAGCTGCCTCCGTTTTATAGATTTGTCATTATCGAATCTTCCACAAGAGAAGCCACGCTTATCAAAAACGGATTTGTTGCCGCCGTTCAAGATGGCCGCTTGCCATCATCGACAAAGGTTATCGGGCCGCACGCGGCGTCGACTGATTCTTCACGGCTTTCACTTGCCGTTGCTGTCGGGGAAGCAGATCAGTTGATTTCCTTTGTGCATGAATTGCAGCGAAGGCGAAATATTTCCCGTAAGAACCTTTTGGTTCTACGTGTGGATCCGTATTCGCTTTCCTAAGGCTTAGGAATTGATAGGATCGCCCTCATGTCTATCCAGCCAATCCGATTATTTGGTGATCCGGTTCTGGTCACTCCGGCTTCCGATGTGGTTGATTTCGATAAGGAATTGCGAAATCTGGTCGCAGATCTCACGGAAACAATGTTAGAGGCACCTGGTGCTGGGTTAGCCGCTCCACAAATTGGCGTTTCGCTTCGAGTATTTGTTTGGGATGTTGATGACGCTCTCGGACATCTCATTAATCCAACTTTGGATCTCAGCGAAGAGATACAAGAGGGAGAGGAAGGTTGTCTCTCTTTTCCGGAGCTCAGATATGAAACTCCGCGCGCTTTCCGTGCCGTTGCAAAAGGGTGGAACATGTATGGCGAACCAATCATCGTAGAAGGAACGCAACTTTTGGCAAGAGCCTTGCAGCATGAGACGGATCATCTCAATGGGATACTTTTCATTGATAAATTGTCAAAATCCGATAGGAAAAGCGCCATGAAAGAGATTCGAGAATCCGACTGGTTCGGAATCACAATTGCTGCCGGCTTTAATCCTGCGATAAAAGTTTCCCCGCACGATACTTTTGGTCGTAATCTTTAATGCGCATTGGCGTCGCTGCAACGCCAGAGGTTGCCTTCCCCACTTTAGAGTGGTTGCTTTCCTCCGATCATGAATTGGTTCTGGTCGTTACTCGACCGGATCAACCTTCGGGCAGGGGAAGAATTCTTCAAGAGTCAGCAGTTGCAGCATGGGCTAGCCGAAATGGAATCCCATGTATCAAGCCGTTGAACTCCTTGGATATGGCCGATGATCTTGCGAATCTCGATCTTGTCATCACCATTGGTTATGGAGTTATCTTGCCAGAGCAAATTCTTGCACTACCAAGGTATGGCTTTTTGAATTTGCATTTCTCGTTGCTTCCACAATGGCGCGGTGCCGCACCCGTTAATCGTGCAATTTTGAATAGAGATACGGTTTCAGGTATTTCAGTCTTTGCTTTGGATAAAGGGATGGACACGGGTCCGCTATATGTTCAGAAGGAGATTCAGATTTCATCGCACGAGAACGCGGGCGAGCTACTTTCCTCGATGGCGATTCTGGGGGCATCTGCCGTTGAGCAGGCGATTGAAATGATTCGTCAAGGAATTTCGCCCACAGTGCAAAAATTGGCGGGAGTATCGCGCGCTGAAAAGATTTCCAAGGAAGAGACGCGAATTTCCTGGAACGAGAACGCAGAATATATTGATCGCCACATACGTGCTTTCACACCCGAGCCTGGTGCTTGGACAACGTGGCGAGGAGAAGTCGTGAGGATTACCAGCGCCCATGTTTTTAATCTTCCGATCATTGCGCCTCAGGGATCGATTATTGTCGATTCAGGATTGGTCTTAGTCTCGTGCGGGAATGAGAGCGCTCTGGTTCTTGAAATGCTTACCCCGTCGGGTAAGAAAAGCATGAGTGCTAAATCTTGGCTTAACGGTGCACGTTTAGAAATTGGAGAAGTTTTTGAGTAACGAATCAAAGAAAGCTGCGCGTGCCGGGGTAGATAGTTTCCGCAAGCCACGTCCTGACGCAGCCAGGTTGCTTGCTTTCGAAGTCTTTAGCGAAGTCAATAACGGTCAAGCCTATGCAAACCTGATTCTGCCGAGAGCGCTCACTGAAAGTTCCTTAGAACAACGTGATCGAGCTTTTGTTACCGAGCTTGTGTATGGCTCTTTGCGTATGCAAGGGCGCCACGATTGGATTCTTCAACAGGTGAGTGATCGGCCGTGGAATGAAGTGGACGCTGGAATTGTTAATGTGGCTCGCTTGGGAGTGCACCAACTCTTTGAAATGCGAGTTCCTACCCATGCTGCGGTATCTGCAACTGTAGAACTTGCTCGTAAAGTGTTGGGAGAGTCACGCGCAACATATGTGAACGCTCTCCTGCGAAAGGTAAGTTCGAAGTCTTTAGAAGAGTGGCTCGCTCCTTTGGAACTTGTTGAAGACAAGATTGCGCAATTAGCCGTGAGGTATTCGCATCCTGAGTGGATTGTTTCATCCTATTTTGATCTTTTGCGCGAGTACGATGAAGTTGCTTTAGCCCTTGGCGCCAATAATGTTCCGGCAGTTCCGACACTCGTTTCATGGCCAGGCAGATCTACTCAACAGGAACTTGTTTCTCTTGGAGGAGTTGCGACCAAATATTCTCCCTTCGGTGCATCATCGCCGGGTATTCCAGGGGAGATTGACCTTATTCGTACTCGATATGCGGGCGTACAAGATGAAGGTTCACAACTCGTAGCTGAGATATTTTCTAAGGCTGCCGATGCCCAAGATGATTGGTTAGACTTGTGTGCTGGCCCAGGTGGCAAAGCAGCCTTGATTTCAAGTATCGCGGCGCAACTAGGTAAAAATTTTTACGCTAATGAATTGTCGGTCAGTCGTGCAAATCTAGTTGAACAAGTTATCGCACAGGGTCAGGTATGGGTCGGCGATGGTCGTGCCATATCTGATCACGGTCACAGTTTTGGTGCCGTAATCGCAGATGTCCCTTGCACTGGAATTGGCGCTCTTCGCCGTCGGCCAGAAGTTAGGTGGAGACGAAAAGCTTCGGATCTTTCAGGGCTCTCGCAGTTGCAAGGCGAACTACTCGATGGCGCCATTGGCGTAACACGGATCGGTGGAGTAGTGGCTTATGCCACTTGTTCGCCTCATATGGCCGAGACGAAGGTGCAAGTTGCATCCGCGTTGAAGAGACATTCAGGTATTCGCCAGATTCCTGTGTCGCCGTATTTGCCAACAAATCTGAGTGGTGCCACTGTGGGTGATTCGATGCAATTATGGACACATCGGCACGGCACGGATGCAATGTTCTTGGCACTTTTCGAGCGTGTTTCCTAGTTCCAACTATAAGATCCGTTCATGTCGCGCGAGATTCGAATCACCCCAAGCATCCTTAACGCCAATTTCGATGATTTGGCGGGAGAGATCCGGCGCATTGCGCAGGTTTCTGATCTTGTCCATCTTGATGTCATGGATAATCTTTTTGTACCAAATTTCACTTTTGATTTCGCGACAGCATCGGCGATAATTCAAGAAAGCGTGCTGCCTGTAGATGCACATCTCATGGTTCTTGATGCCGACACTATCGCACCGCAATATGCAGAAATTGGTTGCGCAAGTGTGACTTTGCATGTTGAGGCGACACAGGATGTTCCTGGAACACTTCGCGCCATTAGACATGCCGGAGCCCGAGCCGGCTTGGCAGTGAAACCAGGAACCGACATCACCGATTATGCAGATGTATGCGATCTTGTAGATATGTTCTTGATCATGACTGTCGAACCAGGTTTTGGTGGTCAATCTTTCATGAGCGACATGCTGGCAAAGATTTCTCAAACACGTCTCATTATCGGAGACCGACCAATATGGCTGCAAGTGGATGGTGGAATCTCTCCCGATACGATTGAGATGGCCACTCAGGCTGGTGCCGACACTTTTGTTGCTGGAAGCGCGGTCTTCAAGGCGCAAGATCCAGCGAAAATGGTCTCCATGTTGCGCGCATTAGCTAATGGTGTGAAAGAATAAACCCGTTGTTCCGGGGGTCGGTGTAAATCCGAACCGGCGGTGAAAGTCCGCGACCCGATCACATCCAGTGGTCGGTTGACTTGGCGAAATTCCAAGACCGACAGTTAAAGTCTGGATAAAGGGACACATTGCTTAAGGACGTTTCATGCGTTCTTGGGCTTTGAGTGCTTTGTGTTTTACCCCCCTTTTGCATTTCTACGAAAGGGAAAAAATGTCAGTAATTAATTGGTTTCTTAATGAGCAAGTCCACTTCGGGTCAAAGGCAATCTATTGGCGCGAGATCATTGGCGGTACTTTTGGTTTAGCGAGCGCGATATTGGGAATGCGCCGGAAAGTGAGTGCTTGGCCCATCGGAATTATCGGTGATGGCTTACTCTTTACAGTATTCCTCGGCGCGGTCTTCAATCACGGTACAAATACCGCCAACTTCTATGGTCAAGCCGGACGAAATCTTCTTTTGATTCTTGTTAGCATCTACGGGTGGATTCGTTGGCTGTCTCTTCGCCAAAGTGGAGAGAATAAGCCGGCAGTTACGCCACGATGGACAACAGCTTCGGAGAAGTATTACCTCATCCCAGCGGTCATTACTTTTTACATTATTTCGTACTACATCTTCAAGGCTCTTGGCGAGTCGGGGGCTTGGCTTCGAGTAGATACCTGGATTTTTACCGGGACAGCTCTTGCTACTTACGGCATGAGCCGCGGATATGTTGAGTTCTGGCTCGTATGGATCGCTGTTGATGCAGTCGGCGTCCCCTTCGCTTTCAAGAATGGTTACTACCCAACCGGAACCTTGTATGCGATCTATCTTCCCTTTGTTCTCTGGGGCTTCATTTCATGGCTCAAGATTAGCAAAGCCGAAAACGCCGTTAGCGCCAATAAAGGCGCATGAACACCAGAGGGTCAGATAAACTTCCGAGATGAAAACATTCGAAGACCTCTGGGCGCAATTGCAACGTATCTCGCGTGAGCGCCCAGAGGGCTCCGGTACTGTTCGGTTATTGGATGCAGGTGTTCACGCAATCGGCAAGAAAGTTTTGGAAGAAGCAGGCGAGGTCTGGATTGCTGCTGAATATCAAAATGATCAAGAACTTGCGCAAGAGATCAGCCAGTTGCTCTACCAGGTTCAGACGCTGATGATTTCGCGAAATATTTCCCTCGACGACGTTTACACATACCTCTAGGAGATCCATGTTACGAATAGCGATCCCCAATAAAGGCTCCCTGTCTGAATCTGCGACGGCAATTCTTAAGGAAGCGGGGTACCGGCAACGTAGCGATATGCGCGATCTCGTATTACTGGATCCAGAAAATGATGTTGAGTTTTATTATCTACGTCCCCGAGATATTGCGCTCTATGTTGGTTCCGGCGAACTCGAAGCAGGGGTCACTGGGCGTGATCTTTTGATTGACTCTGGAGCGCCAGCCGATGAAATACTGGATTTGGATTTCGGTCAGTCCACTTTCCGTTTTGCTGGTAGCCATGATCTCGAGTGGACTTTGGCTAACGTTGAGGGGAAAAGAGTTGCAACCGCTTATCCAGGATTAGTAACAAATTACCTTGCCAAAGTTGGAATTACTGCGACCGTCGTACGCCTGGATGGCGCAGTAGAGAGCAGTGTTCGACTCGGAGTGGCCGACGTCATTGCTGATGTCGTGAGCACCGGCGGCACCTTGCGCCAAGCGGGTTTAAAAGTCTTTGGAGATCCGATTCTTACGAGTGAAGCAGTGTTAATTCATCGCAAGGATGGCTCAATCGGAACACAACTTGAAATTTTAATTCGTCGATTGCAAGGTGTCGTTACTGCCAGACAATATGTCCTTCTTGATTACGATGTTCCAGAATCGAATTTGGAATCGGCTTGCGGGATAACGCCAGGATTGGAATCTCCTACGATTTCCCCTTTACAAAAAGAGGGTTGGATGGCTGTTAGGGCCATGGTTTTACGTAAAGATACAAATCGATTAATGGATGAGCTCTGGGCACTTGGTGCGCGAGGAATTCTCGTTACCGATATTCACGCCTGCAGGCTTTGATTATCCGCCTCTTCAACATCTTCACGAGCGATACCCATTAAGTACAGAACGGAATCCAAGTAGGGCGCAGAAACTGCGCTATCGGCTGCTGCCCTCACTGCAGGTTTTGCATTAAATGCAATGCCCAACCCAGCGGTGGTGATCATATCTAAGTCATTGGCACCATCACCGATTGCAATAGTTTGCTCTATGGCGACTCCTGATATCGCGGCAAACTCACGAAGGGCAACGGCCTTAGCGGGCCGATCAATAATGGTACCGATAAGCCCGCCCGTGAGTTGACCGTCAACAATTTCCAACGAGTTGGCTCGGTACATTTCTATTCCAAGCTCCTTGATGAGGGGTTCTATCACTTCTATAAATCCACCAGAAACCACAGCCACTGTGTGTCCGAGTCTTTGCAATGTTCGAACCAGAGTTCGAGCACCAGGGGTGAGGGTTATCTCCGATCGCACTTCTTCAAGGACGGAAACCGGTAAACCTTTGAGCAACGAGACACGTTTGCGAAGGGATTCTTCAAAATCAATCTCACCCCGCATTGCCGATGCAGTAATCTCGATTACTTCCTCTGCAACTCCAGCCTTGGCAGCTAGGAGTTCGATGACTTCCTGGGCGATTAAAGTGGAATCAACATCCATAAGGACAAGTTTCTTTGCCCATCGCATGAGGCCACCTTCTTGCACCGCTAAATCCACGCCATAATGCGAGGAAACTGCAGAGAGAGAGGTATGAAGTGTGCTTTGAGTTCCTCCGGAAACAACGAACTCGACTGCGGTAATCGGGAACGATGCAGTTCTATGTATTCGTTCAATATTGGCGCCGTGTTCGGTGATGGCTCCCGCAAGTGCCGCTACGGCATCAGGTTTGAGAGGGTTCGCTAGCGCAACTACATGAATCAAGCCAGATTTTGCTGCAATGGAATCCGGCATTATCGCCGAAAATGAAATGGCGATATCTACGCCAAGGGCGAGACCGCAGGCATTGAGGTCTTCTTCGATCGCCGAGGCATGCGCTTTGTTGAGCCCAATCAAGGCGGTCAAGATGAGCCTCTCGCGGATAACTACCTGTTCAATATCAATAATCGTTACCGCGAAAGGGGAGAGGGTCCGAAAAAGACTCTGTGTGATTCCAGGTGTATCAACACCTGAGAGCAGGATCAGACCAGTGTAAGTTTCTTGTGCCATTGGGCAAGATTAACGTGAAAATGCCAAGGCTTGAGCACAAAAACCAGTATCTTGTATGCACTTATGAACACGCGAAAAGTTCTAGCGGTACGCAATGTCTCCGTTCGACGTGGAGAGCGCATCATTCTTGGACCCATTGATTTTTCTGTATCAGAGGGGGAGCGCTGGGTAATACTGGGCCCAAATGGCGCCGGTAAATCCACTTTATTGAAATTGCTAGCCGCCATGAGTTTCCCGACTGTTGGATCTGTTGAAATATTGGGTGAAGTCCTTGGAAAGGTTGATGTTTTTGAACTTCGGCCGCGAGTGGGTTTTTGCAGCGCATTGCTGGCGGAGAACATTCCCGAAGATGAACGTGTTCGTGATGTCGTACTTACCGCAGCGTATGCAATTTTAGGGCGATGGAATGAGAACTATGACCTTTGGGACGAGTCACGGGCAGTTGCCTTACTAACAACTTTTGGCGTTCGTGATCTTAAAGATCGTGCATTTCATACTCTCAGCGAAGGTGAGCGCAAGAGAGTGCAAATTTGCAGGGCGCTCATGGCTGATCCCGAAGTCCTTCTCCTGGACGAACCAGCAGCCGGCTTAGATCTAGGTGGGCGTGAAGATTTGCTTTCGCGTTTTGCAGCTTTTTCTACCGATCCTCATGCTCCCGTGACTATTTTGGTAACCCATCACATTGAAGAAATTCCTGCCGGAACAACTCATGCGCTTTTGATTAAAGATGGCCTCGTTGCGATTTCGGGTCCGGTTGATGAGGTCATAACGAGTGATCACGTCAGTGAGGTTTTCGGTCTACCTATGACTGTTACAAAAGAAGGTTCACGCTTCTTCGCACGTGCTCTTTAGAACTAAAAAGAAAGAACCCGAAATGATTGTCATTTCGGGTTCTTTCTAACTTCGAATTATTACATCAGCCAACCCATGTATTTATTGGACCGGTGAGGAAATAGACAACGAAGAGCACTGTCACAAGAGCAAGCAAAGGATGAATCTCCTTGCGTCGTCCCTGGACGAGTCGAATAACTACGTGCGAGACAAAGCCAGCTCCAATTCCTACAGAGATGCTGTAAGTGAATGGCATCAAGATAATCGTAAGAAATGCTGGAATTGCAATTCCAAGATCTTCCCAATCAATTCCCTTGATCTGTGTCATCATCAAGAATCCAACGATGACCAACGCAGGAGTGGCAGCTTCGTAAGGAATAACTGCAACAAGTGGCGCCAGGAAAGTCGTTAACAAGAAGCACAGACCCGTAATAACTGATGCAAGGCCCGTTCTAGCGCCTTCACCAACACCTGAAGCAGACTCTATATAGGAAGTGTTAGAGGAGATGCTTGCGGCACCGCCTGCAACTGCTGCAAGTGAGTCAACAAGGAGAATTTGTTCAGTCTTTGGAATATTTCCTTGACCATCGACAAGACCAGCTTCATGAGCGATCGCAGTAACTGTTCCGACGGTGTCAAAGAAGTCAGAGAGCAACAAAGTGAAGACCAACAAGATCGCAGAAATTGCCGAGACCTTACTGAAGGAGCCAAGAAGATTGAAGTGTCCGAGTAATCCAAAGTCTGGTTTGGCAAGGATCTTGGATGGAACGGAGGGAACATTTAAGCCCCAACCTTTTGGATTCACTTTATCTGGAGCTATGAAGTTCGGACCTATCTTAAAAGCGGATTCGATGGCTACGGCAGCAACCGTTGCCATAACGATTCCTATAAGAAGGGCACCTTTAACTTTCTTGACCAAAAGAGTGATCATCAAGAAAAGTCCAAATGCGAAAACGATGATTGGCCAACCAACAAGTGTTCCACCATCGCCCAGTGTGACCGGTACTGGGCCTTGGCTTGTGCGACGCACGAAACCAGAATCGACCAGACCAATCAAGGCGATGAAAAGACCGATTCCCACGGAGATGGCAATCTTTAACTGCTGAGGAACTGCTTTGAAGACTGCCGTTCGGAATCCTGTGAGAACAAGAACGGTGATGATCAATCCTTCGAGAACGATTAATCCCATTGCATCTGCCCATGTCATCTTCGAAGCGATTCCCACCGCGACGAATGTGTTGAGTCCAAGACCTGTTGCAAGGGCCAATGGGAAGTTGGCAACAACTCCCATCAAGATTGTGAGTACACCAGCTACCAATGCAGTAGCCGCTGCGATCATTGCCAGGTTGGGATGACTACCATCGCCTCCCAGGAATTTCCCATCTCCATCTTTCGCAAGTCCGATGATCAATGGGTTGAGTGCCACGATGTAGGCCATTGTGAAAAACGTGACGACGCCGCCTCGAATCTCTCGCCCTACTGTCGAGCCACGTTCTGTGATCTTAAAGAAACTATCGAGCATGACTTTCCCCTTACTGTTTTGGTATCGGGGGTGTTTGCGACCCCGTGTGGCATCACGGCCCACAAACCGGAGGAAGATGAGGGGGACGCTACCCGTCCATCTATATTACTGACGGGTAAGGCGGGCGAGGATTCCGCACGAAATTGCAATTGCTTGCCCGATAAGTCCGGCAAAGAGGGCTGTCCCTAACCCAATTCGCCCACCTAGCAGCCCTCCTGAGACGAGAACAAGTATCTCGATAACGAGGCGAACCCTTCCTACACGGACCCCTGTTTTTACGTGGATGCCCGTCATTAGTCCGTCTCTGGGGCCGGGCCCTAGTCCGCACGTGATGTATAACGTTGAAGCAATACCTACGCATCCCACTCCCAGAAGGGCAAATACAAGCCCTGGAAAGAAGCCGTGTTGCAGCGGGATGCGATCAACCGATACCTGAAGAACCCATGCAATAACGATGATGTTCAGTAAAGTTCCAAATCCTGGACGCTCTCGGAGTGGTATCCATAAAAGCAAGACGGCAACGCTGATCGCGAAAGTTGCCCATCCCAAGGAGATGCCGGTTTTCAAGGAGACACCTTGTGCGAAAACAACCCACGGTGAATTTCCTATATGTGATTGCACAAGAAGTGCTTCACCTAATCCAAAGAGGGCTAAACCTGATATCAGAATCACCACACGCATTGGTGCCAGATCCCAACGATGAGATGCATGCCATGGCGTTGTAGGAATCGTTTTATGCGGACGCAGCCAATGAATCAACGAATGAATCAACGAATGAATCAACGAATGAATCAACGACTGAATGAACGACTGATGAGGGGAGCGCTCACGGGACATTTCGTGAGGATATCTCATCGGATTACCTTTGGAACTCTTTCTCTTCCGATAGGATTAGCATTCTTATGGATCTCTCCTATACGCAAGCGATCATTACCGGCTTCATACAAGGAATCACAGAACTCTTCCCAGTTTCAAGTTTAGGTCACGCTGTTTTGGTACCTGCTTGGGTAGGTGGATCCTGGAAAGCGCTGACAACTTCGGCGAATTCTCCATATTTGACGATCACCATTGCTCTTCATTGTGCTAGCGCTCTAGCGCTGCTCCTGATTTTTCGCAATCGTTGGATCTCACTCATTAACGGTGGAATTGCATCATTGCGCAAGAAACCTACGGCAGAAAGTGCTCTCTTCTGGCGTTTGGTGCTGGGAACGATTCCGGTCGCGGTCTTAGGTTTGATATTCGAAAAGTCACTTCGCGAACTATTTTCCAAACCACTTGCCTCTGCTGCATTCTTAACTATCAACGGTTGTATTCTCATTCTCGCCGAAAGATTCTCCAGAAGGAGCAAAGCGAGTGAATCCATCAGTGAATCCATCAGTGAAGAGGATTCACAAATTCTTGATCGTGTCTCACCAAAAATGGCTCTTACTATCGGATTCGGTCAATCTCTAGCCCTCTTTGCGGGCATTAGCCGCTTTGGAATCACCATGAGCGCAGGCCTTATGCGCGGGCTCTCTCATAGAGCTGCTTCTGATTTTGCATTCCTCTTAGCGCTACCAGTTATTTTGGGAACATCCATCGTTAAACTACCCAAACTTTTCGCTCCAGAGTATTCGCACATGATGGGACCCATCATTGCTGGATCAATCACCTCCTTTATTTTTACCTATGCCTCGGTAACTTTCTTAGTTAAATGGTTTAAGACTCGAACTCTTTATCCATTCGCGATCTATTGCCTGGTTGTTGGAGTGGCATCGCTGATTCGATTCGCCTAAATGTTTCCCGGGATCGGCACAGTAATCAATGTTGCCACAATAGTTACTGGAGCAGGGATCGGCGTTCTTGTCGGATCACGGATGCCGACACGGACCAGGGAATTACTGACGGATGTTCTCGGACTGACAACTATTTTGGGGGCCGCTGGCGCTCTATTTAGTTTGTGGTCCAAGAGGTATGTGACTTCACTTCCTACCGGTTGGAGTCTTTTGACGGTACTCGGCGCCCTACTTATCGGAGGTTTGATTGGATCAACGCTTCGATTAGAGGATCGACTCAATGGCGTTGGCGAGAAGTTACGTGTTCGTTTCGGTGCATCTAACGAAAGCACTTTTGTAGAAGGTTTCGTCTCTGCTTCACTTCTTTTCGCGATTGGTCCGTTGGCGATCTTAGGAAGCATAAGTGATGGAATGTCTACTGGTATTAATCAACTGTTACTGAAGAGTTCTCTAGATTTCTTTGCTGCTATGGCTTTCGCCGCATCATTGGGTTGGGGCGTAGCGGTTTCTGCAATCCCAGTGGGGATTTATCAGGCTTTCTGGACGATTATTGGCGTAGGGCTCGGAAGCATTATGGCGGGCTATCAAGTTGACGCCATGACAGCAACTGGGGGAGTCATGTTGTTATGCATTGGACTCAAACTCTTGAAGATTAAAGATATTGCTGTGGGAAATCTGCTTCCAGCACTTGCGGTAGCCCCTCTCCTTGCATGGGGACTACACGCCTTCGTCAAATAATTTCACGGCTGATTTACTAAATAGTTTGTGCATCGATCACAAAACGATATTTAACATCACTGGCAACTGTGCGTTCGTAGGCGATGTTCACGTAATCCGCCTTGATAACCTCAACATCGCTGGTGATGTTGTGCACTCCGCAGAAGTCAAGCATTTCTTGCAATTCAGGAATACCGCCAATCATTGATCCTGCCATCGAGCGACGTGCGCCAAGAAGCGTTCCAACATGAACGGAGTAGGGTTTTCCTGGAAGGCCAATCACGACCAATGTGCCATCCAATTTTAGAAGATTGAGATACGTGTTGATGTCTAACTCTGCTGAAACCGTATTCAAAATAAGATCGAAAGTGCCCTCTTCCGCCTTCAGGTTAGATGGATCCTTTGTCATGACAAAATGATGGGCGCCCATTGCCTTCGCATCGGCTTCTTTACTGGGGGAGTGAGAAAAGACTGTAACTTCCGCGCCGAGAGCTGCTGCAAATTTGACGCCCATGTGCCCAAGCCCACCAAGTCCCATGACGCCAACTTTCATGCCCGCTTTTGCTCCCCAGTGCTTTAAAGGGGAATACAAAGTGATTCCGGCACAGAGAAGTGGCGCAACTCCCGCCATATCTAGATTCTCCGGGACATGTACTGCGTAATCTTGATCGATCACGAATAGGTTCGAATACCCACCCTGAGCAAGTGTTACGCCATCGCGTTCGAGTTGGTTATACGTACCTGTCATGCCCTCTAAACAATATTGTTGCAAGCCGGCTAGGCAGTTGACGCATGTACGACAGGAATCAATAAAAACTCCAACACCGATTCGATCCCCGACGGAGAATTTGGTGACAGAGGGGCCAACCTTTCGAACGATTCCTACAATTTCGTGGCCAGGAACCATAGGGAAAAGTGCGGGGCCCCATTCTTCGCGGGCCTGATGAATATCGGAGTGACAAATACCTGCATAGGTAATATCTAGGGCGACATCACCTGCGCGTAGTTGGCGACGATCAAACTCCCAGGCGACTAAAGGATCGTTGGCATGGTGAACAGCAAGAGCCCGTGTTTTCATCGTGTGCCTTTCGTAAGCGAAACTTAAGAGTTGAAGGGTAGCGGGTCATACGAGGAATGCGCAGCGCGAGATGCCCGGGCGGTAACTCGGCGCATGTGGTGTCGCCTGCAGAGGACTTCATAAGATATTTCTTGACCGGGAGCAACATCCCCGACAACAACTTGCTCGCCTTCGGTGATCATCACACCACCTGATGTTCGGGCATTGTGGGTGGCACGATTGCCACACCAACAGAGTGCTTCAACTTGCAGGGTGTTCACACGATCAGCGAGTTCGACTAGACGAGCAGAGCCCGGAAAAAGCGATGTACGAAAATCTGTGAGAATTCCAAAAGCAAACACATCAATACCAAGACCGTCAACAATTTTGGCAAGCTGCTCAATTTGTTCTGGTTCGTAAAATTGAGCTTCGTCGCAGATGACGTAATCGATACGTTCGCCCATGGATAACTGATCAACCACGAAACGGTGCAGATCCAAGGAAGGATCTACCTCAAGGGCATCTCGTTGTAGCCCTAACCGTGAGGATATGACTCCGCTTCCCGCACGATCTTTGCTCGTAAAGATAACCCCAGTTCGGCCCCGACTTTGATGGTTATGCGCAGTCTGGAGGGCAAGGGTTGATTTTCCGCTATCCATTGTTCCGCAGTAATAAATGAGTTCAGCCACAACCCAATCTTGCCAGTGTTTCCTTCCAAAACGTGAATTTGGGCTACGACGTAGCCACTCCCATGGAAATCAAAGTCGAGGTCAAGGGTGCAACCAAATGCTGAGCGAATGAAACACTCATATGCGTTGTGTCTCGGTAAACAACGATCCCATCCAATACTGCCGGACAAGTAGTGGAACAGAACCAGGGATTTGGGTTAATGACATCAATGGAAGGTACCCAGGAAGTCGAGGGAGATATTTTGGCAAAACACGATGACAAAGTCTTTGATGAAAGACAGACGGGAATATCCGAATTTGGTAGCGGCGTATCAGAAATCGAAATCACTCGTGAATGAGATGAAATGAGCAGATTCTTGAGTTTAGTTTCGCCATCGTTCCACCATTGCCTTTCATTGGAGATCCCTTGCGGTGGCAGGTAATGGTGAAAACTGCTGACAAAGACAATATCGGGGTGTGTTCGATTAATCCTTGCAATCGAATTGGTTCTCCATGTTGCACACGGAGCGTTCTTAAAGCCTCCTCGATCGGCAAGCGTGACCGAAACTGAAGGACAGCTTGATTTGGTGAGAACAATCAATCTAATTCTATGCGAAGAGGCTATTTCATTGAGGGTTGGAAACCATTGCGCTGCATGAGAGTCGCCGAAGAGCACCCATGTTTTACTCGAATGGAGATCTCCATATTCGCACGGACCGGAAACTGTTACGCCCTTATCAATTTGACAACCATCAGCATATATAGCGGGCTTCTGAGTGATGTTTGCTAAGGAAAAGGTGGTGGTTCCGGTTGCGGAACTGATGTGGATACTCGTAGCAGAAGCGCTGTAAATACCAACTCCCAATGTAATAGAAACGAGCGTTGCCATTGCCGAAGCAAGATAAATCCTGGAAGGTTTGTACGATGCGCGTCGAAAATGTTCCTCGATATACCTATGAGTGAACCCCGATAATAGGAAAGTGAGAGCGATGGCAAAAATCTTCTCGAAAAGTGTCAGTTGGCGCCCAAGGATTGCAATCGGTAGAACTAGCACGGGCCAATGCCATAAGTATGCGGGGTAGGAGATCGCTCCTAACCATTGTGCCAATCTGGAACGCAGAATCCATTCGATAGATCTAGGTGTTCCTGAGGCGCAATGAACGCTATAAAGGATTCCGGCTACAGAAAGCACTGGAAGCAGTGCTGCAGTTCCAGGAAATGCGGTATTCGAATTGAAGAGTGTGGAGGAGATGATCAATCCACCAAGGCAGATGAGTACAAGAAATTTCCCGGAAAGCTTTCGAACAGGTCCAAGAAGAATGAGAGCACCAGTACCCAATTCCCAAGCCCTGCTAGGAAGTGAATAGAAGGCCCAGATCGGGTATCTACTCGTCATGAAAAGCGAGACGACAAAGGAAATGGCAGTAATGGTGGCAATCCAAGAAAATAGCTGGGTTCTTTTGCCACGTTTTACCAGAACATAAATGAAGAGCGGCCAAAGTAAATAGAATTGTTCCTCAACTGCGAGTGACCAAAAGTGAATTACGGGCGATGGCGTGGCACCCAAATTTTGGTAATCATTTTGCCACCACGCAAAGAGATAATTGCTCACATACAAAGCGCCCGCCATGACATCGCGCCCTAGTGAAGTTCTGGTCGAGGAAGGCATGAATATGAAACCGACTATTGCGGTGGATCCAAGAACTATAAAAGAGGAGGGTAGAAGTCGTTTTAAGCGCCTCGCGTAGAAAGCCCTGAATGAGATAGTGCCCGTTCTATCGAATTCTCGCAGTAGTAGCCCAGTAATGAGATATCCGGAAATCACGTAGAAAATATCAACTCCAACGTATCCACCAGAAATAAATCCTGCATGGAACGCCACAACAAGTAAGACCGCAAGGGCGCGTAATCCTTGAATCTCTAAAATCACGACTAGACCAGAAAAAGTGAATGAAAAGTGAGGTCAGGAAAATGTTCGATTATCTTGGTTCGCCCCGCTAACTCCGTGATTTCTAAAATCGAAGCGCCGGCTACCAATGAGCCTCCAAGACGCAAAATCAATTTTGACGCAGCAATAATTGTGCCACCAGTTGCCAGGACATCATCTATAAGCAAAACTCTGGTCCCAGGAGTGAGCGCATCCTCATGAATCTGCAATACGTCCGTCCCGTATTCCAGGCCGTAGGACTCTTCAATAGTTCGATGGGGGAGTTTGCCTGCTTTGCGGATAGGTATGAAACCTAATCCATGGGATTGAGCTAAAGCTGAAGCAAAGATAAATCCGCGAGCTTCTATACCTGCGATAACTTGCGCATCTTCGACGAACTCTTCCAGAGCCTTGGTGATCTCATCAAATGCTTCCCCGTCGCCGAGCAATGGAGTGAGATCTTGGAAGCGAATTCCAGGGATGGGGTAATCAGGAATCTCACGAATGAGTGTCCGAGCACGCGTGAGCTTCATGTTATATGAGTCTAGTGCGAGAATTTGGAATCAATGTGTGTCCGAACGGGGACTTGAACCCCGAATCCCTTGCGAGAACTAGCACCTCAAGCTAGCGCGTCTGCCAATTCCGCCACCCGGACGAGTGTGAGGCAACGATATCAATGACCGGGGCAAGTAACAAAACCAACCCAGATTCAAGGAATATTGGGTTCCCCGGGTGCAAGAATGCGGGCATGCCTGCTATCGAATTAGAACGAGAATTGTTAGAGACCGATGCCATTGTTTTATGCCAGGAAATGATTCGCATTCCTAGCGTCAATTTTGGCGACGGAAAGGGCGATGAGAAAGCGATCGCGGATTATGTTGTTTCCAAGTTGAGGGAAGTCGGTATTGACGCGACCATCTATGAATCCGCTCCGGGTCGGTGCAATGTAGTAGCAAGGATTGCAGGGGAGGATTCGGGAAAACCTGGGTTAGTAGTTCATGGCCATCTGGATGTAGTGCCAGCAGATGCACGTGATTGGTCGATGGATCCTTTCGGTGGAGAGATTAAAGACGGAATGATTTGGGGCAGAGGCGCGCTAGACATGAAGAATATGGACGCCATGATTTTGGCAGTAGTTCGCAAATGGGCGCGTTCAGGTTATAAACCTCCTAGGGATGTTGTTCTGGTTTTCTTTGCTGACGAAGAAGCGGGAAGTCTTTTTGGGTCGCGTTGGATGGTTCGGGAGCACCCGGAAGTTTTTGCAGGATGCAATGAAGCGATTTCCGAAGTGGGCGGCTTCTCCGTCACGGTAGGTGAAGGTACTCGTTTGTATTTTGTTGAAGCAGCGCAAAAAGGAATTCATTGGATGAAATTGACGGCGAAAGGTCGCGCTGGCCATGGTTCCATGGTGAATAACGAGAACGCCATCACCGCACTTTCTCATGCGGTAGCAAAGATTGGTTCTCATGAATGGCCCCAGCGATACACCAAAACCGTACGAATTCTTTTCCAAAAGATTGCACAAGCAACAGGAAAAGAATATGACGAGACAGATTTGCGTCCCTTGCTCGCAGAATTTGGAACTACCGCGCGCATGATTGGCGCAACATTACAAAATACAGCCAACCCAACATTGCTGGACGCTGGATATAAAGCTAACGTAATTCCACAAACCGCTTCTGCCATCGTGGACGGGAGATTCTTGCCAGGTTATGAAGATGAAATGAATGCCACGATACGCGATCTCATTGGGCCGGATATTGAAATTGAGACGATCACCCGTGATATTGCTTTGGAAGTAGATTTCCAGGGGGATCTCGTTGATGCTATGTGTGCTGCAATCTTGTCAGAAGATCCCGAAGGAATTCCTGTTCCATACATGATGAGTGGTGGAACCGATAACAAAGCGCTCTCTGATTTGGGAATTGTTGGTTTTGGTTTCTCTCCCTTGAAGTTGCCACCAGAGTTAGATTTCGCATCTCTCTTTCACGGAGTAGATGAGCGCGTCCCAGTGGATGGAATTAAGTTTGGAGTACACGTTCTGGAGAGTTTTCTAAAAAACTCTTAAGAGGCGGAAATTTCATTGAGAACATCGCGGACGATGTCAGGTAGCGATATCTCCTCCGACATTAAAATACCCCGAAGTTGAGCACCTGTTCGCGCACCTACAATTGCACTTGTTACGCCAGGAGCATCTCGAACCCATGCCAGGGCTACTTCCAGCGGAGAAAAACCTAAACCTTCGGCTGCAACGCTGACCGCTTCGACAATTCTGTGTGCGCGCTCATCAAGATAGGGATGCACAAATGCTGCAAAATGCGAACTCGCACCACGTGAATCACTGGGAATGCCAAGACGATACTTGCCTGTGAGAACTCCTCTACCGAGCGGGGACCAAGCGAGAACTCCGACACCTAATTGCATGGCACAAGGGAGTACTTCTGCTTCTATCTCGCGATTCAATAAG
The DNA here is from genome assembly GCA_903834145.1 of uncultured Actinomycetes bacterium. GTDB lineage: Bacteria > Actinomycetota > Actinomycetes > Nanopelagicales > Nanopelagicaceae > QYPT01. The sequence continues at coordinate 147,815 of CAILHY010000022.1, forward strand.
GAATATTCATTTTGCACTGTTGCAATCGGAGCCTTACTGGGAAAACTCTCTTGGCGTGTTATGGCACGCGCACTTTGCCATCCCGAATAATTGGATATTCCTACATATCTGGCTTTACCCGATGTGTAGGCGTAGTCCAACGCCGAAAGAGTGTCATCGAGTGGATTCTGCGAATCCCACGTATGAATATTCCAGAGATCAACGAAATCTGTTCCCAGTCGGGAGAGTGACCTTTCGAGTTCAGCAATCAACGAATGACGTGAAACATTAACAACGCGCTCACCTGAAGCAAAGGTAATTCCAGCTTTTGTGCCAATAACCACATCATCGCGTTTGAAAAGGGTCCCGATAAGACCGCCAATAACTCTTTCAGAATCACCATCTCCATACATGGCTGCGGTGTCTAAATAATTGCCTCCGGCATCCAGATAGGCGCGGCATTGGTCTGCGGCTTCATGTTCATCGGTATCTCGTCCCCACGTCATGGTGCCAAGGCCCAATCGAGAAAGGGAAAGTCCGCTTGTACCGGCGCGACGTATTTCCATATGGCGAGACTAGCAAGGCGGCGGTCAAAAAAGACCGATAACCTTCTCCGCATGAGAGCAAAATTCCAGGAAAAACTATGACTCTTGTCGTACTGATCCGACATGCTCACTCATCGGCCAATGCGGCAGGGATTTTATCGGGACAACGTCCAGATGTGCACCTAAGCCCGCAAGGTCTTGCACAAGCAAAAGGGTTGATAAAGCGTCTGGGCAATATAAAGGTACACACGATTCACACGAGCCCGATGGTTCGTTGCCAAGAAACTATTTCCCCTTGGGCTACGAAGTTTGGCTCGAGGATGTTCTTTGATGAAGGCATTAACGAAGTTAATTATGGATTGTGGACGGGCAAGAAACTTCGAACGCTTTCGAAGGATCCTCTGTGGAAACTGGTTCAAGAAAAACCTTCGAAAGTGATTTTCCCTGAGGGTGAATCCATGAAAGGCATGCAAAAACGCGCAGTGAAGACTCTCCTCGAGAGCGCTTCAGAATCCGGCAAGAATCCCGCGATGTTGGTCTCTCATGGAGATGTTATAAAAGCAATGATTGCTTACGCCTTGGGGATGCACCTTGATCAATTTCAAAAGATTGTGGTCGACCCCGCCTCAATAACTATTCTGGATGTGTCCAAGACGGGCACCAAAGTTCTTTTAATGAATAACTCGACCGCCACGATTTCTGAGATTCTCAATTCACAACCTCATAAGCGCTTACTGGTTGGCGGCGGTTCCGGATCAAGTTCTGGTAGAGGAAAGAAATAGATGACCCGCACGATTTTTCTCTTTGACCCTGTTGAACGCTTCGTCGCTGGAACAGTTGGCGAGCCTGGTGATAGAACATTCTTTCTTCAAGCTCGAACTGGTAGTCGCATCACATCGGTCGTCGTGGAAAAAGCGCAAGTGTTTGTTATAGCCGAACGAATGGGATTGCTCCTTCGCGAATTGAAACGAACAGATCCGGCACTTCGACTAAATTCTGCGATAGGCAGTGATGATGCGCCTCTCGAGCAACCGATTCTTGAAGAGTTCCGAGCAGGAGTTATGGCACTTACTTGGTTAAGTGATCGGCAACTTATCTCCATCGAACTTCAAGCACTTTTAGAATCAGGAGAGGAGACTGAAGAACTCTTGAGCGATGACGACGAGAGCGCCCCAGATCTTCTTCGTGTTGTTCTCACTCCTGCACAAGCAGAATCATTCGCCAAACGTTGCCTAGCCCTTGTTCATGCTGGCCGGTTGCCGTGTCCATTTTGTGGATTACCTCTTGATCCACGCGGTCATGTATGTCCCAGGGCCAATGGATACCGTAGATAATCTTGCTCGCCAGGAAATTCTAAAATCTGGCGAAATTCAGGTCACAGGTCGACTCATCGATGCCTCTAACGCCACACTTTTTGCTCGAGCAATTGCCGGTGAAAATGAGGTTGCCTGTATCTATAAACCCATCGCGGGGGAGAGACCACTGTGGGATTTCCCAGATGGAAGTTTGGCTGCGCGAGAATTTGCAGCGTATCTGATTAGCGAAGAAGGTAAATTTAACGTTGTTCCTTTCACCATTCTCCGAGATGGACCCTTCGGTCCTGGAATGATTCAAGAGTGGATTGACTTAGATGAATCCATAGATTTGATGGAATTTTTCTCTTTAGATCACCCGCGTTTGCGTGCCATGGCACTGTTCGATGCGGTGGTGAATAACACCGATAGAAAGATTGGGCACTTACTTCCAACGCCCGGAGGTCTTGTACTCGGATGTGACCACGGAGTCACCTTTCACGTGGAAGATAAGTTACGGACAGTTCTGTGGCAATGGTCCGATCACCCGCTTTTTCCTGAGGAAATTGAACTACTCAAAGATTTACTGTCAAGAATCGCAACAGATCTCTTACCGAACCTCGGTGAGTTGATTACGACCCAGGAAATAGCGGCCCTCTCGATGCGCATCGAGCGACTTATTAAATCAGGTACTTTCCCAGCCCCATCAAACGAATGGCCGGCCGTTCCTTGGCCGGCTTACTGAGTCCTTTAGGATACATATATGAATTCTTGGTCTACCGTTTTTCTTCCACCTATCGATTCCAGATTCGTATTCCCACCACTTTCCCTGAAAGATTCGGCATCTGAATCCGTGGTCACTCTTCCTATCAAGGATCAATATTCCATGTACGTCTGTGGCATTACGCCGTACGACGCTACTCATTTAGGGCACGCTGCTACCTACCTCACCTTTGATTTAGTGAATCGCTATTTATCGGCGATGGGAAAGAAAGTGAATTTTGTTGAGAATGTCACGGATGTAGACGACCCTCTGTTGGAGCGCGCCAAACGAGATGGCGTGGATTGGGAGGATTTGGCGCATTCTCAGATCGATCTTTTTCGTGGAGATATGTCAGACCTGCATGTGATTCCACCTCAAAGTTATATCGGCGCCATCGAAGCGATTCCGCTCATCGTGGAGGCTATTGAAGAGTTGCAGAGCTCTGACACGGTCTATTCGGTAGATGGTGATCTGTATTTTCAAGTGAATGCCGATGAGAAGTTTGGGACTCGATCCAATCTTTCACGCGAGAAGATGTTGACAATTTTTGCTGAGCGCGGAGGTGACCCTTCACGTCAAGGTAAGAAAGATCCTCTCGATGCTTTAGTCTGGCTACTCAATCGACCTGGGGAACCCAGTTGGCCATCACCATTTGGCGCAGGGCGTCCAGGATGGCATATCGAATGCTGTGCAATTGCTATGGCATACCTGCCTTTGGATTCGATCTCTGAGCATATGATCGATATTCAAGGTGGCGGTAGCGACTTGCTCTTTCCTCACCACGAAATGGGCGCTGCTCAATCAAGAATCCTTGGTAAGAAGGACTACGCCCGTATTTACATGTATGCGGGGATGATCGGTCTTGACGGTGAAAAGATGAGTAAAAGTAAAGGAAACCTAGTTCTCGTTTCGAAATTGATTAATCAGGGCCATGATCCGATGGCGATTCGGATTGCTCTGCTTTCGCAGAAATATTCATTGGATCGGATGTGGCATGAAAGTTTATTGAAGGATGCCACCCATTTATTGCGCACGCTAGCACTCTTGCTCTCTCGACCAGAGGTTGCGCCTACTGACTGGGTGATCCAGGAGATCATTAACGCCCTGAGCAATGACCTGGATACTCCTCGCGCCTTTGCAGCGATTGAACTGTGGTGCGAGCAAACGACAGTTTTAGCCAGTGGAGCTCCAACTGGCTCTCCTGGAGAGCTTGCTAGAGCCTTAGATCTACTTTTAGGTATTGCAATTTAGTGTGTCATTTACTCTTCGTTTTGGCGCCGTAGATACTTTTCAAATTCACGAGCAATTGAATCACCTGTTGCTTGGGGGAGTTCTGTCTCATCTTTAGATTCTTCAAGTTGCCTTACGTAGTCGGCAATATCTGAATCTTCTTTTGTTAATTCATCGATGCTCAATTGCCAACTCGAAGATTCATCGGGGAGTGCGCCTAGAGGTATGGCAATGGCAAGAGTATCTTCAATCGCATTGATCAGCGCCAAAGTGGCCTTCGGTGAAGGCGATGCTGATGCATAGTGAGGCACTGGTGCCCACAATGAAATTGCGTCGATGCCACGTTTCATAGCGCAATCTTGGAGCACTCCTAGAATTCCTGTCGGACCTTCATAGCGACTTACTTCCACGTTGAGTCGCTTGGAAATCTCCTGGTTAGTCCCTGTTGCACTGATAGTTATAGGTCGAGAGTGTGGTGTGTCGGCCAATAGCCCTCCCAATGTGAGAAAGAGAGAGATATCCAAATCATCTGCCAGATCCATAATCTCGTGAGCGAATGATTTCCATCGCATCGAAGGTTCGACTCCTTGAACGATCACTAAATCAAAAGGAAGATGAGCTGTTGGAACCGCAAATATCTTCGTGCTGGGCCACGTAATGAGCCGTTCTGATTTCGCGTCCAGTGAAACCATTGGACGATTTACTTGGTAATCATAAAAATCTTCAGAGTCCAACTCGGCAATCAATGTGTGCGGCCACATACTGAGCAAGTGAGCAAGTGCGTTGGTCGCAGACTCACCAGCATCATTCCAACCACCGAAGGCGCAAATCATTCGCGGATTGCGAAGTGCGGGAATACTTAAGATCTCCATATCTCCACTTTACGGTAACCTCACCCTTGTGACGACATCCGCTATTGGCCCAACACGCACATTGCGCCAAGCCCTTTCTGAAGGCACGGTTATCGCCGATGGCGCGATGGGGACGATGCTTCAGGAGGGTAATCCCACTCTCGATGATTTCCAAGGCTTCGAGGGATGCAACGAGATCCTCAATGTCAGTAGACCCGAATTAGTGAGTTCCATTCACGAGAAGTACCTCGCTGTCGGTGTTGACGCTATTGAAACAAACACTTTTGGTGCCAATTGGGCAAACCTCGCAGAATACGGAATTGAGGACCGTATTTATGAGTTGGCGCTAGCCGGCGCGAAATTGGCACGCCAAAGCGCCGATAAATTTACAACGCAGGCAAAACCTCGATACGTCCTGGGGTCAATTGGACCAGGCACGAAATTGCCTTCTTTAGGTCATACAACTTACGAGAAGCTTCGTGGCGCCTATTACCTGGCTTGCAAAGGTTTAACAGATGGTGGCTCTGATGCGATTCTGATTGAAACATCGCAAGATCTATTACAAACGAAATCGGCTATCAATGGGGCTCGTCAAGCCATTCGCGAATCCAATCGTGATGTTGTTCTTATAGCTCAAGTAACAGTGGAGACAACAGGCACTATGTTGCTTGGTTCTGAAATTGGGGCAGCGCTGAACGCACTTGAGCCTTTAGGCATAGATCTCATTGGATTAAATTGCGCTACCGGTCCGGCTGAGATGTCTGAGCATCTTCGGTACTTGAGTCAATCTGCGCATATAGGCGTTTCTGTGATGCCCAACGCTGGTCTTCCTATTCTCGGTCCCAATGGTGCTTCATATCCGTTATCACCAATCGAGCTGGCAAGTTCACTAAAGACATTCGTCCAGGAATTTGGTGTCAATCTTGTAGGCGGATGCTGCGGAACAACGCCTGAGCACTTGCTGGCTGTCGTAGAGGCTCTTAACGGTGTGACACCCAAAACGAGAATTCCAGAATTAGCTCCAGGTGCCTCATCGCTCTACCAGTATGTACCCTTCAAACAAGATCTCACATACCTTGCCATCGGTGAGAAAACTAACGCGAATGGATCACGGGCATTTCGTGATGCTCTTATTGCCCAAGATTGGCAAACGTGTGTGGAAATTGCACGGGATCAAATCAGAGATGGCGCACACATGCTCGATCTCTCTGTTGACTATGTTGGCCGCGACGGTGTTAAAGACATGTCAGAAATTGCCAGCAGATTCGCAACTGCATCCACCTTACCCATTGTTCTGGATTCGACTGAACCCCAGGTAATCAAAGCAGGATTGGAATTACTCGGCGGACGTAGCGTTATCAATTCAGTTAATTACGAGGATGGGGACGGTCCAACGTCGCGCTTTGCGCGAATCATGCCTCTGGTGATGGAGCATGGCGCCGCAGTAGTGGCGCTTACCATCGATGAAAACGGACAAGCCCGGGACTGTGAATGGAAGCTGAAAGTTGCACGTAGATTGATTGTGGATTTAACAACGACCTGGAAAATGAAAACGGGTGACATCCTCATTGACTGTTTAACGTTCCCAGTTGCAACTGGGCAAGAAGAGACTCGTCGAGATGGCATAGAAACGATCGAGGCTATCCGTCGACTGAAACTTGAATTTCCCGAAGTTCAAACGACCTTGGGCGTGAGCAATGTTTCTTTCGGCCTAAATCCTGCTGCGCGCATTGTTCTCAATTCAGTCTTTCTGCATGAATGTGTGATTGCTGGTTTGGATTCAGCAATTGTTCATCCCTCGAAAATTACGCCTATGAATCGTATTGACGAAAGACAACGCGAAGTTGCCCTCGACCTAATCTATGACAGAAGGCAATACGCAGGAGATGAGTGCATCTATGACCCATTGACTGTGTTTTTGCAACTTTTCGAAGGCGTGGAAGTTACTTCATCGCGTTTAACTCGTGCAGCCGAACTCGCCGCGCTACCTCTAACTGAAAGACTTGCGCGACGAATCATTGATGGAGAAAAAGTCGGTTTGGAAAATGATCTTCAAACAGCAATGGATGAAGGCATCGCCCCCTTAGTAATTATCAACGATCACCTTCTTGAAGGCATGAAGATCGTCGGTGAGCTCTTTGGCAAAGGGGAGATGCAACTTCCCTTTGTACTTCAAAGCGCGGAAGTGATGAAAACAGCCGTGGCTTTCTTGGAAGATTTTATGGAGAAATCAAGTGCCGACGGACGTGGTGTCATGGTGCTGGCTACCGTGCGCGGTGATGTGCATGACATCGGTAAGAATTTGGTGGACATCATTCTTTCTAACAATGGTTACCGTGTCGTGAATATTGGAATCAAGCAGACAATTAATCAGATCATTGATGCTGCCACTGAATCTAATGCTGACGCTATTGGAATGAGTGGACTTTTAGTGAAATCAACTGTAATTATGAAAGAGAATCTTGAAGAGATCACATCACGTGGTTTAGATCAACGTTGGCCGATTGTGCTTGGCGGGGCCGCCCTTACACGCGCTTACGTCGAGCAAGACCTTGCATCACTCTTTCCAGGTGAAGTGCGATACGCCAGAGATGCTTTTGAGGGGTTACGTTTGATGGACACGATCATGGCCATCAAACGAGGCGATCCTGGCGCTCAACTTCCCCCGCTTCGCGAAAGACGTGTTCGCGCGGTTACGCCAGTGACCGCATCATCTTCGATTGACACGCTTCGAAGCGACGTCGCGCAAGATATCGAAATCCCGAATCCACCCTTTTGGGGTAGTCGCATCATCAAAGGAATTCCATTAGCCCAATATTCTGGAATGTTGGATGAGCGCGCACTTTTTATGGGGCAGTGGGGTCTTAAAGGCGCCCGCGGAGAATTTGAACAAATGGCCGAGAATGAAGGCCGTCCACGGCTGCGAGCGTTGCTTCATGAGACTTTGGCGCAAGGTTGGCTCAGTGCTGCTGTTGTGTATGGGTATTTTCCTTGCGTGAGTGAGGGAAATGATTTAATTATTTTGCACCATGAAGGAGCGCTAACTGGAACAGAGAGAACTCGCTTTACTTTCCCGCGGCAATCTCGAGATCGCCGCCTATGTATAAGCGATTTCTTTGCTTCTAAAGATTCTGGGAAAACAGATGTCGTAGCCTTTCATGTTGTCACAATGGGCAACGAAGTAAGCAAGGCAACCTGGAAACTCTTTGAAGCCAATGCTTATCGCGAGTATCTAGAACTACATGGATTATCTGTGCAATTAACGGAAGCACTCGCCGAACATTGGCACTCTCGCATCCGTGAAGAGTTCAAGGTGAAGGAAGAAGATTCGCATGATCTTCAGGGGATTTTGGACCAAGGTTACAGAGGTTCACGCTATTCATTTGGTTATCCAGCTTGCCCTGATTTAGAGCAACAAGTGCAGCTGTGCGAACTTCTAGACCCGGGTCGAATAGGTGTAGAACTTTCAGAGGAATTCCAGTTGCATCCCGAGCAATCTACTTCAGCGATCATCGTTCACCATCCGGAAGCAAAATACTTCAACGCAAATTAAGGATTCGAACCGTGCCTAGCAATTTCTTTGATGCCATCTTGTTTGACATGGACGGCACCTTGATTGATTCCGAGCCTCTTTGGTTGATCTCAGAACAAGAACTCATGGCTCGCTACGATTTCGAATGGACCGAAGTGAATCAAGCTTTCTGCCTCGGTGGGCCCTTAGATCGGGTGGGAAATTACATGAGTTCCCTCGCAGATAGTGTTAAAGATGGTCAATATTTTACTGACACGCTGATCTCGCTTATGGCTCAAAAACTTGCCAAAGGTGCACCCTGTATGCCCGGCGCTTTGGCTTTGCTCGATCTGGTTGAAGAACTTCACATGCATTTCGCCCTCGTATCGGCCAGTCCACGCGTTCTCGTTGATGGCGTTCTCACAAACCTTGCAACGCACCACTTTGAAGTGTCGATCAGCAGTGACGACGTTGTTAAAACGAAACCAGATCCCGAAGGGTACCTCAAGGCTGCTGCACGTCTGGGCGTTGATATTTCACGTTGCTTGGTACTTGAAGATTCGGCAACCGGCGTTCAATCTGCAGTTGCAAGCGGAGCTTGCGTTGTTGCCATTCCACATCTGGTTTCTATCGCCGAAACCGATCGCATCAGAACAATCCTCACTTTAGAGGAACTCACTCACGAGAAGCTTCAAGAATTCTATGGTCAGTGGTTTGATTAATCCGTAAAAGCCGGGCAAATGTTTTTAAAGGAACACCAATCGCAAAGCCTAGATGGTCTTGGTTTCCAGGAATCCAATTCAATTGCCGTAAGAATCTCATCGGCAATCTGCATCAAAGACTTTTCCGCATTAATGAGTTCCTGTTCGGAAGGCGAACTCTTGAGTACTTGACCATCGCCCAGATAGATCAGTTGAAGCAGTTTGGGTAACACTCCGTTCACTCGCCAATAGACCAGGGCATAAATCCGCAACTGAAAAAGTGCTTTCTCCTCCCATCCAGGTTTCGGAGCTTTCCCTGTTTTATAATCCACGATCCGGACCTCGCCACTGGGGGCAACATCGAGACGATCCACGTACCCATGAAGATAGACATCCTCTCGAAGATCGAGTTCGACGTGAATCTCTCGAAAAGTGGCTTCAAAAGATTGAGGTTGTTCTAGAGAGAAGTACGTCGCAAGAAGAGAGAAGACTCGATCTGACCATTCTTTTTCATTAGAGATCAGCGTCATGAGTTCGGGTTTATCTTCACATTGCTTCTTCCAAATTCCTGGAAATAACCCTTGCGCGCGCGCAATGGTTCGTTCTTGGGCAGGTGCATCAAAAAGGTCGTGGAGTATCGAATGGACCAAGGTCCCTCGCTCTGCATCAATGCTGATCGCCTCGGGTAATTGATCAATTGCACGGTACTTATATAACTGAGGGCAATTCTTGAAATCGTTAACTCGACTGGGGGAGAGGCGCACTTTGCTCATGAACGTGAAGATACTCGTCGAAGATGCACGGAAGCGCCTAAGATGCTCCCGTGTCTACACCTGGGTATTTTGCAGAAGGAGATCGGGTTCAACTCACCGACACCAAGGGAAAGCTCTACAGCTTCACCCTTAGCGCTGGCAAGGAGTGGCACACCCATAAAGGTTGGGTACTGCATGATGAAGTGATTGGACTGCCCGAAGGTTCAGTGATCTCAACGACGGGTGGATTAAAATTTACCGCCTTCATACCGCTTTTGGCTGATTATGTTCTTTCCATGCCCCGAGGCGCGACGATTGTTTATCCGAAGGACTCAGCCCTCATTGTAGGTTTTGCAGATATCTATCCGGGCGCGCGTGTGCTGGAAGCCGGAGTCGGTAGCGGAGCACTCACTATCTCCTTACTCCGCGCAGTTGGCCCATCAGGTTTCGTCCATTCAGTCGAGCGTCGAGCTGATTTTGGAGAAAATGCCACAGGCAACATCACGAACTATTTCGGAGGAAAACCTTCTAATTGGTCGCTGGAAATTGGATCATTGCAAGAACAAGAACTCACCGAACCCTTTGATCGAGTCATCCTGGACATGCTTGCTCCTTGGGAGTGCGTAGAACTTTCGGCAAAAGTATTACGCCCCGGTGGAGTATTTTTGGCTTACGTCGCAACAACGACTCAATTGGCTCAGACCGCTCAAGCCCTCAAAGATGATGGAAATTTTACTGAGCCCGAAAGTAGCGAATCCATTATTAGAGGTTGGCATCATGAGGGGCTTGCAGTAAGACCGCAACATCGCATGATTGGCCATACGGGTTTTCTTATTCAGAGTCGAAGAATGGCTCCGGGAGTGGAAGTCCTGCAGCGACGTCGACGACCTTCGAAGGGCGGATACGGTGTCCTCGCGGAAGAATGAGCGACTGATCAATTTAACGATCGCGTTGCTGGCAACAAAAAGGTACCTGACAAAGTCTGAGATTTTCCGAACGATAGAAGGTTATGACGGAACTCCTGAGTCAAAAGAAAGAATGTTTGAACGTGACAAGGATGATTTGCGGACACTTGGTATTGAAATTGAAGTTGGTGGCCTAGATCCACTCTTTGACGACGAAGCGGGGTACCGAATTCGCCCCGATTCTTACGCACTCAATCTTGGTGAAGTTACGGGATCAGAAATCGCTCTTCTCTCCCTTGCTGCTGAAAGCTGGCGAGGAGCCGCGTTGGGAGATGCAGCGCAATCTGCATTGAATAAATTACTCTCCCTTGGAATTTCTTCAGATTACGAATCCATCCCAGCGATCGCCCCGAAACTACTAATGAATTCGGAGAATTTCCTTCCGATTATCAGAGCACTGGCGGATCTTCGAACTATAGATTTCGATTACATCTCCAAAGATTTACACGTAGAGAAGAGAACGGTTAATCCTTTTGGGTTGGCCAACTCTCATGGATATTGGTACCTCGTTGGATACGATCTTTCACGGGAAGATTTGCGTGTTTTCCGCCTCGATCGCATGCAATCACAAGTCGCGCCTTCGCCAAATATGGCGATCTTCACTGTTCCCGAGAATTTTGATGTTCAGAATGTTCTCAATTCCCAACTCTTTGAACCTACGATGGTTGCGCAATTGCGAGTAAGGAAAGGCAAAGGCTTCTCATTGCTGGCTCAGTCGAAAATACTTAGCGACATTGACGATTTTGTCCTTTATGAAGTTGGTTTTAGTAATCGGCAAAAATTCATTGATTCAATTCTTTGGCATGGGGATGATGTGATTGTTCAAACTCCCGAGGATTTGCGCCAAGAAGTAGTTCATAAACTTCGCCTATTGGCTGGAGGGAACTTATGACTAACCCAAAAGGAGCTCAAGGTATAAATCGTATTGGCCGGTTGCTTGATCTGGTTCCATACATCAGCGCTCATCAAGGAATATCCCTTACTGATTTGGCCAACGCATTCTCTTCGACTCCAGCGCACATCACGGAAGATCTCAATACGTTGTGGATGTGCGGCCTCCCTGGATACACGCCCTTGGAGTTGATGGAACTCTCTTTCGAAAGTGGATTTGTTACTATTCAAAACGCGCAAACGTTGAAGCGGCCACGTTCCTTAGGCAGAGACGAAATCCTCGCACTTATACTTGGGCTTGAATATCTGAAAGATCAAGTTTCATCAGAGAATGTGTTGAAAGAGATCGCCGACCTTTTGGCAAAGCTATCGAATTTGGTTGGGAATTTCATACACGAACGGCTTACTACTGCGATGCCAGCGTTGGCGGGGATTCGATCCCAACTCTCGTTGGCTGTTGACCATCGTGAAGCACTGACAATTGAGTATCACTCATTAGTTCGAGATAGCGTTACTTTTCGAACTATTCTGCCTCTCGATATTTTTACCGAAAACAACACCGAGTACCTTCTCGCGTTCTGTAACCTTTCACATTCTCATCGTACTTTTCGCCTTGATCGAATTCTCTCGATTACGCAAAACTCAAATGAATCTACGATTCCTGAAGGAACCCCCAATCAAAATCAAGGCAAAACTACGATTAACCTTTCCATAATCTCCAGAGAGCGGGATGTTCGCGAAGCATTCGGTTTGGAAGTGAAAGTACACGATAGTCAAAGAGACCTTGAAACCAGTGTTGACGTATTCAACACTGACTGGGCGGTACGAATTGTCATGAGTATGGGCGGCGCCGTGGCGATCGACGCTCCGACCCAGACCAGTCGTGCGGTTTCAGAACGAGCAGCGAAAGCTCTTTTGGGCTACGAGGTGGGAACTGCCTGATTTTGGCTCGAAAGCAATCTTCTAAGGTATCCTTACGCCATCTCGTTAACTTATCGGGTCCGAATCAGGAGTTCAACGCGCATGTTTCTCAAAGAGCCTAGCCACATACTTCTTCTGCTCATCGTTCTCGTCGTGCTTTTTGGAGCGAAACGCTTGCCTGATTCAGCGCGTTCCCTTGGTAAATCGCTACGAATTTTCAAAAGCGAGATCAAGGAAATCAATAACGACGAAAAGAAGAGTGGCGAAGAAGGCACTTCGGAAAAATAGTCTCTATGGAGGCCACCCTTGGCGGTCGGATGCCGCTGCTGGAACATTTGCGTGAATTTCGTAAACGAGTTCTACGATCATCCATTCTGATACTTCTCGGTTCTGGCATTGGCTGGGTTTTCTACAATCCGATCATAAATAGATTAGCGAAACCGGTTTGCGACCTCAACGCAGCTAAGGCCTCCAACTCAACGCACTGTGGCTCCCTGTATATCAGTGGCGTTCTTGGACCGTTGAATTTGCAAATCAAGGTGGCCCTGCTCACAGGTCTGATAATCACGGCGCCTCTTTGGCTCTATCAATTGTGGGCTTTTATAGCACCTGGCTTACATCGAAAAGAAAAGAAAAGATCGATTCTCTTCTTGATTTCTGCGACTCCATTCTTCGCTATTGGGGCAACCTTGGGTTATCTCATTCTTCCTGTGGCCATCAAGGTTCTCTTTGGTTTCACTCCTCATTCCCTTGCAAACCTCGTTAAATTTGATGATTACCTCGATTTTGTATTGCGCGTCATTCTTCTCTTCGGACTTGCGTTCGAACTCCCTGTTTTTCTTCTAGCACTCAACCTTGTTGGAATTCTTTCTGGCAAAGCAATTCTCAAACCTTGGCGCTTGTGGATATTTGGAATCACATTGTTTACCGCGGCCTTCACCCCGACGGGTGATCCACTCACAATGTCATTGCTAGCGCTACCTCTATGTCTGCTCTATTTTGCGTCTGGGGCAATAGCGATCTTGGTAGATCGTAAGAGGGCCAAGCGTCTTCCCGAAAATGAGTCCTTCTAATGACGTGGGGGGTTGTTATAAACCCGATATCGGGACAAGGCGCAGGAGCGCACATGGGAAGCCAGGTGATTGCATTTCTGGCTGAACGAAAAGTCTCGTATCAAATTATCTCAGGCGTTAGCGCAGCACATACAAGCGCCTCTTTAGTCAGTTTCATCCAAGCTCATCCCGACTGCGATGGCGTTGTGGCAGTAGGTGGTGATGGACTAGCTCATTTAGTTATTCAGCATCTAGCAAAAACTCGCATTCCACTTGCGATTATCCCAGCCGGTACGGGCAATGACCTCGTTCGCACATTGGGATGGCCTCTAGGAGAAATCGATGTCATTCTCGAAGCGATGCTCACTAAGGAACCGTCCTACATGGATCTGGGTTTAGCCGATAGCGAATGGTTCGCTGCAATTTTGTCTACAGGGTTTGATTCCGTCGTGAATGAGCGTGCTAACACAATGAGATGGCCAACAGGACCAATGAAATATAACGTAGCTATTGCTAGAGAGTTGCCGGGTTTTCGACCTCGTGATTACACAATCACCTTGGATGATCAAGAAATTTCGACTCAAGCAATGCTTATTGCTATTGGAAACGGGAAATCATACGGGGGAGGCATGCTTGTCTGTCCGCAAGCAGATATCTCTGATTCCCTTTTTGATGTGATGGTGCTGAGTCCTATTTCAATTTTTGAATTCTTGCGGGTTTTTCCCAAAGTTTACGCCGGAACTCATATCTCACATCCAGCGGTAAAAATATACAAAAGTAAACGCGTAAGCATTGATGCTAAAGCGGTTGCCTACGCCGATGGCGAGCGGATAGGACCTCTTCCTGTCTCCGCCGAGTGCGTACCGCGCGCCTTGCTCGTTTGGCAACAGTGACAACTCCGGCGGAGAGATTCGCAGCCGCTACTCTTCGAAATAGTTATCCATTAACGCAACTCTTCGCAGAGACCTTTGCATTCCCCTTTGATGATTTTCAGATTACGGCTTGCCAGGCCGTTGAACAAGGCAAGGGCGTTCTTGTGGCGGCCCCTACAGGTTCTGGCAAAACAGTAATTGGCGAATTCGCTGCTTTTTTGGCGCTACGCAATGGCCGGAAATGTTTTTACACCACTCCAATCAAGGCTCTTTCCAATCAGAAGTACCAGGAGTTCGTCGATCGTTTTGGAATTGAGCAGGTTGGCTTGCTAACGGGCGATACCAGCATCAACTCGGATGCGGATATTTTGGTTATGACCACTGAAGTTCTTCGAAATATGTTGTACGCCGGTTCACACACATTGGCCTCCCTTGGGTTTGTCGTTATGGATGAAGTTCACTACCTCGCTGACAAGTTTCGAGGTGCAGTCTGGGAGGAGGTCCTCATTCACCTCATGGAGAGTGTTCAAGTTATTTCGCTCTCGGCAACAGTTTCCAATGCAGAAGAATTTGGAGAATGGCTGCAAATTATTCGAGGTGACACGGAGGTGATTGTTACTGAAACGCGTCCCGTTCCTCTTTATCAACACGTTCTCATCGATAATGGACTCATCGATCTCTTCGTGGAAAATGGTCAGGTCAATCCTGAAATTCTCAGGCGCGAAAGAGAAGCTATGCGAAGAGTCCGCGCACCTCATCAACGCAGAGACTCATCTAGAAATCGATCCGATGATCACCATCGCCTCTCTCGGGCCGAGGTGATTGAAAAGCTCAATCGGGAAGGAATGCTCCCTGCTATCACTTTTATTTTCTCTCGGATCGGTTGCGATTCAGCGGTCAGGCAATGCTTGCAAGCAGGAATTCGTTTGACGACAACGGAGGAGAGGGCAGAAATTCGAGCGACTGCTCTTAGATACACCCAAAATCTTGATGAAGAAGATCTTGTAGTTTTAGGTTTCCAAGAGTGGATATCCGCTTTAGAACGTGGCGTGGCAGCCCACCATGCTGGTTTACTTCCCAGCTTCAAAGGTTGCGTTGAGGAGCTCTTTCAAAAGGGTCTTATTAAGGCGGTCTTTGCAACTGAAACGTTGGCGTTAGGAATCAATATGCCGGCCAAAACTGTGGTTCTTGAAAAGCTGATGAAATGGAATGGTGAAGCGCATTTACCGATCACGCCAGGGGAGTACACGCAACTCACAGGTCGTGCAGGGCGTCGAGGGATCGATATCGAAGGAAATGCCGTTGTCCAATGGTCTCCTACTGTGGATTCAGCAACTGCGGCGGGTCTAGCATCCACTCGTACGTATCCTCTTCGATCTTCTTTTACTCCTACCTACAACATGGCTATCAACCTGATTGGTCGATTCGGAAGAGAACGTGCACGGGGCTCCCTTGAATCATCTTTTGCGCAATTCCAAGCAGATCGGGCAGTAGTCGGATTAACGAAACAAATTCGAAAGAATTCCATTGCAATGGAAAACCTAGAGACCGAGGCCATCTGCCATCTTGGAGATTTTTCCGAATATGCAATGTTACGTCGTGAGATCAAAGAAACCGAAGTTCTTCTCTCTCGTCGCCAGGCAAAGAAGGGGTTTGATCCCAAGCAGCGTGCCCACCTTGAATCGGATTTAATTTCTTATCGTAAAAGCATGCGCGTTCATGCTTGTCATGGTTGCACCGATCGTGAATCCCATGCACGTGTTGCTGAGCGCTTCGACCGATTACGACGTGAAAATGAAGGCCTTCAAAGTCGAGTAGAAAATCGAACGCATGTTATTGCCAGGACATTTGATCGCGTGTGCGATGTTCTTACTGAACTCAATTACATCGAAGGGGAAAAAACGCTTCCACAAGGCCAGATCTTGGCAAAGATATACACGGAGTCAGACCTACTCTTGGCTGAGGCTATTCGAACGAATCTTTTGGAGCATCTCTCTGCACCGGAACTTCTTTCCGTTGTATCAAGTATGATTTTTGAAGCTCGCAGTCAAGAAACCCTGGCGCCACGCATCCCAAGCGGTAATGTTCAAAGCGCCCTCTCTGAAATTGTGAAGTTGTGGTCCTATCTAGAAGATCTGGAAACTCGACATAATATTCAAACTCAAAAAGAACCAGACTTCGGTTTTTGTTGGATTGCCTTCCGTTGGGCGAATGGCCATTCCTTGAATAGCGTTCTCAAAGGTAGCGATCTCTCAGTGGGAGATTTCGTTCGTTCCACAAAACAATTGATCGACTTGCTCAACCAGATTGCAGTAGCCAGTGAGAGTCTTCGCCCTAAATGCTTAGAAGCAATTAGGAAATTGGATCGCGGAGTTGTTGCCTATTTTGTGGGTGATGTATGACCTTAATGCTCCTAGACAGTGCCTCACTCTGGTATCGAGCGTATTACGGAATGCCTGACACCATGGTTGCCCCCGATGGAACTCCAGTAAATGCGATTCGCGGATACTTGGATATGACAGCGCGCCTCATCGGCATGTATCGCCCCAATCGACTTGTGGCTTGTATAGAAGGGGATTGGCGCCCAACATGGCGCGTTGCCCTTTTCCCCGAATACAAAGCCAATCGAGTAGATGTATCAGGTGAAGGCGAGGAAGAACCGGACACATTAACGCCACAAATTCCTATCCTTTTGGACGTGCTTGATGCCTTTGGAATTACCGTCATTGGAGTAGATGACTACGAGGCAGATGACGTTATGGCCTCGTACGCTGTGCAGGAAAAAGGACCGGTCCGAATTGTTACAGGAGACCGAGACTTATTTCAGTTGGTGGATGATGCACGTGATGTACGAGTTGTCTATCTTGCCAAAGGTTTATCTCAACATGATCTAGTGAACTTGGCATGGGTCAGTGATAAATACGGTATCCCGGGGGAGAGATACGGTCTTTTCGCTATGTTCCGAGGAGACCCTTCAGATGGTTTGCCCGGTGTGAGAGGAATCGGCGAGAAAGGCGCGGCACTTATTGCCAATGCTTTCGCAAGTGTTCCCGAAGTCATCGCCGCTGCACATGCCAATGATCCTCAATTAACGCCTGCGCTTACGAAGAAGATTCTTGCTGGTTTAGATTATCTTGAGATTGCTCCTACGTTGGTTCAGTGCGCTCTAGATATTTCATTGCCTCAGGTTTCCTTAGCGATCCCAAGGAAACCGAAGAATATGAAGGTTCTGCAAGACCTCAAGGAAAAGTACGCGTTAGGAGCAAGCGTTGATAGATTGATAGCGGCGCTGGAATGGCAATAGCCCAAGCTCTTCTCGCGGGATTTCTCCTCTCGTGTGCTTTCCCACCTTTCTCCTTGTGGTGGGTCGCCCCCATAGCGATTGTCTGTTTGCTTCAATCACTCGAAAGAAAACCGCTAAAGCAGAGAACCGCTCTCGTTGCCTTTTTTGGAGCATCTTTCTTCGCCCCATTACTTCATTGGACCAGTACCTACGTCGGTTCTATTCCTTGGTTGCTCCTTGTTTTTGGCCAGACTCTTCTACTACTTCCTTTAGCCTTGCTCCCAACGAATAATTATCGAAAAATCATTCTCTTTCCCGCTTTGTGGGTTTTCATTGAAGTAATTCGCACGCATTTCCCTTTTGGCGGATTTGGGTGGGGGAGGATTGGTTTCTCACAAAGCGACTCGCCTTATTCGCAATTTGCTTCGATAGCTGGGCCATCAGGACTTACCTTTATTGTTTGTGCCATTTCAATCTCTCTTTTTTTCTGGATCAAGCATGAAGGTTTTCTTGCCGTCTCCTCAGCACTGATGGTTGCTCTCTTGCTCGGTGCCTCAACTGTTGCAGAACACAGAATTCCTGCCATTGTCCCTAGCGAGCATATTTCTATTCTGGCGGTGCAAGGGGGAGTGCCTCAACTGGGCCTTAACTTCAATGAACGAGCGACAGCAGTATTTACAAATCATCTAAAGGTTACCCAAGAATATTTCCTGCGACATAAGAGAAACATTGATCTCATAGTCTGGCCAGAAAATAGCGTTGATGTCGATCCATATTCTGATCTTTATGTACGAAATTCACTTCAATCACTTGTGGATGACATTCATATTCCGATTATCATTGGAGCGGTTTTGCAAACTCCTTATGGACCGCAAAATGCTTCAATTTTGTGGAAACCTCAAGTAGGTCCCACTTCAACATATATCAAGATGCATTTGACTCCATTTGGTGAATACATGCCCCTTCGCAGTGTTGCGCAATTGCTTTCACCTTTCGCTAAGAACGTTGTTGATTTCATTCCAGGGAAAAAGGCCGTCGTCCATATAGTAGGTAGAGCAAAGGTTTCACCTGTGATTTGCTTTGAATTGGTTGATGACCAACTGGGGCGCTCAATCAATGCCCTGGGAAACCTGATGCTTGTACAGACCAACAGTGCAACTTTCGGGTTATCTGCTGAAAGTGCTCAAGAGCTCGAGATAACGCGTATCCGAGCCATCGAGCATCAAAGATTCGCCGTGAGCATTGCAACCTCTGGGATCAGTGCAATTATCGACAATGAGGGAGCGATCCTTCAAAAGAGCGCACAAAACGATGCGGAAGTTCTCACCTATGACGTGCCCTTAATGACAACACGATCAATTTCTGACCGCCTTGGAAACTCTGCGGAAATTCTCATAATTCTCGTACCCATAGCGTTGTATTTTCTCCTACCATTTCTCGAATGGAAGTTGCGAAGAATCAAGCGCAGGAGTTGCCAATGAACCTTGTGAAATTGGTGAAATTGCTTGTCGTAATTCCCACATATAACGAGATCGATTCGATTGCTTCATTAACGAGCCAAGTTCTCTCGATGCCCGAAAATGTCGATATTTTGATAGTCGACGATAATTCTCCCGATGGAACTGCAAGATTGGTAAAAGAAATTGCACGAGCTTGGCCGGATCGAGTAAAACTCATTGAAAGAACCAAGAAAACCGGCCTCGGTGGTGCATATAGAACAGGTTTTTCATGGTTTCTTACCCAGCCTCAATACACTCACCTTGTCACTATGGACGCAGACCATTCGCATAGACCGCAGGATTTAGCAACAATGATTGCATTACTCACGTCATCAAATTCATCAAAGATGCCAGGCGCAGATGTAATCATGGGTGTTCGCTGGATGCCAGGTGGGGCAATTGTTAATTGGCCCAAATCACGTCAACGATTGTCACGTATGGGAACTTCATACGCGCGTTGGGCCCTGAAATTACCCTTACGCGACCTTACCGGTGGATTTAGAATTTACTCGCGAACATTGCTGGAAAAGATTCGAATTCAATCAGTGTCATCGGAAGGTTATTGCTTTCAAATTGAAATGGCTCGCGCAGCATGCGCTGCACAAGCGCTCATCCTTGAATCGCCGATTACATTTGTTGAGCGAACCAGTGGAGTTTCAAAGATGAGTCGAGGAATCGTCATTGAAGCGCTATTTAAAGTAACCCGCTGGGCGCTGGATTCTAGGTTTAAACCTAACGCCGATAAGTTACATTATGTCAAGTAAGGTTAAGCGTAGTCACTCACGGGAGCGCAGGAACAAATCAGGTTCCTATCCCCGAATGCTCCATCAATGCGCCCCACTGTTGGCCAATATTTACCTCTGCGGCCCATAACATCACCAGAATTCACTCCACCAGGGAAAGCTGCCATTTCTCGACCATATCCAAAGGACCAAGCATCTGAAGCAATTTTCTCTGCGGTATGAGGTGCATTATGCAAAGGCGAATCTTGATGGCTTCTGACCCCGGTGCGAACTTCTTCGATCTCGCCAAAGATCGCAACCATTGCAGCGATGAATCGATCTAGTTCAACAATATCTTCACTCTCAGTTGGTTCGATCATAAGTGTGCCTGGAACCGGGAAACTCATTGTTGGCGCGTGGAAGCCAAAATCCATCAGACGCTTTGCGATGTCATCGACACTCACGCCTGAATCTTTGGTAATTTCGCGAACATCAAGAATGCACTCGTGCGCGACTAACCCATTCTCCCCCGTGTACAAAACCGGATAGTACGGATTGAGTTTTTTGGCAATGTAATTTGCCGACAAGATCGCAACTTCCGTTGCATGAGTTAGACCTGCGCCCCCCATTAATCGAATGTATGCCCAAGAAATAGGAAGAATGCTCGCTGAACCAAATGGCGCTGCGCTGACTGGTCCCGGACCCGTAACAGGACCTGCCGTTGCGTCTAAAGGATGATTTGGCAGAAATGGTGCAAGATGCGCCCGCGAAATAACTGGACCTACACCTGGTCCTCCCCCTCCATGAGGGATGCAAAAAGTTTTATGCAAATTCAAATGCGAAACATCTGCGCCAAATTTTCCAGGCTGAGCCAAACCGACAAGTGCATTCAGATTTGCACCATCGACATAAACTTGTCCTCCTGCTTCGTGCACCATGGCGCATATCTCGGTAATTGCTGTTTCAAAAACTCCGTGAGTTGATGGATAAGTCACCATAAGAGCAGCTAGAACATCCTTGTGAAGAGCGATCTTTTCCTTAAGGTCGGTCACGCTGACGTTACCCAAAGAATCGCATTCCACGACAATTACTTTCATTCCAGCCATGACAGCGCTTGCGGCATTGGTCCCATGTGCACTCGATGGAATCAAACAAATGTTTCTAGCGCTATCTCCTCGTGAATCGTGGTAGTTACGAATTGCCAGTAAACCTGCGAACTCTCCTTGACTTCCAGCATTTGGTTGAAGGGAAACCGCGTCATAGCCAGTTATCGCAACAAGCCAATCAGATAATTGTGAAATCAATTTACGAGACCCAATGCTTTGATCTGCCGGAGCAAATGGGTGAAGTGATGAGAATTCAGGCCACGTCACTGCTTGCATTTCGGTCACAGCATTGAGTTTCATCGTGCAAGAGCCCAAAGGAATCATTGTCCGATCAAGGGCAAGATCCTTATCAGCAAGAGAGCGCAGGTAGCGCATCATGGCTGTTTCTGAATGATTCGTATTAAATATCGGATGTGTCAGAAATGAACTCGTGCGATGTAAGGAGGTTTGAAAATGCTCTTTCAGTGAATCTTCACCTACTAGCGAAACGCCAAACACCTTGCAAAGTTGTTGCAGTAACTCTTCAGTAACAGTCTCATCCAGTGATAAACCAACTGTTGTTTGGTCGATAACCCTCAAGTTAATTCCTAGTTCGCGCGCTTTGGAAGCCACCGCCTCGGAGTGCGAAACAGAGACCGCAAGAGTGTCAAAATAATTCTTAGTCAATACCTTTGATCCTGCGTTGTCGAGAGATTGCGCCAATCGCGCAGTCTGATTATGGATTCGACGCGCGATATGAGTCAGGCCTTTAGGGCCGTGATACATCGCGTAGAAAGCACTCATCACTGCCAACAGAACTTGAGCAGTACAAATATTGCTTGTTGCCTTGTCTCTACGAATGTGTTGTTCGCGTGTTTGAAGAGCTAATCGAAATCCCGGATTTCCATCTGAGTCCACACTTTGACCAATGAGCCGACCGGGCATTCCTCGTTCTAATCCGGTGCGAACGGACATGAACCCAGCGTGCGGTCCACCAAACCCCATCGGAACACCTAAACGTTGGGCTGATCCAACAACAACATCAGCACCCCACTCCCCTGGCGGAGTTAACAAAGTTAAAGCTAGCAAGTCAGATGCAGCAATACACAGTGCGTCGCGATCGTGCGCTTGCTGGGCAATAAGGCTGTAATCGAAAATCTCACCACGGGTATTTGGATACTGAACTAACACACCAAAAAATTCTTGCGCGGGAAGTCCTTTGGAAGCATCAATCTCAACGACTGTTATCCCAAGTGGCTTGGCACGGGTGAGAACTACTGCCAAAGTTTGCGGATGTACATCTTTATCCACCAAGAAGACCGCTTCGTCAGCACCTTTATATGCGCGGTGTGCAAGTGTCATTGCCTCTGCTGCAGCTGTTGCTTCATCGAGCATGGAAGCATTCGCAATACTTAAACTTGTCATGTCACAAATGAGAGTTTGAAAAGCGAAGAGGGCTTCAAGGCGCCCTTGAGAAATCTCCGGTTGATACGGGGTGTACGCGGTGTACCACGCTGGATTTTCTAGAACGTTCCGCAAAATTACTGCGGGGGTATGTGTTCCGTAATACCCAGTGCCAATAAGTGATGTAAAAGAAAGATTCTGATCAGCCAGAGTGCGAAGTTCAGCAATCACTTCTACTTCAGTCTTTGCCTGTGGCAGTAAGTCTGCTAAATCTTTCGTCATCGCGATACTGGAGGGTCGGACCTGGGCAATAAAATAAGCTAGAGAGTCATAGCCCAACTCACGAAGCATCAAATTTTCTTGATCAAGGGATGGTCCAATATGGCGGCGTTCAAAGGCGTCAAAAGTCATAAGCAGATTATGCTCGTTTTAAGCGCCTTTAAGTTTGCGCCTTTGCGAGAGCTCATCGTTACTTTCACCACTCACAACGGCTCCGTTGAACTCCCCTTGCAGGAGAGCCAAAGAACCCTCAACTTCACTCCATACCTTGCCGACTGCGATACCAAAAACGCCCTGACCGCCCTGAAGAAGATCGATAATTTCATCAGGACTCGCGCACTCATAAATCGAGGCGCCATCGCTCATTAATGTAATCCGCTCCAGATCAACCACTCCCCGATCGCGCAAGTGATTAACGGCGGTTCGAATATTCTGCAGCGAAACACCGGCATCCAAAAGGCGTTTGACAATTTTCAAGACCAAAATATCTCGAAAGCCATAGAGTCTTTGACTTCCAGAACCCATAGCTGTTCTTACCCCAGGTTCAACGAGCCCTGTGCGAGCCCAGTAATCCAGTTGACGATATGTGATTCCGGCAGCGGCACAGGCAGTTGCTCCCCGGTAGCCAATCTCGGTTTGTTCCTGGCCAGTCAATTCTTGGTCCATTGAGGGTCGCTCGATTCTGCTGGGGAAGTATTGCTAGGGTAGAAGCAGTTCACGGTAGATTCAATCACCGACACGATTGAAACCTCAAGTAGAGGTTAACGGTTGCGCCTACGCCCTCTCAAGGCAAAGAAATAACCACACGTGAGAAAAATTACGAGAAGTTCGGCAATCACTTTGGTCCTACTCCACGATCCTGGGGCGATGGCCAGCCACATACAGAGGGCCCCATTGATAAAACCTAAGCCCGAACTCGCCTGGCGCAAGCCCCTCTCCCCAGCAAATGCTGCGAGCAGAGGAGCCAGCAGAGCGGGCATCAAGAGGAGCAATCCGAGAAATCGAAGAGTCCAACTCAGTTCTACCGTCTGGGCCGAAGTTGGGAAACCTAAGGTTGCGACCACTGAAAACGGCCGAAGGATGATGGTGAAGGCAATCAAAAAGAGTACGAGAGCTTGAATTCTCAGCACAAGTGCCGCTCGAAAACTCAACATAGTGTCCACGCGATCCACGCACATCGACACCTTGTGTGAATCATCGGCTTGGGCTAACTTACAAAATCTTCAGGATTGATTTGATCGAGGAACTCTCTAAATCTTTCCACTTCTTCATTGGACTCGGAGGAATCGCTGGCGCCTTCGGTTGAAGGAATCTCGATCCCGGCATCGTCCAAAACTTCTTCCGAGGCGAAAATAGATGATTGCGTACGAAGCGCAATCGCGATCGCATCAGAGGGCCGGGCCGAAACTCTATATTCAGTTCCCGAGGCGCTGTGCAGAATGAGATCCGCGAAAAAGATTCCATCGCTGACCTTGGACACGATTACTTGTTCCAGGGACGTCCCAACCGTCTCTAAAAGTGTTTTGACGAGGTCATGAGTTAAAGGGCGAGGCGGTTCTACTCCCTGTTGGGCAAATGCAATTGCCGTTGCCTCTACCGCCCCAACCCAGATCGGGAGGAAACGCGAACCAGAGATCTCTTTGAGCAATACGATCGGCTGATTAGAGGGCATTTCGATTCGCACGCCCACGACTTCCATTGGAATTAACATGTTAACGAAGTCTGTGCAAACCACCGCGCACAAGAGAGGCATGCAGGCGAACAGATAAGGATGCGATCTCTCGCTGAACTTCCTCTGCTCGTGCCTTTGCCTCTGGACTCTTTTGTCGCACAAGCGGCGTGATCACTTGCTCGATCAATCCAATTTCACGATCTGCAGCGGATTTGAATGAACGCAAGTGGCGAGGCTCGATACCAAAACTCGCCAATTCGGCCACGGCTCGGGCGACAGCTAATGCATCGCCATCGTAATGACGGCCCCGCGGTGCAATAAGTCCATAGGACTCAAGCTCTACGAGTTGCTCGTCCGTGATCTGGCCAGACTTCAACAGCTCATCACGAGAAAGCCTCAAGTCACTCTGCTCAGCAAAGCTAGCTGGTGCTAGTTCACCATCGATCGTGGCCAGTCTTGGAGCAGGAGTTCCTCCTGCAACTTGTGCAGGTTGAAGGCCTCGATCAAGTGCATCGAGATTCTCTTTAATCACGCGAAGCGGCAAATAGTGATCTCGTTGAGCAAGTAGCACATAACGCAAACGTTCCAAATCAGAATTCGTGAATTTACGATAGCCCGACGGAGTTCGCTGAGGTTCGATAAGACCCTCTGATTCCAAGAAGCGAATCTTCGATATTGTAATATCTGAAAAATCGGTCCGTAACTTGCTTAACACTTCACCGATGCTCAGATAGGCGCGGGCTGGAACGCTCATATATTTCCTCCAAAGAAAAGCATGTGAAATTTACCAATTTGAATCTCATCTGCGCTGTGCAGAATCGATCTCTTAACAGAGTCATTGTTGAGATAGGTGCCGTTTAAACTGTCGAGATCTTCCAACAAAAATTCGCCTTTACCTTCAGAAATAATCTTTGCATGATGGCGAGAGACCGTCACATCATCCAAAAAAATATCCGAATCCGAAGCTCGGCCTAAAGTTGAGTCAGTGGCCGTCAATAAGAAACGCGCTCCCCTGCTGGGTCCTCGGTGAACAATTAACATTGCATCTTCGGCGCTGAGGTGATCAAGAACTTCCCGGTCATCGGCAGAGAGAGCGCTCAAACTTTCTTGCACTCTCTCGGAGGAGTGCGTGTTCGCCACTACCGATCTCACCCCAAGGTGGAGAGTGGTGGTGAGGTCGAGCCCCTCGTGTGCGTGCTCCACATCAACCCCCATCCTTACTATCTACCTGAGGCTGACCCTAGAGTTTCACGCTGCCAAGGTCAAGCCGTGAGCTGTACGTATTCCGCCGCTGTTAGTAAATCTGTGGGCGCTTGCGCAACTTCGATTTCTGCGATCCAACCTTCTTTATAGGGATCAGAATTAAGAGTCTCGGGAGCCGATGTCAATGCAGTATTGACAGCAACAACTGTTCCAGATATCGGTGCGAAAATTTCTGACACGCTCTTTGTTGATTCCACTTCTCCGCAAACTTTGCCTGCTTCTACGACGGCGCCAACATCCGGCAACTGTACATACACGATGTCACCTAAAGCGCTCTGGGCGAAATCTGTAATACCCATTCGCATACGCAATGGGGCTGCCGTTGTCGCTACCCACTCGTGCTCTTTGGTGTATTGCAAATCCTCTGGTGTGTGTGACATGGAATGGCCCTTTCGACGCAATGAGAAACTGATGATTGAATAATGTTTATCTACCGAAATACTACTTTGACAACCGTAAATTGCGCCATCCTGTTCGCAAATAGTCCGCGCCAGTAGCGACATAGAGTGCTACACCCCACAATGCGAAGGACCATCCAAGCACGAACGAAACCGTTCCCCACATTGAGCGGGAAAGCCCCAACAAAAGAAAAGGAAAGGCGTAGAGCAAATTAAAAGTGGCGGCTTTGCCCATATAGGTAACCGTGAAAGGAGCGATACCTACACGAGCCATTGCAAGTGTCATGACTCCCAGAATCACATCGCGTCCAAAGAGAATGATGACCATCCATAATGGAACAACATGACGAAGCAGAAGAACAATCAAAGTTGCAGCGATATAAAGGCGATCAATCGCGGGATCCATTAATTCGCCCAATCGAGATTCTTGGCCCCACGCCCTGGCTAGTTTCCCATCGAAGTAATCAGTAGCTCCCCCAACAATAAGAACGCAGACAGCAGCAATATCTGCATGGGGATAGAGGGCGAGATAGATGAAGAGCGGAATTCCAAGTCCACGCAACGCTGTGAGTGCGTTAGGTATTGTAAGTATTCGCGAATTCATGGGAACTTAATCTCTTTCGCGCACTCGCACAGCTACCTGGACCGGTGTCCCCGGAAAACCAAATTCTTCTCTAAGGCGACGTTCAATAAAACGTCGGTAGGACGCTTCCAGAAAGCCCGTTGTGAAGATAACAAAACGAGGGGGAGAAATTCCTGCCTGAGTGGCATATAAAATCTTCGGTTGTTTGCCACCTCGAACCGGTGGCGGGGTGGCGGCAATCATCGTTCCCAGGAAGGAGTTCAAACGACTTGTAGGTACTCGACGCTCCCAGCTACCTAGCGCAGTTCGCAACGCCGGAGCTAAGCGGTCTCGGTGCCAACCGGTTTTCGCAGCAAGATTTACTCTTTGCGCCCATTCAACCTGATCCAAGTGACGATCAATCTCTCGATCCAACGCAATCTGTCGATCCTCATCCACTAAATCCCATTTATTCATGACAATTATCAAAGCTTTGCCAGCCTCTTCAGCCATCGTGATAATTCGAAGATCTTGCTCAGAGATCGGAAGTGATGCATCCAGAACAACCACAGCAACTTCTGCTCGTTCAAGCGCCATCTGCGTTCGAAGTGTCGCGTAATAATCTGTACCACTAGCTTGATTTGCTCGTTTACGAATTCCTGCCGTGTCGATAAATCTCCAGATCGACCCACCGAGTTCAATAAGTTCATCCACCGGATCGCGCGTTGTCCCCGGTACATCATCAACGAGGGAACGATTCTGGCCGGCCAAAATATTAAGCAAGCTAGATTTTCCTACGTTAGGTCGACCAATCAAAGCAACACGTCGATATCCATCATGGATCTGTGCTCCCCCGACTTCTGGAAGCACCTTCGTAACCCGATCCAGGAGATCTCCACTTCCTCGACCGTGCAGAGCCGATACAAAGTTAGGCTCGCCTAGTCCTAGATTCCACAACGTGTGCGCAAGTGCTTCTTCGCGATCGCCGTCAACCTTATTGGCGACCAAAATAATGTGTTTCTTCATCTTGCGAAGTTCTTGAACAAGAACATCATCTTCATCCAAGGCACCTACTTGTGCGTCGACAACAAAAAGCAGAACGTCAGCTTCTTGCATTGCAAGTTCTGCGCTGGCACTTACCCCGACAGAGATGCCATCGGGCTTTGATTCCCATCCCCCTGTGTCCATGACCATGAAATCTCGGCCATTCCATTCACATTCATAGGTGACTCGATCTCGCGTTACTCCGGGAGTATCTTCAACAATAGCTTCACGTTTACCAATAAATCGATTAATGAGCGTGGATTTTCCTACGTTAGGTCGTCCCAAAATGGCAACGATGGGCATGCCCAGCAGCCGACGTTGTTTAAGAATTTCCCAGATACGTTCAACAGTTTCCTCGAGGTTAAGCTCCGTCGAATTAATCTCTATCGCATCAGCTGCCATGGCAAGGGGTGATGCCTTGCGCGTGGAATCGAGGAGATCTCGCTGCGCTAACGAGTCTCCCACCTGATCCGCAGCAGAATTTCCAGCGCTATCCAAAAGCTCTCTCTCGCGGCGCTCAGCGCGGGCGGCAAGATCGGCTGTGAGATATACCTTCAACGCCGCATCTGGAACGACCACGGTCCCTATATCCCGGCCTTCAACCACAATCCCCCTCATCGCTGCAGCGATGATCTTGTGTTGCAGCGTGAGCAAAGCCGTTCGGACTTGTGGGAATGCGCTAATTTCGCTGACTCTTGCAGTTACTGCATCGCCACGGATTTCATCGGTAATCTCTCGATCGCCCGCAAAAAGTTTAGGATCGGTGGGGTCACTATTGAAGCGAAGTGGTGATTTCTTCATTGCCGCCACGATCTCCATCGGGTCACTGAGTCCATCACGGATGGCCAACCACGTTAACCCGCGATAGAGAGCGCCAGTGTCGAGGTAATTCCAACCGGCTCGACTTGCGATTACTTTAGAGGTGCTTGATTTTCCGGCTCCACTCGGGCCATCTATTGCTACAACGATGCCCATGCTGCGAAGTCTAGTCGTGTATGGAGAGTTACTCAGACAGGTCTTTTATTGCCCCTGCCGTGGTGCATGGACGTTCCAGCCGGAGGCTAGTAAATGTTGTGAGAGCAACTCCGCATCTTTCTTGGAGAGCGCCAAAGTAATAAGTCCCGTGAATTGCCCAGGAGAATGTTCAATGGTGAGATCTTCTACGTTGACCAAAATTTTCGCACATTCATTAAAGAGTGAGGCCAATTGACCCGCCTGATCTTCAATAACTATGGGTAAGTAGGTGTACTCGCGAGATTTGCCACCATGCTTGCCGGGGATCATTGATCGCCCATGCCTGCCATCCTTGAGGAGAGTCTCGGTCACGCCCGGTTGATCCAATCCTGCAATGAGGGCATCCAAATCCCCTCGAAGCCCGACCAGAAGAGGGCGAAGTTGTTCGCGATTTTCAAAAATGATGCCCGTCCACAAATGTGGATCAGAGGCAGCAATCCGAGTGGTGTCGCGTAAACCCTGTCCAGATAGTGCCAACCATGTCTCGGGCCCGCCAGAGAGTTGCTTGGCAAGCAGGGAGGAGGTCAGTTGAGGAAGATGAGATATGAGAGCAACAGCGCGATCATGTTCAGGCGCTGACATCATTATCGGTATCGCCCCGAGAGAGCGAACCAGATCTTCCACATACGAAAGCACATCTTGCTGGGTGGTACTCGTTGGAGAAAGCACCCAGGGACGACCTAAAAAGAGGTCAGAACGGGCCCCATGAGGGCCGCCATTTTCTCGTCCTGCCATGGGGTGAGTCCCACAAAAAAGCGGGGCAAGGTCGGTAATCATCTCTACCTCAAGAATAGATTCAGTCTTAGTACTAGCTAGATCTATAAAGATGGCTTGTGGGTTAAGACGAAACTCCTCGCGAATGATCTCTCGAAAAGCTGCTGAAGGGGTAGCAATCACCACTAATTCCGGGGAGAGTTCTGATTGACTCGACGACGTAAAACCTACGAGATCTCGAGCAAGGGCCAAATGAGTGGGATTGAGATCAGAAAAATCAACCACCACGCCTTGGCTTTTGAGCGCTAAACCTAACGATGTTCCCAGTAACCCTGCCCCGACAATGCGTACTTTCTTCAATGAATTCACTGGGCGAGATCTTTGCGAAGAGCTTGAGCTCCTTTGAGGTAGACATGGGTGATTTCACCGGCACTTTTATCAGTTTCGCAGTGCAACATGACTCGAATTACTCGTGGCAGCGCCCCAGCTACATTGATCTCAGATGCGCACAATAACGCCACTGAACCAAACCCGATATCGCGCGCTCCCACTGCAGGAAAATCAGAGATCAGATCCGGAGTGGCGGTAAGAATCACCGAGATCACGTCAGGGATCGAGAGGGCGTTAGATCTGAGTACTTCCTGGAGAAGCTCTACCACTCCACTTCGGATTGCCGAAACGGAGTCTTCTTCAATTTGGATAGCGCCTCGAATTGCACGTGTGGACATGAGGCAAGAATACTCCACCCTGTCTCAATCGTGGGGGAATTAATAAAGATTTATAGACTTATATCTATACAAATTAACGAATAAAACCTGTTCTCTATTTATCAAGAACTGCAGGATCACATTGGAAATCATGACTATCACCAGTACCGACATGTCGACTAATGATCCATGTATTTGCGCGTAAAGCTGTCCCATTTTTGTCGACATATAGTTTCTTTTCGAACTCAATAATGTCGATAAATAGTTAAAGCATTCTTTAGGACTTCAGGAGAAAATCGATAAGTTGTTAAAGATCTAAAGCCTTACGGAGATTAGTTAACTCTACCTCGTTCAGATCCCGCCATCTTCCTTCAAGGACGTCTCCCAACAAAATAGGTCCAAATCGAGTTCGGATCAATCGTAGGACGTCAACACCAACAGCTTCCATCAACCGGCGAATAATGTGGTACCTGCCTTCATGAATCGTGACTTCTATCCAAGTAGGAGAAAGCTCCTTAAAATCCAAAACACGACCTAGTCCATCTTCGAGTTCAATTCCCTTTTTTAAGTTCTTTTCTGCATCTCGAGGCAGTGTTCCGGCGTATTCAATAAGGTACGTCTTTTCCAAACCGTAAGAAGGGTGAGTGGCGCGAAAAGTCATGTCACCATCATTACTGAGCAATATGAGCCCTTCACTGTCTTTATCCAGGCGCCCAACATGAAAGAGTCTCTCAGTTCGAAGTGAGATAAAATCAGAAAGAGAAGGACGGCCTTCAGGGTCATACATGGTAGACACAACGCCTCTAGGTTTATGAAGTGCAAGGTAAGTCTTAGTCAAACTTGGCTTAATTGTCTCACCATCAACCATTACGAGAGCTGTTTCTGGATCAAATTTCGAACCCATTTCTCGAACGACGTCTCCATTCACGCTGACTCTTCCTTCGTGAATGAGCTCATCCGCGCCTCGACGGCTAGTAATTCCTGCGTCGGCGATGATCTTATTTAAGCGTGTGA
>CAILHY010000023.1 GCA_903834145.1 uncultured Actinomycetes bacterium
AGTTCGAAGCCTTCTTCACTTTCGAAGATCTTGACTCCGATAACTTTGCCTGACTCACCGTGTGGAACCTTGAGTGAAGTATCGCGAACTTCGCGAGCCTTCTCACCGAAAATTGCACGCAGCAAGCGCTCTTCGGGTGTGAGTTCAGTTTCTCCCTTAGGAGTTACCTTTCCAACCAAAATATCGCCCGGAACAACATCGGCGCCAACGCGAATGATTCCACGATCATCAAGATCGGCAAGAACCTCTTCGGAGACGTTAGGGATGTCGCGAGTAATTTCTTCTGCGCCCAACTTGGTATCACGTGCATCAACTTCGTATTCTTCAATGTGAATAGAAGTCAATACATCGTCTTGCACCAAGCGCTGGGACAAGATGATTGCATCCTCGTAGTTGTGGCCCTCCCATGACATAAATGCCACGAGCAAGTTCTTACCAAGAGCCATTTCCCCATTTTCGGTACATGGACCATCAGCAATTACGGATCCAACTTCTAGGCGCTGACCTTCAGAGACAACCACTTTCTGGTTGTAAGAAGTACCTTGGTTGGAACGAGTGAACTTGTGCAGTGAATAGTTTTGGTAGGTGGAGTCATCTGCCATAACAGTGACTTCATCTGCAGAAACTTCAGTAACAACGCCGGCCTTGCTAGCAACAACTACATCGCCCGCATCAACGGCTGCACGAAATTCCATACCGGTTCCGATAAGTGGCGCTTCTGCGCGCATCAAAGGAACAGACTGGCGCATCATGTTAGAACCCATCAACGCACGGTTAGCATCATCGTGCTCAAGGAATGGAATCATTGCTGTTGCAACAGAAACCATTTGGCGCGGTGAAACGTCCATGTAATCAACTTCGTCAGCGAGAATGTATTCAACTTCTCCCCCACGACGACGAACAAGTACTCGCTCTTCAGAGAAATGATTATCAGCAGTCAAAGGTGCATTCGCCTGAGCGATGATGTGTTCATCTTCTTCATCAGCAGTTAGGTAATCAACTTGATCACTCACGCGACCTTTTGAAACCTTGCGATAAGGAGTCTCAATGAAACCGAAAGCTGTAACACGGCCGTAGGTTGCAAGTGAACCAATCAGACCGATGTTTGGACCTTCAGGAGTTTCAATCGGACACATACGTCCGTAGTGAGAGGGGTGAACGTCGCGAACTTCAAAGCCCGCGCGATCACGAGAGAGACCACCAGGTCCAAGCGCGGAAAGACGACGCTTGTGTGTGAGGCCAGAAAGTGGGTTTGTCTGATCCATGAACTGCGACAACTGGGAAGTTCCGAAGAACTCCTTAATTGATGCAACAACGGGACGAATGTTGATCAAGGTTTGAGGAGTAATTGCCTCAACATCTTGAGTCGTCATACGTTCGCGAACAACACGTTCCATACGGGACAAGCCAGTACGGACCTGGTTCTGAATCAATTCGCCAACAGTACGAAGACGACGGTTACCGAAGTGATCGATATCGTCCTTCTCGACGCGAACTTCGCGGCCGTATTCCATAAGTAGATCGCCCTTATGAAGTGATACGAGGTAGCGAATTGTTGCGACGATATCTTGAATCGTTAGCAGACCTTGCTTAAGTTCCATATCAAGACCGAGCTTCTTGTTCACCTTAAAGCGACCAACCTTGGCCAAGTCATAACGCTTAGGGTTGAAGTACAAGTTTTCGATCAGTGTTTGTGCGGCTTCCTTGGTAGGTGGCTCGCCCGGACGAAGCTTGCGATAAATATCGAGCAGTGCTTCATCTTGTGTCTTAACGTTATCTTTTTCAAGAGTTGCACGAATTGATTCGAATTCACCGAACTCTTCAAGAATTTGTTCTTCGCTCCAGCCAAGTGCCTTCAAGAAGACAGTAACTGATTGTTTACGCTTGCGGTCGATACGAACGCCAACGAGATCCTTCTTATCAACTTCAAATTCCAACCAAGCACCACGGCCAGGAATGATCTTTGATGTGAAGACGTCTTTGTCAGAAGTCTTCTCAATGTTGCGTTCGAAGTACACACCAGGTGAGCGAACCAGCTGAGAAACAACAACACGCTCGGTGCCGTTGATCACGAAAGTTCCGCGCTTTGTCATCACAGGGAAATCGCCCATAAAGACGGTCTGTGACTTGATTTCACCAGTGATGTTGTTCGTGAATTCTGCGGTGACGAAGAGAGGTTGCGAGTAAGTCATGTCTCGCTCTTTGCAATCTTCGATTGAATATTTAGGTGGCTCAAAACGGTGATCTCTAAATGAGAGACTCATCGTTCCTTGGAAATCTTCAATTGGTGAAATCTCTTCAAAGATTTCTTCCAATCCAGATTGCTGAGGAAGCTCGCCACGGCTGGTGGCGGCAGCTTGCGCTAAGCGCTCGCGCCAGATGTCGTTGCCCAACAACCAATCAACACTCTCAATTTGGAGTGCGAGAAGGTTAGGAACTTCAAGAGGTTCGCGAATCTTTGCGAAAGAAATACGGCGTGGGGCAACAGATTTGGTTTTTGACGCGGCCAAGAGGTGTCCTTCCGAACTATTTTTGGTGACGCACGGACAAAGGTCTCAGCCGCTATATGCATTGACCTCAAGGAAATTTATGCGAAGGGGAAGGATATCCCGCTTGAGCCCACCCTGTCCAACCGAAAGCTTGTACCACACCCGCCCCTACCCTGTCAGGGGTTAGGAGAACACCTGTGAAAAAGGAAATGGATTACCGCGAGCGGGTTTGAGGGGGTATCCCTACACGGCGAACCCCGGCGACCCAGAAGGCATAAGCCACGATCGCGGCGGTAAAACCATTCCAGCGCTCATTTTGGCTGCGGGAGACCATATTTACGAAGGTGCTCACGATACCCATGAGGAAAAAGGCCCGAGGCAGCCACACGGGTTTAATCGCATATCCCTGCCACATCTGGACCAAAGTCACCGCCTGAAGGATCAAAATCATCGTCGTGCCAAGATATGTAACGCGAATCCCCATGGGAAAAGAAGTAAATTGCCCGCCGGCTGCACGGGTTAACACAAATGAGGAATTGAAAACAACGGATATCACGACGAATAGATTCCAGGCAGTTGCCAGTGCGACGATCGCTTTTAACCATAAGGGTGTTTTCATGTGAGCATTATTTATCGGTGCTTGTGCAATAACAAGAGGAATAACAAGAGGAATAACAAGAGGAATAACAAGAGGAATAAGAAAGACCCCCGACCCGAAGGTCGAGGGTCTTTCTTTAAATTAAGTAAATTACTTAACTGTGACAGTTGCGCCGGCTGCTTCAAGAGCTGCCTTTGCCTTATCAACTGCATCCTTTGATGCTTTTTCAAGCAAGGTTGCTGGGCATGCATCAACAAGGTCCTTAGCTTCTTTCAAGCCAAGTGTTGAGTTGAGGTTACGAACTTCCTTGATCACTGCGATCTTCTGTGCGCCAGCTGATTCAAGAATAAGTGTGAACTCATCTTGTGCCTCTGCTGCTGGAGCTGCTGCTCCTGCGCCACCTGCTGCTGCTACTGGAGCTGCTGCAGTTACATCGAATTCGGTCTCAAATGACTTAACAAAGTCAGAGAGCTCGACGAGTGTCATTTCCTTGAACTGACCCAATAGGTCTTCTGTGCTGAGTTTTGCCATGATTTATTCCTTTTCTTCGACGGTAGCGTCTGTTGCGTCTACTGGGGCTTGAACTTCTTCGGTAACTTCTTCGGTAACTTCTTCGGTAACTGCTTCGGTAACAACTGGTGCTGCTTCCTCGGCAACTGCTTCAACAACAGCCTCTACAGCTGGTGCCTCTTCAACAACGTCAACAACAGTGGCGGCTGGAGCAGCAGGTGCTCCTGCTTCCATCTTGATGCGAAGTGCGTCAAATACGCGAGCGGCCTTAGCAAGCGATCCCTTCATTGCACCAGCAAGCTTTGCCAAGAGAACCTCACGGGACTCTAGGTCTGCGATGGTGAAGAATTCGGCTGCAGTGATTGCCTTGCCATCGAAAATTCCGCCCTTAATAACAAGAAGTGGATTTTCTTTCGCAAAATCGCGCAAGCTCTTGGCGGCCACGAATGGATCGCCCTTAATGAATGCCAACGCAGAAGGACCAACGAGAAGTTCTGGAGGAACGTCAACGCCTGCTTCTTTTGCTGCAATTTTGGTAAGAGTGTTCTTTACAACGGCGTACTTGGTTGTTGAACCAAGATTCCGACGAAGTTGCTTCATCGAGGTCACGGTTAAACCGCGATACTCGGTGAGCACGGTTGCGTTGGCTGTACGGAAATCATCCGCTAGCTCAGCAACTGCTGCTGCTTTATCTGGGCGAGCCATTCGGTTCACCTTTCTTGATGCATTAGTGGTGGTGATCGGTGGTAAGGCCTAAAAATGAAGAAAACCCGTGACGCGTTGGCGCGCACGGGTTAATCGTGTTCACCTACGCGGGCTGACTTTCGTCATTTCGTGATCTCAATCTTTCGACATCGATCAGACCTGCGGTCTTTGGTATGTGCCAAGGGTAAGCCGTGAGGCCTACCCCTGGCAAATCTTTGGTTATTCGGCGGAAGCTGACTCGCGGATCATGTTTGGATCCACGCCAATGCCAGGTCCCATCGTGGTGGAGATGGTTGCTTTCTTGATGAAACGGCCTTTAGATGAAGATGGCTTTGAACGATGCACTTCATCAAGGGCTGCTGCGTAGTTCTCGGCAAGTTGCGCGGCAGTAAAGGAAACCTTGCCGATAATAAAGTGAAGGTTCGAATTCTTATCAACGCGGAATTCAATCTTTCCGCCCTTGATATCGGTAACAGCTTTAGCAACATCCGTTGTCACTGTTCCGGTCTTTGGGTTTGGCATGAGACCGCGTGGTCCAAGTACCTTTCCAAGGCGACCGACTTTACCCATCAAATCTGGTGTGGAAACAACTGCGTCGTAATCAAGACGACCCTTTGAAACTTCATCGATTAAATCATCAGAGCCAACAACGTCGGCACCTGCGGCACGTGCTTCTTCAGCGCGCTCGCCTGCTGCGAATACCAAAACGCGAACGGTCTTACCTGTTCCGTGTGGCAAGTTCACAGTTGAGCGAATTGCTTGATCTGCTTTCTTTGGATCCACGCCAAGGCATAGAGCAACTTCAACAGTTGCATCGTATGAAGTGGTGGACGTTTCCTTAGCTAAGGAAACTGCTTCTAGTGGTGAGTACAGGTGATCTTGCTTAACCTTCTCAGCCGCTGCGTTGTATTTCTTACTGCGCTTCATTTCGTTCCTCATTTCTTCTTCGAAATATCTCTCAAAGAATTAGTGGTTGTGGTTAGTCGAACCAGCGAGGTTCTCCCACATCTGCTCACCATGTGGTGTGCAGAAAATTAATTAGTCAGTGACTGTGATTCCCATGGAGCGGGCAGTTCCGGCAATGATCAAACTGGCGGCATCAATGTCATTGGCATTGAGGTCTTCCATCTTTGTCTTTGCAATCTCTTGCACCTGAGCTTTAGTAATCGATGCAACCTTGGTCTTGTGAGGAACAGCTGAACCCTTTTCGACTCCAGCAGCCTTCAAGATCAAACGTGATGCCGGTGGTGTCTTTGTGATGAAGGTGAACGAGCGATCTTCATAGACAGAGATTTCAACAGGGATGATCTGTCCCTTTTGTGATTCAGTCGCGGCGTTATACGCCTTGACGAATTCCATGATGTTTACGCCATGCTGACCAAGGGCAGGACCCACTGGTGGTGCAGGTGTTGCAGCGCCAGCTTGGATCTGCAACTTGATCATCGCGGTGATCTTCTTCTTCGGGGCCATGATGGTTTCCTTTTTCTTTTCTCGGCTTGGATTAAATCTTTTGGACTTGGTGGAAAGAGAGCTCTACGGGAGTTTCGCGACCAAAGATCGAAACCAAAACCTTGAGCTTTGCCTGCTCTGGCATGATTTCGCTGATTGATGCAGGAAGAGTTGCAAATGGGCCATCCATAACAGTGACTGATTCCCCAACTTCGAAATCAACAACGCGGATATCTGGCTTATCGGATTTCTTGACCGGACGTGGGGCAAGAATCTTTTCAACTTCTTCAAAAGACAAGGGGCTTGGGTGATGAGCGTTGCCGACGAATCCCGTGACTCCAGGAGTGTTACGAACGGCAGACCAGGACTCATCTGTGAGATCAAGGCGAACAAGAACGTAACCCGGGTAGATGTTTCGCTTAACCATCTTGCGTTGGCCGTTCTTAATTTCCATGACTTCTTCTTCAGGTACTTCAATCTGAAAAATAAACTCTTCCATATTCAATGAAGCTATACGTTGGTGAAGGTTAGCCATAACCTTTTTTTCGTATCCTGCATATGAGTGAACTACATACCAATCACCAGGGGCATTTCGAAGCGCCTTGCGAAATTCTGCATTCGGATCATCGAGTTCTTCGTCATCCTCGGATGCATCAGAATCGGCAGAATCCACTACAGGGGTTTCAATAACCTCTGGAATTTCCTCAACCGCTTCTACCGACGACTCGTCAACCGCGTTCGCTGCGAGCGCGGCCTCAAAGGCGTCAGTCTTAATTTCCTCAGACATGTATCTTCCTTATCCAAAAACCCAGAAAACGATCTTGGTCAAAACAAGATCGAGCAATGAAACAACTGCGATGATGAAAGTCACGAAAACCAAAACGACGGATGTATAAGTGGTCAATTGCTTGCGCGTTGGCCAAACTACCTTGCGAAGTTCTGAAACTACTTGGCGATAGAACAGGCCAATGCGTGCGATGAGACCAAGTTTCTTCTCATCACTTGATGCAACAGCATCAGTCATCGTGGGCCTTCCTTTCTTTAGTGCTTTCGTTGGTTCCATCGTTAATTCAAACCTTGCAGGGCAGGAGGGACTCGAACCCCCAACCGGCCGCTTTGGAGACGGCAACTCTAGCCAATTGAGCTACTGCCCTTCGCACGACGGCATGGCAAAACCATAGGGAAAAGCAAACCCTCGTGAGCGCCGAAGTCTAGAGCCAAGGAGGGTCCCAGGTCTAACTCGGCTCTAACTCGGGTCTAACTCGGGTCTGAAATACGGCAGACTTGCCTCCATGAGCCCACGAATTTCCTCGAGAATCGCTGCAATCGCTGAATCCGCAACCTTGGCAGTGGATGCAAAAGCCAAAGCGCTGAAGGCTGCCGGTCGACCCGTCATTGGGTTTGGCGCAGGAGAACCCGATTTCCCGACTCCGGATTACATTGTTGAGGCAGCGATTGCTGCTGCCGGCGTCGTCTCCAATCACCGGTACACACCTACGTCAGGCTTGCCCGAACTGCGAAGCGCCATCGTTGCAAAAACAAAACGTGACTCCAATTACGACATCACAGTCGATCAGGTGCTTGTTACTAACGGAGGAAAGCAGGCGGTTTATCAAGCATTCGCAACAATTGTTGATGATGGCGACGAAGTTCTCTTGCCTGCACCGTACTGGACTACATATCCCGAGTGTGTGAAATTGGCCGGTGGAATCCCCGTTGAAGTTTTCGCAGATGAGAGCGCCAACTATTTGGTCAGCGTTGAACAGCTCGAAGCAGCGCGCACATCAAAAACTAAAGTGCTTCTATTTTGTTCTCCAAGTAATCCAACTGGATCGGTGTATTCGCCTGAGCAAGTTAAGGCGATCGGTGAATGGGCACTAAAAAATAACATTTGGATTATTTCTGATGAAATCTACGAGCACTTGCTTTATGACGGTGCAAGCGCTCCAAGCCTTCCGGTACTAGTTCCAGAATTAGCCGAGCACGTGATCATTCTCAATGGCGTTGCGAAAACCTACGCGATGACTGGTTGGCGCGTTGGTTGGATGATTGGGCCAAAGGATGTAATTAAGGCTGCGACAAACTTGCAATCACACTTATCAAGCAACGTCTCCAATGTATCTCAACGTGCTGCCATTGCGGCTCTTTCAGGAGACCTCACCGCTGTTCACAAAATGGGTGAAGCATTTGATCGTCGTCGTAAATTAATCGTGGGTTTACTTAATGAAATTCCAGGGTTTGAATGCCCAACCCCACAAGGTGCTTTCTATGTCTACCCATCCGTAAAAGGAGTACTGGGTAAGACTATTCGGGGCAAAACGCCAACAACTTCTGCAGAATTAGCAACGTTAATTTTGGAAGAAGTAGAAGTTGCCGCAGTACCAGGTGAAGCCTTTGGTCCTTCAGGATACTTACGTTTCTCCTACGCACTCAGCGATGAGGACATTGTTGAAGGTATTGGACGCATCAAAAAACTTCTTACTGAAGGTTAATTCCTACCAGGTTTACTTCGGCCTCTAAAGTAATTCCGAAAACTGCTTTTACTTTTGCACGTGCTTCGCTAGCCAGGGATGCGATGTCCGTTGCTGTTGCGGTTCCCGAATTTGTAAGCGCAAGTACATGTTTAGTTGAAATCCGAGCACCGGAAACGGAGTCACCTTTATGGACACCAGCATGTTCCATAAGCCAAGCTGCTGATGTCTTTACACGCCCATCGATTTGAATCCATCGCGGTGCATCCTCAGGAAGCGTTGCTGCAATCTCTGCAGAAATTATTGGGTTAGTGAAAAAGGATCCAGCAGACCAAGAATCATGATCAGCCAGGCTAAGAATCATTCCTTTTTTCGCACGCAAATCCAGTATCGCTTCCCGAGTAGCGATAACAGATGATTTTTCCCCCACGGAAACACCCAGTGCGGTTGCTAATTCAGCATAGGTAATGGGAGTAGTCGCTTCACCTTGCCGAAGCTGAAAAGCGACATCCAAAATTACGTAGCGGTCTTTCTCTAACTTGAAATGAGAACTTCTATACGTAAAATTGCATTCAGAATTTGTGAAAGTCCGCACTTTCTTATCGGCTCGATCGTATGTGCGCACACGTGTAATGAACTCCGAAACTTCATGACCGTAGGCACCGATATTTTGAATTGGCGCTGCACCAACTGTCCCAGGGATTCCACTAAGTGTTTCAAGGCCAGCAAAACCGCGAGAAATGGTTGTTTCAACAAAATCATCCCAATTTTGCCCGGCACCAATAGTCAAAGTGGCACCGCTACATGCATCTACTTCGCTTTCAATGTTGTCGTTTGAAATCCGAATCACCGTTCCATCAAAACCAGTGTCGCTCACAAGCATGTTTGTTCCGCCACCCATGATTAATATGGGTGAACCTCCAGCCGCTTCAATGGCCGCAATAATCTGCGCTTCATTTGAAACTTCTACGAAATTCTTTGCTGGACCACCAACACGCAAGCTCGTGAAATCAGATAACTGCGTCATGGCTACCTTCCTGGCGCCATGGCGATCAGAGCCTTAGCCATACCTAACACTTTTACTCCAGCGGAAGTTGCGCTGATATCTAATCGCACATCATTGCCAACTACTTCCGAAACAGTGGCAGAAACTGTGAGGTCTACTTTTTCACCTGCGGGCACAATGACAGGCTTTGTAAATCGGCCAGAGAACTCTTTTACAGTTGCAGATCCACCAGAGAACTCTGTGACGAACTTACCGACCAGCGCCATCGTGAGCATTCCATGTGCGATGACATCAGGTAATCCGACAGACTTGGCAAAAGCTTCGTCCTGGTGGATTGCATTTTGGTCCCCACTTGCATTGGCATAAGCCTTGAGCAAGTCGCGATCTATCCAGAAAACTTTTGTATCCACAACGGTTCCGACTTCAATCATGCCCGCACCACCAAAGTCGACCATGTTGAAACTACAAGTTGGTCCCCCGCATGTAAATCAGATCGCACTGTCACGATTTCATTTCCGGCAGCGACTTTATAATTTTCAATTGTTGATGAACATCGCAACTGATCTCCCGCGACGATAGGGCGATGAATCTGAAATTTCTGATCGCCATGGACAAGTCGCGTCCAATCGAGACCGACATCGGGATCAGAAAGAAGTTGCTGAGATTGTGCGAGAGTTATTCGAATTGAAAAAGTTGGAGGCGCAACGCTCTTGTCACTTTCGCCGAGCACGTCGGCAAAGGCATCTATTTC
This sequence comes from uncultured Actinomycetes bacterium, assembly GCA_903834145.1. Classification (GTDB taxonomy): domain Bacteria; phylum Actinomycetota; class Actinomycetes; order Nanopelagicales; family Nanopelagicaceae; genus QYPT01. The sequence goes on from CAILHY010000023.1 coordinate 9,980, forward strand.
AGATTGTGTGACAGTAACTACATCCGCACCAGTAAAAGTGCGCCCGACGGAATCGGGATTGAGCATTATCGAGTTTCGCGGTGAACTGTTGAAGCCTTGCAACGTGGGCAGAACTTCTTGAGTTCAAGACGATCTGGATCGTTGCGACGGTTCTTCTTTGTGATGTAGTTGCGCTCTTTGCAATCAACGCAGGCCATGGTGATCTTTGGACGTACGTCCGCGCTCTTACTTGCCATGGTCCAAGCTCCTTCATCGTTAGATATCGTTAGATTTCGTCGGTTTAACTATTGTTCGAGGCGTCAGGCTACCTGACGACCCTGCGTGTTGCGAAATTGCAACACTTTCGTGCGGTATTACTAGTAGCGGAGGCCGGATTTGAACCGGCGACACAGCGATTATGAGCCGCTTGCTCTACCAAGCTGAGCTACCCCGCCAAAGGTATCTTCGAGCCCCCCAACGGAATCGAACCGTTGACCTTTTCCTTACCATGGAAACGCTCTACCGACTGAGCTAGGGGGGCACTTAACAAGTAGTGAGCGTACAGGCTCGCCAGGGATTGGCGAAAATGGCCTGCTCTCAGAGAGATCTAGAGCGCCGGATTGAGCGTCACCTTGCCCGTGGTTTGGCGTGCCACGATCGCGCGATGGGCATCATCAGCCTTACTTAAAGCAAAGACAGGTCCGATCACGGGTTTCAGTGCGCCACTTTGTATAAGTGCAAAGAGTTCCACGATGACATCGTTGAGCAATTCCTTACTATTAAAGCAATGCGCTAACCAGAAACCTGAAACAGTTTTTGTGCCCCCAACAAGGGAGCCAGGAGCAATGGGCGTCGCCGCCTTTCGGGATGCCGTTCCAAATGTCACTAGGCGACCAAATGGAGCAAGGACTGCAAGTGAATCATCGAAAGTTTTCCCACCCACCATCTCTAAGACAATATCAATGAGTGCGCCATTATTGGCTGCTCGTAGGTCAACCTTTAAATTTTCCGATGCAGCATCAACCCAAGCATCTGCCCCAAGTGACATCACGAGATCCTTCTTACCCGCAGATGAGACCGCGATAACGTGCGCGCCCCACATCTTCGCTAATTGAATCGCTAAACAACCAACCCCACCGGCGGCGGCGTGAATGACTACGCTTTCACCTGTTTTGAGATGACCCATAGTTTTAAGAATGTGCCACGCGGTGGCACCTTGCACAAATGTTGCAAGTGCTTGCTCGTCACTCACGCCATCTGGCACGTCAATCACATAAGCCTTATTGGCTAGCGCCTTTTGCGCGTATGCACCTGCAATCACTGATGCAAGTACTCGACGACCATCTTTTGTTCGCCCAACAACTTCAAGCCCAGGAAAAAGCGGGAGCGCCTGCTCGGAAAGATATGCGTTCTCGATTTGATGGGTATCGGCATAGTTCACACCGATAGAGGTGACTTCGATCAATTCTTCATTCTCGCCAGGAATCGGATCTGGAACGTCAACGTATTCCATGACCTCAGGGCCGCCAAATTTCGATACTTTAATTGCTTTCATGCTGCTAATCGTAAGGCGCTAGAGACTTATTGTCTTGCCGTCATCTACTCTAAAGCCATGAGCGAGCATTCGTTGCAGATTCGCATTCTTAAAGGGATTGCCGAACAGGACATGGCCCGAGAAATATTCGATGAAGTCTGGCCCAGTAATGATGGGACTCAAATTACGGCAAACCTGTTACAGGCACTTGTGCATAATGGAACCTACGTAGCAGGAGCTTTTCTCGAAGATGAGATTATTGCTGCGGCTTTTGCTTTCCCTGGCCTGGACGAACAACGCCATCTTCACTTGCACTCTCACATGGCTGCCGTGCGTGCACCATACAGAAATCAGAATATTGGAAGTGCCCTGAAACTTCACCAGAAGCAATGGGCACTCGAACACGGTTACGACACAATCACGTGGACTTTCGATCCGCTCGTAAGGCGAAATGCAAGAATCAATTTACTCAAACTCGGTGTTGATGTCTTTGACTACTTCCCCGATTTTTATGGTGATCTAGCAGATGGAATCAATGCGGGCGATCCCACCGATCGCGTTATGGCACATTGGATCTTAACGAGCGAGCCTCGAAGCGCCATGATCACAGGCGATATTCCTGTGGCTTTAGCAAATGAAAATGGTCGGCCCGTTCAATATGGAGCAACAGGAACAAGCGTCTTGTGCTACCTACCTGAAGATATTGTTGAACTACGCGCAACGGATTCGGCTCTTGGGTTGGATTGGCGATTAGCGCTTCGCAATCAATTGCAACCCCGGCTCGATAATGGATGGCACATTCGCGGATACACCGAAGACGGCGCTTACGTCGTTACCAAAACTGAAAAGGTGAAATAAGTGAAGATTAAAGAAGTTGAAATTCGCACCATCGAGTTGCCATTGGTACGCCCATTTCGCACATCATTTGGAACGCAATTGGAACGACCCCTACTTCTCATGAAGATAACGACTCATGAAGGCGCCGAGGGGTGGGCCGAATGCGTTGCAATGGAAGCGCCCTTGTATTCCCCCGAATATATGGCTGGTTCCCAAGACGTGATTGAACGCTTTCTCTTGCCAGCCATTTTCGAATACGGCGATATTCGCCCAGAGGAAGTTGCGGGCGCGCTTAGACCATTCTTGGGTCATCAGATGGCCAAGGCAACAATTGAAACGGCAATTCTTGACGCACAACTCAAACTCGATGGAATCTCATTTGGATCTTACCTGGGCGCCAACAAGGAAGAAATAGATTGTGGGGTCTCGGTAGGAATCGCAAATAGCATTGAGGCTCTCGTTGAAGAAGTTTCTCAATATGTATCCGATGGTTACCGACGTATTAAATTAAAGATCGAACCAGGCTGGGATCTTGAACCTGTGAGCGTAATTCGTGGCCTTTGGCCCGAAATTCCTTTGCAAGTCGATGCAAATCAGGCTTACACCCGAAATGACATTGCACTGTTGAAAAAATTGGATCCATTTAACCTGTTACTCATCGAACAACCTCTCGATGAGCACGACGTATTGGGCCATGCGATGTTGGCGGCGAAAGTAGAGACGCCGATTTGCTTAGATGAATCCATCACTTCCTTTGAAGCGGCCAGAGATGCTCTTGCGATGAAAGCAACGACCGTCATAAATATTAAGCCAGGTAGAGTCGGTGGATACTTAGAATCCGTTCGTATCCATGACTTGTGCGTTGAAAATGGCATTCCTGTCTGGTGTGGTGGCATGCTGGAAACAGGAATCGGACGTGCAGCAAATGTGGCACTCGCAGCACTTCCGGGTTTCACACTTCCAGGAGACACAAGCGCGTCATCACGATTCTTTACCAGAGATATCACTAATCCATTTGTGATGGAAGAGGGTCGACTTCGAGTACCCACTGGGCCAGGAATCGGAGTTGATATCGATCATGACTTTATTGAGGAGATAACCACTTCACGAAAGATGATCACGGCCCCATAACGTGAATTCTCTTTTGCTCCTGAAACTTTTTCTTGCTCCACTTTTTGTAGGTCTAGTAAGCGTGATTCAGAAGCGTTGGGGCGATCGAATTGGTGGGCGGCTCATTGGTCTTCCACTTACCACGGGACCATTTATATTCATTATCTATTTTCAAGAAGGCGGAAGTTTCGCAGCGCGCGCCGCACACGGTGTTTTAGTCGGACAAGTTGCGCTGATTATTTTTGCTTGGGTTTACGCATTCGCCGCGCTACGTACGACGTGGGCCAGCGCCCTTGCATTCGGAACACTTGCCTGTATTGCTTCGGGATCCCTACTTACATTGCGACAGATCCCGTTGATGCCACTTCTTATGGTGTTAGGGCTAATTTGGTTCTTCGCAAAAAAATACTGGCCCCACTATGACGATCAACCCCACTCCAACGAACCGCCTTCATGGGAACTACCAGTTCGACTCATTGTGACCGTCCTTATAATTCTGAGTTTGACCGGCTTTGCTAATTTCCTCGGACCTCGAGCTGCAGGCGTCCTCTCCACTTACCCAGTTATTACCTCGGTTTTAGGCGCCTTCAACCAGCGAAGATTTGGTCCAAACGCAACTGTGGCAACTCTTCACGGCATGTTGCAAACTTTGCCCATTACAACCGCGATCATGAGTGTCCTCACCGTGCTCCTCTGATTCTTTCCTCGAAAAGTACGTAGGATTGGCACGAAAGGTAGGTCTCACCAGTGAATTTTAAACATGTAGATCCGCTTCCAACTCATAGCGATATCGATTCACTTGTAGATCCAGCAATCACCTTAGTAGGAAAGTTGCTTCACGAATCCCAAAGGCAGCGAACTCGACATGATGAAGCAAACCGGAAGCGATTCGCACGCCTTCTCAAGAATCCAGATGCAATTTCCTTAACAATGTCCCTCACCGATGAAGTCATGCGCATGACATCAGTGCCACGCGCCGTGCGAACTTTTCGTAGAATTTCAAATTTGGCAAATGTGCAGGGTCTGGGAATTTTGGATTACATCGGAATAAAGATTGCAGTACCTTTCTCGATACTTTTTCCTGGGCTCGTTATGAGAATTGTTCACCAAAGAGTACGAATGGCAGCCAACGGAATCATTTTGCCAGCCGAGGAATCACGCTTATCGGCTCACATTCGAAATCGTGTGGCCGACCACGCCAGACTTAATATCAACGTACTTGGCGAAGCAGTTCTCGGTGATCATGAAGCCGCCCAGCGATTGCAATCAGTGATCTCCATGGTGGCTCGCCCCGAAGTGAACTATGCCTCAGTGAAGATTTCATCTGTCACTAGCCAGCTCATCACCGTCGATTACGAAGGTTCTGTACAAAGGGTTTCTGATGGTCTTCGCGTGCTCTATCGCGAAGCGCACAAGCACGGAACTTTCATTAACTTAGATATGGAAGAATTTCGCGATCTTTCCATCACGGTAGAAGTATTTATGAAATTACTTGATGAGCCAGAATTCGAATCGATGAACGCTGGAATTGTGTTGCAGGCCTATCTCCCGGAATCACATGCGGTCTTCGCTCAACTAGTAGCTTGGGCCAAAATCCGCCATGCACGTACCGGGGCAAGCATCAAGATTCGCCTTGTAAAAGGTGCAAACCTTGCAATGGAAAAAGCTGAAGCCGAATTGCACGGATGGGTCGCTGCGCCATATGAAAGTAAAGCGGCCGTTGATGCAAGTTACGCGCGACTCATTGATACCGCCCTTATCAAAGAGCATTTTCCGGCGGTGCGTATTGGCATTGCCAGCCATAACTTATTCCATTTGGCATGGGCAATTGAGGTGGCAAAATCGCGTGGTGTCACGGAGCAACTCGATATCGAAATGCTTGAAGGCATGGCTAATGCCGAAGCACTTGCCGTTGTGCATGAAGTAGGAAATGTTCTTCTTTATACGCCCGTAACTCGCCATGATGATTTCCCTGCGGCAGTGGCCTACCTGGTGCGAAGATTGGATGAGAACACATCTCTCGAAAATTACCTTCGAGCATCATTTGATATGAGCAAGGGAAGCAAGAATTTCGAAGATCAAAAGAATCGATTCCTTCATTCGGTTTCCGAAAGACACCAGATTTCAACGACATCGCGTCGTCACGTTCTTGTGCCGCATGATTGCAAGGAACTTTTCAATCAAGGAATATTTGAAAACGAAAGTGATGCGGATTCGACCAATCCGAATTTTCACAATGCACTGAGCGCTGCGTGGGCGAAGATCGATTCTGGGCAAGAAGTTCATATTCCGTTAGTAATAAATGGAAAAGACATTCTTAACGAATCTATAGAGCTTGGCCATGACCCAAGCAACGATGGCAGGACGTGGTATCGCTATAGCGTCGCAATGAAGGATCAGATTGATTTGGCCGTTGCAACTGCCCAGTCTGCTTTTCAAGATTGGGAAAACTTAGGCGCGGGCAATCGAAGTAAAATCCTCGGAACTGCCGCATCTATCATGCAATCTGAGCGAGCCGAAACTATTGCACTCATGGCGCTGGATTCAGGAAAGACCGTGTCCGAGGCTGACCCTGAAGTTAGCGAAGCGATTGATTTCGCGCGCTACTACGCGCTCTCATCCCAACAAAAAGAAGAAGGATCCACACCTCTGGGTGTTGTGCTCGTTGTTCCACCATGGAATTTTCCTTACGCCATACCTGTGGGCGGGGTTTGTTCAGCGTTGGCTGCCGGAAATGCCGTCATCTTGAAGCCAGCTCCCGAAACCGTGGCAACGGCCTATCGGATTGCGCAACAACTCTGGAACGCAGGAGTTCCTAAGAATGTCTTGCAATTTGTTCCCACACGTGATGATCAGGATGGAAAACATCTTGTTACGCATTCAGGCGTCAACGCAGTCATCCTCACGGGTGGTTTTGAAACGGCAGAGATGTTTACGAAGTGGAAACCAGAGATCCGACTCATGGCTGAAACGAGCGGGAAAAACGCGATCCTCATCTCTGCTAGTGCCGATATTGATAGCGCTGTCAAAGATCTTGTGCAATCCGCATTTGGACATGCAGGTCAAAAGTGCAGTGCGGCAAGTTTGGCGATTGTTGAAGAGAGTATCTACAACAATCCGGCATTCTTTCGTCAACTCAAAGATGCAGTAGAAAGTTTGAGCGTAGGACCGGGCAGAAGTTACTCAACATCCACGGGGCCAATCATCAGGCCCGCCGGCCCATCTTTGCTGCGCGCATTTACCCAATTGGACGATGGCGAGAATTGGTTAATTCAACCGCAACAAATTGATTCAACAGGTCACATGTGGACTCCCGGAATTAAAATCGGTGTGAAACCAGGTTCATGGAGTCATCGCAATGAATGGTTCGGACCTGTTCTTGGAATCATGAAGGCTCCGGATTTTCAGACCGCTATCGCATGGCAAAATGCAACCGATTTTGGTCTCACTGCAGGGGTCCATGCGCTGGATGAAAAAGAATGTGAACTTTGGATCTCTCACATGCAGGCGGGAAATCTCTACGTTAATCGTGGAACCACCGGTGCAGTTGTTAACCGTCAACCTTTTGGAGGATGGAAGCGCAGCAGCGTTGGCCCAACTTCCAAAGCAGGAGGCGCCAACTACCTCAACAATTTACGCACCTGGAGACCTATGTCATCGCTCCTAGAGCTCATTGAATCTTCACAACTTTGGTGGAATGAAGTTGGTTCGAAAGCAATCGATGCTTCCGGGTTATCCGTGGAAAGAAATTATCAAATTTACAAAACTTCGGTACGTAAATATATTGTGCGAATCGATGAGACAACTTCTCTCGATGAAATAAACTATATCCATTGGGTTTCGGAACAAACCGGAGACTTGATCGAATTCAGTTGTGCCCAGGAAAACATTCGCCTTGCGGAAGCGATCATTGAATCGTTAGAAGAACTTGTGGTTCGCGCATCACATACAGAAAAGGTTCGTTGGCTTAGTGCTGAAAATGCACCCACCTTGGAATTTCTCAATAAAGGCATCTCTCTGGACTCTCGCCCCTTGGCAGCCCGTGGGGATGTGGAATTACCACGCTGGCTTTTGGAACAAAGCGTGTCAATCACGAACCATCGCTACGGAAATGTAGGAGCAGGGCCTAGGCCGCGCATTACGATGTCGCAATGACAATTCCTTTGGGCCGCCTCAGTGTCTTTGACATGTTCCGCCTAGGCATTGGTCCATCAAGTTCTCACACTGTTGGGCCAATGCGTGCCGCGCTGAGTTTTGCACAATCCTTGGAAGCCGATGGGTTACTCCATGAAGTTACTAGTATTTCGATTGAACTGTACGGATCCCTTGGGGCTACAGGTCGTGGGCACGGTACTGATCGTGCTGTACTTCTTGGCTTAAGTGGATACCAACCCGAAACCGTTCCTTCGCACGTTGTCTCTTCATTGCCGACCAGTGTGGTGGCTGATGGCTATCTGGAATTAATGGGAAAACAACGTGTTTCAATCGCTTCCGATGCAATAAGTTTTCAGCCTAGAATCAGTATCGACTACCACCCGAATGCCTTGCGATTTAGAGCCGATCGTGCAGATGGTTCCGAAATTACCAATGCAGTGTATTTCTCTATCGGTGGAGGATTTGTTGCCTCAGAATCAGAACTGAAGATTGCGGAAGATTTTGTTGCAAAGCAACCTGCCAATCATCATCCTCTTGCACCCGCTGAACATTTTGAAACGGCCGAAGAACTTCTTGAGATTTGCAAGCGCGATTCGTTATCTATCAGCGAAGTGATGCTGCGAGATGAACTTAATGATCGCACCCTAGTTGAAATCCGCGAAGGTATCTTGAATATTTCAACCGCGATGAATGACTGTATCGATGCTGGATGTGTGACAGGTGGAATTTTGCCAGGAGGTTTGAATGTTCCACGTCGAGCACCAGCCCTCTTCAAAACTCTGAGCATTGAATCTGAACACCATGATCCATTGCGTGCCTTAGATTGGGTAAATCTTTATGCGCTAGCCGTTAATGAAGAGAACGCGGCGGGTCACCGAGTGGTAACCGCTCCAACAAATGGGGCAGCCGGAATTATTCCAGCAGTCCTTCGTTATTACAGAGAATTTATCCCTGGGGCTAATGATGAAGGAACTATCAAATTCTTATTGGCTGCCGCAGCAGTGGGTACTCTCATTAAGCGAAATGCTTCCATCTCTGGGGCCGAAGTTGGGTGCCAGGGCGAAGTTGGTTCTGCATGCGCAATGGCTGCAGCAGGTCTTGCTGAAGTTTTAGGTGGAACACCAGAGCAGGTAGAAAATGCTGCAGAAATTGGCATGGAACATAATCTGGGGCTTACCTGCGATCCGATAGGTGGCCTAGTGCAAATTCCTTGTATCGAACGAAATGCGATCGGAGCTGTCAAAGCAATTAACGCGGCCCGCATGGCCCTCCATGGTGATGGTCAGCACTTAGTGAGCCTGGACATGGTAATTAAAACTATGAAAGAAACTGGAAAAGATATGCATCACCACTACAAAGAAACTTCGATCGGCGGTTTGGCTGTAAATATTATTGAGTGCTGATTTAGGCAGCGAATAGATTTAAATGTGTAACAGAAGGCCAGAGAGCAAAAAGAATCGATATGGGCAAGATAAGAAAAACAACAGGAACCATCATCGATGTTTCCGCCTTACCGGCTTTGTCCATCATGAAGTTTCGTTGAATCTGTCTTGCTTCAGCTGCATGACGGGCCAGCACGTCTATCAATGGCGCACCCCGAAGCATCGCCGTGATCAAAGCATCGACGAATCGACGAATAACTGCCGAGTCAATTCGTCGACCAAAGTCATCTAGAGCAACATGGAAAGGCTTTCCCTGGCGCACTTGTAAAACAACTTCGCCAAATTCCTTTGCTAGGTGCGAATTTGATCGCAATGAAAGTCGCGTCAGTGCTCCCATGGGAGTTTCACCAGCAGAGAGAGCTAAAGTTAGCATTTCAATAATTGCAGGAAATTCACTTTCTATCCTTTCGCGATACGCCTTAACTTCTCTGGATAAGTTCCAATCAATAAGAACAAAGGCACTGGCGCTAACCAAACCTAGAAGAAGGCTAGCTAATATGAAATCTTCCGTCATCAGAAATGAAATGAACCCGGCAATGCCACCGGAAATAGCGCAATAACTTGCTTGCATGATTCGAAAGTGATCGTATTGATTTTCTCGACCTACCTTCAACAATCGCTCTTGGACCTTCGAGCGATCGGGCATTGCCAGAAGTCGTTTGCGCGATTGCGCGATGATGCGATCTGAGGATTCTTCTTTCTCATCTTCATGAGCAATGTAGGCAAGCGCTCCCGTTAGAGCCAATAGGACCGGGATGGCAATTTGAGCGGATGCCACTTCATACCTCCATGCGCTTTTGGAAAACGCGTGGGCTTTTGGGTAGGCGACCAAGGCGACCCATCCAAAAATAAGCAATGACCGTCAGCGCGATTCCAAGTAGAAGAATGGCAATTCCAGCGGGCGAAGCAAAGGCAGCAGTGGTTCCTGGCTGACTTGAAAGCAAAAGAAGTAGCAGCCAAGGTGCTGCAGAGGATAAATGTGCAGAATTCTTGATCCATCCATGTTTGATCTCGATCTCTTTTCGAAGCGAAAGATCCTGTCGTAGAAAGTCACCGAGAGTTCTAAATATCTGTAGTAACTCAGATCCGCCAAGTGATTTCGCCAGCAAAATTGCTTCAAGAATTTGATCACTACTGTGCGAATCAAAACGAACTTTCAAGCGCTCCACAGCTTGAACAAAGTTGCCCGTTTCCTGAAGTTCTCGATGAAAATCCAGGAAAGCAGGGCGCAATATTTCTGGACCGCGTTTTCCTAGACCAACCATGGCTTCTGAAAGAGAAAGTCCGGAATGGATACCTGAAATCATGTGGTCGATTACTTCTGGCCAGACAAGAGATATGGCTGCTTCGGTTTTTGAGAACCTATTACGTTGATAAATCCACGAGATCACACCCGCGAAAAAGGTGAAAGGCGCGGTGATAATGATCGAAGTGGTAAAAACAAAAATGGCGAGAGTAGTGCCAACACAGGCGAGTGAGGAATACAACAACCTTCTACGAATCATGCTCATAGCAGCCACCAATTATCCGAAGGCAATCCGGCAGTCACGAACTTCTCAGGATGTGGAAGCGCTCCCAACCCTTTCTCGTATTCCTTTCCATTCCAAATCCACAAAGTCTCGACTTCAATGCGGTCGTTTTCAAAACGTCCAGTTACTGCGGAAATTTCAACAATGCGTCTCTCGCCCTCCGCATCCAGGGCGATCTGAATTACAAGGTCAATTGCAGCAGCCACAGTTGGGCCAACGAATTTTTGGGAGATGTTTTCACCTGCCAGGAGAGGCAAGGTTTGAAGTTTCACTATGGCATCACGCGTTGAATTTGCATGAATTGTCCCCATTCCAGGGAGCCCAGAGTTTAAGGCGATCAATAGGTCGAGCGCTTCGGCTTCACGAACTTCTCCCACAATGATTCTTGAAGGTCGCATACGAAGTGATTCTTTGATAAGTCGGCGAAGTGGAATTTCACCTTCCCCCTGCAAATTCGGTGCACGGGTTTGAAGGCTCACAACATCGGGAAGATTGGGCTTAAGTTCAAAGACTTCTTCAATCGTGATAACCCTTTCCTGAACTGGAATAGCTGATACAAGAGCATTCAATAAAGTTGTTTTACCCGCTTGTGTTGCGCCACTTACCAGAATGTTGAGTCCAGCTTTTACGCTATTGCCCAGAAGTGCAGCCATCGAATCACTCATCGCCGCTCGCCCCGCCAAATCTTTCAGCGAGAGCGTGCGATGCAGATGCTTTCGAATATTTATAGCCCAATGTTCAGGCGTGATTTCAGGAATCGCCACATGGAGACGACTTCCATCTGGAAGTCTGGCATCGACAAATGGATGTGAAAGATCGAGGCGGCGGCCACTCCACATCAGCGCTCGGTCCACGATATTTCGCACATCTTCGGAGGTGAGCAAAAGATTTGTTAATTCGTTTTTGCCTGCGCGCGCGATAAAGATTCGTTCAGGAGAATTTATCCAGATTTCCTCAATCTCATTGTCATACATGTAGGGAGCAAGAGGACCAAAAGTCATGTCAAGATCAGTTTCTATCATGGGGCGACTCTAGAAGGCGGGCACGGAGCCACTAGCGTTATTGCCCGAAGCAAGGAAAGCGTAGGGCGCAAATGGCTACTTTAAGTAAGTAAAGCCTCACTAGCTGAAGGTGAAAGCGCAAAAGTATCGAGGCGATTCAACAAATCCAATGCACCCTCTCCGACATGGGAGTCGATGTACGAACTAAGAAAAACAGGAACGTGGTTTTGATCGCGCGTGCGTGCGAGAATTCGTTCGAGAAGGCTTGCAATCGCGTATTGATCTCCGCGCACGAGAACGGCAAATTCGTGATCGCCAAGTCTGGCAACTAATTCTTCGCCACGAGTTGCTCGCACGATACATTCCGAAAAATTGACCACATCGGCATTGGAATGATTTTGCTGCGCCAAAACTAAGCGCAATATTCCAAATCGTTTTCCATTTCTCTCCATTCGGGAAACTTCTCGCCGTAATTCCTCATAAAAAAGAGGCGGCGCAGCTACGTGTGTGAGCACATCCTTGAGGCCATCATGAGAGAACATTTTGCTACCCTTCGCCTATGCAGTTTCCCAGCACGAACCGACGCCGCACGATCGTGGCAACCCTGCTTAAAGTTGAAGCTTCAGTGGTGTTTGCCCTAGGGACATTTCTGCTTATCAAGGGATTGACGTCAAAAGTTGAAGCGGTAAGTGCGCTCATCGGTGTGATCGCCTTTGCCTTACTCGGCGGAGTTGGATTGCTCGGCGCGGCACGAGGCTTTAGCACCGGCAAGAATTACGGCCGCGCACCTGCTGTTCTCGCCAATCTCATCGCCTTAGGAGTTGCCTACTTTCAGGCGGGGGCACATTTTTGGGCAATGGCACTTCCTTTAGCGCTCATAGCGTTGGTGACGCTGATTCTTTCAATTTCCATACTTCCCAACTAGTTGCCAGAAGGCACAAGGACGAAATTGTGCTCTATCTCGCGTGCTCGATCCCTGCTCTGACCTCTTTCCAACTTTTTCCAACTTTTTCCAAGTTTTTCCAAGTTTCTTGCACCCTGCGTGATCGGTAGGCTTCAGGGTCTTAGTCGAGTCCCATGAATGACGAAGGAGTACGCCTGTGGCTGGCGATCAATTCGGAGATCAATTCGGTGCAAATGAATGGCTCGTCGATGAAATGTACGAGCGCTATTTGCAAGACCCAAATTCCGTTGAGGCCGCTTGGGTTGCGCTCTTTGCCACCACGAAACCAACTGCTCCCTCTACTCCACCTGGCGCATCATCTGGCGCATCATCTGGCGCACCACGTGGCGGCGTGCCTCCGATTCCAAAATCTGCGCAATCAGCGCAATCTGCTTTGGTTATTCCCGTTGCAACTCCTGTTGCACCCACGGTAGCGGCACAACCGATAGTGCCACAAGAAGTTGTTCGTCCATCGCCTATTGCTTCGGCACCAACACCAGCAGATCCCGTTGTAAAGCCAGTCCCAGTATTGGCAACACCATCGGCTGCTGCTGTTGAAAATCTTCGCGGAGTTGCGGGGCGTGTTGTGCAAAGCATGGAGGCTTCACTATCCGTGCCGACCGCAACAAGTGTCCGAGTGATTCCAGCGAAACTTCTCATTGATAATCGCATCGTGATTAATAATCATCTAAAGCGCGCACGTGGCGGGAAAGTTTCCTTCACGCACCTCATTGCATACGCAATGATCAAGGCGCTTAGGGCAATGCCAGAAATGAATTCGTTCTACACACAACTCGATGGAAAGCCAGCTGTTGCGCACCCGGATCACATCAACTTAGGTATTGCCATTGACCTTGCAAAACCAGATGGCACGCGTCAACTCTTAGTTCCATCGATTAAGGGTTGCGAAGATTTAGATTTCGGCCAATTCTGGGCGACGTACGAAGAGACCGTGCATAAAGCACGGACAGGGACTTTAACCGTTGATGATTACGCGGGAACGACTGTCTCACTCACGAATCCAGGAACGATCGGCACGGTTCATTCGGTACCGCGTCTTGTAGTAGGTCAAGCGATGATTCTCGGCGTCGGATCACTGGACTATCCCGCCGAGTATCAGGGCGCTAGTGAGGAAACTTTGGCACGTCTTGCCGTGAGCAAGGTAGTCACACTCACTAGCACGTACGACCACCGCATCATTCAAGGGGCTCAATCAGGTGACTTCCTTCGCAGAATTCACGAGCTTCTGCTTGGCGCAGAAAACTTCTATGACGAAATTTTCGCAGCATTGCGTATCCCCTACGAACCAATCCGCTGGGTAGCAGATATTGAATTTGCACGCGATGAAGAGATCAATAAAACAGCACGCGTACAGCAATTAATTCACGCCTACAGGACTTTTGGCCACTTAATGGCTGATATTGACCCGCTTGAGTACAAGCAACGCTCTCATCCAGATCTAGATGTTGTTACTCATGGATTAACACTGTGGGATCTGGATCGCGAATTCGCAACGGGCGGGTTCGGCGGCCAAACATTTATGAAGCTGCGCAAGATTCTTGGAATATTGCGTGACTCTTACTGCCGCTCCGTTGGCGTTGAGTACATGTATATCCAAGATCCAGTGGAGCGCACGTGGGTCCAAGAGCGCGTTGAGACTCCACCTCTCAAGATTCCAAGGGAAGAACATCTGCGAATCTTGCACAAACTCAATGGCGCTGAAGCGTTCGAGGCATTCTTGCAAACCAAATATGTGGGGCAGAAGCGTTTCTCACTTGAAGGCGGAGAGACTGTTATTCCTCTCCTTGACGCCGTGATTTCTGCAGCCGCTGATAGCGGACTAGATGAAGTCTGCATAGGGATGCCTCACCGCGGTCGACTCAATGTCTTGGCCAACATCGCGGGTAAGTCCTATGGGCAAATCTTTCAAGAATTTGAAGGACACTACGAACAGAACGCGGTTGCCGGCACGGGTGATGTTAAATATCACTTAGGAACCGAAGGTGTTTTCACCTCTGAATCTGGTTCGCAGACGAAAATTTATCTTGCTGCGAATCCTTCACACCTTGAAGCAGTGAACCCCGTTCTCGAAGGTGTCGTTCGGGCAAAGCAAGATCGCATGAATGTCCGAGACTCTTTCTCGGTATTGCCAATCCTTCTACACGGTGACGCGGCATTTGCTGGGCAAGGCGTTGTCGTTGAAACGTTAAACCTCTCTCTCTTGAGCGGGTATCGCACCGGCGGAACGATCCATATCATCGTCAATAATCAAGTGGGATTCACCACTTCACCACACGCCTCACGCTCCTCCACCTATGCCACCGACGTTGCCAAAACGATTTCCGCTCCGGTGTTCCATGTGAACGGGGATGACCCAGAAGCATGTGTCCGCGTTGCTCGGTTGGCATATGAGTACCGCCAGAAATTTAATAAAGATGTGATCATCGACATGCTTTGCTATCGCCGCCGAGGTCACAATGAAGGTGATGAGCCAAGTTTTACTCAACCGCTGATGTACAAACTTATTGATGCCAAGCGCTCTACTCGTACCTTGTATACAGAGGCATTGATTGGTCGCAAAGAGATCACACTCGAAGAAGCCGAAGATGTTGCCCGTGACTACCAGGCTCAATTAGAGGCTGTTTTTGCTGCTGTTCACAATCTTCAACCCGAAGAAGATGTCCATATTGACGTTCCTGAAGTTTCCGCCCCTGCCGCAGTCAACACAAGCATTGACGAAGCAATGGCACGACGTATCGCCCAGACACAGACCGATGTCCCTGAAGGTTTTAGCGTCCATCCAAAACTCACGCCACAATTACTCAAGCGCGTTGAAATGCTCAATGACGCAACAATTGATTGGTCGATGGGTGAAACTCTTGCCTTTGGATCGCTCTTGCTTGAAGGCAAACCAATTCGTCTTGCAGGTCAAGATTCGCGGCGCGGCACTTTTAGTAGTCGCCATGCGGTAATCATCGACAAAGAAAACGGCAATGAGTGGACTCCGCTTCGTGGGCTCATTTCAGATGAAAATCAATTCTTCGTGATCGATTCGCTGCTCTCTGAATACGCGGCAATGGGTTTTGAATACGGTTACTCCGTTGCTCGCCCCGAAGCACTTGTAATGTGGGAGGCACAGTTTGGTGATTTCGGTAATGGTGCCCAAACGATCGTGGATGAATTTATTGCGACTTCATTGCAAAAATGGGGAGAGCGCTCTGGTGTAGTTCTTCTACTTCCGCACGGATATGAAGGCCAAGGTCCGGACCATTCATCGGCACGCATCGAGCGATACCTCGCACAGAGTGCAGAAGGAAACATGACGGTGGCCCAACCTTCAACACCTGCCTCTTACTTCCACTTGCTTCGATGGCACGCAAAGAATCCTGCGCAACGTCCCCTCATTGTTTTCACTCCTAAGTCGATGCTGCGAATGAAAGCAGCAGCTTCGGCGCTGTCAGATTTCACATCTGGACATTTCCAACCAGTCATTCCCGATAATTCGGTGACAAATGCATCTCGTGTGATTTTCTGTTCGGGTCGGATTTACTACGATTTACTTGCCGAAAGAAAACGCCTTGGTGAAGAATCCACGGCAATCATTCGCGTTGAACAGTTCTATCCACTTCCCGCACGCGAACTTGCCGAAGAAGCCGCAAAACATCCACGCGCTAACCTTCTTTGGGTTCAAGACGAACCTGCAAACCAAGGTGCCTGGCCATACATCGGCCTTCATACTCTTGAGATTTTCGATGGTCGGACTTTGCGTCGTGTCTCTCGTCGCGACACCGCCAGCCCAGCCACAGGTAATCATTATGTCCATGATGAAGAGGCGAAAGCATTGCTCATGGAGGCCTTTACTCGCTGAGTCGAACCCCCTGCAGCGGGTTCGACTCATGTACGCTCTGGCGATGTCTAGGAGATCGCATGGCTCCACAATTGTTTTCTGCATTATTGCCTTGCTCTTATCTCCCCTAACTACTGCAGATGCACACGCCGCAGTTGGACCTGCAAAAGATTTCACGGTGCCTGGAAGTTACTCCCTGGGTAGCTGCCAAAGTGCAACCGAACTTGATTGCATCGAGTCAGTGGGCGTTGTGGATTCGCAAGGAACTTATGCACCAGCAAATCTGATTCAAGAGCTTCCTGCTGATCTCGCTCCTTTTGATCTAAATGGAAATGCAACATACCGAGGTTCGACCATCTGGTCTTCAGTAGCTGGCCCTATCAATCTGGAAGCCACTTTGGATTCGCCGGTGACAAAAGGTTGCAATGGCACCTGTGCTGCATTTCGAGCACGTATCGATGTACCTGATCCACTTTCCACAAAGGTGCGTTTTACTTTTCGCACAAGTTGGCTCAGGCCAATGAATATCCAGTTGCAGGCTCTGGATTCAAATTACACGGCAGAGAAAATAAGTGGAGGAACACGTTGGATGATGGAAGGTATGGGAACGCCTATCTCTGACTTTAACTTCCTAAATAGCACCGATTACAACGCGAAACTTGCCGGATCAACTCCTGCAGACTTTGATAAAATCGCTTTTAACTTCATCATTCATCACGCGGGAAATGGCATTTTGGATAGCTATTGGGACCCAAAGTGTTCGGACGTTGGATACTCGGTTCAGTCACAGAATACGACTACTACCGGCGACCCCACCTGGGATTCACAAACACAATCATTAACTTTTTCAATCTGGGCTCCACATTTGCGCGCAAATGCTGAACTGAATACTGGTTACTTTAAATTTTGGACAACGGATAAATTTATGGACTGCAAGTTCCCAGCAAATACATTGACCAAAGCGGCAAAATTGATTCTAGAAATCACGAATGAGGATGGAACGGCAAGTGTGGCGACCACTGCTGTCTCTAACAAAAACGGCCAACTGTACTTCTTTGCCAGTGGATTTCACTTTTCTAGCCCGAAGATTATGGTGAGAGCCGAATTAACAGCACCCACGGCGTCTGCAACACCGATGCCTTCTTCGGTGAATACCAGTGCAAAGAAAGTGACGATCACCTGCGTCAAAGGAAGATTAAAAACAAAAGTCATCGGGCTCCACCCGAAATGCCCAAGCGGCTACAAAAAGCAATAAGGCCAAATGAGGTAGATTCTGCGCGACACGTTTTCATCGTTCAGGTACTCTTTGCGCCATGACAATTCATCCGCAGGCACAGGCGTATTTGGATCACATAGCAATTCATAACCCTTTGCCCGAGAATGCAACTCTTGAAGAAGTTAGAGCCGACCTGAAAAGCTATCTCGAGTATGCGGGCCCGGAATCCACTGAAGTGAATATCGAGAACACATACCTAACCTCTCCAACTGCCGACTTGCATACGGTGATATTTCGACCAAAAAGCGCAAAGCCCAATTCTCCGGCTCTCGTTTATTTTCATGGTGGTGGTTGGATCTTCAGTTGGCCCCTTCGGTATTCCGCTTCGTTATCGCAAATGTGCGCGGAAACTGGTTTCACGATCATTGCTGTTAACTACCAAAAAGCACCCGAACATCCATTCCCTATTCCCTTCGATGATTGTTATGCAACTTTGTTATGGGTTTATAGCAACGCGGAACAATTGGGGATTGATCCGACAAAGATTGGCGTCGGAGGAGATAGCGCTGGAGGCAACCTTGCTGCGGCAGTTGCGCTCAAGGCGGCTGATACCGGCGATGTGAAACTTGCTTATCAAATGCTGCTCTATCCATGCATCGATACAAATTTTGAATCAAAATCGTACATGGATCATGAGACTGGATTTGGCTTGAGCAAGAAAGGCATGGCTGCGTCCTGGGATCTGTACGTTCCTGCAGCACAACGCGAAAACAAATATGCGATACCTGCACGTGCCACTTCCTTTGACAATGTTGCACCAGCAATCGTTGCATTGGCAGAACACGACGTCTTGCGCGATGACGGAGCTAACTACGCTCAAAGACTTCAAGATGCCGGAATTCCCGTTACCCTCAAAGAATATCCAGGAATGATTCATGGATTCCTAAACCATGGACAATTTGTTCCAGATGCTTATGAAATGCGTAGGTGGCTTGGGGCGCAGATTGTGAAGGCAGTCAATGCTCGCTAATCAGAAGGATCCAAGTCGAGAAGTTCACTTTCCAGTCATTGAGAAGAAATACGGCCAACCAATGTCTTATTGGTTTGCCGTTATGGCAGATCTAGCCGATCAAAAATACCCCGAGCAGATTGCCTACCTTCGCGAGAATCACGGTTTTAGCCAAGCGCATGCCAACGCCCTAGTCATGTATTCGCGCGGATCAACTTCTACAAAGCGCTTCAATACTCCGGCCGATTACTTTAAAACACTAGATCCCAAGCAAGCCAAAACCGTGAAGGCGATCTTTAAGGCCATCACGGCGAAGTATCCAGATTTGGAACTTGTGATTGCATGGAATCAACCAATGCTTCGAAGCGGAAAAGATTATGTCTTTGGAATTTCAGCTGCTAAGAATCACATTCTCATGGCTCCCTGGAGTAAGGATGTTCTCGAGAAGTTTGCGGTCAAAATGAAAGATCTAGACGTTAAGAAGAAAACTATTGGGGTTCCCAATGATTGGGAAGTGAACGAAAAACTTTTGCAAGGCATGGTTAAAGCTCGGTTGGCCGAACTAAATTAGAGACTAGGAAGTTTGAGAAGCGTCCAACGTAGCTTTTTTCCAAATCTCATAAAGGGGTCTCGCTGCGGCCTGCGTTGCGCAGAGAATTCCACCGGCTTGCGGAAAGAGATTTACCTTTCCGGATTCATCCCAGACCGCCCCACCGGCTTCATGCACTATGAGAACTGCTGCTAAGTGATCGATAGGACTGAAGTGTCCAATCACGGCGCCAACCCCGCGTGATGCGGCGACACCGGTGAGAGTTAATGTGCCTGAGCCCATGATGCGCATGGTGCAAAAGTTCTCAGCCAGAGCATCTAGCAAGCCGAGCATTCCTGGCCAAGGTTGATAAGCCGCCAATTCCGTCGAAACAAGGCGACTGCTCAGTGGATTTTCAATACCTGTTTGATCTTCAACTCTTAATTCGCGTCCATTAAGTCTTGCGCCGTGATTCGCACGGGCTTCAAAGAGAGAATTGCGCCAAGGGTCAATAACCACTGCCACCAAGGGCGTGCGATTAAAAGCCAGCGCTAATGAAAAGGAACTCCAGGGCATTCTGTTAGCAAAATTGGTAGTTCCATCTATGGGATCCAAATACCAAGAAGGAGTATCTGCTTGAAATTGACCACCCATTTCTTCGCCAACGAAATTATGGCCAGGAAAATTCGTAGCAATTACCTCTCGAACATGGGCCTCGATCATGACATCGACACGGGTCACAATGTCTGCGGGATTCTCCTTAAGTTTCATCTCACCCGGATCCATAGAGCTTGCGACCATGATGGCCCACTTGCCTAGGTCCCTGGCAATGACCATTGCCTTTTCTAGATCAATCCCATCAATGGAACTTTCTACATTGCGATTTAGCGATGGCGATTCCGCAATAATTGACTGCAAAAGTGAAAGTTGATTTGTCGTGATGGAATCTACGCCGACATCAATAGCCCATCGCATTGTTGCTTCATCATCCACTGTCCAGACGGAGACCTTGTATCCCATGTCATGAAATTCCTGAATGCGGGCGCGAGTCACAAATGAGTAGTGCAAATTGATAAATTCTGGAGAGAGATCACTAATGTCTTTTTTGGTGGGCAATGTGATTTCATCCCATGGCATCCAGATATTTGCAGTCGATGAAAGAGAGCGAATTGCTCTCATGCCCTGCAAATTTCCACACCAGCGGATTTGAGAAGCATCCAGTGGGCCATCGGCTGTGACTGCATAAGAAAGAACAGCCGGATCAGCCTCTTCCATATCAATCATCAGTGTTGATTGCGTATTCACAAAAAGAGGCAGAACATCACGCAGCAATGGGATGTGGTCATCGCCCTCGCCAAGTTTAGAAATGAAGTCCCACTTGCGATCGGATACCTGTGAAGAGATTCCCCAAAGGCGTTCCAGAGTTGGGTCGTGCAAGACCACAACTTGTCCGTCCTTGGTGATACGAACATCGATTTCAATAATGTCTGCACCGGAATCAATTGCAGACTTTATGGCTATAAGTGTGTTCTCACGAAAACGACTTGAATCACCTCGATGAGCGCACGCAAATGTCATACTCAATACCTACGCGACCTTGACGAGCTTGCCATCTTTGTAAATCAAGGCTTTGTTGATTTTCACGAAACCGGTACTCCCGGCACGTGGGACATCCGAGGAGATAAAGGCTCGAAGTTCTATATCGGCACGCTTGAGATACACCTCGCAGAAGTGACCTCGAGGTACCACGAGCTCAACAGTTGCTGGATAACTACCTGGGAGCTCTTCCTTACTGAAATGAACATCTTCTGGGCGAATTCCTACAACATCTGTTCCTGGGGTGATCTGACCGTTTTCGTAACCACCTTGGATGTGATTCAAGCTTCCAATGAAGTTTGCAACGTATTCAGTCTCTGGACGGTCATAGAGTTCTTGTGGTGTACTAAATTGCTCAATTTTTCCATTATTCATAACGGCAATGCGATCCGAAATCGAAAGTGCCTCGTCTTGATCGTGGGTAACAATTACCGTGGTAATTCCTAAGCGACGTTGCAGGTCGCGAATGTCTTCGCGCACCTTTACTCGCAACTTCGCATCCAAGTTACTCAGCGGCTCATCGAGCAAGAGAATATCTGGCTCTTGAACAAGCGCGCGAGCAAGGGCAACGCGTTGCTGTTCTCCCCCGGAGATTTGACCAGGTCGAGAATCTTTGTGGTGCATCAGATTTACCAAGGCAAGAGCGTCGTGAACGCGCTTTTCAATATCAGGCTTAGTCAGCTTCCTTACCTTTAATGGGTAAGCAACGTTATTAAAGACGGTCATATGTGGCCAAAGTGCATAGTTTTGAAAAACCATCGCACTTGGACGTTTCTCTGGCCCGATAGTTGTTACATCTTTTCCATCAAGCACGATGTTCCCTTTATCAGGGATCAAAAAACCGGCAATCATGCGTAGAGTCGTTGTTTTACCGCAACCTGATGGACCAAGTAAGGAGACCATCTCACCCTTTTTTACAACAAGGTGAAGATTGTCAATAATCACACGGCCGCCAAGGATCTTGGTGAGACCGTTGAGTACTAAACCATCTTCTTGAGGTGAGTTAACCATTGCATCTCTCTTTCATCACTTTATTTGGAAACCTTCTGCTAGTTGTCCACCGACTATATGTTTTCTTGCAAGACCAATCAAAAGTACCGATGGCAATGCGAGCAACAAGGAAAACACTGCAGCAACTTGGATTGGATAATTTTCTACAAGTGCGTACATCTCAGTTGGCATCGTGTAGATCGATGGAGCCCCGACTAAATAAGTACCTTGTGCTTCATCAAAGGAAGCCAAGAAAGACATCACGATTGCGACCAAGATGCCCGGCATGGCCAATCGCAAAGTAATGGTGCGAAATACCCGAAACTTAGATGCGCCGGCATCGCGAGCTGCCTCTTCCAAATTGCGCGGTACCGAAGCAAACGCTGCTGCCGGTATCCACGTCATATAAATGATCGTGCCAAGAAGCTGAATAATAATTACTCCAACAATTGTGCCCATCAAGTTAAGTGCGTAATAAAGGGTTGCAATGGAGGCAAATAGCCCGATCTTTGGAAAAGAGTTAGCAGCAAACATTCCAATGAGGAATGTCTTGCGTCCTGCATATTGCATGCGCCCGGCAGCATAAGCAGCAGGCAGGCAAATAATCATCGATAAAAGGACAACAATCGGGCTGATGATCAAAGAGTTTCGAATGGAATGCTCTAGCGCAGAGTCAGCAAAGACTTGCGTCCACCAATGCCATGTCCATCCATCTGGATAGATATTTGGGTAGGTCCAATTAGTGACAAAAGCATGGATTGCCAGCCAAAGAAGCGGACCCAGAATAAAGAAGGCCATTGCCAACATAAATAAAACGAGAAAGAACTTAACAATTGGTGAACTTGATTTTGCCCGCGATTTTTCTTGCTTTGCCATTAGATTCGTCCGCTCTGTTTAGCGCTACGGACATTTGCCCATATGTAAATGAGGGCAATACCGGAGGCGGATGCGAAAACAATAAACGCCATAACAATAGATTGCTGTGGCCGGTTATAGGCACCAAAGAAGTTTGAGATTTCAACGCCAAGCATCGTAGGTTGATTTGGTCCCAAAAAGAGTGGAATTGT
The DNA here is from genome assembly GCA_903834145.1 of uncultured Actinomycetes bacterium. Classification (GTDB taxonomy): domain Bacteria; phylum Actinomycetota; class Actinomycetes; order Nanopelagicales; family Nanopelagicaceae; genus QYPT01. Next base: position 32,764 of record CAILHY010000023.1, read on the forward strand.
GAAGGAACCTAAAATGCCAATACCCGTGAAAGTTCCTGCGATAACTATTGGCGTAATCGCTAGAGGAATCAAGACAGTTCTTATGATTCTAAAAAATCCGGCTCCGGCATCTTGTGCAGTCTCAATGAGGGCATCAGGAATCGACTGCAAGCCAGAAGTTACCATCAAGATTGCGAATGGCAGTGACGTCCAAATCGTGCCGATTGCGATTGCAGATACGGTGGAGGTGATCGTCGGGAAGTTAATCCCAAATTGAGAGAAGAAGGTACGCATGAATCCATCGCCAGCATAAAAAGTATGGATTGCCCAAGCGGCAATAACGACTGGAACAAAGAGCGGAACCAAAGTAAGCGCCGTCATGACGCTCGCTAATCGGCCGCCGATCATGCGCTGATAAATACCAATACCCAAAGCCATGAGCAAGACAAGAGTTGTAGAAATAACGGTGATGGCTATGGTGGTCCGCATGTCACCAGCAAAACGAGGATCGTGATACACATCTTTGTAAGCAGCAAAAGTTCCCCACCAGTGATCCTTCTTATGGATCTCCTGGCCGATTATCGATAGGACACGATTTGGCCCTGTGGTGAATCCAAGACTAAAAGTGAAGGCGATGAGGACGGGTAATCCAACAAAGAAAACAACTAAAAGCAAAGGGGGCAGTGCCATAAAGAAGCCGATGATAGAGAGCCTCGGGGCTTTTTTAGCCCCGAGGCTCTCTACTGTGACACCTGATTTAGTAGATGTCATCGACTCATCTTGTTATTTATCACTTGTGTTTTCGAGTACTTTCCAGTGCTCTCGGTTACTTGCCAGGAACAGCAAGCGCCCAAGCGCTCTTCAAATCATTGCCATTGGCACTGAAATAAGCTGGACGCAAGTTTGCTACATCAACACCGGTGAGGCCTGCTGCAACTTTTGGATCCAACATAGTTACAGGAATTACTGGCATTCCATTCATGGTGCCGGCCACAATCAGATTCTGGCCTTCAGGTGAAAGGACCCAGTTAGCAAGAACCTGAGCTGCTTTGTAATTCTTTGATGTACGAGGAATACCCAAGTATGCGGCTCCACCTGTGAACTGTGGATTGGCAATCTGGGTGACCTTGATGTTTGCAGGCATGGTGCCTGCCTTGGTTGCGCTGGCAAACTGATCTGACCAAACGCTGCCCATATCTACAAGACCAGTAGCAAGGTCCTTAAGAGTCTCCGCATTGTTGGCAGGATATGTTCCATTCTTGCCATATGTGTAAGCGTTCAAGCTTCGGAGAGTTTCCAAGCCGGTAGCCCACTTAGTTTGAAGTGACTTGTTGGCACCTTGAACTAATGCGTTGCGATCTGCAGTTGTGAGGTACTTGTCAACAACTGTCTGCACGAATGCAAATCCACTTCCGCCACCACTTGGCACGTTGTAAGTGAATTTACCTGGGTGGGCTTTGATCCAAACAAGAAGCTCGTCTAGGGTCTTAGGAGGTGTCTTAACGTTTGTGCTGTTATAGGCAAGCAGAACTGCGGATGCGCGGTAAGGGATTCCACCTTTACCAATTGAAACTACAGCGCGACCTACAGTGCTGAGGTTTGGAACAAGAGCTGAAGTAGCTTTGTACAACAAGCCTGCGCTACCAAGCTGCTGAACGAATCCACCATCGATGAGGTCTGCGCCAGCATCTTTGCGAGTTGCAAATGCAGCTGTAATTTTGGCAGTCTCTTGTGCATCGTGGACACCATGAAGATCTAAAGTCACGTTGACGTCGTAGCCAGGATTTGATGCCTTAAATGCTGGTACTAAAGTCGAGACCCAAAGATCTTGAACGTTTGTATCTCCAGAGATGTAAACCTGAATCGTATTTGTCGCTGCTTGGCTAGTTGGCAAACTCGCACCCAAGGAAAGGGCAACTAAAGTTGCTGCAACAAGAGCGCTAGCGTATTTTTTCTTCAACACTTTTCTCCTCTTATGTTTGTCGAACTGGAATCTCCACGACTGAACGTGAGTGTCTCAATAGTAGATTGGTCAGGTGAATAGAGCACCAACGCTGTACCCCTACAAAGTGACTCAATTATAACTTTTTCGTTACGCCCACCATCGGTTAGATGGCTTCATGAAACTCCGGAACATCCCCGTATTTCTCCGCGTATTTCGCCCTGTAAGTCAGTAATTCTGTTCCATTCAGATCAAAGCCATCATCGGGAGCCACGTGAAGGTAAAGGTAATCGAGATCGCAGGTGAGGGCAAAAGGGTTGCGGGTAAGCACGTGGCCGGCCAGACTAAAGAGCTGGATAGGCATTTCATGGATGATTCGGCAGTTCACAAAATCAACCACCGCAATCCCGCCAAGCTCATATCCAATAGAGCCAGTGGGCTGCGCCAGGACGGCAATCCCGCTGCAGATCACGAGTCCGTTACCGACGTACTGAGAATCCTGATAATCAATGAAACTACTGGGATTGCACCAATGTGCACGTTCGGCGCCATCGTGGCCCCAGGTATAAAACTCTCGAGAACCCCAGTTTCCTCCATAAACGATTCCTGACTCACCATCACTCACGGCCCAACCGATGGAGTCCTTAACGCGAAATCGCTCGGTCACCACAAAAGTTTTTGGATCAATACTTAACATGACGCTGTTGGCTGCCGGGCGATACTCGCCAACTGGAACCCAAACATTTGTACCATCAAAATCGATGCCTCCTGGGTGATACATATCCCCGATTCCAATGATGATGTCCTTAAGAAGTTTTCCATCAAGATCCAACACAAACATATGTCCGACACCGCGGCCGGGAGTGGAGTTAACCGGGTCGAAAACATTCAAAGGCGGTTCCAGAACTTCGACAGAGGAGAGGAAAATATATTCACCCACGTAGGCGAGTCCCTGGGGATGGTGCGTAGGAAACGAGAGTGAAATATTCTGTATGAGCTCCCACTTTGCATGGCGACTCTGATTTTTTACGCCTTGTACAAGGGCCGATGAGTTCATGAGTGAAATCTATCCCCTTAATTCGTGATGGAAGATGCTTTGGGATGGGCTAGGAGAAAATCCACCATCATCGACGCAAAGGTTTGCGACATATGTGGAACATGATTTGCGCCGGCGATGCTCCATAGTTGAACAGAGGTGCCGATCGGACATTGCGGAAAATCAGTGATGGTGGTTTCGGCGCCCTTTATCACGGGGTCTAAATCAATTTTGTCGGGTTGCTTTTCTCCAGATGTCGAGCATTGATTAATCGCTGCCCACGTAGAAATAGTCTTTATCGCCCCCGGAATGGGCTTTCCAATAATGTGATTTCCTACGTAAGTCTCATCGGCAGTTCCCCATACCTCCAAAATGCTGATCGGAACTTTGGGAGCGCACAGTGCACTCTTTGTAAAACTTCCACCTGCCATATTTACAACCGCGGCAATCCGATCTGCATGGTTGCATGCCATTCGATTCGTCATGAATCCACCGTTGGAATGACCAATAATGTAAATACGTTGCGAGTCCACCGCATACTTGCTCGAAACTTCATCGATGATGCTCATCAGATATGCGTCGTCATTCACTTTCGGAGATTGGAAATCACAACATTCTGGGGTTGCATTCCAGAATTGAGTACCGGCCCTGTCCTTGGTTCCATCAGGGTGAACATAGAGAAATCCGCGCGTTTGAGCTATGGAAGTCAGCCCCAAATACTTTTCAAATTGCGCGCTCGATTGTCCATATCCATGCAGGGCAAGTATCAAAGGTATCGGTACTGAGGGGTCATAAGTTGTTGGAACAAAAAGTTTGAATGGTCTTACGTCAGGGAATGACACTACTGCAGCAGAACTTGATGGTGCAGGTAGAGTCGAAAGAACTAGTGCGGAAATCAGCATCACCGCCGTTCTCCCGCTGAAGAATTTCATGTGAGACATCGTAACGATGCCTGGTGAACGCAAACAAAACAGAGTCTTATCTGTTGCGAATTCATGGTTCCCCTGGGAACATTGCGACATGAAAAAGCAGATAAAACCTGGATCCTGGCCCTCCCCATTAACCGCATCGATGTTGGCGCAATCGGGAAATGAAAATATGTGGTCACAGGTGGTCGGCGATGATCTCTGGTGGGACGAGATGCGCCCTTCCGAAGGTGGACGGACTCTCGTGGTCAGTCGCAATCATGGTGATCTACTCCAGGGTTCCTGGAACGCGGCTACGCAAGTGCATGAATATGGCGGACTCAGTTGGCTGGGAGTCATCCGCGAAGGCAACCCCTCCTTGTTCTTTGTTAATAAAGCTGACCAAAGAATTTACCTCACTTCTATTGGCGCGCAACCACAACCTTTCTCACCTGTCACTCCCGAGGATGAAATCCACCGCTATGCCGAAATGATTTCGGTCGGCAGTGAAATCTGGTGCGTGCGAGAAAAGCATGTCAACGGAGTAGTGACTCGGGCACTCGTTGCAGTGGGCGAAAATGGCATCCGCGTTTTAGATGATCAATCACACTTTTATGCCCACCTTCGTGTATCGCAAAATGGCTCACAATTGGCTTGGGTCTGTTGGGAACATCCACAAATGCCTTGGGATGGCACTGAAATTAAAGTAGCGAGGATTGTGGATGGATCACTTGATGATATTCACGTCGTAGCTGGTGGAATTGACGAGTCATGCCTTGGTCCCGAGTGGAGCAAAGAAGGCATTCTCTATTACATCAGCGACACCAGCGGATGGTGGAATCTCTGGAGCGTTGACACCGAGGGGCATCGAAAACATATCGTGGTTGATGAATCAGAGTGGGGCTATCCACTCTGGTGGTTAGGTTTTAGATTTATCCAAGTACTTGAGGATGGACGAATACTTTCCTCCCGAGGACCTGTTGATGCACGCAAGTTCACAATCATTGATCCGGCATCAGGTACTTTCATCGACGTGGATTCACCGCTAACAAATTTCGAACCATCTATCAGCGCTGGAAATGGCAAAGGCTATGCATTCGGTGGAAATTCATCGATCACATCAGAATTAGTAGAGATTGATCTTGCAACTTTGAAAACCACGACAGTCTTTGCCAGTAAATCTCCGATTGATGCAAAGTATTTTCCTACTCCGCATGAAATTACAGCGCTGCGTCCTGATGGTCGCAAGGTTTATGCAATCTTGCATCCAGCCACGCATCCAGATTTTGAGCCGTCAGAGAAAACTCCCCTAATGGTCGTTGTCCATGGGGGCCCAACAGCCCACTCTCCCGCAACGTTGTCAATGAAATACTCCTACTTCACCTCGAGAGGAATCTCTGTGGTTGACGTTAATTACGGCGGATCAACTGGTTACGGCCGTGAGTACCGCAATCTCTTGCGTGGCCAATGGGGAATCGTTGACCGTGAAGATGTCATCGCCGTTGTTGATTCATTAATAGCAACGAATACTGTTGATGCACAGAAGATTCTTATTCGCGGAGGATCGGCAGGTGGATTCACTGTTCTCAATGTCTTAGTGAATAGCGATCGCTTTGCTGCAGGCGCCTCTTACTACGGCGTGGCAGATTGCACCGCTCTTGCTGTCGATACCCACGATTTTGAATCAAGGTATTTGGATTCCATGATCGGCAAATATCCAGAAGATGCTGCTCTCTATATCGAGCGTTCGCCTTTGATGCATGCTGATCGTTTAACATCACCGCTCATTATTTTTCAAGGGTTAGATGACAAGGTCGTTCCTCCAGCGCAATCGGAGGCGTTTCGTGATGTCTGCGTTTCCAAGGGAATTAAATATGAATATTTTCCCTTTGAAGGCGAGGGCCACGGTTTCCAGAAAGCCTCATCTATCATTACATCCTATGAAGCAGAGATGAAATTTTACGGCGAAGTTCTTGGCTTCACCCCTAACCTTGGCTAGATGGATTGCACCAACAGGAATACATCAGCTAGTGCTGCGAGCATCAGAATCTTAAAAAGGATTCTGCGTGGTGCGAAAATAGTGGAAATGCCACCGAGTATTCCCACAGCAAGAATTGGATAGTTGCTTCTTTGCGCATGCAAGACAAGCGTTGCTGCGATGAGAAGCACTGCGCACGAGGTGCGAGATGCAAATTCACCGACACGAGTAGGTAATCCCGCAAATCCGCTCGCCCTGTCCTCTTCGAGATCTTTGAGTCCGTTTGCAAAATGTGCTGCCATTCCTAGTAGCGCCCCTGCCAACATTAACCATGCCGGTGGACTTCGATGATCGGAAATGACTATGCACGCAGGTAGCGCCGCAAAAGCCAACGCATATGGAAGGGGAGAAAGAGCGGTGTACTTAAAGTAAAAGTTGTAGGCAACTCCGCACCCAACCCCAAACAAATAGATGGCGCCGCCCTTGATCTCTAACGGCCCGAACAGATTTACTCCAAATGCCACAGGAGTGACCATCCATAAAAGTTTCTGCAAGTGCGCTCGCTCAATGGTGCCTGCAATTAAAGGTTTTTCTCTCCGGTCATGACGGCGATCATCGTCATAATCATGAAGGTCATTACTCCACCCAACGATTAACTGACCCAAGAAAACGCCTAGTGCAATAAATAGCGCCGAATCAAACGACGATATTTTCATTGCCAGTAAAAATGAAACAGCGGTAACAAGTGCTGTTGGAGCCAGATGCGCCGCGTTAAGAAATCCCCAGATTTTTTTCATTGGGGGCGAGGACCTTTCCGATACCTAAAAAGAATTCGTCCTAAGACTTCACCTGAATTCAGCCATCCCCATTCACGAGAGTCGCTGCTGGCTGCCGAGTTATCGCCTTCAACCCAAAAATTCTCATTATCGATTTGCATCAGCCTTTTAATTAAGAAGATCCCTGGGCGCTCTTGCCGTTCAATCACCAGAACTTGTCCCACTTTGAAGGTCCGAGCCCAGCGAGCAACCAGCCAATCTCCGTTGGAATAGGTGGGCAACATGGAATCCCCCGCGACTGCAACCGTACCTATGCGTAAAAATCTCTTCGAGATGTAAGAGCGGGCCATGGGCGGTAGTCTCGCATCCTTAAGGTTTGCTTTGCCACCTAAATAGTCCATTCGTAACCCAAGAGGAGAGAAATATGTTTAGCCCAAAAATGACAGTTCACGCCCACTGCGATCTTCCATGCGGAATTTATGATCCAGCGCAAGCAAAGATTGAAGCACAGTCAGTGAAAGCTTGCATGGAAAAGTACGCAGCAAGCAGCGATCCTGATTTCAAGGCACGCTCTGTAGCCATTAAAGAAGAACGTTCGAACATGGTCAAAGAGCACCTCTGGGTTCTCTGGACTGATTACTTCAAACCCAATCATTTCGAGGCATATCCAAACCTTCATGTTCTTTTCAATGACGCTACCAAACTTGCTGGCGCCGCTGGAACCAAGGGCACCAATGATGTTGCCGTCGCAGATAAGTTGATCGGCAAGATTGATGAAATCGCTGAAATCTTCTGGGCAACAAAGAAGTAATTAGCTTTGCGGTAAATGCTCCACAATGGATTGAGCGGCAGTGCGCGCGAGGAAAGATACTCGCTCCACTGTCGCTCTTTTCATTATCGCGGTCGCTACGTGGCGCTCACCATTGTAAATATCGCAATCTAGAGTGATTTCCTTGCCTTGAAGCTGAGTGCATCTGGCAGTTGCCCGAATCTCCGAACCGATGGCAACAGCATGGATGACACTGAGATCTATAGAAACCATTCGGGTTGTTTCACCGGGTTCTAAATGATCACTTATTGCCGTTAGCGCAGCGCTTTCCATAAGATTGAAGAAGTGTGAAGCTGCGGCGACTGGCAAATCACCGAGTCCCATTGCTAGGGCGCTATCACCTGGTCTAATCGACATAACAGCGAACCCAACGGCATCAACAATTTCTTCACTCTTCATGGTCACTACTCGTTTGGAAAGTGAAATTCCTGGGTGGTTTCGATTGTAATCTCATGATGTTCGACCGAGCCAAATTCTTCAATCTGAATCGATATTTCAGTCCTGGTAAATTCCGCGAAAAATTCTGTGCTCTGGTTGCGCATGGCAGCTAATTGCATGGCCAATTGCTGATGAAACTCTGGTGGTGCTTCCTCGCAACAAGAACGCGTTAGGAGATCATGCAACATGTGATGCATCTTTCGCTCGTGATCCATCTCTGAACGACATGGTGGACATTCAGCCAAGTGTGTTTCGATATCACGCACTCTTGAAACTTCTTCAATCTCGCCATCGATCAGGAACACCGCAGCGCCAAGGACTTCTACGCACGGTGTTGCATGTGGCTCTCCGCAACTCATGAGGTTACCTCCTTGCCATACCCGCGTTCTTTGGCATAGTCGGCAAGCAAGATTCGTAGCGCTTTACGTCCTCGGTGCAATCGAGACATGATCGTGCCGGTGGGAACGCCAACAATTTCTGCAATTTCTTTGTAGGCGAATCCTTCAACATCGGCTAAATAAACCGCGATACGGAACTCTTCAGGAATCTCTGCGAGTGCGCGCTTTACATCACTGTCGGGCATATTTTCTAGCGCCTGAATTTCAGCGGATTTTCCTTGATCGCTGGTATGTGATGCTGAAGCCGCCAACTGCCAATCTTCTAATTCTGCATTAGCAATTTGAGGTTGACGTTGCGCTTTGCGGTAGGAATTAATAAAAGTGGTCGTTAGGACGCGGTAAAGCCACGCTTTTAAATTTGTCCCTGGTTCGAATTGATGGAAAGAAGCAAATGCTTTGAGATACGTGTCTTGAACGAGATCCTTCGCATCATGAGGATTCTTTGTGTAGCGAAGTGCAGCCGAATATAACTGGTCAGTAAATGCCAGGGCATCGCGCTCGAACCGGAGGTTGCGTTCTTCGGCGCTCTCTCTCATTACATCTATCTCGGTCATCATCATGAAGGCTACCCCTAGAAGAGTGTTTCGGGCTCGCCGAGCGTGATTGCCTCGGTCATAGAAGGACCATTATTTGCTGTGAAATTGACCTTATCGGAGACAGCATGTGCATATAAACCACGATCGGGTTCAGAAAATTCCATTAATCCACGTAATTCATCAATTTCTTTTTCGGCTGGATCCAGCCAGCGCTCCCAGCGATCCGAGGGCAGCAGCACGGGCATGCGACTATGGATTGGAAGCAACATGCCTACCGCTTCGCGCGTGATGATCGAAGCGCTCTGAACAATTTGCCCACTTGGTGAGGTCCATAGGCTCCAGATTCCTGCCATGGAAAGGGAGACGCCATCGGTGCCAGAAATGTAGAAAGGTTGTTTTGGGCGATATTGGCCGAGCGCGGTGGCCCATTCGTAATAACCATCGGCTGGAATGAGACAACGGCGCTTGCGAAATGAGTCGCGGAATGTGGGCTTTTCAAAAATGGATTCGCTGCGTGCGTTAATTGCATGAGACTGTGAAGCACGTGCTTGTGCATCATCTTTATGCCAGTGGCCGATCAAACCCCACGATGCGGTTGCAAGTTCGCGCGAACCCGCTGACGTTTGTCGAACGATGTAGATCTCCTGCGTTGGTGCGATATTCCAATTGGCAGGCAAAGGCGAGACTGGTGAGAGGCCAGTGATACCGAACTCTTCAACCAAGTCAGCCATATTTTTCGACTGCGCATATCGACCACACATAGTGCAGAGCCTAGAAGGTAGGCTCAGACAATGACATTCGAGACAGAAGGCGCGCCCGAACTTTGGCCTGCGCCATTTCGGGGGAAGGTCCCCGTCCAGGCCCATGTCACAATCCCTGGATCGAAATCCGTAACAAATCGCGCGCTTGTTCTGGCTTCCCTTGCTGATTCGCCATCAACCCTGCGGCGTCCACTTATCTCGCGAGATTCCGCTTTGATGAGAAGCGGATTGGTGGCAATGGGGATTGTGATTGAAGAAGTTGATGATGCATGGATGATCAAACCTGGAGCACTCTCAGGCCCGGCTTTAATCGATGTAGGTAATGCAGGCACTGTCATGCGCTTCCTGCCACCTGTAGCGGCGCTGGCAAACGGAGCGATTTCATTTGATGGCGATGCTCGATCTTATGAGCGACCAATCGGACCTGTGATTCGCGCACTCGAAGAACTCGGTGTGCAGATCGATCACCAAGGTCGATACAGCTTGCCAATGGTTGTTCATGGAACAGGAACTTTGCACGGTGGCGAGATTGACATTGATGCATCGGCATCTAGCCAATTCCTTTCCGCCTTATTGCTCATTGGGCCATCAACCATCAAGGGAATTAGCGCACGACATATCGGCGGGCAATTGCCCTCGATGCCACATATAGATATGACTGTTGCCATGTTGCGTGATTTTGGTGCTGAAGTCGAGGTTGATCATGATCTCAATACCTGGAAGGTGCACTCATCTGTCCTTCACGGGCGCGACTTCGTCATTGAACCCGACTTGTCCAATGCTGCGCCATTCCTATCTATCGCAATGCTCTGCGGTGGAAGTATCACGATCAATGATTGGCCCCGTGCAACAACGCAACCGGGTGATCATCTTCGATCAATTCTTTCGGCAATGGGAGCGCAAATCTCTCTTGACGATGCCGGCTTAACGCTGACAGGTGCAGGCGCAATTCACGGAATTGATATTGATTTGCACGATGTGGGCGAACTTACTCCCGCTATTGCAGCGCTAGCAGCCCTAGCCGATTCTCCTTCGCACCTTCGCGGTATCGGACATCTGCGACTTCACGAAACAGATCGACTGGCAGCCCTTACACGCGAAATCAATGGCCTTGGCGGAAACGTCAGAGAAGATGAAACTTCTCTGCACATCACACCAGCCCCGTTGCACGGTGGAATTTTTCACACATATGACGACCATCGGTTAGCAACTGCGGGCGCGACTATTGGATTGCTTGTTACGGGAGTAGAAGTTGAAAATGTTGCGACAACAAAGAAGACGCTTCCTGATTTTCCTGGTCTTTGGTCGAGTCTGCTTGCTTAAGCTGATGGATAAGCCGATGGATAAGGTGATGAATAGGGTGATGAATAAGGTGATGAATTAGTGGCCCGCGAATTTGATGAATCCGATGTCAGAATTCGTCCCGCCAGAAGTACGCGCCCGCGAAGCAAAGACCGACCTAGCCATTCCGATGCGATTCACGCATTGGTAACGACGGTCGATAGAGGTCGCACGACTTGCATCACCGACGAAGGTGTCATCGTCACCGCAATGCGCTCTCGAGAACTTGGACCAAAATCAGTGGTGGTAGGTGACCATGTCGGAATCGTTGGAGACACCAGCGGAACCGTTGGTTCACTCGCTCGAATTGTCATAGTTCAGGAGAGAAAGAATTCGCTGAGTCGCACGGTGGACGATAATGCCAAAGTAGAACGAACTATCGTTGCAAATATCGACCAGTTGATTATCGTTGTCGCCGCCACCAACCCTGAACCTCGACGTGGGTTGATTGATCGTTTCCTAGTTAGCGCATTCCATGAAGGTATTGCGCCCATTATTTTGGTGACAAAAACGGATTTGGGAGCTTTGCCAGAGTTCATGAGCGAATACGAACTTCTGAACGTTCCTGTTATCTCTCGAAAAAAAGGAGATGGCTTAGAAAGTTTGCAGGCCCTACTCAAGGGAAAAACTTCCGTACTCGTTGGACATTCAGGGGTAGGAAAGTCCACGCTCATCAATGCGCTAGTGCCCCATGCGCAACGCGTAATTGGCGAAGTCAATGACGTTACGGGTCGAGGCCGTCACACCTCCTCCAGCGCTATTGCACTTCCGCTTTCACCTCACCTGAAACTCAGTGATGGTTGGATCATCGATACACCTGGAATACGTGCATTTGGTCTTGCGCATATTGACCCTAATCGCATCATCGCCTCATTTAGCGATCTTGCTGAAGTAATCGCTCAATGCATGCCCAATTGCTCACACTCTGAAGCTGGATGCGCACTCAACAAATGGGCAGCTCCTGGCGGCGTGGAAATTCCAGAACGGCAAGCTCGTATCCAGAGTCTGCGCAGCCTTTTGGATATAAAGCTGGACTAAGATTTGTAGCAAATGTCCACCTATTCCGATGACTTGGCCCTTGCACTGCAACTAGCCGATGCCGCAGACCTCATTTCCATGAGTCGATATCAATCCCAAGATCTGGTTGTAACAACGAAACCGGATAACACACCTGTCACTGATGCAGACAAAGCAACCGAAACTGCCATCCGTGAACTCATTGCGACACATCGTCCTGATGACGGATTAATCGGTGAAGAATTCGGTGAAGAGTCAGCAGATAAGAAGCGCCACTGGATTATTGACCCCATTGACGGAACAAAGAATTTCATGCGAGGAGTGCCAACCTGGGCCACTCTCATTGCCCTCGTTGATGATGGCGAAGTTGTTGTCGGCGTTGCAAGTTCACCTGCGTTATCGCGTCGCTGGTATGCATCGCAAGGCGATGGTGCATTCGTCTCATTTAATTCCGGAACTCCACGTAAAATTAGCGTTTCAAAGGTTTCCAAACTCGAAGATGCATCGGTGACCTACTCGGACTTCGTCGGATTTAATCACCGTCTCCCCGCATTTAGATCCTTGATCGATACCTGCTGGAGATCGCGGGGCATGGGAGATTTCTGGTCGCACATGTTGGTTGCCGAGGGCGCGGCGGATATTGCCATTGAACCATCCCTTGCTCTGTGGGACATGGCCGCCCTAGACATCATCGTCCGTGAAGCTGGTGGATCCTTTAGCGGTATCGAGGGCCAACCCGGCCCCACGCATGGAAGTGGCATTTCAACAAATGGCATTCTTCATCAGAGAGTGATCGATCACCTCAATGACAACTGATACGTCAAAGGTCGCACTCGAACCATCAACATATTCGCTTGAGGGGATGACATGTTCGGCTTGTGTCTCTGCAATTGAACGCACTCTCAATGCATTGCCCGGGGTAAGTGCCACAGTTAATTTTGCGACTGAGACTGCACACATCATGGCACCGGCTGAGATGAGCCCAAAGGTCGTCATAGCGGCCGTTAAATCTGCCGGATATTCGGCTACTGCAATTGCTGACATGAACCAAGTCGCCTTGCATAGCAAAAAATCTGCAACAGCGCTTTTCTTTGCACTACTTTTCACAATCCCCGTTCTCGCCATTTCAATGATCATGTCCTGGCATATGGCGATTGAGCGTTGGATTCTTGGACAACTCGACAATTTCAATATCTTGCACCCTTTATACTCGGCCACGGATTGGCTCGTCATTGGATTGAGTGCACCCGTTGTTCTCGTTATCGCTTGGCCCATACATCGCGCTGCGATACGTAACATTAAACATCCAACAATGGACACACTCATTACTTTGGGTTCCCTCAGCGCCTTTGGTTGGTCCATCTATGCCAACAGCACCGGCAATGGCGATGTCTATGCAGAAGTTGCAGCCACGGTAGTCACATTTGTCATTGCAGGTCGTTTTCTTGAGTCTCGAGCAAAGAGACGTGCAAGTAGCGCTCTATCAACCCTTCTGGCCCTAGGTTCCAAAGAAGTGAGTGTTCTTCGCAACGGGGAAAGCGTTCTGATTCCTATTGATCATTTGATGGTCGGGGATGAATTCATTGCAAAACCTGGAGAGCGCATCGCGACGGATGGCGTTGTACTTTCAGGCACGAGCGCCGTTGATAACTCACTTCTTACCGGCGAATCAATGCCCGTGGACGTGTCAGCGGGATCCTCAGTTATTGGTTCATCGCTCAACAAGAATGGTCGCATCACCATCCGCGCGACCCGAATTGGTTCAGATACTGAACTTGCACGTATCACTTCCATGGTTGTCAGCGCACAAGGGACTAAAGCTCCGATACAACGACTTGCCGACCAAATTGCCGCCGTCTTTGTCCCCGTGGTGACGCTAATTTCCATTGGGACCTTCTTTGCTTGGCGCTACACCGACCATTCACTCACTCAATCTATTTCATCGGCGATCGCCGTCTTAGTGATTGCATGCCCGTGTGCCCTTGGTTTGGCAACACCCGTGGCGCTTCTTGTTGCTTCAGGTCGCGGAGCGCAACGTGGAATTGTGATTCGCCAACCTCGAGTTCTCGAAGTCGCGCGCAAAATTGATTCCGTAGTCCTTGATAAGACTGGCACCCTCACAAATGGAAAGATGTCGCTGCTACACGCACTTGTATTGCCCGAAGCCGGCAAAGCGCTGGGCGCAAGTTATGCCGAGCTATTACGTGAAGCCACCATTCTTTCTACTGCACTTTCCATCGAAAGCCAGAGTGAGCATCCAGTTGCTGCTGCTATCGCAAACTATGTCAACGATAAAGGAATTAAACCCAATAGCGTTTCCGAATTTGCGGCAACACCTGGCGCAGGAGCTGCTGGTCGCGTCAACCTTGGAATTCATTCACCAGTCGTGTTGATCGGCTCGCCACTTGCAGTTGCACATGCATCGACACCATTTCATCCCGAACTCACACGTGCGATTGAGGATGCACAAGAGATTGGACTCACTGTCTCGGTGCTGGCATGGGATGGCATCGCTCTCGCGATGTTCGCGGTTGGTGATGAAATAAAACCTGATGCTATTCAAACGATCGCTGATTTCAAATCTCGAGGTATCGATCCTTGGCTAGTTTCCGGCGATGTCATTGAGGTTGCACTCAGCGTTGCGACTCAAGTGGGTATCGCTCCAGATCATGTCGTTGCCAGCGCTTCACCTCAGAATAAAGTCGAACATGTTCTAGCGCTACAAGCTCAAGGTCATCGAGTCCTGATGGTGGGTGATGGCATCAACGATGCCGCAGCACTTGCTACTGCAGATCTCAGTATTGCTATGGGTACAGGCACCGACACCGCTATGGCAACAGCCGACATTACGATCATGAAGCCAGCACTTAGCGGAGTTATTGATGCACTCAAACTTTCTACCAAAACGTTGCGAGTCATCCGCGGAAATCTTGCATGGGCATTCCTATATAACGTCATCGGCTTACCAATAGCGGCCTTGGGTCAGCTGCGCCCAATGTATGCCGCAGGTGCGATGGCATTTTCCAGCCTCTTCGTCGTAACGAATTCGCTCAGGATTAAATAAGGATTAAGCGAGTATTAAGTAGCGAGAATGAAAAAAGCCCCCGTTAATGGGGGCCAATCTCATATAAGTAGCGGGGGCAGGATTTGAACCTACGACCTCTGGGTTATGAGCCCAGCGAGCTACCGAGCTGCTCCACCCCGCGTCGGTAAGCGCAATCGTAGGCGATACGCGCCTACTAGCCAAATCGGTGCGAGATTACTTGCGGGCTTGAGCAGAAATTGCAGCAGCAATAGCGGACTTCAAGCGACTTTGTGCTTGTCCGTATGCAGTGAAATCTCCCTTAGCAAGTGCAGCTTGTCCATCAGCAAGTGCTTGCTTTGCACTTTGAAGTGCAGCAGCAAGATCTGATGCTTTAGAACCAGCGGCGCCCGTTGATGTTGTAGTCGACGTTGTTGCTCCAGTAGTTCCAGAGTTTCCACCGAATACTTGATCGAGTGCACCTTGCAAGGTGTCGTCATAACCAATTTGATCACCGAAGGAAACGAGAACTTTCTGCAGTAATGGGTATGAAGCAGAGTTCGCTGTTGCGCGAACATAAACAGGTTGCACGTACAGCAATCCACTTCCAACAGGAAGTGTTAATAGATTACCGAGTACAACATCCGATCCACCTTGACGCAACAGTGACAACGAGTTTGCAACAACAGGTTTTGCTTCAAAGTTGGAAGCGACCTGGGAAGGTCCCGCAATGTTTGTACTTCGTGGCAATTGCAATACGGAAATCTTTCCGTAGTCAGGTCCTGGATCAGAATTTACGGCAGCGAATGCTGACAAGTTTTCGCGCCCTCCGATCGGTACAAACGGTGTTGTTAATGAGAACGCCGACTTTGTTGTACCAGGCATCTTGAGTGTTAAGTAATACGGAGGTTGCGCACTTGCATTGCCCCCGAAGGTGGAAGGATCACGAGGAACCCGCCAGAAATCCTGGCCGCCATAAAAAGCGCCAGCCGTTGTCACGTGGTAGGTACTCAAAATGTCGCGCTGCACACGGAAGAGATCTTCCGGGTACCGAATATGAGCGAGCAATCCTGCTGAAATGGCACTCTTTGGCTTAACCGTATTTAGGAATGCTTTCGCCCAAGTCTTAAGAACTGGGTCTTTGGCATCCCACTGATACAAAGTCACGGTTCCGTCATAAGCGTCAACCGTTGCTTTGACTGAGTTCCGGATGTAATTAACGCTCGCATTTGATTGCTGGGTAATAGATGCCGAATTTGTAGTTAGCGCGTCAGAGGTTGCACTTGAAAGAGTTGTGCTCTTTGAATAAGGGTAGCCGGCACTTGTTGTGTAGCCATCAATAATCCAAATGATCTTTCCATCGACTAGCGCAGGGTATGGATCGCCATCCAGCGTCAACCATGGGGCAACTTTTGCAACTCGATCACGCGGATTGCGAACGAAGAGAATCTTGGAGTCCTTGTTGATCAAATTCGAAAGTACGATTCGTTGTTCTTGATACTTGATAGCAAAGACGAGGCGATTGAAGAGAGACCCCATGGGGACTCCACCTTTACCTGTATATGTGACGTTCTTTTGTCCGTTGGCGGAAGAATCATCGGGATAGTCAAGTTCAACAGGTGTCGAAGTTTTCGATCCACCGATAATGGAATAGTCAGGAACGTTTTCACCAAAGTACACACGTGGTTCAAATGTTCCAAGACCCTTAGTTGGTGGCAAATCTCCAACGAGGAAAGAAGGTTTTCCATCGGCATCACGGACGTTTCCATATGCGGCAACAAAACCAAAACCGTGGGTGTAGACAAGGTGATCATTAATCCAGTTTCGACTTGGATTACCAGCAAGATTGAGTTCGCGTACCGCAACTACGGTGTCTCGTTGAACACCGTTGACCGTATAGCGATCAATATCGAGTGACTCTGGGAATGTGTAGTACGGCTTGATCTGCTGAAGTTGACGGAAGGTTGCCGACAAAACATTTGGGTCCATCAATCGGATGTTTGAAATTGTTGAAGCATCATTGGCAAGCTGTCCTGCCGATGTGGCAATTGTTGCTTGGTAATCAGTTACTTTCACCGTATCAATGCCGAATGCTGTACGTGTGGCATCGATGTTGCGCTGAATGTATGGAGCTTCCTTCGATGACTCACTTGGCTTCACCTGGAATTGTTGAATGACACCAGGGTAAACACCAGAAATCAATACTGAAGAGATAACCAAGAGCGCAATTCCTGCGGTAGGAAGTACCCAAGAGCGTCGAACAATGTTGGCAAAGAACAAAAGGGAACAGATGACGGCGATGCCCGCGAGAATTGCTTTAGCAGGAAGTACTGCATTGACATCGGTGTAGGTGAGACCTGTGATGAGTTTTCCGTCTTTAAGCGCTAAGTGGTAACGATCGAGCCAATAAGCGCCAGCCTTCAGGAGAACTAACACTCCCAATAAGACAGAGAGTTGCACGCGTGCGGCGACAGTGGTGCGATCTTCACTGACTTGAAGTCGGATTCCACCATAAAGATAGTGAACAACAGTCGCGGCGATCAACGAAAGGATTAGAGTGGAAATTCCCCACTCGAGAAGTGATTGCCAAAATGGCAAGCGAAAAGTGAAAAAGGAGATATCTAAACCAAATTGAGGATCCTTCACTCCAAATGGGGTGGAGTTTCTAAATAGCAACCAAGAAGTCCACATTTGCGATCCAGCAGAACCTGCGAAATAGAAGAGAACGACTGCAAGGCCAGCGGTTACAACTTTACGGATCGGTTCTATCTGCGCGCGGTATCGCTCCAAATTATCTGCTTCCACGCTCATCGGCACATACATTGGGCGACGGCGGAATGCGATCACCACATTTGCCGTGATGATCAACGATGTAAGTAGCCCTGAAATCGCAAAGAGGGATGCCTTGGTAGTCAATGTAATTTTCCATACATTGGTGAAGGCCACCGAACGGAACCAGAGCCAATCAGCGTAGAAACCACTGACTGAGACGAGCGCGATGAGAAGTGCTCCGACAATAACTGCTGTTATTACGAGAGGACCACGACGATTGGGCAGATTGGGCTGGCGATTAAAACTCATGTACCAACGCTACCGATTTCGTTGCCAAGTGCAATGTGGGACTGCGGTACTAGCCTCCTTAAGCACGGAAATCGCTTCTTTCAAGGTCGCCACAGAATAAACGGTCAACCCCGAGGGAATATGGTGCACATCTGCGCAATTGGTCGTGGGCGCCAAAAAAACGCTCGCCCCTGATCGCTTCGCGGCAATCAATTTTTCATCGATTCCACCAATAGGTCCGACGAAGCCATTAGCGTCAATCGTTCCGGTACCTGCAATCGTTCGCCCCGCAAGAAAATCTACCGGCGAGAGCTTTGCCACGATCCCCAGTGAAAAAATCAATCCGCCACTAGGTCCACCCGTATCTTTCAGGGAAAATGAAACGTTTACTTTCTTGGGATCAATCAAAGTCCCAACACCTGATAAATATCCAAATGCCGCACTTGCTGCTGCAGTTTGAGATCCATCCATCTCGGCTTTATTTACTGCGTTAATTTCTTTAGAAGTTTGTTGCGCAGGATAGACAACACTTCGAGGTAAAACTATGGAATCTCCCTTTGCCCAGGAATAGAGAACATTTGCGCCAAAAATCGGTGAATTTGGACTCGTCGCTAAAACGGTGAGAAGTAAAAGTTTTCCTTTGGTGGGATAAGTGGTGGCGCCTTTGACTGTGATCATCTTTGCAAGCACGTCAGTTCCGGCGCCAGGTTGGAGTACTGCGTAAGGCAAGGGAACCAAACCAGCCAAGGTGAGGAAGGCGCCGACAATGACAAGAGCAAATCTTGGCAGTGGTGAAAACCGCATAAGAGTTGTGAGAAGTTAAACCGCGCGGACTACGCGTCCTTCTCAGGACTTTCTTTTGTTAATTCAGCTTCGGCTGCATCTCTAAATGAATTCTGGAAACGTTGAAATTGCGTCACAGATCGAGTCGTTTCATTCTCAAACTTTTCTTGAAATTTAGTGACCCACAGGACATATCCCAAGACCCCTAGAACGGCGGCGCCGGGAATGACCCACCAAATGAGGGCAGAGAATGTGCTGGACATGGCCCTAGCGTACTGCCCTCGGGAACAAAGCGTCGATTTCGATTGTTCTATGAGTATCAGGCACCTACAGGTCTGCGATCTGGTATCCCGGATGTAGTGAAGTAGAGTGAGAAAAACGAAGAGGAGAAATCTGTGACACCGTTTGGTTTTACGCCTCCAGAAAACTCTGATAGTTCAGAGAATCCCGATAACAACGGGATGCCAGATTTTGCTGCACTCTTCGAACAATTGGGGATTAGCCCAGAAAACATCAAGGACTTCAAGAACCTTGGCTTTCTTAGTGATATTCATTCTTCATCACAAGAATTTACTTTCCCGATCAACCTCACCCGAGACATTGCGAAGAAATTTGTCAGTTCGCAAAGTTTGTTGCCAATCGGTAAGAACGACTTTGCTAGCATGAACGAAGCGATGGAAATCGCTGATCTATGGCTCAATGAAGCGACGGTATTCCCCGCCAATTCCAGTGAAAAACATGTGTTCACTCGAAATGACTGGGTCGATGCAACGATGGCAGGTTGGCAGCTCGCTGTTGAACCTCTAGCTGCTGGACTTGCCCAGGCTCTCTCCTCTGTGATCCAAACTCAGGAAATACCCGAAAGCCCAATTCCTCTGGAGGCAGTAGCTGGCTTACTACGCGGCTTTATCCGGACACTTATCGCCACACAATTAGGTCAATGTGTTGGTGGGTTAGCAACCTCGGTCACCGGTGCACATGATGTGGGTCTTCCATTACTCAATCCCTCGCGCCCCGCGCTACTGCCCCAAAATATCCAAGATTGGAGCGTAGATATAGGAGTTGCTGAATCAGAGGTTCGTATCTTCCATGCTCTTCGAGAGGGCGCTGTTGCGCGACTTTTTGATAGCAATCCGTGGCTCGTTGATTACATGCGCATGGCAATTGCAGATTATGGAAAAGGTATTCGCATTGACATCGCTCAGATGCAACAACAGGCGCAGGAGGCCATGGAATCTGGCGCAATTGATCCCAACAATCCTGAATCATTCAGCGTCGCACTCAATGAAGGTTTATTTACTCCCGAGGAAAGTCCTGAACAGAGCGCTGCACTTGCAAAACTAGAAACTGCTTTGGCGCTCATCGATGGATGGGCCGATGATGTAACAACTCTTGCTGCTGGTGATCGACTTCCTTCGCTGAATTCTTTACGCGAAACTTTGCGACGAAGGCGTGCAACTTCATCGCCAGCGCAACAACTTTTCTCATCACTGTTTGGTCTTGAAGTGTCACCTCGAATGGCTCGAGAAGCGAGCGCCTTTTGGTTATCGGTACGGCAACTTCGCGACCTACCCGCCCGTGACCAGATCTGGAGTGGCATCCTTCCCACCCACGAGGAACTGGGGGATGCCGCGGCTTATCTCTCCAGCGTTGAAATTCCCGATGACCTCTCAGGGCTGTAATCCCCCCCCCAAAAAAAAAGTATTTTCTGAGAAAGAGCGCTCGGGCATAAAAAAGCGAAGTCCCCGGGCGCACGATTCTTTATCTGCCTTCCCCTTGCAGATATAGAACGGTTATCCGAGGACTTCGTAGGCGCAAACTTATAGAAATCTTTGCCGAGAATCAACTGAGTAGCCAAAAATCTCACTCACCCTTTGCTACCGTGGCCAGGTGAGTCACTTCCAGAGTTCGCCAGTCCAGTCCTCCATCAATCCAGATCCAGATCTGCTTTTGCCGGGACTGGATGAAGGTGAAATTATTGTGATTCGCTCAAAGCGACGAAAACGGACGATCTCTGCCTATCGCCAAGGCGGTCGTATCGTGGTCTCGATTCCTGCTCGCCTGACCAAAGCGCAAGAGCGCTCGGCAGTACCTGAGATGGTTGCCAAGATCCGTGCCCAGGAAGAGGCGAAAACAGTAGATGAATCGGCCCTGGCCTCCCGTATCGATGAGCTTCTCACTTCTTTCGCCCCAGAAATCACCGAACGTCCTGCGAGCGTCACATGGCGCACCATGCGCGAGCGCTGGGGCTCCTGCACCAATATCGATGCCACGATCCGCATCTCGAGTCGTCTCCAGCGCACTCCTGCCTACGTTCTGGACTTCGTCCTCTATCACGAGGCCATTCACCTTCGATATGGAGACCATGGTCAGGCTTTCAAGGAGACCTTGTCTCGTTATCCCCAGGAGATCCAAGCCCAGGCCTACCTCGATGGGTACGAAGCAGCCGAATCCGACCTCACGGCGCCCGATTTGTCCAGATAGTTCACCCGACCCGCGCTGGATAACTCCCCCTTGTAACCTGCGACACGCTCAAAAAACTCTTCTTTCGCTTGCTCATAAGGCCCCCTTTAGGCTCGTATGCGGGTAATGTGAGGCTCGTACGCTCGCGCATTTGTCGGGAAGCTCTCCCGGAAAACCGTTAGCGTCGATTGGAGGAGAAAATGGCGGAGGCATACATCGGCAAGCTTGAGGACAACAGCGGGGCTTACTGCGTTAAGTGCAAAGAGAAGCGCGCCTTCACAGGTGAAGTTAAGGTCTCAGACTCTGGTCGTCGCATGGCGCAGGGCATTTGCTCGGTCTGTGGCACCAAACTCAATCGCATTCTTGGTAAGGCACCACAGTAAAAGTTTCACGCACACATCCTGCCTGACTGAATAAGTCAATCAAGCAGTACGTACACACGAAAGAAGTAGAAACTGGCGTCTCCTGAAACGGAGGCGCCAGTTTTTTTCGTAATCAGACCAGCACTCTTGGTGAGCGTCCTACATTGCGCACTCACGCTTGTGACAAGCCAATCACTATGAACTCGTCAGTGGCGCACTCTTGCCCCCATGACAACAACAGATGCACCCTATGCACCAAGCACACAGCGGAAACCTCAACTTAAAATCGGAACTTTTGTGATTGCCCAAGGAGAGAGCACCTATATAGGACAAAGCGATCAAGGAATTGAATATGAAGGAGTGCACGTTCGGCGTATTCTTTCCAGCTTTGCCGGAGTGCGAACGTGCCAGGAAATAGCCAGTGACCTTGAATGCGACCTAGATTCGGTGACATCACTGGTGGATGAGCTCGATGAACTACATTTTCTTGATACGCAACGCACACCCATCATTTTGAGTGATCGCTATCAATCCCCTGACTCTGAGGAGGGATGCGAAAATGATTTGGATGCAACATTTCAACAAATAAAATCAAAAATCAGACCAGAGCTCTCACTGACCACATGGCGGCCGGGGGTTCGCGATGGTGGAATCGCGTTGGTAGGCGAGAGACAAAAACAACCGGTACATATTTATGGCAATTCGCGAATTGCACTGATGCTCTACGGAATCCTTCTCAATAGCGGTGTTTCACAAACTATTTTAATTCCTGAAGAAACTTCCCGAGCCATCTCCGACGTCGATCTCGCCGTTGGCTTTCTTCAGCCAGCGGATTTTGGATTTTCACTCAATGGTCGAATCGCTGCTCTTCGCCCCGAGCTTTCACTCTTTCCTTTGAATTGTGCGGGCGCTGATTCAACTCGTGCGCTCGTGGTTAATGTGGGTCCACCACAGCCTGAACTTCTGCAGGTCTGGATGAGTGAGTGCATCCCTCACCTTTTTATCGAAGATCCTGAATGCGCCTCAATCACCATTGGACCACTTGTCGTTCCCGGATCAACACCATGTTGGAGATGTACCGTCCTCACGCAAGATGATGAACACATCGCATGGACCGAGGTCCAATGGCAACGCCGACTCAGTGCAAGGGCAGAAACCCCTGTATCTGTCGCACATCATGTGGCCGGGCTTGCGGCTCTAGAAGTACTCAGATTTATCGACACGGGCCACTCTGACCTTTTGGGCTCCACGATTCGCATCAATTATCTCAGCGCAATGGAGACCGCACGCAGAACTTTCTTGCATCATCCTGCGTGCGGTTGTCACTGGTAATTGCCCTCGCAATATCGCGCTATCGCACGATTAAGCAGCGTCACTGTGTTCTAAACGTGGTCGACCAACAGTTCGCTTGCGAGCAATGACGGATCCATCCTCAAAGAGTTCTCCACCCCATACACCGCAAGGCTCGTTGCGCGAGAGCGCCGCATCTAAACACTGCGCACGCACCGGGCATTCACCACAAAGCGCTTTGGCGCCGTTGATAATTTCGGCCTTATCTGAGAAGAAGATTTCTGGATCTGCGTTATGGCATGGCAGCGTGAAGGCAATGTCGGATCCGTAAGCGCCTGTGACATCGCCTAATCCGCTCATCTGGCCATCTTGTGCCCAGCCTGGTACTAACAGTTCGCTGAAGAGAACAGTCATTGTCCTCACCTTCCTTCTCGTTGTGTCTTTCTCTGTATGGGTTATTGGGTAGTGGTCTTTTGATACGTATCCGGTAGGTATCCGGTAGGTATTCGGTACGTACTGGGAACGTATTCGATATTTATTTGTAGGCCTTCTTCTGGGAAAAGAAAAAGGGCCCGAATCCTTTGTGGATTCGTGGCCCTTGGGTCCTTTTGTCGGGGTTAACCGATAGGGCTCCAAGTAGCCATCTCACCAAAGGCGGGATACCACGCAGTGCGCTTTGAGGCGCGGTGTGCGGTGGCTGAATTTGTCCATGTAAATGAATGATTGGTTGCTGAAGGCGCAACTGCGAAAGTAGCTGTAAACAACTGCATTTTCGTGCCTCCCTCAATCGTTTTCAATGTCACATTGCTCACTAGATCGGTTGATCTTATGAATGGCAAGGGTAAAGCACGCGAAGGTGATGGCGCAAATCAATTAATTCCTAACTGGTGAGTAACCCAGCTTCACGCAGGAATCGACTCGGATTTTGCCGATAGCTCAGTTCGAGATGATTCTTCGCGCGCGTAATGCCCACATAGAACAGACGTCGTTCCTCTTCCACGGCATTTTCATGCGTCGGCAAAATTCCCTCGCTCACACCTACAAGAAAAACTTGAGCCCATTCCAAACCTTTTGCCGCGTGCAAAGTGGCAAGCGTTGTCACAGGCATAACGGGCGGATTGTTTTGCTCGGCGCGATCTTCGAGTTCGCGCAAATATGTTCGAAGAGTTTTGGGAGTAAAGGCAGAATCGCTATCTAGTTCACGAGCAAAATGCATTAAGGCAGTAATTCCATCTGCACTCGCACCGGAAATAAAAGGTTGTGAAATCGTTCGTAACTCATCCAGCCAAGTGACGCCCTCTGTCGGAATCACAGATGCACGTCGTACTTCCTTAAGAAAATCGCGAACATCAGTGCGCTCAAAGAATCGTTCGTTATTTCGAACTTGATACGGAATTTTCGCGGTGGCGCAAGCACGAGCAAGGGCATTCAACTGCGAATTCGTGCGTGCAAGAACCGCAATATCTTGAGCCGCGATCCCTGTGGAGGTCATAGCTATAATGGATTGAACAACGCCTGCAACTTCACTGGCTTCGTCCTTATATTCAGTCACTTCGGGCTTACTTCCGTGAGCATTTAACGCCACGATCTCCTGGCCCATGGACCCACTTCGGAGCACGCTATTTGCAGTGAAAATGATTTCAGGCGTTGAGCGATATCCCGTGGAGAGCCGAATCACTTGAGCTTCGGGGAAGCGTTGGGTGAAGGTATTAAGAAAAACTGGTGTTGCACCTGCGAAGGAATAAATAGTTTGTGCTGGATCTCCGACAACGCAAATTTCTTGGCGGCTTCCCAGCCACGCGTTAATCAAGCGCTGTTGTAGCGGAGAAACATCTTGATATTCATCCACTGTGAAGTATCGATACTGATCGTGGATACGTTCGCGGACTTCGCGCTCTTCCTCAATCATTGCCGTTGTCAAAAGGAGTACGTCTTCAAAATCAATGGTGCGTTCTTGGCGTTTCAAGCTTTCGTATGCTTCATAGACTTGAGCCACTTGCCCTGGATTAATGCGATTTCGCTCCGCACGCGATTTTGATTCTGAGATGTAATCCTCTGGAGCAATTTGTGAAACTTTCGCCCATTCAATTTCTGAAGCGATGTCTCGAAGTAACTCGCGTGAAGTGATGCTCAAAGTTGACGTTAGGCCAGCGCGAGAAATCGCCTCCGTTATAAATGAAGTCTTCGTAGTGAGAAGATCAGGCGTTCTGCCACCAAATACTTGTGGCCAGAAATAGATTAATTGTTTAAGGGCGGCCGAGTGAATTGTTCGCGCCGATACGCTCGGCACTCCAAGCAAACGAAGGCGGGCGCGCATCTCCCCTGCCGCACGTGCTGTAAAAGTTAAGGCCAAAACCTTCTGCGGATTCATGACTCCGATGGCACTGGCATAGGCAATTCGATGCGTAATTGCTCGTGTTTTTCCAGTTCCTGCACCAGCAATAACGCAGACAGGTCCGCGAGTAGCAAGGGCTACTTCGCGCTGATCCTCATCTAGTGCAGCGAGAATTTCTTCGGTTCGGACATCATTTACGCTCTCCAACTTTCACCGCCTTGCAGGTCCTCCAGTGCACCTGGGCCATACCAATGTTCGATCATGCGACGGGCAACACTGATGCGCGGCGGCAATAAAATTTCTTCAGTTTCTACTGCACGCTTCATATCCTCGCGCGAGAACCAGCGAATTTCAGTGATCTCTACTCCATCTGCCTTAGCGGTGGAGACATCCGAGGTCACTGCTTCAAAGGCAATCATGATTGAGGCGGGGAATGGCCAAGGTTGCGAACCCAAATACGAAACAGAATGAACAACGACGCCAGATTCTTCAGCAACTTCGCGCACAACGCATTGCTCAAAAGATTCTCCAGGTTCGACAAAACCTGCAAAGTTTGAAAATCTTTTTTCAGGCCAAATCGGTTGATGCCCCAAAAGGATACGGTCATCGTGATCTTTCACAAGAACAATTACGGCAGGATCTGTTCGCGGATGATGTTGGCTTTGATCGACATCACAAATTCGTACCGCTCCACCGAGATCTACACGAGTGGGTGCGCCACAACGTGAACACATGGGATGCACGCGATGCCAATTTCCAAGGGCAACTGCATGTACGGCAAGACCCGCTTCTAAATCTGAGAGATTGGCACCTACCTCACGTAAAGTATGAAATTGCGGATTCTCTGAATCCAGTGCTGGAAGATGCCAGGCAAAATAGCTTTGCCCATCACTTCGATCAATTCCTAAGAAATATTTTTCCCCTGCGCCCTGCAACTTATCGATTTCAGTCGAACTCATTAAAGTCAACGCATCGCTAGAGGATTGAAATTTATCCCCCGCCAAAATTACTATCCTCGCGGATTTCCAGAGCTCAGCGAGCTTTTCGGGATCGGCGCGCACTTCACTGGCGCGATCAATACTGGGTCTGGCCAGAATGAGATTACGTATGTGGTTGCCTGACTCTGTCGCGCTCATGATGGGCGACACTACTAGCATGGGCCCATGCGCCTCACCTCATGGAATTTGCTACACGGGCTGGCAATCCCGCCCGATGAAAAGATCGACAAAGTTGCCCTTTTAGCCTCAGAAATCGCGCTTCTGGCTTCGGATGTTATTGGCCTCCAGGAAGTGGACCTCAATCTGGAGCGATCAGGTTCCCGCAATCAAGTGGCCGATGTTGCCGCTTCGTTGGGTGCTCGGTACTGGGCATTCGCGCCATCTGTAATGGGCTCCCCCGATGAAAAGTGGCGAAAGCCCGAAGATTCCGATGCCCGAGTCGCCTCTGACGCGGCAAAAACTTTCGCACCAGGGTATGGAATCGGACTTGTCTCAAAGATTCCAGTAATTTCTTGGCATAGGTTGGAACTCAAAGCATCTCCCATTGGAATGCCGATGACATGGCCTGTTGATGGAAAGATGAAACGTTTTTACGTTCGCGATCATCCGCGGTCGGCGCTCGGAGCAGTTTTGGAAAATGGCTGGCTGGTCATTAACACACACCTTTCCTTTGTTCCTTTCTTCAACTTTTTTCAGTTAATGAAAATAAAGAAGTGGGCAAACAAACTTCCAATTACGGACAAGAAAAAGATCGTGATCATGGGAGATCTCAACATCCCCTTTGGAGTTTTCGTTAAGGGGATAAACTGGAATTCGCTAGTAAAGCAGAAAACTTTTCCTAGCGTTATGCCGAAGGTGCAAATTGACTATTTTCTATCCCAGAAAGTTGCATCCGAGGATGTTCTTCATATCCCATCGATACACCGAGGAATGAGTGATCACTTGTCGCTCACTGTAGATCTGGATTAACACTTATCTGAATTAGTACTTCTCTGAATTAGTACTTCTCCAGTAAATCGTTGAGGTCTTGTTCAGTGAGCAAATCTGTTGGTCGATCGGTAATACCTGTTGGGACGTAATGGAAGGCCGCGCTCACAGTAGAGACATCCACTCCTTCTAGTTTTGCCCATGCAAGGCGATACATGGCAAGTTGAATTGAAGCAGATGCACCCAGCTTTTTAGACCCTGTCTTCCAATCCACAACTTCGAAGCGATCGCCATCTGAATCGCTGATTTTGTAGACAGCATCGATGCGTCCACGCACAAGAACACCCGCGACCATTGTTTCAAAAGGAACCTCGATTGCATGAGGTTGGCGATTTCCCCATTCGCTCGAGAGCCAGGTGGCCTTAAGTTCCTCAAGAGTTTGATCAGGCTCCAGTTGGTCGATCGGGTCTAAGTCATCCTCATCAAAGAGCGTGGCATAGCCGAAATGCTTTTCGACCCACAAGTGGAAAACGGTACCCCTGCGTGAATATTCATCTTGCGGCCGGGGCATTGGCCGACGTATAGAAAGAACTAATTCTTCAGGGTTTTCACGAAGTGCAACGAGGGTAGAAACCGACAAACGCGGTGGCAAAAATACCGGCGCCTTTTCTTTGCTTGTCTTCATTTCATTGATTAGTGCCTGGGCATCTCGAACCCAAGATTGAATTTCAAGATCTTCGAGCGCACCTGCCTCTAGGTTATATGCCTGGCTTTTGCGAACGAGGGCGTTTGCTTCATCAAACTTCTCGCGCCTGGCGCCGAGAGGATCTCGAGGCCAAAAACCAGATTTCGGATTTTCTAATTGTGGATTAACGGCGCCGTCGACTAATTCACTTTCGGAGAGAACCTTTCCGCCATGGTCTCGAGCAACGCGCAATACGACTTCATAGAGAACACTTGGATCTACCGGCCTTTTGCCTCCACGCCACCGTGATGTCGTGCAAAGTAGATGCGTACGTGCACGGGTGACGGCGACATACCCCAGCCGAATTTCCTCGACCAACTTTTGATTCTTACATTCAACAGCGAATGCTTCGAATTTCTTGCCAAGTAATGTATTAGTCGTGCACTGCGAAATGTCTAAAACGGGAAGTTCAGAATAGTCTCCACGTAATGCGAAGGGAATATGCTTTTCATTCTTGAGCCAGTTATCGGACTCCTTGCCTTTATTAGGGAATGTCTCCTGAGCAAGCCCAGGCACCGCAACAACATCCCATTCGGCGCCTTTTGCATTGTGTACCGTGAGAATTTGTACGACATCGCGACGTACTTCAGGGGCACCGGATTTAAGTCCACCTTCTTCATCAGAGGCGACATCAAGCCAGAGAAGGAATTCAGAGACAGTGCCTCCGCTACGAGCGAACTTGGTAGCTTCATCGATGAATCGATCTAGATGGCGCCGTCCGTTTTGGGTTCCATCACGCAGCAAAACTTCAACATCGAGAAAGAGATACTCCTCGATTTCGCAGATGAGATCTACCAGTGGCCCACCTGCACGAGAGCGCAGTCGTCGCAGGTCGGCTGCAAAGTGCATCAGGCGGGTATACCCGATGGCGGTGAATGTTTCTTTATCTGCCTGCGCGATTTCATCCAGTGCCTCAATAAGGCTTCCAGAAAATTGGTCGTCAGCTTCCTCGCTCATGGGATTACCTGCAGCGATTTTGGAGATGAAGGACTTTGAGTCTTCATGAGATTTCTCAGCTTTTGAGCGTGAATAACGCCCCAATGCAGAAATATCTGCCGCGCCCAAATTGATGCGCGGACCAGCAAGGTGACGCATAAGGGCGGCCCCAGAATCTGGATCAGTAATGATGCGAAGGAGTGAGATGACATCGGCTACTTCGGCCACATGAATCAGCCCACCCACCCCAAGAACTTCTACAGGGATGTTCAATTGGCGAAGTGCAAGTTCGATATCTGGAATTTGAGTACGGGTTCGGGCAAGGACTGCGAAAGAGGCGCGTTTATTTTCAGGAAGTGCTGCTCTTTCAGGGCTAAACCAGAGGGGCTCAAAGTATTCGGCAATCGCATTGGCTTCGGCTTCTTGCGTTTCAAATATTCCGCAAGCAAGTTCGCCTTTTCCTGCATCAGAACGTGCGACAAGTGGCGCGACTGGAACTTTCGTCTCGTGACGAATCGTTGATGAAATCTCATTAGCGAGTGTCAAAATCACTTGATCGTTACGGAAGGTCGTTGAGAGTGAGAATTGAGCAGGGCCCTTTTGGTTCAAGGTCTTTGGAAAATGATTAGCGAATGCTCCAATAGTTCCTGCTGATGCACCGCGCCATGTGTAGATCGCCTGGAAAGGATCGCCCACAGCCATAACAGGGTGGCCATTTCCAAAGAGAGCTGCGAGCATCCGAACTTGGGACTGTGAGGTGTCTTGGTACTCATCGAGCAAAACAACTTTGTAGCGTTGTCGTTCGCTCTCTCCGACTTCAGGAACTTCTACGGCTACTTTGGATGCCAGGAACATCTGATCGTCAAAAGAGAGCTGACCATTCTTTTGCCGCTGCTCAATAAATTTCTCGACCATGGGCAAGATTGAGATTCGTTGATTAAGAATCTTCTGGACGCTGGCTACTTTGACAATGGGGCTAGCTCCCAAGGAATCGATATGTGACAAGACCCGCCTGGACTCGTGAACTATTTGTTCGGAGGTGCATTGATGTTCAAGCATGTATTTGGTTAATCCGATGACATCTTTAATGACGGTGCCAACTGCACTCTCGGAACGAAATTCCGAGTCGCCCCAATTGCGCACGAGTTCAGATGCCATCTGCCATACGGCTGCGTCTCCGATTGGCTCATCTGCTGCATCGATACCAAAACGAATGGCTTGTTCGCCAAGGAGGCGCCCGGCATAGGAGTGGTAGGTCATAACTGCAGCGTCAATAGCTGTGTTTTTAGGTAAAAGGCCTGCGGCACGAAGTTGACGTAAGCGACTACGGATTCGGATACCGAGTTCACCTGCTGCTTTTCGAGTGAAGGTCAGACCAAGGATTTCATCGGGCGTGACTAAGCCATTGGCAACAAGGTAGAGAACGCGCGCACTCATGGTCTCTGTTTTTCCCGAACCAGCACCAGCGATAACAACGGCAGGTTCTAATGGCGCGGCAATAATGAGCGACTGCTCGGGAGTGGGTATGCGAATCTTGCTATCGACAATGCTCAGTGCTTTTGCGATGTCGGTGGGTGAATATTTGATTTCTGGCATTACTCCATCACCGCCCGACCATCACTTTGGATGGGGCAAACATTTCGAAGGTCGCAAGTTCTGCAACGTTCCCCAACCGTTGCTAAGAAAGTTGCCGCGCCCATACCTTCGGCAATCTCTTCAATATCTGCTTTAACTTTCTCCACATCTATTACGGGCTGCTTTCTGAGAGTTGCGTCCACTCCGTTTGCCAAATAGACAAGTTCAGCGCCAGCAGAAGTTCGACTTTCATGATTGAGAGCAAAGCCACCTTCAAGAATTGCAAGCTGATAGGCTGCCATCTGTCTATTCGCTTTTGCATCCTCAATTTGAATCATTGTCTTACCCGTTTTAAAATCAATAACGTAGAGATCGCCCTCGGCGGTGATTTCAAGCCGATCCGCGCTTCCGCTAATGAGAGCACGCCCAACGGTGATTTTAAACTTTGCTTCCACTCCAACGATTTCGTTGGTGCGACTTGTGTGATACTTAACGAATCGGTGAATCATTTCAATGGCGCGATCCAAAGACGAAGTACTCACCCACCCCGTGGATGGTTCGATGAGTTTCCAGGCTGCTTGCAATTTCGCAACGAGATCGGCCTCAGTGAGAGTTCGATCGTTCTCCATGAGTTCTGCAAAGGCATGAATCGCCGAGCCCAAGACCTGCGCAGTGCTATCACCATTTTGACCACCGCTACGTTCAAGGAACCATTTCATTCCACATTCGGTGAAACTTTCAGCGCCACTGGGAGAAACTCGAACCAAATCATCAGGAGCAATAACAGGGGCGGTGCTACTGACCGGCGTGACTCCAGCCCAAGCATCCACATCTGCTTCCTTCAGCCCTTCTTTGCCCAAACGAGCCAATATTTGCGCTGCCATATCGCGATTTTGGGCATATAGCTCGCTACGTAATGTTGCCACCAAGGCCGCCGGAGTAATGGGGCGCGGTAGAGCGGTCATGACCGGATCAGTGCTCCATTCACCCAACACGTGCGTGGCTATCTCTTCAAAGTATGTAGAGGGTTCGTCATCTTCTCTTTGCACCGCAGAGACAATGAGTTGTGTTTTGGCCCGAGTAACAGCAACATGCAAAAGTCGGCGCTCGTCTTCTACAAGTCCACTTGCAGTGAGTGCATCCAGTTCTTTTCGTGCCATGGCGCCATGACGGATTCGTTCTACAAGTCTCTCTGACCCAAGGAGTGAACCTCGCTGTTTGAGGTTTGGCCAAACGCCCTCTTGCAATCCAGCAATAGCAACGATTTCCCATTCGCGACCTTTGGATGAATGGACGGTGAGAATTTCTACGACATCAGGGCGTTGACCTTGTGCGGTTATGACATCTCCGAGGATGTCCTCATGTGAAATCTGACGAATGAAGCTTTCCGCTTTGGAATGTGGGAAACGCTCTGCAAATCGCCGAGCAGATTCAAAGAGTTGCATCATCGCATCGAGGTCGCGGTCTGCCGATGCTCCTCGATTACCCCCACGAAGTGCTTGGCGGCGCCAGCTTTCGGATAATTTTTGGCCATCACTTGTGAGTGCGTTATTCCAAATTTCCCAGAGGAGATCTTCTGCTTGAGTATTGCGAGAGCGGAGAACTTTACGGGCTTTCGCAAGGAGTTCATGAATGCGAACGAGTGAGTCGGCACCTTCGATAAAGAGTTCACCGGTGTCTATGGCGGCAATGAGCAGTTCACTTCCGGAACGTTGATCATCTGGCTCGCGGGAGGCAATCAAGGTTCTGCGGATTCTTCTCAGTGATACAGAATCTGCGCCACCGAATTCGGCAAGTAAAAGTTTTTCGCAATTATCTAAAGTAAGTTTCTTCTCTCCGATGGCAATCTGCGCCAGTAACAAGAACGGTGTAATTGCAGGATTGCCCGAAAGCGCGGCGATCTCTGATGCGACAGGGATGCCTGCCTGCGAGAGCGCCCGGCGCAACACTGACGCGCCAATGCCAGGAGTGCGAAGGATTACCGCCATTTCGCTCCAGGGCGTGCCATTGATCAAGCGGGCATGGCGAAATTGATAGGCAATGAATTGCGCTTCTTCGCTGGCAGACCTAAACCGGCCAATAACCACGGGTTGAAGTTCGAGCGTGTCCGCGGGTTCAGGTAATCCGGAACCAGCGGGTTCTAGAGTGGTTTCGACCCCGGGATTTTCGCCCGCGCACATGCGTTTTCGTTGTGGGGCGCTTCCGCGAAATTCGCCGGAAACAGATTGACCGACTGCAAAGATTTCTGGTGCATTTCGAAATACGTCATGCAGAACTATCTGCTTTCCTTTTTCTAAATACCAATCCAATTCAGGACCCAACTGATCAGGGTCGGCGCCGCGAAAACGCCCAATCGCACTATCTGCGTCGGCGCAGAGAAGTACATCGTTGCCAACAATTTCGCGAAGGAGTTGACGTTGTGCTGGATCGCTCTCTTGAAATTCATCGACCAAAATACTTGTGAAACGAGCGCGCAGCGTTGATGCAATATCAGGATTCGCACGAAGATGGTAAAAAGCTTCCGCGACAATTTGGCTCGGGTCGATGCGCAATTTTGCATCCCCTGCAGAATCTGTCTGCAAGTCCATGACATCTTGATACTGCCTCCAGAAGATTGCGGCAGATTCCCAATACTTCTCGCCATGTTCCTTGCCAAGTAGCGCTAATCGATCGGGTGTGAGATTTCGTTCGGATGCGCGCAGAATGAGATCGCGAAGTTCGCGTGCGAATCCATTTGTCGTTAATGCTTTTTCCAAATCTGCAGGCCAATAATTTTTACCGAGTTCGCGATCACCCTCTAACAAATCACGAATGAAACTTTCTTGCTCGGGGCCTGACATGAGAATGGGTTCGGATGAGGTTTCGGCGGCCTTCATCTTCAAGATAGAAAAAGCTAAAGAATGAAATGTTCTGGCAATCGGTTCTTTCATTATGGCGGTTGTTCGAAGTGCCACGGCGTCACGGAGTTCGGATGCGCGTTCGCGACCATAAGTGATCATTAAGATCGAATTCGGGTCTTGAGCGTCTGCCACGCGCGCAAGGGCGCTCTCAACAAGAACGGTAGTCTTTCCTGTTCCAGGACCCCCTAGAACAACAAGGGGCGATCCACGATGGGCAATGACTTCTTGCTGGCCTGGAGTAAAGGCACATTCTTTGGGTGCCAAAGGGCTCCGGATCAAGGATCCAACCTGCGCTCTCGGCTCTTTGTTCACGGAAGCCATTTAACCCGACGAGGGTGACATTGGCGGGCAATTGAGCGGTAGAAAGATTCAGTGGGCGCCGATAATCGTGGTGCTTGGTTGTTGTGAAAGGACTACGCCTTTTCGCATCCACAAATATTGGCTTCTCAGCAAGCGGATCGAGGTTGCAGGTAGTTGAAAGTTCAATTACCCTGGGAACCCTAAAGCCAAGGAGAGTTCGATGCCAGCAGTAACCGTCAAGGACATCACCATTTTGCCGCGCGTAACTGTGCCGGCAAGTGCCAAAGCTCGCGGGGTCCGCTCAATTACCACGGCGCCCCAAGGTTTCGAAGGCGAAGGCTTTCCAGTCCGACGCGCATTCGCTGGTGTGGATGTTGCTCAACTCGATCCATTTATTCACTTGGATCAAATGGGCGAAGTGGAATATGCACCGGGTGAACCGAAGGGAACACCATGGCATCCACATCGTGGTTTTGAAACGGTCACATACATTATTGATGGCATCTTCGATCACTGGGACAACAACGGTGGTGGCGGAACAATCACTAACGGCGATACACAATGGATGACTGCGGGTGCCGGGATCTTGCACATTGAAACTCCCCCAGAACATTTGGTCATGAGCGGCGGGTTGTTCCACGGATTCCAATTGTGGGTGAATTTACCTGCGGCCAAGAAGTGGTCACCGCCGGCATATCAAGATTTACGTGCCAGTGATGTTGCGCTGTTGTCATCACACGATGGTGGCGCGCTAATTCGCGTGATCGCAGGTGAAGTTGGCGGACACAAGGGACCCGGTTCTACCCAAACGCCGATTACGTTGGTACACGCAACTGTTGCCGCAGGCGCCGAGTTGCGTTTGCCATGGCGCAAGGATTACAACGCGCTTGTTTACACACTCGCCGGGCATGGATATGTGGGCGACGAGCGACGTCCGGTGCAGATGGGACAGCTCACGGTATTTGCTGAGGGCGACATGATTGTTGTGCGCGCGGCCGATGTGCAAGAAAGTCGATCACCAGAACTAGAACTATTTATTCTTGGTGGCGAGCCGATCAAGGAGCCCGTTGCATGGATGGGTCCCTTTGTTATGAATACTAAACGAGAAGTTTTGCAGGCCTTTGAGGATTTCCAGAAAGGTTTGCTCGGGACGATACCTGTTATCAACAAGAATTCGCCTCCATTGAATCGTTCGGGCGAAGGTTCCAAGTTGGGTAACGGAGCCAGTGGAGCCAGTGGTAGGGGTGGTAGCGAAAATGATTCTGCGCCACATGCATCTTCAGCTGCGGACATTTTGGATGTTCACAACGCTCCTCGCGAAATCGTTGAGGGATAGTCGCTGAAGGTTTCAGTGGAATCGTTGAGGGATAGTCGCTGAAGGTTTCAGTGGAATTGGTTTACTTTCGTATTGCGTAGATCAGCGATTTGTACACCGTCGAGATCGATTTACACCACGATGCCAGGCAAAGTGTGCCCACAAATGATTTGGCTTAACTGGGGATAACAATTTAGTTTTGTCGGTGGCCCTGGTAATTCTAGGAACATGCAAAAAGTTGAAGTTGACCAGGCGAGAGATGTCCCTGCGAGGTCCCGCGCTGTTTCCTCTGCCATTCGCAGCTTTGCGAAAGGGCCAGTAAACGAGGATTCTGCGGTACCTATTCGTGATGCGACTGCTACACGTGTGATCGAACTCTTGGCTGCGACACCTGGGATTGAAGTTTTGGGGGCGCTCGTTGCACTGGATCCGTTCACACTTTCGCGCCCTTGCCGAATCGACTATCTCTCGGCGCTTGAGCGACAAACCAGTTGGTTACAGGCGGCAATGCAACGCGCAATCGTCGCTGTCGCTGGAGATGAACCATCTAAGGCTGAGGACATGTGGTCAGGAGTGGATGACGCCGAGCGAGAAGAAGTTGCCTCTGCACTTCGCTTATCTGGTTCCACAGCGCAGGTACGTATCGATGTTGCCCGCACATTGGTCAATCACTTGCCCGATGTTTGTGCCGCGCTATCTACTGGTGAAATTTCTCCCGCGCATGCAACGGTCATTGCACGAGAAAGCGCTTCTGCGATTCGCGATGGGCTTTCCGAATTTGCGATCTATCAGATTCAAGAACGTGCATTGGCTTATGCGGAATTTCACACTCCGGCACAAGTAGCGCAAAAAGTGCGGACAACGCTCGCGCAATTTGCTCCTGAAGAATTCGAGGTGACGCTCGCCAAAGCGCGCGACACTAGGCGCGTCTCTTGCTACAAAGAAGCCGATGGGATGTCCACGATTGTTGCCATACTTCCTGCCGAAGATGCACAGATGGTTATGTCAGCGATCGAGAGATTCGTACTTCGGGGGAATACGTCGACGTGTGATGGTGGCGGGAAAAAACATTCAGGTACGCAGAATTCCGCCGCAAGCCTGGACAGTTCGGCAGTTGTTGCAAGCAGTTCGGACATTGCTGGTCAAGACAGCGACACTCATAACTTTGAGCGCGATGGCCGAAGTATGGATATGAAACGCGCCGATGCAATGACAGCAATTGCAACGTGGGCGCTTGCTCAAAGTGGAGATGTTGTTGGGCCACATCGTCGCCCCATCACGGTAAATGTGACCGTGGACCTTCCAACACTTATGGGTCTTGCAGAAAATCCAGGTCAACTTGCTGGTTATGGTGCTATTCCTGCGTCACTCGCACGCTCCCTTGCCTCTGATGGAAAGTGGCGCCGGTTCATCACTGATCCAACAACCGGTGCACTCTTAGATTATGGTCGCGAAAGTTACGAACCGCCCCAAGCACTTGTTGATTTCCTTCTAGCAAGAGATCGGACTTGTAGATTCCCGGGTTGCCGGGCTCCGGCTCGATTATCTGATTTAGATCATGCGCAAAGTTGGGAAAGCGGAGGCGAAACTTCGGCGCAAAATCTTGGATCACTGTGTAGGCGACATCATCGTATGAAAACCCACGGGGGTTGGAAGTTAGAAAGCAATAGCGATGGCTCATGCATCTGGACTTCCCCCGAAGGCAAGATCTACAACGTGCCTTCTCGCGACATTCTCGAGGCCGTTTAGTCCTCATCCTTCTCGCGACATTCTCGAGGCCGTTTAGTCCTCATCCTTCTCGCGACATTCTCGAGGCCGTTCAAGCTCGGCATCTATCAACCATTTCCTCAGCGACTTCCCCTTACTGTGCGCCATAATGCTCCAATGATTTGGTGGCCTGTTGAAATTCCAACCTTGCAACACGGGCTAACCACTCTCCGCCCATTGCAAGTAACTGATATCCCGCTCATTTATGAAGCCCTTCAGGATCCTCTTATTCCCAAATTCACGACCATTCGAAGTGGTTACACAATGGCAGATGCCGAAAGTTTCGTGAATGATCGTTCCAAGATTGCATTTATGGACAAGAAGGAAATTGCCTTTGCGATTACCCATGATGAAACCTTCGCTGGTGTTGTTTCTTTACACTCGGTAAATCTTTCCGATCACACCGCTGAAATTGGCTACTGGATGGCCCCGCATATGCGTGGAAATGGTCTCGGTACTGCCGCGGCAACCTTGATCACTGACTATGGTTTTACAACGATGGGCTTCAAAAGGATCGAAGGTCTCGTGGATGTCGAGAACGGGCCCTCGCGTGCACTTCTCTTATCGGCTGGTTACGAACTCGAAGCCATCATGCGTAAGAAAGTAACGCGCAACGATGGACGCCAGGTCGATATGGTGCTCTTCGCCAAGATTAATTGACTCCATCTCAAGTAAAGGTGAGGTGGCGATCTTCGCCAAAATTAGCTCTTAATAATTTCTTCCTGCCGCGGGCTAGCTCCTTCTCTGGTATCTCTGTAGCGCTTACACTTTCCACATTATGAAATCACTTGCGGTCCTGGTTGACCTATGAAATCACTTGCGATCTTGGTTGCATTTCTTCTGGTTTCAGCTTTATTGAGTGGCCCCATTGCATTTGTCTTAACACGACTTCATCCTCAGTCACGTCGTGGCGATATCAGCAAGAAAATCGCCATCGGACTCTTAACAATGTGGGGAACCCTGTGCGGAGTGCAATTTGCCATGGCGCACGTTCCGTCCTTAGTGAGGCTCATCGGAATCGCGAGCGTTTCTATTTCTCTCTATACAGTCCGAGTTGAATTCGGTGCACCAAGGAAACTCAAAGAGGACTAGCGCACGCAAGTTTCCGTACGCAGTTGGTTCATGGTCCTGTACGCAGTTGGTTCAGGGTCCTGTACGCAGTTGGTTCTTTCCAAGGTTGAACTACCTTGGTGTGCCCCCAAGGACGTGACCACCAATGAGCCATTGGGTGAGAAAAACTTCACCGGATTTCGACGTGGTGATTCCATGTGGAGCGATAAGTGAGGAAGTTGAAAGCGCAGGGGCAACGGGAACACCAGCGCCATCGATCGAGTTTGGCCAACCGGCTTCCAAATGATTATCTGGTCCAGAAAGGATCACCCGGCAATGCCCGTCATCGCCGACATACACGAGTGAGCCATGTAGTTGAGTCACAAGCAAGCCAGCACCATAACGGGTTATTCCACTGGGGCTGGTCAGCAATGGATCATCCTCAATGCGTGTGACTTCGCCATCTGCCCTCATCCAGACCAGACGCTTATTCGCGCGATCTGCAATTACTAATTCGTAATCCGTCACCGCTAATTCGTAATCGGGCACCGCTAATTCGTCATGTGGATCGTTCGAATCACTCGCAATCGTCTTACTCAATTGGTTCTCACCACTGATCATGTTCGCGCCATTGGAGCTACGTTGATTTAGCTCTTCACCAACAATGCAGCGAATTGTGTGTGGGCAGTTAAAATCAAGCCCCGCCTTCTCGCCATTGAAGGATTGAAGAAATTCCCCATGAGAGTTAAATCGCAATACAAGGTAACTTGAATATCCATCAGCAATCCACACGTCACCATTGGGTGCAACCGTCAGCCCCGTCGGTGACCACGTCTTTTCTTTATAGTCGGGAAGATCTGGTTGCAATAATTCCTGAAGAACTTCGCCAAGTAAGTTAATTCGCACTACTCGAGCCGGAGTGAATTTATCCACATATGCGCCATCAGAAAGTACGTACTTGTGTCCGATATCGCAGAGCCAAATCCCTTCCTCGGCGCTGACCACATCATGCATTTCATGAACCGGTGTCTCTACGAATTCTCTAGTCCTAGCGGCAACATCCTCAATCACAAGTGTGGATCCATCGGGTGCGGCATAAATTAAACGTCCATCGGGCAGAACATCGATACCTGAATGCTGCCAACTAATCTCGCCAGGTTCGCAAAGGAATATATTCCGCCATTCAAAGGTGGATGCCGATGGAGCAAGTAGCGACGATTGAGTGGAAGGATTTGGCGAGGCCGCTGAATTCATTGTTGGATCCTATAGATCATGCCCGATAAACATCTTCGTATAAGTTTGATCTGCCCCCTTTTTCGCATCTTCATCACATTTGAATTGCAACTTCCATAGAAATGAGCGAGAAATGGCTCAAAATCCCACAAGTTTGGCGTAGGGATTTCACAGACCTCGCACAACGATGGGTTCGAATATATGGACATGGGCAACAAAGCCCAAGAACCCGAGGAGATTCAAATGAAATCAACAAAGTTGATCGGAGCGGCGATTGTCACCGTTGGTCTTATGGCCGGCTCTGTCAGTGCGGTTTATGCCGACGACACTACAACTCCAAATCCCACCACCACTGTGGTCAACCCAGCAAATGCGGCTTATCAAGCCCAACTCGCTGCCTACAAAATTGCAATGATTCAATACAGAGTGGCACTCGTCAAAAATGACATCGCTTATCGTGCGCTAATTCGTCCATATAACACGGCATGGAATAACACCATGAAGGCCTATGAGGCTGCATGGCAAGTAACTGCCGCTGCCAACAAAGTTGCAAACGATGCCTACCAGGCAAAGCTCGCTCCCCTGCAAGTTGCTCGCGATGCCGCCCTTGATGCTGCCGATGCTGCATTCCTGGCCGCAGCTACCGCCAACAACACCTCTGCTGGACTAGATGCCGCGTTAACCGCACACAATGCTTCAAGTACCGCGGCCCAAAATGCATTCACTGCAGCAGTTGCCGCCCTTGGTGCTAAACCAGTTGCTGTAGTAAAGCCAGCAGCACCAGTAAAGCCAGCAGCACCAGTAAAGCCTGTTGAT
>CAILHY010000024.1 GCA_903834145.1 uncultured Actinomycetes bacterium
AAAAAGGCATAAGCATGCTTTTGCCATCGATTGTCTCGATAACAAGGGCAGTTTTGACTATGAAAGGTTTTAAAATAATTATCAGGATTTGAATAGAAAGCGCAATTAAAGCTGGTTGGAGTAGCGCTTGTGAGTGAACTATGTGCGAGAAAAGTTTATAGCCAAAAATTTTTTGCTTAAGCAATTGCTCATACATTTGATCATGTGTTTGGCGTAGTGGCATATTAAGTAGTTTTTGAACCCAAGGGGTAATTACAAGAATCTCAACCAAGAGAAATGGTTGCAGAAAGAAATAGGAGTAAAGAAACCATAAGGCCAACCTAATGATTTGAAAAGGCAGTTTGACGACGAGGGCGCGGGGATCCTTTGCTTTTATAGATTTGATATCTGAAGCTGTAATTTTGCCTGTTGGAATCTCGACAACTCCATTGATTAAACGTGCTCGAACTCGCACTCTTGGCCGATATCCGAGGTTAAGATTGAGGACTTCGCCGTCAATAACGTCGCCATCGTCATCGTAAGTTTTCCCTTGAGGACTCTTGCCCATTGAAGCGCGGCTTATCCGCATAATCACCCAGGGGAGCAAAACTGAAAGAAAAAGGGCCAAAAGGGTTGTGCTCACAACGTCAGATTTCTTCGCACTTGGGTCTGTGAGATCTGCATACAGAATAAATGGAACGCCAACTACTAACCAGACAGCCCACCTCTTGCTAAAGACGTAAGGTTTTCTAAATGGGTTGCGTATCATTTCGTAACGTTAGCAACTGCCATTGTTATTCGAAAGATAAAGACCTCTCTATTCTTGATCATTCCTTGAGCAAAAAATGGTGTCCTCGGCCGGAGTCGGACCGGCGACCTACCGCTTAGGAGGCGGTTGCTCTATCCACTGAGCTACGAGGACGAATGATGCAATCTATTGAGAAGATCGCATTGGGCAAGGGTACCCGCAGGGCATCTCTCATTTAAACGAATAATCGGCGGTAATTTGCGCATTAATCCAGCTAATAATTGGCAGATGTAAGGCAAATGGCTAGCATTGGCAAAACAAACCAACAGGGAGCTAATCCCCACGAGAGGCCAACAATGAAAGCGCTAGTTATAGGCGCGGGTGGTGTTGGCAGAGCAATCGCAAATATCGCATCTCGCAGAACCTTTATTACATCCATGGTTATCGCAGACCGTAATTTGGCACGCGCCGAAGAAGCAGTCGCACGAGTAAACGATTCACGATTTTCTGCCGCACAAGTCAACGCAGCCGAACTTGAAGATCTACGAGAACTCATTCGCAAGGCAGATCCAGATGTCGTTATAAATGCGGTGGATCCTCGCTTTGTCATGCCGATCTTCTTAGCCTGCGAAATCGAAAATACCAATTACATAGACATGGCTATGTCGTTGTCGCGTCCACACCCTCATTACCCAAATTCTGAAACAGGGGTGAAGTTGGGCGATGAGCAGTTTGCACGTGACTGGAATTGGAGTGAGCGCGGTATCTATGCATTAGTTGGCATGGGAATCGAACCCGGCATGAGCGATGTATTCGCTAAATATGCCTCCGACGTTTTATTTAGTCGTCTTGATTCAGTAACCATTCTTGATGGATCCAACCTTACGGTCGAAGGTCATAATTTCGCTCCATCGTTCTCCATCTGGACCACCATCGAAGAATGCCTCAATCCACCATTAGTTTGGGAAGACGGTCGTGGTTGGTTTACTACCGAACCATTTAGCGAAATCGAAACTTTTGATTTCCCTGAAGGCATCGGACCTGTCGAGTGTGTGAATGTTGAACACGAAGAAGTGGTTCTTATTCCTCAGAAAGTTGACGCTAAGAAGGTCAACTTTAAGTACGGACTAGGTGCTTCCTTTATTACTACTCTCAAAACAATTCACATGCTGGGGATGGATCGCAAGGAACATGTTGATGTTCAGGGCGTTTCAGTTTCACCTCGTGACTTGCTTGCGGCTTCGTTGCCCGATCCTGCAACCTTGGGTGAGCGCATGCGCGGAAAGACGTGCGCTGGTGCGTTGGTCAAAGGGCTCAATAAAGAAGGAAAGCCCTACGCCTGCTACATCTACAACGTTGTCGACAATGCTTGGTCTATGGGCGAGTACGGCGATCAGGCAGTTGTTTGGCAAACAGCAATCAACCCAGTCATGGCAATGGAACTTATTGATAAGGGAATCTGGCAACCTGAAGGCGTCAATGGACCTGAATGGTTTGACCCAAAGCCATTCCTGGATCTTCTTGAGTCCTATGGAACATCGTGGACGATTCGCGATGAAGACATTGCAGGGATCGAGATCTAAGACATGAGCCGCGACTTTGACGTTGTCATTGTTGGATCAGGTTTTGGCGGTTCTGTATCGGCAATGCGCCTGGTAGAAAAGGGCTACAGCGTTGCAGTTTTAGAAGCTGGAAAGAGATTTGCGGATGAGGATTTCCCAAAGACATCCTGGAGACTTCGCAAATTTCTTTTTATGCCCCGCCTTGGTTTCTTTGGTATTCAAAGAATTCATCTTTTGCCTGATGTAATAGTTTTAGCGGGCGCTGGCGTCGGTGGCGGATCCTTGGTGTATGCCAATACTTTGTACCAACCAGGAGATAAATACTTTGGTGATCCCCAATGGGCTCACATCACCGATTGGAAGCAGGAGTTAGAACCTTGGTATGACCAAGCTCGGCGCATGTTGGGCGTAAGTATCTATCCCTACTTCTCCCCCAGTGATCAAGCGATGAAAGATGCAGCGGAGGCAATGGGTGTGGGTCATACCTTCACAATGGCGCCTCTTGGGATTCATTTTGGAAAACATCCCGCTGAAAAAGTGGAGGATCCATACTTTGGCGGAATAGGTCCGATGCGCGAGGGTTGCGTGCAGTGCGGTGGCTGCATGACGGGATGTCGTCACAACGCGAAAAATACTTTGCCGAAGAACTACCTGGGCCTTGCTGAAAAAGCTGGTGCCGTTGTATTTCCAATGACAACCGTAACTTCTCTCAAGGAGGTAAATGGTTCATGGATTGTGAAAGCAAAGAAGACTGGGGGCGCTGGAACTCAGACATTCACCGCCAGGCAAGTCATTGTTGCCGCGGGAACCTTCAATACCCAAAAGTTGCTTCATCGCATGAAAGACACCAAGACGCTCCCTAATTTGTCTCATCATCTTGGTGAACTATCACGAACAAATAGTGAATCACTGGTTGGTGCATCAATGCCCAACACCAAGATCAATTTCAGCAAGGGAAGTGCAATCACATCCTCCTTCTATCCTGATGAGCACACGCATGTAGAACCCGTTCGTTACGGCAAGGGCAGCAACTTCATGGGGCTCATGCAGACGTTAATGACCGACGGTGCAACATCAAAGATCAGACGGCGCAACTGGATCAAGACTTTTCTTCGGACTCCTTCCTTATTGCCCAAGATCCTTAATGTGCGCCATTGGAGCGAGCGCACGGTTATTGCTCTAGTTATGCAGAACGTAGATTCGTCGATCTCGGTCAAAGGCAAGCGAAGCATATTTGGGTGGCGTCTGACTTCGAAGAATGATCCCAATAAACCCAATGCCACGTGGATTCCTGCGGCGAATGAGACGGCGCGAACAATCGCTGCGAAGTACGGCGGCATTGCTGGTGGTCACCTTGGTGATTTGGTAGATGCCCCTTTCACGGCGCACTTCTCTGGTGGATGTGTGATCGGTGATTCTGCCGAACATGGCGTTGTTGATGCTTACCATCGCGTATGGAATTACCCGACGTTGCATATCGTGGATGGTTCAACGATCACAGCAAATCTCGGCGTGAACCCTTCATTAACTATTACCGCGCAAGCCGAGCGTGCAATGTCTATGTGGCCCAATAAGAATGATCTTGATTCTCGACCCGTGCAAGGCGCGGCCTATAAAAAGATTGCACCCGTCGCGCCGAATGCGCCGATCGTCCCTAGCGGTGCGCCTGCAGAACTGCATATTAAGTAAGAACGGCTAAGAACCGTGCCACCATCGAAGCAATGGCGGATTGTCCTCTCTCATTGTCTGGGTAATCAGCAACCCTCCATCAAGGTGATTGCCCTTTGATGGGCTCAATCGCATTTGTGGCAGGAGACTTGAAACGCGACGACGTATGGTCTCTTCATAACCTTTGTTCCTAGCTAGTCCGCCAAGAAGTGTCAGCGTCATGCTTTCATTCGACATACCGCCAGATTTCAACCAAGCCGCCGCCACTGTTTTGGAAAGTTGTTCGGCTCCACGATCGCGAATTGCGACGGCACTAGAAATATTATTTTCGGCCGCTTCAAGAACTCTCTTGGCAGTAGCTATGCATAGGGATTGAGCAAGAGCATCCGTCTTGTTTTCAAGTGCATCGAATTCTTTGACCGCATCGCTCAAAAAATCAAGTAAGGTAAAATCATTTTCTCGGCCCTGCCGGGTTGCAAGGACTCTTTCTAGTCCATGCTTACCAAGCCAAAACCCACTTCCTTCATCGCCAAAAATATTTCCCAATCCATCTGCGTGGGCAAATTTCCCGCGCCGCCCGCCGACTGCGACAACGCCACTACCGATGGACAGAGCCACTCCATTTTCGCCGTTCATAGCACCCATGAAACCGGCTAAACCATCATCCATAACGGCCACTTCTGTGGCGCCGAAGAATTCTTGTGCCAATAAACCGTAGGGATCAGGATCAGGAACTGTGCCATAAAAACCGGTGAGACTCAGTGCCACACTAGTGTGAGCAACCGCAGCGGGATGGGCAGCGACAAGCTCTGAAAAAATATCTTGCAGCGTTTCAACTGGCGACTCTGCAGCCCGTTTTGCTCGGGTAGAAATGTGTTCGCCATCGCTCCAG
The DNA here is from genome assembly GCA_903834145.1 of uncultured Actinomycetes bacterium. Taxonomy (GTDB): domain Bacteria; phylum Actinomycetota; class Actinomycetes; order Nanopelagicales; family Nanopelagicaceae; genus QYPT01. The sequence goes on from CAILHY010000024.1 coordinate 4,850, forward strand.
CGCAAACGTGCGCCCGACTGTCCAAGATCCACCGCAAGCGTCATAATTGAATTCTAGGGGAATATATTCTCTGCAATCCAAGAGCGAGGGAAATACATGGGCGAATCCGCACTGGTAACGGGGGCTACTGCAGGTATTGGGGCACATTTTGCGCGCCTTCTGGCATCTAAGGGATATCACGTAGTGCTTGTTGCGCGCGATGGCCAACGCCTACAAGAAATGTCCGAAAAACTTGCGACAGATTACGGAATGACTAGCGAGATTATTCAAGCGGATCTTTCAACTGCTGACGGATTGAAGCGAGTAGAAGATCGCGTATCAAGTGCAACGAGTCCTATCGGTGTTTTGGTCAACAACGCTGGATTTGGTATCAACAAAAGTTTCCTTGTCAGCGACATTAATGCCGAACAACAGTTGCTGGATGTATTGGTGAAAGCCCCCATGAGATTGATGCATGCAGTCCTTCCGGTCATGAAAGAAAACAACCGAGGAATTATCATCAACGTTTCATCCGTTGCCGGTTGGATCGCTGGTGGAACCTACAGCGCTGCTAAGTCCTACCTCACCGTGATCAGTGAATCTCTGCACACTGAACTATCAAATACACCGATAACGGTCATGGCTCTGTGTCCTGGATTTACTCGTACCGAGTTTCATGAACGTGGTCGTATGAAGATGACTGGTCTTCCCAATTTCATGTGGCTCAGCGCAGATCGGGTCGTCAAACAAGCATGGTCGGATGCCAAACGAGGTCAGGCCATTTCGGTTCCGGGTTGGCAGTATTGGATCCTCAGCACAGTAAGCAGGTTTGGCCCCAGACCGTTAGTTCGCAAAATCGGGATGAATGTTCGCAAGAAGCAACGTCATAAATAGGCCCGTCCTATTTTTCTCAGAGAATTCATAGGCTAGAAGCGAGTTATTTCGAAGCCTTCCAACGGGTCCTCGCTACCATTGGCTCACAATCTATGGAGGTTCTCATGTTGCGCAAAGTTCTTACCGCTTCGATTATCGGGTTTATGTTCACCAGTATTTTGGTGGCATCACCTGCAAATGCTGCAGCCATCACTAATGGTGTCGCTTGCACAAAGTCAGGAGCATCAACAAAGGTAGGCACCAATGTGTACAAGTGCACCAAGAATCCAACTGTTACCAACGCAAAGCTCACATGGGTCTGGTCTGGTTGCCTCGATGCAAACACCGCTTATGTCTCATCTTTAGCAACGGTGAAATCTCTCACGACAAGTTTGACTAAGACATCTGCCGATACAAAATCATCGGCGGATGCACTTGCTCTTGGTTTGGTCACCTCTATCAACAAAATGCTTTCCTACCGTGCAACCACGGATTACGTTCCTGGAGATACCGTTTGGGTTGACCCGGGTTACTTTGTAGCCAATGTTGCGATTGCGCGCGATCTCAAAGGTGGAAATGCTCCCTCTGCAACAAACACTGGAGCCGCGGGATCTACCTCGCTATGGACAAAGTTTGTTCCAACAGGAACTTCACCACTGAATAAGGCACTCGATCTTGTTCCATCACCAGATGTTGCCATTGCTGCTCGCCAAGCCGATATTGCCAACTGGAGCTCTATCATCACAAAACTTTCGGCTGATACAAAGAAGCTCATCGCCGGTCCATCGACTGTAAAAAATACAGCAACGCTGAATTTGATCACCGCACAGATCAAGCAATTTACTTCAGGCATCACCGCGGCGACCAGCCAAGTGAATAATTTGAAGTCAAGCGTTGCCACCATTAAACGATTGAGCTCAGCCCAAACAACACTGACCTTGATGCAGGCAACTCTGACGGGTGCAAAGCAAGATGTGGCAAGTAACCTCTTGATCCGCACACAAGCCTGCAAAAAGGGAGTCTAATTTCTCCACTCTTACATATGGCTAGCCCTATGTAAGTTCGTTCCAAAGGTCTCTTGAGTGGTAAACGTGGGAAGCAATAGAACCCTGCGTGTTCTCGCCCCTGGGCTGTTGATTCTGCATATCGTGGCGCGAACTGCGCTGGCGAGCCCAAACATTTTCGTCGACCTTTATCTCTACGGCGCGGTTGCATCATTGTGCGTGATTGCACTCCTGACATCGACCTTACTTACTGATCACATCAGCAAGATCACCCTTGCCCTTGCTCTGAGTTGTTGGACGATTGGCTCGACACTCACCGCCTGTCAAGAATTTTATTCGCTACCAAGGTCAATAACGATAGTAGCGAACTCTCTCTATCTACTGCTCTATCCCTTGGCCTTCATTGGGATCCCGCGGGCTCTGCTTACACGCGAGAGACTAGAGGCAGTAGAACTTCTAGATGCCGCAATACTCGGACTTGGCTTAGGTTCTTTAGGCACGGCCTTTCTCATGCGGCCAGCGCTTCCTCATTTCGCAGGAAATTTCAGCGAGACTTTCTTTGCCATTCTCTTTCCCATTGCTGACCTTATCTTGCTTGCACTCACGCTTTCCTTCGCGCTAACGGTGCGTCGATCTTTGCGAAGCATTTTTATTATTGTCGGCGTTGGGGTGTTTGCAGCATCGGATTTACTCTTTCTATGGTTACGTGTTAATAACCACTATGCCTTTGGTTCACTTTCCGATGATGGCTGGTTAATCGGTTTGGTTTTATTAGCAGAAGCTATGTGGCACCGAGGAAGTGAGCAAGAGAGGAAGACTTCATCGCATCCCCTTTCGATCGCTCTCTCTGTGCTTATGAGCGCAACGCTTCTTGCCGCTACATCGCTTCGACCCGGCTATCTTCCGGATTTCATTGTCATACCAACTATTGCAACGCTCGTATTGGCATTTGTAAGAATGACCATCGCTCTGCGACAAGCCAGGTCGATAGGCGAAGAACGTATTTTGGCACGCACGGATGAATTAACCGGATTGCCCAACCGGCGACGGTTTATTTCCGAACTCAAAGCGCTGGATCAAACACCTGGAATTGAATCCGCGCTTTTATTGCTCGACCTTGATGGATTCAAACCGATCAATGACACGCATGGGCACGAAGTTGGCGACCTGTTGCTTAAGGAGGTTTCCCGCAGGTTCTCGAGGGCGCTGCCACATGGCTCTCTCCTGGCTCGATTGGGTGGCGACGAATTTGGGGTGATTCTTCGCGGAGATTCACGATCCATGTTCGAAACGGCGCTAGCCATTCGTGCAACTTTGAGTTATCCATTTTCTATCGCCGAAGCGCAGATCAGTGTTGGAGTCAGTATTGGATATGTCGGCAACGATGGCGCAGGAGATCTCTTAAAGCGCGCAGATAAAGCGATGTATCACGCAAAGCGCGAGGGTATTGGCGTGTGGTCAGAGCCCGCACATACTTAAACCTTTATCTCTGCCAAACGCGCCAATGATTCATGGCGCTCGAGTGCATGATCCACAATTCGTTGCGGGTAACCACCCGAGTAACCGTGAGCATCTAGCCACGGTTCATGAACGGCAACACCGCCTATATGCGCAAGTTCTGGCACATATTTGCGGACATAAGCGCCATCTTCATCAAAGCGTTTGCCTTGTTCAACGGGATTGAATATTCGATAGTACGGAGAGGCATCCGTTCCACATCCCGCAGTCCATTGCCATCCGTGTGAATTAGATGCAACATCATTGTCGATCAAGTACTTCATAAAGAAGTTAGCTCCGTGTTGCCATTCAAGGTGCAGATCCTTTACCAAAAAGGATGCAACAACCATTCGCGTCCGATTATGCATCCAACCTTCCTGCACAAGTTGTCGCATTGCGGCATCAACAAACGGGTATCCCGTTTTACCTGCACACCATGATTGAAACTTGTCACCGGGTTTGTCATAGCGCATATTTGCAAACCTCGGCGCGTAATAATCGCGTGAAGTGTGAGGATTATGGTGAAGCACGTCCGCATAAAATTCACGCCAAGCAATTTCTTTGCGAAACACTTCATGCCCAGGTTCTGAACCAAGTCCTGCTAACAAAGTTCGTGGATGAATTTCGCCCCATCGCAAGTGTGGGCTCATCTTGCTTGTTCCATCAATTGCCGCAAGATTTCTTTGACTGTCATACTCATCGAGTTCAGTTTCTTGAAAATGTTTCCACCTTTTAAGTGCGGCCTTCTCCCCTGCTGGCGGAAGCACCACGCCCTCCGGAATATCCCACTGCGGGAAAGCGCGCTCTGAATCTTTAATCTCTACTACGGCAATCTTCTTTGGGGCAGATACCGGTGCACGCCAACCATGCGTGACCCAAGCCTTAAAGAAAGGCGTGTACACCTTGTATGGCGTGTCATCGCTTTTTCTCACTCGGCCAGGTGCGACCGCATAAGGACTTCCTGTTTTTGTAAGGACAATTCCTGATGCTTCAACTCGTGCATCGCGTGCAATTCCATAGGGGGCAAAGTCCGCTGATACATGAACTGAAGTGGTTCCGTATTCCTTCATGAGGCCTTGAAGTGCTTCTATTGGATCACCCGCAATAACTTTCAAACGTCCTTTGAGCGACTCATCAAGGGCTCGAAGTGACGCTGCTAGGTAAGCGCGGCGATGATCTCCCGCACGATTGGCGATATCCATATCCATAATGAAGACCGGAACAATCTCATCGGATTCGGCGTTGGCGGCCAAAAGCGCTGGGTTATCACCAAGTCGAAGATCTCTCCGAAACCAGAAGATTGCGCGCTCATTCATGGCATGATTTAAGCATTATGGAGAGAATAAATCGCTTTCAAATTCGTGGTGTGCCAGGCAAGGTCCAAACCCTTTCTTTCAACGGTCGGCGAGTGGATTACTGGGCCCCTGAAGCAAAAACGGAGCACCTACTTATCGCCCATGATGGGCAGAATGTATTTGATCGTAGAACAGCCACGAGAATGATGACCTGGAAGATGGCGCAGTCGGCAATAGATGTCAGTGAGAAACTAGGGCTCGTTCCGCCTGCAATCATCGGCGTATTTCATAGCCAGAGCGATGAAAATCCGTGGGGAAGATTTAAAGATCTCACGCCCGAAGATGTCTTCAAATCTGGCGTAAAACCAATAGGAGCCATAGATCCTGCTTTTTCCGTCGATCATCTGGAGGGAAATAAATACCTCACGCAAATAACGGATGAGATTGCACCCGCTATTTGTTCTGAAATCGGACTCGATATTTCACTCCTCAATAAGGCCATCATCGGGGCAAGCATGGGTGGCCTGGCCTCCTTATACGCCCTTGGGAAGCGCCCAGATTTCTTTACTACTGCTCTTGCTCTGTCAACACATTGGCCCATTGGCGAAAACCCTCTTCTGGATTCGCTCATTGGCGCTTTGCCGCAACCGGGCACACATAAAGTGTGGATGAGTCACGGTGACAAGGGGCTAGATGCGGCTTATGCGCCTTTTCAAAAACATGCAGATGCGTTGATGATCGAAAAGGGTTGGCGCTTGCATCATGACTTTATGACCAGGACCTATGACCGATCAGGGCACAACGAACGTTCATGGGCTAAATATTTAGACCAGCCTATGAAGTTTTGGCTAACGTAATTTATATATTCCAACACCTGCCGTTGGAAAGTCAATCTTTGAGCCAGAAATAGCAGGACCATAGAGTGCTTTTGCACCTGCCATATTCGCCCCAAGATTTATCTGCTGTTCAGATCGCGATATTACAATAAGTAGTTTTTCCTTCTTGCTTTCGCGAATGTAGGCAACGTAATCTTCTTCAATCTGCACCCATTGCAATCCGCCATCAGATAGCGCATGTGACTTTCTGCGAATAGCAACTAACTTCTTTACTTCAGCCAGAAAGTCGTTATCCCACTGATTCTTATCATCCCAGTTGATCGTTCTACGTGCATCCTCACCCCATGCACCTTTCACACCAACTTCATCGCCTGCGAATATGGATGGGACTCCTGGATAGGTCAACAAAATTCCCATGCCAGCAATGTGTCGCGCCGCATCATGTCCCACAACATTTCTAAAACGCGCAGTGTCGTGCGAATCCAAGAGCAACATGCTTGACACCAACGAACGCCACGGAATGCCTGCATTAAACTCAGCCATCGCTTTTGCCATGTCATTTCCGCCGAACGCCGGAATTGGGGTTGGTAGTCCAAAGAATCCGAATTGCACATCCGCATCGTGTTGAAGCCAGCCCCATATGGGGCGCATAAAACCGTTGTAATTCATAGTTCCGTGCCAACCTGAGCCATCAAGATCAGCAGGGAAATTGTCGGCATTCTCGGCTACCAACCACGCATCAGGGTTGGTCTGGTCCATTGCCTTACGTATTCCTTGCACCACGATTGAATTCAAGTTTTGATCCTTATAGACGCCAGTCATATTTCCCACGTCTATACGCCAACCTGACATCGAAAATGGTGGCAACAACCACTTCTTCACAATCGATTTCTTGCCACTGTAGAGAAGGTCTTGAAGTTTCTTGGAAGAGAAATTCAGTTTGGGCAGTGAAGCCAAGCCCCACCATCCTTCGTAACCATGCTTAATACTCTTGTCCCAGTAGAAGAATGCTCGCTCTTTTGATTTCTTATCTTTCAAAGCTTTCTTAATCCATGGATGACCGGCACCACAATGATTGGTGGTTAGGTCTCCCATTAACTTGATACCCGATTTTTTTGCTGATCCGGCTAGTGCGATCATCGCCTTATCGCCACCTAGTAATGGATCTACATGATCAAAACTGCTCGCGTCATAGCGATGGGTAGAGGAGGCAGGAAAATACGGCGTGAAATAAATCCCACTGATTCCGAGCTCTTTGAGGTACGGCAACTTACTGCGTACGCCATCGAGATCTCCACCGAAAAATTCATGGCCCGTGCTCTTATCTCGTCCGTGTGGAACCTCATTCCAATCTCGGGCAACAAAAGTCTTAGGGATGAGGGATTTGTATTTCTCACTTGTTGCAAAACGATCCGGGAAGATCTGATAGAAAACAGCAGAACGAATCCATTCAGGGTTTGAGCGCCGGGCCAAAATCTGAAAATCCTGGGCACTTGTTACATCGTATGTGTGCACGCCTGCGCCGTTGAGCCAATTAAATGTGTCGCCAACCAGTAGTAGGAACCGATAGGTTGTTTTGGTATTCATGATCTCTACTTTTACCGACCACCATGATTCACCGAGCTTCGATTCTGATTTCTGCATAGGAAAGAATCGAGGCTCTCCATCATGATAAATTCGAAGGAGAGCTTCATTAATGACAAAGGAATCAGGCGCACGGAACTTCAGCATGATCGTCTCGCCAACTTTCGGTGCTGCGTTACTTACATAGAGCTCGCTTCCATCATGGTGCGGGTATTGAAACGGTTGCGTGAGTGAGCTCATACGTTTTCCCTTTCGAATTCATTGCCGTTGCTCGAACTTCTACGATTTGACCTGGGAAATCTATTGGATCCAGGTAGACGCGATAAGGCGCGTTTGAATCAACACCCAATGGCACCCAAGTCGGATTGCTTGCAGTTCTTGCTTCAAAAGTTACCTTCGCCATGTCGTTTGTGGTGACGCCGGCTTCCACTTGATAAAACCCGGTTAGATCATCTTGAGTAATCGATATTTTGCCAGGCTTCAAGTCGGTCATATCTATTGCCTTGTTCGCCTTCAAAACCACGGTCGAAAGAGGCGGAACTGTGATCGTAATCTTTTGGCCACTGATGCTTTGACTTGGTTTACCCAAGATAACCTTCCAACCTCCTTGGGATGTGGCGGTAGAAATTACCGCCCTTTGTGTAGTCGCAGAGTTGTTAAATGCGACGACATATTCACGATTGGTTTGTTCGTCCTTCTTCGAGATCACAAAGAGAGAACCCTTCGAATAACGTACCTGCATTGGTCCGTTGGCCAATGCAGGATTCGAAGCACGTAAAGCGGCTAACAAAACTAAATACTTCGCGATTGGATTGTTCGCCGTGGCAGAAAATGAATTTCCATTTCCAATCGGCTTAGCACCGATGCGCAGTTCGGTTTTCCAATCTGGAATTTTCGTAGAAAACATGTCCTGGCGCGCCATCTGATCGCTTCCGCCATTTGTTCCGGTCATACCTACTTCATCACCATAATAGACAGTCGGAATTCCTCGTGAGAAATACATCAGCGCATGAGCAAGTTCGTCACGGCTGAGTAACTCAGATGGAGTCAGCATCTTCTTTGTATTTAAGATAAACCCAACTCTGCCCATATCGTGATTTCCAAGGAATGTAACAAGATTGCTGGCCGAGGAAGAAGCACTGGTGTAGTAGTCATCATTCAAGAAGAACTCAGCCAAGCTTGATGAATTACTCAACCCTGATGCAAAGTCAGTGGCATTTGCTTGAAACGGAAAGTCCAGAACGGTCTGTATCTTGTTCTCTCGAACGTACAACATCAAATTGAATGCATTTGCCTCCGAAACCTCACCGAATATCGTGAAGTTCGAAATGCCAGCCTTCTTCGCAGTTTGCATAATGAGCGGTTGCCAATGCTTAAAAAATTCCGTGTCAACGTGTTTAGCAGTATCTACTCGGAAACCAGAGAAGCCATATTTCTTAATCCACTGACCGTAAACATCAGCCCACCCTTTGTATACAACCGGTTTTTCCGTGGCTAAGTCATCAAGCCCGTAGAAATCACCCAAAGTTGTACAATCACCATCACCTCGGCAATGGCTTATATCGCCAACGTTGTGATAATTGGATAGATCATTGAGCCAACTTGGATTTTTCAATTTTGCCCAGGCGTTAGGGATATAGGCATCGTTCCCGTTGTACAGGATGACGTCAGCGGTGTGGTTGGTGACGATGTCCAAAATCAATTTAAGTTTCAATTTTTTCGCGCAAGCAGAAAATGCGACGAGATCCGAATCCGTTCCCAGATGAGGATCAACGTGTAGAAAATCCACACCCCAGTACCCGTGATATCCCGCAGATACAACTGTTGGTTCGGATTGCCGCACCAAAGGAGTCACCCAAACCGCAGTGAATCCCAATGCCTTTATCCGCGCCAAGCCATCATCACCGGAGGTACAGGTGCCGGTTAGCCCTTTGAGGTCTCCGCCATGATAAAAAGCAGTATCTGTTGGATCGTAACCTTCGAGTTTATCGTTTGTTTTGTTGCCATCTTTGTACCGATCGGGCATTACGAAATAGATGAGATCTTTAGAGAGCCCAACCTGAGTCGATACAGGCGTCGCTGCCGAAGCAAAACTCGTTATTAAAGCAAAAGATGCCAGGAGGGCAACGAAACCAACTTTGCGCTTCAAGTTAACCCTTAACCGAACCTGCCGTTAATCCATTCACAATATATTTTTGTAGGGATAAGAAGATAATCACGATTGGAATCGAGGCAAGAATAGATCCCGCAGCAAATGGTCCCCAGTTTTGTGAGTATTGACCGCCGATGAATTGTTGAAGTCCAACAGCCACTGTGCGGCCGTTCATCTCCACCAAGAAGAGACGAGCCAAAATAAATTCGTTGAAAGTGCCAATAAAGCTGAGCAAGCAAACAACTGCAAGGACTGGAGATGCAAGCGGAATAAAGATAAGCCAATATGTTTGAACGGCGCTTGCTCCATCAATCTTGGCAGCTTCATCTAGCTCGGCGGGGATTGAATCTACGAAACCTTTGAGTAACCAAATATTGACACCCATCGAACCGCCGAGATACACCAAAATCAATCCCGTTTGACTTCCTAAACCGATGGATGGAGCAAACTTGTAAACGCGCTCCATAATGACATAAACCGCGGATAGCGCCAAAATCGCTGGGAACATCTGTACTAAGAGAAGTAACTGGATTCCAAATTTCTTACCCTTGAATTTCAATCGGCTGAACGCAAAAGCCGATGCTGCGCCGATTACTACGGAAGAAATTGCAACGGTCGTAGAAATAACTAATGAATTCTGAACCCAATGCAAATATGGAATCTTTGGTGAGCTAAATAGGTACTTAAAGTTATTGAAGGAAATTTCAGTCGGCACAAAAGAAGTGAGATGAAGACTTCCACCAGTGCTTAAAGATGAAAGAACGACAAGATAGAGAGGGAAAAGCGAAAATAGGCAAATTGATATTGCAAGCGCATGACGCCAAAGATTTTCTCTAACCCAGCTGTTCATCCGAAGGTCTCCAAAACTTTAGATTTCTTTAGCCCGTACATTGAGATCGATGCAACCAGGACGAAAATAAGAACTGAGATCGCACTTGCAAGTCCGAAGTCTTGGGTGTTATTTCCGAAAGCAATTTGATAGGTATAACTAATTAAAATATCTGTAGCTCCGGCAATTTGACCATCCAAGGTCTCTCTTGGTCCGCCACCTGTTAGCAGGTAAATCAAGTTAAAGTTATTGAAATTAAAGGCAAATGAAGCAATAAGCAGCGGTGACAGAATCTGAAGCAATAAAGGTAGCGTGATCTTTCTAAAGATTTGCCGCGGATTGGCTCCATCAATTGCCGCCGCTTCTTGAAGTTCTGTCGGGATCGCTTGTAATGATCCTGAGCAGATCAAATAAAAGTAAGGGAATCCGAGCCACAAGTTAACGAGCAGCACGGCACCACGCGCATAGTTGGCATCAGAGAACCAGGCGATATGTGTGTGCAAAATATTATTGATCGCCCCAAATTCGGTATCAAACATACCTGCCCAGATCAAAATACTCATCACGCTAGGCATGGCGTAGGGCAAAATCAAAATTGAACGATAAATGCGTCGGCCGCGGAGTTTTCGATTCAGCGCAAGTGCCAAAAGTAGCCCAAGGGCAAATGTTGAGAGCACTGACATGCCAGCGAAAATCACGGTCCAAATGAAAACTTTGATGAGAGGTGTTCGCACCTTTGGATCAGTAATCAACTTGGTGTAATTCTCAAACCAAATAGGTGCGCGCCACCCTGGCGTAAGCATCTCATCAGGTGCGCCAACTTTTGCCCAGTTACCTCGACCGTTATCTTTGTAAATGGCACCCGTAACTACATTCCTAATAGTTTTATCAGCTGCGTTGTAGGACAAGGATTGTTGGAATACTGCACCAACATTTTGGCCTTCAATGGCAATGTAATACTTTCCCATGTACTTGTAATTAATCTTTGAGTACGCATCGCTCTTTGACAGGGCATCTGCAGATAGCAGAGTAAATCCTTGGGCACCCGTTGCCACTTTATCCGCATTCAAAGTCAGGGCATCGATGGGCACTTCAGTTCGTGAGGTTTGGGTCGAAATAAAGTACTTGTTATTGACTATGTCAGAGACCAGGATTGCATCTTCTCCTGATGTTGTTTTACCAATATTTATATCAAATGTTGTACCGGCGGCATCTGGTTCGGCTCCAAGGGCTAGAACTTGCGCCGTTGACTCATCTTTGCCCAGGATATTTCCTGTTTGATAATGATAGGTCGACATGGAAAGAGTAAAGATGATTGGGGCAATAACGAACGCAATAAAAAAGAGAATTCCTGGTACGAAGAATTTAAGAGGAATCGAAAACTTTGTGAGATAAGTGAAGTTAAGAGCAATAATTGCGAAAAGGATAAATGAACCGATTGCATATTCTTTTTGTACAAAAGCATGTTCTGTAAGAAGGGACAATATTGCGGTGACCATAGCCAAGATAAAGATCTTGCCCATTAGTGCAACGTTGCCGCGCATAAATCCGCTCACTAGATAACCGCTCCTTCTAAACTACACAAGACTTCAGGGGCTTTATGTGAAAATAGTAGCGTGGGCGGGAAATCTCTCCCGCCCACGCCGCTCAACTATTTAGTCTGTTCGACTTAGAGATCAGCCTTACCAACTGCAACGTTCTTCTTCCATATTGCAGCAAGCTTTTTGCCTTCTACAACTGGATCCTTGCCATTGACCAATACTGCAGTCCAGTATCCGCCTGAAGAATCCCAGTAGCTAGCGCCACCGGCATTGCTGCCAAGGAATGCGCCGATTTGTGGAATACCAGCAAGAGTTGCTGCATTAGCCATGTTCTTCTGTGCATCTGAAACTGATGCGCTTGCTTGTGCATCTAAGTTTGCAGGTGGGCGAAGTTCAATCGCTTCGTAAGCAATTTGACCAGCAGCAGATGCGAAGTAGTTAGTAAGAAGTGACTTCGCTGCAACTGCTACGCCGTGCTTGTCTGCGTAGGTTGTAAGGAATGCGCCGTTTACGCTACCGAACATGTGGCCGTATGTACCAGCTACTACGCCAGGTACTGGCATGAAGTTCATTGTGAAGCCTAGTTTTTCGTAGGTCTTCCACTCCCAGTTACCGATTGTTGCGTATGGAACTAGGCCAGCCTTGAAGTTATCTGCACAACCTGTGTCAGTTGCTGGATAGAAACCATTGCTCTTGCCATTGGCATCAAGCAAATACTTCTTTACGTTATTGCCGAATGTTGTTCCGTTGAAGCCCTTGTAGACATCTGGAACACCCTTTGCGCGCATGAAGTATGGATCGGCGCCAAGTGCTGAAAGGCCTGAAAGACCGCCCCATGCCATTCCGCCACCAGTGATGCAAAGACCAGCTTTTAGGCCTTTAGAGACTTTGTTAGCCTTGTAGAAATCAACCATGTCGCCGTAAGTCTTTGGCGCAGTTGTAACAAGCTTGGTGTTGTACACCATTGCTACGTTGTTGATGTCAACAGGTACTCCGTAGAGCTTTCCTTGGTAGGAAAGGTCGAAGAAGTTAGTTGCTGCAAACTTTGACTTTTGTGTAGCAGTTAAGGTTACAGGCGCAAGCTTTCCGCTCTTAGCCATCTTTGTAACCCAGTCATTTCCACCAACGAAAATATCTGGACCGGTTGTGCCCGTTACTTTATCCAAGGCTGCACCAAGTGCATCGTAACTTGAGAAAGTTACAACCTTGATTGTGCTACCAGGAACCACATTTGGGTGATCAGCAAAAAGAGTAGTCAGATGGGGTCCGCGTGTTTCGTCCGCCCAGATAAGAATTTCACTTGCAGCGTGCGCGGCAGGAACCACGGTTGCTGATATTGCGAGAGCGGCGCTGGCAATTACGCCAAGCAGGCCGAGACGCTTACGATTCATTAAATCCTCCATGGATTGAATTGCTGCACGAGGGGTGTCAGCAGGCTCATTTTCATGGTGTAAATAGGCAAGGTCAAGCCAAGAACCACCCTTTGGCTTTTCTTTACCCGATCGTTATGAAGGGTTATCTGTTGCAGAAATTAAGAGTGCAATTGCGCGACGGAATCATCCCAACCAGCGACTGTTTCGGCTTTGCGCGGGCTTTTTCCAATGTACCGAGCAGATGGGCGGACCAAACGGCCTGTCCGTTTTTGCTCGAGAATGTGCGCGCTCCAGCCAGCAGTACGTGCAGCGGTAAACATTGAAGTAAAGAGATGCGCAGGAACTTCTGCAAAATCAAGAACTATTGCCGCCCAAAATTCTACGTTGGTTTCTAGTACGCGCTCTGGGTGACGTGCATGCAATTCAGAAAGTGCCGCTTTTTCAAGAGCGAGCGCAACTTCATAACGTGGTGCACCTAGTTCTTTTGCAGTGCGACGCAATGTACGTGCGCGTGGATCTTCTGCGCGATAGACGCGGTGACCAAACCCCATAAGCCGCTCGCCACGATCCATAATTCCTTTGACATAGGCAAGCGCATCACCGGTCTTCTCAACTTCTTCAAGCATGTGAAGAACACGAGATGGAGCACCACCATGCAATGGGCCAGACATGGCGCCAATTGCACCAGAAAGTGCTGCCGCGACATCGGCACCTGTTGATGCAATGACGCGAGCAGTGAAAGTGGATGCATTCATACCGTGCTCTGCTGCCGAAACAAAATAAGCATCAATGGCGCGAACGTGAAGTGGATCTGGCTCTCCGCGCCAACGAATCATCATGCGCTCTACAACAGTATGTGCCTTATCGATTTCAGATTCAGGAACTGCTGGAACAACTTGACCGCGAGCGGCTTGAGACAAATATGAAAGCACCATGACTGATGCGCGTGCAAGATTGCTACGTGCTTCTTCATCAGAGATATCAAGAAGAGGTTTGAATCCCCACGCTGGTGCCAACATTGAAATTGCTGCTTGCACATCTACACGTACATCACCAGAGTGCACAGGAAGCGGAAACTTTTCTGCATTCGGAAGTCCCGGATTAAATTCATCATCAACGAGAAGTCCCCAGACATTTCCAAATGAAACACGTCCAACGAGTTCTTCAATATCTACACCGCGATAACGAAGCGCACTGCCCTCTTTATCCGGCTCGGCAATCTCCGATTCAAATGCAATGACACCTTCAAGTCCTGGCTTAAAATCGTCAGACATTTGTTGCCCCTCTACCTTTTCCTGTAGCGCCACAGAGTCGTGAGCGCTAATACGGCCAATTCTGCCCCCTCCCAGGGGGTGGTCACGACCAAGAGTGCCACCGCTAACGCTCATTTAGGCGCGAGATGCCAACTTTCTCAAAGTGACGTTAGATACAGGTATGGAGAAACTCACTAGCGCCGAAATTTCCGCGATGCGACGTTCATACGGTGAAGCCGGTTTGGAAACTCTTCCGGCCGATCCACTTGTTGCCTTTGCGCAATGGCTACATGAGGCGCATCAGAATCCCCTGATCATTGAGGCCAATGCAATGGTTCTCACCACTGCAGATCATGATGGCCATATGTCATCACGGACTGTTTTGCTCAAAGACGTTTCCCAACATGGCTTCACCTTCTTCACTAACTATTCATCTCGCAAAGGCTTAGCGATCCATTCACAACCACAGGTGACTCTGCTTTTTCCTTGGTATGCGCAGGAGAGACAAGTCAGCGTCAATGGGATCGCCGAGCAAATCCCGCGGAGTGAAACGGAAGAATATTTCGCCACCCGACCATGGAACTCGCAGATTGGTGCATGGGCTAGTCGCCAATCTGCGCCATTGGATTCGCGAGGCGAATTAGAGGAGAGGTGGAAATCGGCGGCAGAAAAATGGCCAGAGGGAACGGTTGTACCAACGCCCGCGCAATGGGGTGGCTATCGGGTGATACCGACTGAAATCGAATTCTGGCAGGGGCGATACTCCCGATTACACGACCGCCTTCGATATGAACGACCTACAAGCTATGACAAAGGCGACTCCGGATCTCCAAAGGATGAATGGGAGTTGAACCGCTACTACCCGTAGGCTCTGCCCGTGAGCATAGACATCAAAATCCCAGATAATCTCAAGCCCCTCGATGGTCGTTTTGGTTGTGGCCCTTCCAAAATTCGCACCGCAGCGTTGGAGGCACTTGCCGCGAGTGGCACCTCAATTTTGGGTACATCGCATCGCCAAAAGCCCGTTAAAAACGTGGTGAGTCAAATCCGTTCGGGCCTGACTTCACTCTTTGATTTGCCAGAAGGATATGAAGTTGTTCTTGGCAATGGTGGCTCTACTGCGTTCTGGGATATCGCAACATTTGGCTTGATTGAATCTCGTTCACAGCATTTAGTTTTCGGTGAATTTTCATCCAAGTTTGCAGCGGCGGCCAAGGATGCACCCTTCCTTGGCGATCCCACAGTCATTAAGTCTGAGCCTGGAACACATCCGCAAGCGCAAGCTGAAGATGGCATTGATGCTTACGCGCTCACCCATAACGAAACCAGCACCGGTGTCTCCATGCAGATCAAGCGCCCGGTCAGTAGCGATGGTGCATTGGTACTTGTTGATGCAACGAGCGCGGCTGGTGGGCTTGCGGTGGATGCCAAGGAATTTGATACCTACTACTTTGCACCACAAAAATCTTTTGCCTCTGATGGAGGTCTCTGGATAGCCATCATGAGCCCGGCTGCAATCGCTCGCGTTGAAAAGATTAAATCCAGTGGACGATGGGTTCCTGCATTTTTCGACCTCACGACCGCCATCGAAAACAGCCGCTTAGATCAGACCTACAACACACCAGCAGTTGGAACCTTGATTTTATTGGCAGATCAAATCGAATGGATGAACAACAACGGCGGTATGAAATTCGCAGCAGGGCGTAGCGCTGATTCTGCATCACGTCTATATGGATGGGCCGAGCGCACTTCTTACACGACACCTTTTGTCACCGATCCCACAATGCGCTCAAACGTAGTGGGCACTATTAACTTTGATGAAAGCATTGATGCAACCAAGATCGCAGCAGCACTTCGCGCTAACGGAATTGTGGATACCGAGCCTTACCGTAAGTTGGGCAAGAACCAACTTCGTATCGGCATGTTCCCAGCAGTGGATCCCAGCGATATTGATGCACTAACCGCTTCTATCGAATTCGTTGTTGGCGCCCTTTAAGCGCTGGTAAATCACTCGCATGACTCTTCGGCGCGATCGCGTCTTTTGGACCGTCTCTCTGCAGATCGCCATCGTAAATATCTACTTGGGTGGATTCGGCCCAGCTCAACCTCTGCTGCGTGCAGAACAACACACCTCATTAACTGTCGCTGGCCTGCATGGAACAGCTATGGGAGTCGCTGCAATTCTTGCCGGTTTTATCAGCCCACACTTAGTTCATAAATTTGGTAGACAAATAACTTCATGGATGGGGTTCGCTTTATTTACTGCAGGAGTGCTGATGTTTGTTTTCTCCCCTCCTGTTTCTTTAACGTTGCTCGCAACACTTTTGGGTGGAATCGGTATTTCAACAGTAATCAACACGATGGTTACCCAACTCTCTGATCACTATCCAAAGGATGCATCTGCTGCCTTGTCACAAGCGAGTGGAATTTCATCGGCGGGGTACATCATCGGAACTCTTTCAGTTGGGGCAATTGCAAGTACTTCTATGAGTTGGCGACTTGGATTGCTCTCTGTCGTGCCTCTGGCCCTCTTGTTATATTTCTATGCGCGTCCCTATATTGCAAAAGAACACATTCCACACGAGAGCGGACCTGAACGCGGGGCTATGAGCGCTCAATTTTGGATTGCGTGGTTTGGGTTTATTGCTTGTATTTCCACTGAATTTGCAACAACATTCTGGGCGGCTGCATTGGTGAAAGATCGAGTCGGATCTACTGCCGCTGTCTCCACATTAAGTATGTTGGCGTTTGGAATTGGCATGGCGCTTGGACGATGGTTTGGTCCAGGGCTGCTGCGCCAATTGAACATAGATTCCAAACTCAAATCAGTTCTGGTTTTTCAATTTATAGGTTTTGGAATCTTCTGGGCTTCGCACATTATGTGGCTTTCACTTCTCACCTTGCTCATGATGGGCTCAGGTGTTTCGATGCAATTTGCGCTTTCATCAATGCGCTTAATCGGACTCAGTGGCGGTCGACCAGAGTTGGCGGTTGGCCGGAGTTCCTTGGCTGCTGGAATTGCCATTGCGGCGGCACCATTCTTACTCGGCGTATTCGGTGATCATTTAGGAATCTCGCGTGCCTACCTCATGGTTCCGGTGTTAATCGTGATCGCATTAGGTACCATCATCGCGATTCCTACCGAATCCAGGAAATTGGAGGCGAGCAAATGAACGCTAAAACTCGACGCATCGTGACGCTTATAACGCTCTTTGGATTGCTAGCTCTTATTATCGTAAGTGGGCGGTAGAACTACATCAATCGAGAAGTCTTTCGGGACTCCCACACGGTGGCGATAACGAGCCCACACAAATAGGCCGGCAAGGATCGCTATCGATGCGCAAAAAGCAATGGCTATACGAACTCCAATTTTCTCAGCCATGAAACCAATCAGCGGAGATCCGACAGGAGTTCCACCTAAGAAAACCAGAAGATAAATTCCCATCACTCGTCCTCGAAGGATGGGATCGGTGTTTATTTGTACCAGCGAATTTGCCGTGATCAAAGTGGAAAGAGCTGCGAATCCGCAAAATGGCAGAACCATCGAATACGTTTCATAGGTTGGCATGCAAACCAAGATTAATTCTGTAACTCCAAAGACCATCGCGCCATAGACAACAAACATCGGTTTCCTGAACCGCTCTGTTCTGGCAGAAGTTAGAGAACCGCTGAGTGAACCTATGGCAACAAAAGTTCCAAGAAGTCCGAAAGATCCTGCTCCGCGATGGAAGACCTTCGTCGCCATTAGAGCATTAAATATCTGAAAATTAAGTCCAAAGGTAGCCATGAAAAATACAACAATCATGATGGCGCGGATATCAGATCGCGCTTTCACATAGCGAATGCCTTCGCGGATTCCAGCCGAACTCGTACTGCGCACTTGCAAGTGGAATTCGCTCTTGCGCAAATTGGTTAGAGCAGCGATGACCAATAAATAGGAAAAAGCATTGAGCAAAAAGGATGGTCCTGTTCCGAAAGCGGCAATGGACGCTCCAGAAACTGCAGGCCCAATGAGCCTTCCACCATTAAAGTTCGCCGAATTTAAACTTACTGCGTTGGCAACATCGGCTCGCCCCACAACTTCAGTTGTAAATGATTGGCGCACCGGAGCATCAATAGCATTGGCGATTCCTAAGGTGCAGGCAAGGGCAAAAACATGCCACAACTGAACATGGTGAAGGACCACCAAAAGCCCAAGAATTCCAGCGGAGAGCCCGCCCCCAATGTTGGTCCACACTAAAACTTTTCGTTTATCGAATTTGTCGGCAAGTGCGCCCCCATGAAGACTAAAAAAGAGAACTGGGGTAAATTGCAACGCGGTTACTAAACCTAAATATGTACCGCTGTTATGAGTGAGTTGGAGTGTGAGCCAATCCTGAGCAATACGTTGACCCCATGTGCCAATATTTGAAACGGTATTCGCTGCAAAGAGAATTCGGAAATTGCGATGGCGAAATGCCCGCCAATTACCATCTTCTTTAATCTGCACAGATAAGCCTCCGCTAAGTACCTTACTCCCGATTTATCAACGAGGGACTATTATTCGGACATGGCTCAAAATGTGAGATCAGTTGTGCTCCTGATAGCTATTGGCACGATTGCTTGGCTCGTGGCAGGGATCATCGCTATCGCAATGTCCGCTGATTCCAAAGTAATTTGGACCTGCGTTGTAGGCGCTCTCCTTGGAGTAACAGGGATCCGCTACACAATCCGACGTGCACGTCGAAGTGGAATTTAAGCTTCTAACTGACCTGCAATTCCTCGAAGCACTTTTCCAAGTCGCTCTGTTTCCACGGCAGTTGGACGCCGTCCATGACGAAGTCCGTTTCCCACTTTATCCAGAATCTTGATGGTGTCTTCGATCATTGCAGCAAGATCGTCAGCATTCACATGATTGTTCTCAACTAGTGATGGTGGTGCATCAATGATGCGCACAGAAAGTGCTTGTGGGCCACGGCGGCCATCGGCAACACCAAATTCTAACTTCGTACCTGGTTTCACAGATGTCACACCTTCAGGAAGAGAAGTTGCAGCAAGATAAACATCTTCGCCTTCATCGGATGCGATAAAACCAAAACCCTTTTCCAGGCTGAACCATTTAACGCGGCCACTAGGCATGGGGTCTCTCCTTCGTAATATCTTTCAGTACTCGTGTAGGCCGCGGTTGCGGGCAGAGGGGAAGTTTATCTCACAAGAGCCGATTCTTGTACAGGTATTTCCGGCCTAAATGAAGGCGATAAACGAAATGTCGGAATGGTTTTAGAGAGTGGCCTCGGAGTGCGCTCCGCAGCCGTGATCGACTGAAACCACGCGTGCATCTTCTGGAGAAATCGCATTGGCGCAGACGCCGAATGATCCACGCAGAGATCCTGAAATAGGTAGAAAGAAGCCACAAGAAACGCAAGGCTTGGGGGCCATCTTTGCAATTGCAGAATCTGGTCCGCGATCACCTGTATACCAACGCTTGCTTGCTTGGTCACGACCCTCAACAGACATGACGCGTGGGCGACCTAATCCAAGTTCCCACACTTGTGTTGCATCAAGATCTTCGTCCCCAGGAAGTGCAGCAAATCCTGGAACTAATCGAGCATCATCAGGATTGGAAGGCAAAATATCGCCGACTCCGATATCGCCCGGTTGAATACGATCGATGTAAGGAATCCATTCGGGTGCAAGTAGTGCATCAGGTCCTGGCAGAACGACAACGTCGCACACTGTTGCATCGGAATCTGCATCAACTTTCGCAACGGTGACAACCCAGCGCCATCCCATATACCCTTGCAAAAAAGCTTCGAACATATAACTTGCGATGCGCTCTTCTTCGTCGAAATCCGCAGAGATGAACTCACCTACGAGTGACACATTTCCAGCATCGGCAAGAGCGGCAGAGCGAGCCAACTCCAGCGCATCAAATGCAGCGGGTGTCACTGAAATCTTCTTGGAAATTGCCATGGGGTAAGGGTAAAGCAGAAAGGACTCCCGAGGTAATCGGGAGTCCTTGTCTGGCGTAACTACTTCTGAATTAGAAGTCCATACTTACTAGAAGTCCATATCTCCGCCGCCACCACCAGCAGGCATTGCTGGCTTCTTCTCTGGCTTATCAGCGATAACTGCTTCTGTCGTGATGAAGAGCGCTGCGATCGATGCGGCATTTTGCAATGCAGAACGAGTGACCTTGGCTGGATCAATGATTCCGGCCTTAATCATGTCTACATATTCGCCCGTTGCAGCATTCAGTCCAAAGCCAGCCTCAAGGTGGCGAACTTTCTCAACAACAACTCCGCCTTCAAGGCCGGCGTTGACAGCGATCTGCTTGAGCGGTGCTTCAACAGAGAGCTCAACGATCTTGGCTCCTGTTGCTTCATCGCCTTCCAGTTTGAGTTTAGAGAATGCAATCTTTGATGCTTGCAAAAGTGCAACGCCGCCACCGGCGACAATGCCCTCTTCAACAGCAGCTTTAGCGTTGCGCACTGCATCTTCGATGCGGTGCTTGCGCTCTTTGAGTTCTACTTCTGTAGCGGCTCCAGCTTTGATGACTGCAACTCCGCCGGCCAACTTAGCCAATCGCTCTTGCAACTTCTCACGATCGTAATCTGAATCGCTGTTTTCGATCTCTGCGCGGATTTGAGTGACACGACCCTTGATCTGGTCAGCATCTCCGCCGCCTTCAACAATTGTGGTCTCATCCTTGCTCATTACTACCTTGCGAGCATGTCCTAGAAGTTCGATTCCTGCTTGATCTAGCTTCAGACCAACCTCTTCAGAGATGACTGTTGCACCAGTAAGGATTGCAATGTCTTGCAACATCGCCTTGCGACGATCTCCGAAACCAGGGGCCTTAACCGCAGCAGAGCGGAAGGTTCCGCGAATCTTGTTGACTACCAACGTTGCAAGTGCTTCACCTTCGATATCTTCAGCGATGATTGCAAGTGGCTTGCCTGACTGCATAACTTTTTCAAGTATTGGCAGGAGATCCTTGATGTTGGTGATCTTTGAATTAGCGATCAAGACATATGCATCTTCAAGAACAACTTCCATGCGATCTTGATCGGTCACGAAGTATGGCGAGATGTAACCTTTGTCAAAGCGCATACCTTCAGTGAGCTCGAGCTCGAGGCCGAATGTATTTGACTCTTCAACAGTAATAACGCCTTCTTTGCCGACCTTGTCCATCGCTTCAGCGATCATTTCGCCGATGGTTGCATCTGCTGCTGAGATAGAAGCAGTAGCCGCAATCTGTTCTTTCGTTTCCACGTTCTTAGCCATGGCTACGAGTTCGGCAATTACTGCCTCTACTGCCTTTTCAATTCCGCGTTTGAGTGCCATTGGATTTGAACCAGCGGCAACGTTGCGAAGACCTTCGCGAACGAGTGCTTGAGCCAAAACAGTTGCGGTAGTTGTTCCATCGCCAGCAACGTCATCAGTCTTCTTCGCTACTTCTTTAACCAGCTCTGCGCCGATTTTCTCCCATGGATCTTCAAGATCAATTTCTTTAGCAATCGAAACACCGTCATTGGTGATCGTGGGAGCTCCCCACTTCTTCTCCAATACGACGTTACGGCCACGGGGTCCAAGGGTTACTTTGACCGCGTCGGCGAGAATGTTCATGCCACGCTCTAAGCCACGGCGGGCTTCTTCGTTAAAGGCAATCTGCTTTGCCATAGTTGCTGTACTCCTCATGTTTTCGTGTTCTGGGTGAATTATCACTCACACCCTGAGAGTGCTAACGCTAAATCTAGAGCAGCAGGCAGCCCTCGGCAAACTGAAGAAAGGCGGGTGAATCGGGCTGTTTTAGCGGGCAGAACGGGCGCTGGTACGGGCCTGGCGAAGGCGACGAAGGCGCTTTACCAGCATCGGGGAGGCCAGGAGGGCATCCTCACGGTCAATCAAATCATTGAGGAGTTGGTAATACCGCGGAGGCGTGAGGTCAAAAAGTTCCTTAATCGAACTCTCCTTGGCCCCAGCGTAGCGCCACCAACTTCGCTCAAATTCGAGAATTCTCTGTTCGAGATCGGTCAGGGGTGAGCCTTTCAGGGATAGCTCCCCTGATGTATTCGCGTCCATATAACCCAGCCTAAACCACCGCCCGGCACATTGGTGGGATTTAGTGAGATTGAGTGAGATTGAGTGAGATTTACAGAGTTGCGAGAATCGTCTCAATATCGCTGACCTTCGTCCAAGGATTCACGATGGCAAAACGCAAAATCGGTTGACCTTTATGTGAGGAGGCTGGAATGAATCCGATTTGATCATCAAGTAATTTATCTGACCAGTTTTTATAATCGGCTTTTTCCCAACCGGGACGCGTAAATGCAACCACCGATAATTCCGGATCGCGCATCAGTTCTAACCGTGGATGTTCACGAATCTTCTGCGCGGCGATTTGGGCCATCGTTAAAGTTTTTTCCATCGCAATTGCATAGGCATTCGTTCCATTTGCTGCAAGTGAGAACCAAAAAGGCAAACCGCGAGTGCGTCGAGTTAGATTAATTGCGTAGTCAGATGGATTCCATGATCCACCTTCATGCAACGCATCAAGGTAGGAAGCCTTTTGAGTATGGGCTTCACGAGCTAATTCAGGATTGCGATACAACAGTGCGCAAGCATCGAATGGTGCGAAGAGCCATTTATGTGGGTCAACAATAAATGAATCTGCACTTTCAATTCCATTGAACTTTGGTCTTGCCGATGGGGCACATAATGCTGCTAAACCATATGCACCATCAACATGAAACCAAATATTTCTTTCTCGCGCTGCATCGCCAACGCTTTGTAAATCATCAATGATTCCAAGGTTTGTAGTACCAGCTGTAGCAACAACCGCGAAAACCCGTGCATTGTGCGTCGCTTGAAAATTGTCAATCTCGCGCGCAACATCGGCACCCGTTAATCGCAAATTCTCATCTGGTTCAACAAGCAGGACATCGACATCCATGACATTTGCTGCCGAGGCGATAGATGAGTGCGCCTCTTTACTGCAGACAACTGCCCACCGAGAAGTTTCGGGCCAACGTTTTCGAGCTTCGGCTCGGGCAACAACAAGGGCCGAAAGATTTCCGACGGTGCCTCCTTGGGCAAAAACGCCACCGGCACTTTCTGGTAGACCCGCCAAGTCGGCAACCCAACGAAGTGCTTGATTCTCGGCGAAGACCGCACCAGCACCTTCTTGCCACGAACCGCCGTATAGCGCGCTGGCACCGACAACTAAATCAAAGAGGTTTGCATGTTCGCTAGGAGCCGACGGTATGTAGGCAAGATTGCGCGGATGATCTGTTGAGATACATGCGCGGGCAAGAACATCAGTGAAAATACCCAGTGCTGCATCCCCGCCCATGCCCTCTGGCGTGATGGTGTGCCCAACTTCAGCAAAGAGATCCTCTGCTGAGCGCGGACCATCTAAAGGTGGATCATCCTTCAATCTTTCCAAGCTATATGCCAACGCCTTTGCAGCTAACTCTTCTAATTCGGAGGTGAACTCATGCATAAGCGCCAGTCTGCCACGACTTTGCAAGAAAGTTCACACTCCTAACAATCGAGTAAATAAGTACTATAAATAGATGAAACCGAGTACTAACCCTCACGTACTCGTTACGGGCGCCGCTGGATATATAGGTGGGCGACTTGTTCCAGAATTATTGAAAAGTGGCTATCGCGTACGAGTGATGGCGCGAACACCTCGTCACCTAGCTGATCGCACATGGGCAGATAAAGTTGAAATCGTTCAAGGTGATGCCGCCGATTTCGAAACTTTGAAGGCAGCTCTTAAAGATATCGATGTTGCTTATTACCTGATCCACGCAATGGGTGCAGGTGATGAATTTGAATCCCTTGATCGCGCCAATGCGCAGAATTTTGGTAGGGCTGCTAAAGAATGCAAAGTTAAGCGAATTGCCTACTTAGGTGGTTTGCATCCAGATAGCGAAAAGTTAAGTCCACATTTACAGTCCCGAAAAGAAGTTGGAGAAATACTTCTTGCCAGCGGGGTACCAACAACCGTTTTGCGTGCCGCAGTAATTTTGGGTTCAGGTTCACTCTCCTTTGAAATGCTTCGCTACCTAACTGACCGCTTGCCCGTAATGATTACTCCTCGTTGGATTGATACAAGAATTCAACCCATTGCAGTGCGCGATGTTCTTCGCTATCTCGTGGAATCGGCAAACATGCCGAGCGAAGTTAATCGTGGATTCGATATTGGTGGGCCCGATGTTTTGACGTATCGCCAAATGATGAGTGGCTATGCCAAACGGGCAGGATTGAAACCACGGCGGATCTTCTCTCTTCCCTTCATGACTCCATCGTTATCAAGCCATTGGGTTGGACTTGTCAGCCCCGTCCCAAAAAATATTGTCTTTCCTCTTTTAGAGAGCCTTGTCAATGAAGTTGTTTGCAAAGAACATGACATTGCGCAATACATTCCAGATCCACCCGATGGTCTGGTGACTTTCGATAAAGCTGTTGAGTTGGCGCTCCAGAGAATTCGCGATCATCGTGTTGACACTGCATGGTCATCCGCCGTGCACGCAGGTGCTCCCAGCGATCCGCTGCCGAGTGACCCTGATTGGACCGGCGGCTCCATGTATGTAGATGAACGTTCAAAAATTGTTCATACATCCCCCGAACGTTTGTGGTTCATCATCAAAGGAATTGGCGGCGAGCACGGTTGGTATTCATGGCGCCTGGGTTGGTGGACAAGAGGAATTATGGATCGCTTCGTTGGCGGACCGGGACTTCGTAGGGGTCGCCGAGACGCGCAAGATGTTGTGATCGGTGACGCCCTCGACTGGTGGCGCGTTGAAGAAGTAGAAGAAGGACATTTGTTACGCCTTCGAGCAGAAATGCGTTTGCCAGGCCTAGCATGGCTTGAATTGATTGTAGAAAGTGACGAAAAGGGCCAAACCATATTCAGACAAAGAGCACTCTTTCATCCTCGAGGTTTATCAGGTGAGGCATATTGGGCAGCGATTAAGCCATTCCACGGCATTGTCTTTGGAGGGATGGAAAGAAATATTGCGAAAGCTGCCGAGCGTTTAAATGTGATTGATTAAGTTATTTAACGCTCTTTATTCGCTCATCGTGGAGCGCGCTAAAAATTGGGGCCTCTATAGGATCTAATACACCGAATTTTCTAGTGAGAATCCAGTCGGCAAGTTCAGGGTTGCGGGCAAATGCTGGACCATGCATATATGTCCCAACAACCTGATCAGTGACCACGCCATCAACTTTCGTATCTAGGCCGTTACCAATTCCGGTTGTCACATTACCTAAAGGTTGCAATTCCTCCAGATAACGAGTTTGACCCGCGTGGTTTTCAAATCCTGTCAACATTGGAATGTTCATAGTTGGTATGGAAATGATTTCACCAACAGATCGAGGCGTGGCGGAAACTGTTTCCACTGCCAAAATTCCAAGTCCATCAATCGTACGATTTCCAGAGGCAGGAAAAGTTGATCCCAGCAATTGAAACCCAGCACATACTGCAAAAAAGTGGGCGCCATTGTTGTGTGCTTTGCGAAGCGCTCCGCCATGATTGAGAATTTCTGAGGCTGCAATTTGTGCATCATCTTCACCTCCGCCAAGAAGATAAAGATCTGCATGTGTTGGAACTTTTTCTCCCGCTTTAACAACGATAATTTCATGGCTGATGGAGCGTTGTTTGAGACGCCAACTAAGAATTTCTACGTTTCCTTGATCGCCATACGTGCCAAGTAACTCAGGTAATAAATGTGCGATGGAAAATGTCATCGCTTCACCCCCTTGGCAAGGCGATGAAAAGCTGTATAGGAAGCTATCAAATCTGCATCTAGCGCGCCGAAAAGTTTTGCAGCGGCATCCTCATTCTGGGCAATCACATGTTCAATCTCGTTGACCGTTAATCGTGCAGATACATCTAGACGGCGATCTCCGGTCACAATCACGTTTCGACCTTTGAGTGGAGTGAAATCAACATCCCAAAGCCAAGAAGTGTCCTTGCCATCTTGTGTATTGGCGTTCACTACCAACAAAACATTCTTGGCCCCGAGCGAACTAGTCGCAAGTGTTTCACGCCAACTTGCAGGGTTTTTAGAAAGCAAAAGCCGAAAATTTGTCATCCCGATTTTGAGTGCACTAAATCGGCCATCCACGCTAGAAATTTTGCTGATAGCGGCCGATGAATCACTCAGTGGTACTCCAAGGAGTGACGCAGTGATAATGGCGCGCGCGGCATTTGAAATTGCTGCGTTGCCAGGGATTGCACTGACCACTGCAATCTTTTGGTTATTCGGCCCTGTTAATTGAGCACCACGCAGAATCCACTCGGGGCTTGGCTTTCTAAAACCACATTCACATGAATAACTAGTTCCGTCGGGAGTCCATTTCAGTACTGCGCCACATTCAGGACACGTGGAGGCATCGATGTGTCCCACAGCTCCGCTGGTAAACCAGACTACATTCACCCAATCTCGGGCGGCCCATGTAACAAAGGGATCATCGGAGTCGGCCAAAACAGTGCACGAGGACGGCAATCCCACCAGTGCCGCTTTCCATGTGGCGGCAACTACGCGAACTTCAGAGAGTCGATCTAATTGATCGCGGCCCAGATTGAGCAGCACAATAACTTTCGGTTTTGTTTGGCCGATTGCCCATGGCAATACCATTTCATCGACTTCAAGTACTGCTAAGGGAGCGCTTCGATTTTCCGCTAAAGCAGTTGCAATTCCAGGAAAAAGATTTGCTCCGGTGTAATTACTCGCAGTATCTGCTTTCGTGGATAGCGCCTTATGAATCAGTGCCGTTGTGGTGCTCTTACCGTTGGTTCCAGAAACAAGAATCATCGAGCGCCCGAGCGAAAGAGTGGTCACTGCGTTGGGATTGAGTTTTAAAAGCACGCGCCCAGTAACCATCACTCCACTGCCACGTTTAGTGATTCGTGAAATAACTCCGCCCAAGCGTGCGAGCGCAATAACTAGAGTGAGGTACATAATTTAACAATCCAAAGGTTCGAGCGCTCCTGATGAAACGTTATAGATTGCGCCACCCACGACAACACCTTTGCGAAGAAGTGGGTAGGAACGAATTCGGGTGACATCGGTGATCAGCGCGGCGCGTTGGTCAGAAACCGTTCTAAATTCCAAACTACGAGTGTCCACGCCGAACTGTTCAGAAATGGTGGCGTGAATATCTGCTTCCTCATTCTGCGCCATTCGACAATCCGAGTGAGGCATCACCAGTATTCGATCCACCCCTAATAAGTAGGTGGCCAAGACCAAGGTGCGAAGAACGTCCTCTGTTACGCGCGCTCCGGCATTGCGAAGAATCTTGGCATCGCCAGACTGCATTCCCACCACCGCAAGCGGGCTAATTCGAGAATCCATACAGGTCACAATTGCTAAACCTTTGGCCGCTTTGCCTGTGAGCTCACTGCCGTGAAAAGTTTCGGCGAAATCAGCGTTTGCACCCAAAATATCGGCAAAGGTGGAAAGAGGAAATTGAGCGTCAGCCATGGGTGAAAGTCTAATGGCGAAAGAAAACCGGGCATGGCCTGTAACGCCAGGCTCCAACAGGTCGTTTAGGTCTGTAATAAAGAGATGCCAACCTGGAGGATTTTATGAAGCAATACCGAATCGTGACCGTACTTATTAGCGCTCTTGTACTGGCCAGTTGGGGCGCCGCCTCCGCCTCGGCAGATCTTCATAAGCGCGCCAGAACCATTAAAACGGGCAACCCAATCATCGTTGTTCCACATATCGATATCGACACCCGAACGGTCGTTGCCCTGGTGGATACGCGCACGGTTCTCGTCCACGTTGATACAGCAACGGTCCTGCCACGTTTTGATACAAGCACGGTGATTGGGCACGAAAGCCAAGAAAGCCAAGAAAGCCAAGAGACTGGAGAGAAGAGCGATGACAATAAAGGCGATGACGATTCCAACAGCGTTGCCACTCTCCCAGCCTTGGGAACGAAATCTCTTCCAGCCCCAACTCCGACACTTGGCCAACCGCCAAGAAAACAGGAAGTTGACAAGAAATCAACGGAGAAACATAAAGGCTGATTGGCTAAGGTTCCATCCCAGACGTGCCCTCGCGCGTCTGGGATGGCTCTCAGTGAGGAAAGTGGAAATGCAAGCGCACAATCAACTCAATGAACCAAATGAACTAGCAGCAGGTGGCGAGATCACCGCAGTTCATCCTGGCGCGCACCCATTTGATTATCTCGTACAGCAAGCCATCACTGGTGATGACGGGGCGTTCACTTCACTTTGGAGACATTTCAATCCACGGATGGTGCGCTATCTGTCGATGTATACAAATGAACCTGAAGATTTGTGCTCAGAAGTGTGGATCAAAATCGCGGGAGGCGTAAAGAATTTTGAAGGCGATGCTGCGGCTTTTAAGGGGTGGATTTATACCATCGCTCGAAATGCCGCAACGGACCTAGCTAGAAAGAAGAAGAGGGTCGGAATTACATTCGAACTCAACGAGAACGACTGGGTCGGCGAAAATTCAACAATGGTTGAGGTCATAGATCTCGTGAAGAGATTACCGAAAGATTACGCAGAAATTATCCTCCTGCGAGTCGTGGCAGATCTTGATGTCAATGAAGTAGCCGACATCGTCGGCAAGCTTCCGGGAAATGTTCGTGTGCTCACCCACAGAGGATTAAAACAACTCAACGAAATGTTAACGAATGGCGGTGATCGATAATGAAAGATTCAATTAATCCAGAATCCTTTTCGATCGAAGATAGCGAAGAATTAATCTCGCAAATCAAAGCAGGAGATGGAATAGCTTCTGGGCCACTTCATGCCGCTTTGAGCGAGCTCTCTCATGTGGCTGATCTGCCAAAAAACGCGATTCCACCGATTCTTCCATCAGGTATTAAAGAAGTCATTTATAAAATGCCTGCTGAATTTTCCAAGACTCGCACGGCCGTTGTTTCCTTTATGGCTGTGGCGCTCCTCGCATCAGCAACGTTAACCGCAGCTGCAGTAACAAACACGGGCCCTGCAGAGTTGGTAAGAGTTGCGCATGAAACAGCAAAATTTGTCAAACAATTTGCAGGAACTGTGACTAAGGCCGTGACAGGAAGCAGTAAAAATCCGACACCGTCACAATCAACAGCAGCAACGCCGTCACCAACGCCATCACAATCAACAGCAGCAACGCCGTCACCAACGCCATCACAATCACCATCACAATCAACAGCACCTACTGCGAGCGCCACTCCAACTCACACGACTACAACCCCCGCAAGCGCAGTAGTCGTACCGACAAAGGCTCCAACACCAGAACACTCGGAGAAACCTTCACCGGCGCCGACGAGGAACGAAGAAACTGAGACTCCGAGCCCGACTCCGACTAAGCCCTTCACTGGACTCACCCCACCACCAGTAGCTAGCGGTGGGGGCGGAGAGAGCGATGATCATGAAGGTTCATCTACGCGGGCACCACGCCCAACTCGTTCACCCAGTGCGGGAAGTACTCAAAAGACAGAATCAAACTCTGAGAAAGATGATTAGTTAAAAAGAACTACTTGTCCTTACCTTTTTTCTCTTGCTTCTTTGCGCGCTTTTCTTTCAGCGACAACTTTGGTTCTTTCTTCTGATTTGCATTGCTCTTTTGTTCTTTGTTAGCCATGGTGATCCTTTCCCTTTCAATCCTCACTTAGGAGGAGTCTTGCTCCAGTCTAAGCCAAGAATTGAAAAACTCTAGGACATTAAGAGTGGGTCATCTGTCCATAGCCAGATATTTCTATCTTTGGGTGCTCCTTCAGCAAGGGCAACGTCAAAGCGACCACTTTGTCTTTGCCAATCATTGGCCGAAAGCAGGCGCGATAAGCCAGCAAGAGCAATAGGACTGTTGAGTTCGGATTCGTTGGCGTTAAATTCCAAAGGACCAGCATGATCTATAACGATGGTGCCGATTGCAATTTTTCCTGTAGCAGTTTTCACAATTTCGATGGTTCTCCCTTGTTGGGGCCAGTCAATATGTGAGGCGGTACGGATTTCCCAGAATCCATGTGCCCCGTTTTCATGTGTTACTTGAGTTACTTGATGATCGTGAACATGGCCGGAAACCCAAAGGATAACATTTGGAAATTCCAAAAGCATCGCTCTTAATTCATCTTGCAAGACAGCCGGTGCTTCACCCTCAGGGACATAACCATTAATCAAGTTAATCAATGGGTGGTGAGATGAAAGCACCACGTATTTATCTCGTGAATTGAGCAATAGATTTTTCAACCAGTTAAATTGCTCACGGTGCAAACATCCTTGCCATCCTCCATATCGATTTACGGTGTCAAGGCCAACTAACCGACAATTTGTCCCCAGATCTCGAAACCAAAAGGCAATCTTTGAGTCCTCGCGTCGTAAACCATGATCATGCGTGCAATCGGTATGAACCGCCACCCAGTCTTCGATCGAGACTAGCTTGCGTCGCTCGTCAGCAGATGTCGAAATCGTTTCAAAGGTTTCTATTCCAGGATAAATTGAAGGACCAACTTCTCCGAAGCCAGAAAACAACTCGGACATATCAACATTAGCGGCGAGCGCGTTTAACTTTCGCGCTCCCGTAGTCAACTCCTCTAGTGCAAGGCTTGGAGCTGCATTCCCTTGAAGCAATCCGTCATGATTTCCGTGAACGGCCAACCAGCGGTGGTTTAAACCTTGAGCTATGAATGATTTCTCTGAAGCAGCAACGACGCCGCTAAAAGTCGGATGACCGTACAACGAAGTCGGACGATCTACTTCCTTGCCTGGTGGCGGACCATCAGGGTGGTAGTAATAGATATCGTATGTATCAGGATCGCTGGAATGCACACCTTGAGTTCGATAAGGATCCCCACTTTTAGGAAAGATGGGTCCACCATCAAGCAATGTCTTGTACCAATTTAATTCATTGAGTTGAGCGTTATCAACAACGTCTCCGGTAATAATCACCGCATCAACTTTTGCTCCCGTGAGGGGTGCTGTGGTGAGTTTATTGATCGATTGAACCATGGCTTCCACAACATGTGTGGTGAGAAATTCTTGTGCGCGATACGTGCCCACATATCCAATTAACGCAGAAAGAGGATGATCGGGATCGGCAAGACGATCAAGAAACTCTAGACGAGCAGGGGATTGCGAATCACATACATGGAGATCTGAAAGGTGAACGAAAGTTGCAATGCTTGTAAACACATCGGGAACAACGCCAAGCGGAAATTCTCCTCTGTTGTGAACCAAACTTTTCCACATAGAATTCTGATCAGCCT
This sequence comes from uncultured Actinomycetes bacterium, assembly GCA_903834145.1. Taxonomy (GTDB): domain Bacteria; phylum Actinomycetota; class Actinomycetes; order Nanopelagicales; family Nanopelagicaceae; genus QYPT01. The sequence goes on from CAILHY010000024.1 coordinate 36,304, forward strand.
GGGTTCGTACTATGCGATCGTGAATTGAATCAGACACTTGCCACCAAGACGTCGTGTTCGTCGATAATGAGTTTTACTTCATCTCCTGGATTGAGCGAGCCGGTTCCTGCGCTTGGAACGAGTGATTGGATAACTGTGCCATCGCGCATTTGGCAAATAACGCGCGAAGAGGCACCCAAGAAAGAGCGTGTTATGACTGTGGCATTAGTGTCTTGAGAATCTTGAATGACACTCACTCTCTCAGGGCGAATCAATACTTTAACAACTCCGTCACTCAGATTGTTATCTGCCACCGAAATACGCTGGCCTAGTACTTCAACAATCTTGGAGTCAAGAACGCCTGGCAGGCGATTCATGAGTCCCACGAAGGATGCAACGAATGCTGAGGCTGGTTTGTTGTAGAGCTCATCCGGAGAAGCAATTTGCTCGAGCCGACCATTGTTCATAACTCCAACTCGATCTGAAATAGACATCGCTTCTTCTTGATCATGGGTAACAAACAAAGTTGTGGTTCCAAGTGAAAGTTGAAGTCTCCTGATTTCTTCTCGGAGATTGGCCCGCACTTGGGCATCTAGAGCAGATAATGGTTCATCCAGCAATAAAACGTCTGGTTCGATGGCTAGTGCGCGTGCTAGCGCTACACGCTGTTGCTGACCTCCGGAGAGTTGATGAGGGAAACGCTTTGCCTGAGTATTGAGACCGACAACCTCAAGTAACTCTCTGGCTTTAGCTAACCGATTGAGTTTTGGAACTTTTCGCATTTGCAATCCAAAGGCCACGTTTTCTTCGGCATTTAAATTAGGAAAGAGTGAATATGCTTGAAAGACCATTCCCATATTGCGGTGATTGGCCGATACTTCCGTCATATCTTTGCCGCGGAGTAAAACATGACCTGAATCTGTCGATTCAAGGCCAGCAACAATGCGCAAGGCAGTTGTCTTGCCACAGCCGGAAGGTCCAAGCAGGGCCACTAATTCACCGGGTTCAATTTTGATATCCAACTCATCAAGGGCTACAACATCCCCAAATCGACGCGATATCCCTTGTATTTCCAGCGTGGCTGAGCTCATTTGTGACCTTCCATGGCATCTGATTTGGAACGCATAGTTACTAAGCCGATCGCGAACAACAGGAAGAATGCCGCGGCCAGAGAGAATACGGAGAGCGCAATCGCGCCAATAATATTTTGTTGAGAGACAGAAGTTACCCACGTTGGAAAAGTGTCCCAGTGGAGCAAGGAGGTGAGAGTGAACTCGCCTAATGAGAGCGCCAAAGTCAAAAATAGGGAACCGATAACTGCGTTGCGGATAACAGGTGCAATGACGTAGGTAATCGCCTTGATCCAGCTTGCTCCCAATCCGCGTGCCGCCTCCGTAATGGTTTTAAGAGGAATTGCACTCATTCCGATATCAAGCGCCCGATATGTATAAGGCATAGCAAGCACTACGTACATAAAGCTTAATTCATACTCACTGGACTGCAGTGCTTCAGGAAGCGCACTTTGCGCTCCTATTGATAGCGCTACAACGGGAACAACCAAGGGAAGCAATGTGAGGAACTCCATGAGGGGTCTATAGCGCTGCGCCTTTAGGTGTAGCCAGGCCACGGTTGGCACCATGATGATCAATGTGATCAGAACTGCCCCAAGAGCAAGTCTCAATGACACTCCCAAGTAATGAAGGAAATCCTCTTGTGCCAGAATCCATCGATAGGCAGCAAGTGAGTGCTTCGTTTTGCCTCCATCGCGGAAGGAGAATTCCGTTGCTGAGCCAAAAGGTAGCGCAATAAAAATAATGCAGGAGATAAGGGTGACAGGTAGTAGCAAACTTTTTCTCTTCATGATTGCCACCTACGAGCGCGTCTCTGAATGACCAGGTAAGGAATCATGGCTATCGCAGAGATAACGACCATGCCCACTGCCAAGGCTTTTCCGGCATTGGCTTGATTCACTTGGACGTTACCATCCACAAGATTTCCAATTTGCAAGGGAACCAGGGCAATATTTCCCACAGTCATGGCTCGGGCTGTTGCATAGGCGGCAAAGGCACTAGCAAACAGCAGAAGAAATGAAGCTGCAAAACTGGGAAGTAGGAGCGGAAGTCCTACAAAGCGCCAGAATTGAATCGGTCTAGCCCCGAGATTTTCTGAAGCATCACGCCATTCTTTTCTGATCCCATGAATAGCAGGAGAGAAAACAATGATCATAAGAGGAATTTGAAAGTAGAGATAGACAACAACAATCCCAGTGAATGAGAATAAAGTGAAATGGCTTGCGTAAATATTCCAGCCAAGTTTCTTGAGGATCATCACGGCTGAACCTTCGGCGCCGAATGCGGCAACGAACATAAATGCCAGTGGAACTCCACCTGTATTCGCTAGAACGCCACTGAGCGAGGTGATGATTCTTCGGAGAGATTGTGAACCTTTTCTCTCTATCACGTAAGCGATAAATGCTCCAGGAATTGAAGCAGTGATCGCGGATACGAGACCCAGTTTGATCGAATTAATAAATGCCATTCGATACGGGTTATTCAAAATGGTGGTCATGTTGATTAACGACCAATGTCCTTGATTGCTTTTGAATGAGTCAATAAAGACCATTGCCATCGGAAAGAAAAAGAAGAATCCAAGAAATATCATGACCGGAAGTAACGGAATGGCCACGCTTAAATTATGACGGCCAAGGGTGCCCCGAGAAGGGACACCCTTGGCCACAACGTCGTTATGCGTTGTTGAGGTCATTATTGAATTACTGCTGGCCACATCGTCTTAACAACAGCCTGTTGTGGAATCTGTTGATCAAGTGTTGGGCTAACTACTGTTACACCGGCTGGAACATCAAATCCCTGAGGGGCAGCGATTAATGTCTTCTTCTTGGCCATTGCAGCTTCAGTGATTGGGTGCGCAGCACCCGACATGAAGATGTTCTGTCCACCCATGATCTTGGCGAACAACTTTGAACCCGATAGCTTAAGGTCTGCAGCTTTTAGATCCTTGCTCCAGGTGCCGTTGTTCTCTGAGTAGATGAATTCTTCCCATAGGCGTGCAGCGGCGCAGTGTGGAGCTTTAGCGTTGATTGCCTGAATGTATGGACTTCCCTTAAGAACTACATCTGAAGGTGTGACGTACTTAAGGTCCTTGCCAATTGCCTTAGCGGCTTGGATGAATCCTGGACCATTGAAGGACCAAGAAAGCATGATCTTGAATGCGCCAGATGCGAGGTTTACACCAGTTGCAGGAACAGTAACAAAGTTACCACTCTGCTTCATGGAGCGGAAAAATTCGATTCCTGGCTTGATGTCATTAACGCTTCCACCATTTGCAAGTGCCGCAGCAAAGACGCCCATGAATGATTCCGTTGCGGATGAAGGATCTCCACCAAGTGCAACCATTCCCTTATAGGCAGGATTTGAAAGATCAGAGATCTTCTTCGGGGCTGGAGTTACAGAAGCATCGTAGGCAATGTTGATTGTGCCCTGATAATCGCCGTACCAAAGTCCATTTGTATCTTTCCAAACAGGAGTGATGTCACTCCATGTAGCAACCTTGTAAGGCGTGAAGAGGGAGCGACCAAGAGTGTCTGAAGATTCTGCTCCAAGGTGTGTGGCACCAATGTCAACGACGTCTGGCTGCTTTGATTTAGGAGCAGTCTTGATTGTCTGCAATTCGTAAGCGGATGATCCGTCTGGATTATCGTTAACAATCTTGATTCCAAAGGCCTTCTTAAATAGCGCGATAGCCTCATCGTAGTTTGCCCAGCCAGAAGCAAGAGTGATGACGTTAAGTTGTCCCTCTTTCTTGGCTGCGGTCACGAGAGCATCCATTCCACCGGCTTCGGTGAGATTTTGTACTGTGCAAAAATTTGTCTTAACTGCGGCTGTAGCAGGATGAACTGCGACAACGGATAAACCAACGATCGAAATTGCAGCCACGGCAGCTGCTGTTGCACGCTTAATGCGCATATGTATTTCCCTTCCTAAGGAATGTAAGTGAACTATGACTTCCGATTTCAAATTTCATGAGTGAAAAGATCGACTAATGCGAGGCTGTCTGGTGAACGTTGGATTTCTTTTAGGTTTCAAATAAGTGACGGCAAATCGGCTACAGAGTTAATAACAGATGTCGCGTGAGCATCGATGAACATCTCATTTGTATGGGCACCGCTGAGCACTCCGATGACCCTAGAAGCTCCAAATGTAAGACCCGCCTGAATGTCGGCAACGGTATCTCCAACCACGATCGTGTTCGCGTGATCTAACACGAGCAGGTCACTAGCGGCCTTGACCAGCATGTCAGGGAAAGGTCGGCCCCGACCAGCTTCTGCAGGTGTTACAGACAAAGAGATCCTTGATTGCCAATTAAGGGATTTAAGAATCACATCAAGTGTGGGCCGCGAAAATCCAGTAGTTAGAACTATATGGATGGCGTGAGATTTTAAGAACTCAAAGGTTTCTTCAGCTCCAGGAATCGAAGCAACTCCATTGCTCTCTACTTCCTCTAGATACGCTTGTTCGAATGCCACATTTGCGATTTCTGCCTGTTGAACATCGCCAATAAGGTGAGTAAAAACGGCGATTTTAGACTGCCCCATAGTTTCTAGCGCATACGCCATTAATGTTTCACTCTTAGTTTCCCACAGCTCGGGCTGAGTCCTTTTAAAGGCTTGACTAAAGGATTCGATTACTACTCCCCCGTCGGCAACCGTTGTTCCTGCAACATCAAAAGCGACCATTAGAGGTTTCATGTGAATACCCAATCTCAAATAGGAGTGTCCTGGCATTGGTTGAAATGTGCTACCTAGGAACTTTCTCGAGGTAATGACGCGCGCGTTGTCTCAAATAATCCCCCGATATTGACAACGCCGCGCGTCACTCACCCCTGAAGCATCCCTGGCAGGATAAATATTCGTGGAAGGGGTTGAACAAGTCGTGCCATTTCAGCAAACCTTGGGCGAATTTTGAGAGAGCGACCACAGCAAAAAAAGCCGATCCTCCACAACCTTCGCCGAAATGTAACCGTAACTATCTGCGAGCCCCCCGTCAGGATTGAACTGACGACCTGCGCATTACAAGTGCGCTGCTCTACCACTGAGCTAGGGAGGCCTTTAGTGCCAGATTACGGCACCGACGTAGTATGCCAGCGACTCTCGAAATCAAGAAATTAGCCAAATACGTCCCAAGTGGTTAAAGAACAGCGTGGATGAGAGTGTAAGTTTCACGCATGCGACTTGGGGTTCTGGACGTTGGTTCTAACACCATCCATCTTCAAGTGGTTGATGCACATCCAGGCGCAAGGCCAAGCCCGACAACCAACCACAAAGTTGAGCTTCGCCTTACCGACCACCTTGACGCAAAGGGTGCCATTAATCCTGAGGGTATTGCACTACTCATGCAGGGCATCGAAGATGCAGTAGAACATGCACAGAATTTTCAAACCGAAGAGATCTTGGCTTTTGCAACATCCGCGTTGCGCGAAGCTAAAAATGGCCCAAAAATCATCGATGAGATAAATAGCCGTTACGAAATTGATCTCCAGATGCTTTCGGGTGATGACGAGGCCCGACTCACCTTCCTAGCAGTGCGTCGATGGCTCGGCTGGTCTTCGGGTAAATTGCTAGTCCTAGATATCGGTGGCGGTTCATTAGAGCTTGCAACGGGAGTTGATGAAAATCCTGAAGCTGTTTTGTCATTGCCATTAGGCGCCGCCAGATTGACACGTGAATTCCTGTCTGGAGACCCGTTCACAAATAAGGGTTTAAATTCTCTGGAGTCAAGAGCTCACGAATTATTAAAATCAAAGATGCCGGCGAAATTGCAATCCCATGATGCAGATCATTTTGTTGCGACGAGCAAAACTTTCCGCACTTTGGCACGAATTGCCAATCATTGGTATGGCGATAGAGCGCAGTATCTCGAAGCGAACGCGCTCATCGGTATTATTTCAAGATTATCGTCAATGTCCTCTGAGGAAAGATCTAAGCTTCCTGGCGTGTCAATAAGCCGAGCTGGTCAAATAGTCTCCGGCGCCATCGTCGCCCAAGCTGTTATGGAACGTCTATCAATTTCGGAATTAGAAATATGCCCTTGGGCGTTGCGTGAAGGCGTAATCTTGAAATGGCTGGATTGGAACGAACGTTAAATATTCGGCGCCTCAATCAAATCCACTGCGATGATCTCACCATCTCGATGATGTAAAATCCACGCTTCTCCTGGAGAAAGTTTTTCATCTAATTTCTTGAAGTTCTTCTTTCCAAGAATTTTCTTCACGAGTTTAGGAATGACAGGATTATGGCTACATATCAGCGCTGGAAGGCTGCTCTCAAAAAGCTGTTGTACATAAATCAATGAAAGTTCTTTATCCATCGCATAGCCATATTCACTAATATCTTTCGACGTAATTGTTTTAATCTCTAGCGCTCGGGCAATGGGTTGAACGGTCTCCAAACAGCGCATTGCATCAGAGGTGTGTATCTCTTTCAGTGCATAAGGCAAGTAAAGCGGGAGTAGGCGCTTAGCCTGTCGTTGACCAACAACATCTAGTGGACGATCCCCATCATCCCCATCCCAATCTTCGCGCCTCACAGCCTTGGCATGTCGCAATAGAACTAGCGGAATGGTGTTGGGGCCAAAATCTAGAAAGAAATCTACGATTTCTTGATCATCTTCAAGAGTGAGTTTCTTCTTCGCTGCTTCAGGTGTTAACCAAAGAACTTCGTCTATCTCGGCAGCGTCTGGTTCGCCGTAGGGAACATCGCTGGCCTGCGCTGCCCAATAACGAACTACTTTTTCACCCTCTGGAACTAGATAAATCGCCTGGCCAAGCTCGGGTCCAAAAATCGGCGTAACGCCAGTTTCCTCAAGTACTTCTCGGAAAGCACAAGCAATGTGGGATTCATTGGCTTCCAATTTTCCTTTAGGTAAGGACCAATCGTCATAACGAGGGCGATGAACGAGTGCTATTTCAACAGTCTTCCCCTTCGTGCGCCACAAGACTGCACCGGCCGCTTGAATAACATCCCTTAGTTCAGGCATTTTTTACCGCGCTCTCTGATGATGATTGATCATGAGTTCATGTAAGTCTGAAAGCTTTTCTCCGGAAGGCGAAAGAGTCACCATTGTCCACTGTGCACCTTGCAAATGCCAGCTAGCAACCTCTTCTGAAACTTCAAGATCAAGTATTCGTTGGAGCTCATTCTTATGCTGAGTTTGATCAATTCGAACGAGACTTTCAACCCGGCGATCTAAATTACGATGCATAATGTCTGCGCTACCAATCCAGTACTCATCATCCCCGGCGTTAGCGAAATGAAAAATACGTGAATGTTCCAAGAATCTGCCAAGGATCGAGCGAACCCGAATATTTTCAGATTTCTCGGGAATTCCGGTTTGGATGGAACAAATTCCACGAACGATGAGATCTACTGGAACTCCATGCTTGGATGCATGGTAAAGAGCATCTACAAATTCTTCATCTAGAAATGAATTCAATTTAATCTGAATTCCAGAAGAGAGTCCTGATTTGTGATTGTCAACTTCGCGCTCGATTTTTTCTAAAAGTCCGCTGCGCAAAGTGCGAGGCGCAACCAGTAGTCGCGAATACTCTGACAAAGGCGCAAATCCTGAAAGTTGATTAAAGAGTTTCGTGAGGTCTTCGGTAAGGACCGGGTCCGCGCTCAGTAATCCGATATCCTCATAAAATCTAGCTGTTTTTGGGTTGTAATTACCGGTCCCGATGTGGCAATAGCGCCGAAGCCCATCTTCCTCATCGCGTACGACAAGAGAGAGTTTGGCATGTGTCTTGTACCCCATGAGCCCATATACAACGTGCGCTCCTGCTGCTTCAAGTTTTCTCGCCCAGCGAACATTTGCCTGCTCATCAAACCGGGCACGAATTTCTATCACGGCTAGAACTTGCTTTCCCGCTTCCGCGGCTTCAATCAATGCATCGACAATAGGTGAATCACCTGATGTGCGATAAAGCGTCTGTTTAATCGCCAATACTTTCGGATCTTGAGCTGCATTTTCAAGAAAGGCAACAACGGAATTAGTGAATGAATCATAAGGATGATGGAGGAATATTTCCCCTTGTCGAATTGCCGCAAAAAATGTTTCGGGATTCTCAGGATCTACATTTTCTAGTCCGACCGCTGTGCGGGATCTAAATGGAGGATATTTCAAATCGGGTAGATCCAAGTCAGCAATTCGATTGAGGCCAGTTAAGTCCAAAGGTTTTTGTGAAGAGATTATTCCTTCAGGGTCAATTCCTAACTCCGATGCCAAACGTTCGAGAAGCTCTGGATTAATTCCAGATTCAATTTCCAATCGTACGGGTGGCCCAAATCTTCGTCGTAACAGTTCTTGCTCTAGAGAAGAGAGAAGATCTTCGGACTCATCCTCATCTAGTTCCAAGTCTTGATTTCGCGTAACACGGAAAGTGTAGTGATCTTCAATTATCATTCCGGGAAATAAACTCGAAAGGTGCGCAGCAATTAAATCCTCGAGTGGAATGAATCGTTTTCCACCGTTATGACTTGTTTCGACAAAACGTGATAAAACTGGCGGGACTTTCACGCGGGCAAAAAATTCTTCGCGCGTCGTTGCATTCTTTACGATTACCGCAAGATTGAGTGACAACCCAGAAATATATGGAAATGGATGCGAAGGATCCACTGCAAGCGGAGTGAGTACAGAAAATATTCGACTATTAAAAAGTTCCGATGTATAACTTTTTTCTGTTTCATCGAGGTCTTTCCACGACACAACGGAAATTCCGTAATCGGCCAACGCCGGTAGAAGGGAACCGTGCAGGCAGCGTGATTGTCTGTCCGCTAGATTGCGTACTCGTGCCGAAAGTTCTTGCATGAGCTCAATGGGCGTGTAGCCCGCAGAATTTCGTAGCTTGATCCCAGCATCAATTTTGCTTTTCAAGGTAGCAACTCGGACCATAAAAAATTCATCCAAATTGGATGTGAATATCGCTAGGAAGCGAACTCGTTCAAGAAGAGGGACCTCAGGGTCTTCCGCCATCTCTAAAACCCGTTGGTTGAAGGAGAGCCAACTCAGCTCTCTATCGGTCAGGTGCTCGCTTTGGACCATGTCGTAAGGTTCCACCACCTAAGTAAACGCTACGTTAATCAAACCTGGCTAGATGGGGTTAAAATGGGCGCAAGAAGGTTTGGATTTCTCCCTTTTTGGGGGCGGATGCGAGAATCGGAACCTTCGTTTGCCATGATTTGAGATGAGAGCCGAGGCTACCGCGCGTGAATCGATACTGGCATAGCCCCGAAACCACAGGTTTTAACCGACTGGCATTAATGAGCTTGGAACATATCGAGAAAATTTCCCTAGATGGAACATGGAAATTTCAACTTTTGGAGCACCCCAGTTATGACGTGCGCAGGAAATGGCATGCCTTGCCAGTTCCCGGATTTATGCCCACTCCTAAACAACTATTGCCGGATTTCCCGCATCTTCCCATTCTCAACCCCACAGGAATTTATGAGCGAGATTTCGAGATTCCTATCACTTGGCAAAAACGCCGCATTATTTTGCATGTTGGGGCATGCCAATCACTGGGCGTTGTTTCAGTAAATGGCCATGAGGCGGGTATTACAACTGATTCGCAACTTTCTAGCGAGTTTGATATTTCGAATTTAGTGCGCCGTGGTAAAAATACGGTACAAATTAAAGTCATAAAGTTTTCCAACGCAAACTATCTTGAAGATGATTCAAACTGGCGATTTGGTGGATTGCCTCGCTCGGTGAAGATTTTTGTCACTAACGATGTCTTTATCGAGCAATTTCACACCACCGCAGATCTTAATGAAAATTCCACAACCGGCACTTTAGAGATCAATGCCCTCATCGGAAGCCTCGCGAAAAAAAGTCTTGCGGGATACTCGCTACGTCTCAACTTCCCAGAATTGCCAAAGGAGAAAGGCGCACACTTGACGGCTACCGTGCTCGAGGGGGGAAGCGGCAACCTGACAATTCGGTCATCAATTGCCCATATACAACCGTGGTCTTCAGAGGCACCAAACTTGTACACCCTCGATATCGAATTACTAGATCCCCAAGGTTTAACCATTGAGATCACACACCAAAAGTTTGGCTTCAGGCATCTTGAACTCGACAATGGTCAGTTATATATCAATGACCAGGCCATAGAACTTTTTTATGATGCAGAAACGAAAATCGATCTCGAGTCGGCGCAAATTTTAAGTCGTGATGTTATCCGAGGCAGTATTCTGGATCTTAAACGGCGATGCTTCAATACTGTATTCACTCAGAACTATGCCAATGATCCAGCTCTCTTGGATATTTGCGACGAACTTGGCATGTATGCAATTTCGGAACCCAACATCGGCACCGAAGGCATGAATGGAAAAGCCGCCTCGAATGTCTCCTATCTGGGTGCATTTATGCAACGCGCCGGTCGGCTTCTCAATCGAGATATGCACCATCCTTCAGTGATTCTCTGGTCACTCAAGAATTCACATTCCAAAAAGAACAATGTCGCTTCGCTTGCGACGTATATAGAAATATCGGATCCATCTAGACCTCTTGATTATCGCGGTGCTATCAAGAGTTTATTTGCTCCAAAGGGCTCGCCCCAGGGGCCGATTTCGATTACAAGTAGTTCGCCTTCGGCCGGTAAATTCCTGATTACAAATAACCAATTTTTCGTCGATGTGTCGCAGCTTGCGATTAATTGGTCCATCTCTCACAACGATGAAGTGATAGAACGCGGCAATCTGGAACTTCCGATTATCGGGCCACGCCAATCTCACAAAGCAGCGATTAAAAGCAAAAATCTCTCAAAACCAAAGACGAAAGTCGCCATTACTTTTTCTGTAATTCAGAAAGTGAGCACTGCGTGGGCTCCTTCACAGACCGAAATTCTTTTAATCAAATTTGATCTACCGATTAAACGGTAACTCTTAGCGATTCGGCCAGGGAATCGGCTGAGGGTACTTTGCAGATCGACCATCACCGGAGGATTTGCCCCTAAGTCGTCGCCAGATCCAGGGAAGCAAGAAGGCGATGAACCATTGCGAGTCTTCCAGAAACTTTCGCATGAATGCTTTTGGCAATGCAGGAGGTAGCGGAGTTCGCCATTCTTTGGAAAAAGGAAGTCCAATTTCTTCCAATATGCCTTGGGCAACTCGATCATGTCCGATTTCATTGAGATGTAATCTGTCGTTGGCCAGAAATCTCGTGTCACTCAAAAAACTCTCTTCGTTGGCATCGGCGACAATCGCACCGACCTCTGAAGCGATTGCCCGTACATTTTTGTTGAAGTCAGCAAATCTCGTCGCCCATAGTTCGGCAGTCTTGCCGGTGTTCCCTGTGCGCTCCAAAACCGTGAAAAGTAAAACGGTTGCCCCAGATGCAGCGATGGTGCGAACAGCCTGCGAGTACAAAGGCAGAACAAGTTCTGGTTTGTAGTTTGGTCGAATTACATCATTTGCCCCAGCGTGGAATGTCACCAAAGTATGCTTGCCTTCCACAAAAGTCAAAGCAATGGGGACTTGATCACTCACTACCTGGCGAACCAATTTTCCACGTATAGCCAGGTTGACGTAGGTGAAACCCGAAGTCTGTGCCGCCATAACATCGGCGATGCGATCTGCCCACCCGCGATATTGACCATCAATGATTTCATCCGACATTCCTTCAGTGAAGGAATCACCGCAAGTGACTAGGCGCGTAAAAATCATGTGTTCGGCGATTGAGAACTATTTACGCCGTTGTTCATCCACCCAAAAGAGTGCAATGGATGTTGCCACACTGGCATTGAGAGATTCGGTACTTGCGCGCATTGGAATAGATATGACGAGATCGCACTTTTCGCGAACAAGACGTGAAAGACCTTTGCCCTCGCTACCCACAACGATCATGATCGATTCCTTCGCCAATTTCATTTCGCCTAGTGTCTGATCGGAATCACCATCGAGTCCGATAACAAAACACCCTTCTTTCTTAGCAGCGTCAATTGTGCGAGCAAGGTTTGTTACTTGTGCAACCTGTAGACGTGATGCTGCTCCTGCTGAACTCTTCCAAGCAGAGGCCGTCATCGCTGCGGCGCGACGTTCAGTCATAACAACTCCATCGGCGCCAAATGCAGCTGCACTTCGGATAACCGCTCCGAGATTTCGAGGATCAGTAACACCATCGAGTGCGACGATTAATTTGGGTTCAGATGCGCGCAACATAATTTCTTCAAAGCTTGAATATTGGTATGGCTTTATCGCAAGCAAAATACCTTGGCTACTTCCAGAAAGACCTTCAACTTCTGCGCGATGAACTTCACGAATAGGCAAGCGTTGTGTCAGCGCTAATTGCAATGATTCCGTAATGCGATCATCAACATCGATGCTTCGAGCAACAATGAGTTCAATAGATGGGACACCTGCACGTAGGGCTTCAACAACTGCATTGCGGCCTGCGACTAATTCTCCGCCACCTTTTGGTCGTTCACTCTTCACACGTGGCGCGCGAGGGCGAGTGTCTCTAGTGTCTCTAGTGTCTCTAGTGTCCCTTGCGGCTGCTTTCTTACGCTTGGCAGCTGCATGATACGGACGGTCTTCAGCTTTTGGCGTAGGGCCCTTGCCGGAGAGACGGTTCTTGTTATTGCCACCGCTACCTGTGGTCGCGCCCTTTTTTGAAGCGCGAACTGCGCCTTTACGAGATGAATTTCCGGCCATTGTTTTACCGCTCTTCTGTTCGTGAAATCGACCACCGTGGTCCTTGCGGCGTATCTTCAATGGTAATTCCTAAGGCGATTAAGCCATCACGAATTGCATCTGATGCAGCAAAATCTTTTCTATCTCGTGCAGCGGCACGTTGTGCGAGCGCTAATTGAATAACGCCATCGAGCGCATTTGTTTCATCTGCATTTGCCCCCGTGACAAATGACAAGTCAAAGGGATCACAGCCCAGAACTTCAAGGGCACCGCGGATTTCATTGGCGCTCTTTGCAAGAACAGCCATATCACCAGAAGTGATCGCACTATTTCCTAGACGCAGCGATTCAGAGATTGTTGCAAGCGCTGCTGGCACGGCTAAATCATCATTCATAGCATCGGTAAAACTTTGGGAAAGGGATGCAACGGCTGGTGCACCAAGAAGTTCACCGGCACGATAGAGAAAACTTTCTATTCGTCTAAATCCTGTTGCCGACTCTTCAAGTGCTTCGCGAGAATATTCCAACATGGATCGGTAGTGCGCACTGCCAAGGTACCAGCGCAATTCGATTCCACGGAAGTGTTTGAGAAGTTCAGAAACTCGCAGCGAATTTCCTAATGACTTGCTCATCTTTTCACCAGATGTGGTCACCCATGCGTTGTGCATCCATATGTTGGAAAAGGCATAACCAGCCGCTTGGGATTGCGCAATTTCATTTTCATGATGAGGAAAAATTAAATCCAGTCCACCACCATGGATATCAAAGGCTTCACCAAGGTAGGCATGTGCCATTGCTGAACATTCCAAATGCCAACCAGGGCGGCCAGTGCCCCAAGGAGTTGGCCAGGATGGCTCTCCTGCCTTCGCCGCTTTCCATAGTGCAAAATCTCGCGGGTCCTTCTTGAAGGAGCTCTCTGAATCCTGCGATGAGAGTAAGTCATCCAGTTTTTGCCTCGACAAAGTCAGGTAGGAATCCAAAGTGCGAACGCTGAGGTAAACATCCCCATTGCCTGGGGCATAAGCCGCACCACGTTCGATCAAAGTTTTCATCAGCTCAATCATCTGCGTGATGTGTCCCGTTGCGCGGGGCTCATAGGTTGGTGGCAAAACGTTGAGGGCTGCATACGCGTTTGTAAATTCGCGCTCGTATTTCATTGCCAGCGCCCACCATGGCATCTGCTCCAGGACGGCTTTCTGTAAAATCTTGTCATCAATATCGGTGACATTGCGAATAAAGGTGACGGCGTATCCGCTCTTTGTCAGCCAGCGTGAAAGTATGTCGAAATTAACGCCGCTTCGAATATGACCAATATGGGGAGAACCTTGAACGGTGGCACCGCAAAGGTAAATTGAAACTTCACCAGGTTTTAACGGGGTAAAAGGTTGGGTGGTCCGCGTTAACGTGTCATACAACGCAAGTGGACTCATTGGGAAAGTCTACCTGCCAGGCAGTAATTGGCTGAAAGCGAGCCTACGACGCCTTAAATATAAGGGCCGATGCCACAGCGGCAAGTCCCTTACCTTCACCCGTAAAGCCAAGTCCATCAGTTGTTGTGGCTGTGAGCGAAACATCTGCACCTGCAAGCGCGCTCGACAGCGCAGCAATAGCTTCAGCCCGGCGTGAACCCAACTTAGGACGATTACCAATAATTTGCACCGAAACATTCGCAATCTCAAACCCTGCGGCAGTGACAAGTTTGAGCGCTTCTCCAAGGAGTTGCGCACCAGATGCGTGCGCATATTCAGGGCGGCTCACTCCGAAGTTCGTACCGAGATCGCCAAGACCTGCTGCGGCAAAGAGGGCGTCGCAGATTGCATGTGCTGCAACATCGCCATCAGAATGGGCTTCAACCCCGATCTCATTGGGCCAATGCACACCGGCAAGCCACATCGGGCGATCGCGTTCGAGGGAAAAGGCATGGGCATCAACGCCAATACCTGTTTTATACATAGAAGTGGTGAGCCTCTCTACAAACTAGGAAGCAAGAACCTCATCGAGAATCACGCCAGCTTTTTCTTCATCGGTGCGCTCGGCAAGTGCGAGTTCAGAGACCAGGATCTGCTTAGCCTTTGAAAGCATGCGCTTTTCGCCAGCAGAAAGTCCACGGTCAAGATCGCGACGATAAAGATCGCGAACAACTTCAGCAACCTTGATGACATCGCCGGAGGCCAACTTCTCTAGGTTCGCCTTATAGCGACGGGACCAGTTGGTGGGTTCTTCGGTGTATGGCTGGCGCAGTACGTTAAATACGCGGTCAAGACCGGCGCTATCAACGACATCGCGAACCCCTACAAGATCAACGTTTTCGGAGGGAACTCGAACAGTGAGATCGCCCTGAGCGATCTTGAGAACGAGATAGGTCTTTTCTTCGCCTTTGATCACTCGAGTCTCAATCGCTTCGATGAGAGCTGCTCCGTGATGGGGATAAACAACGGTTTCGCCGACCTTAAATGACATGTAAAGCCCTTCGTTAGGGGCTAAGAATACCAGCCATTAGTGACTGCAGTCACCCCTCAATTTAGGCGCAAAATAAGGGCTTCTGGAGTATTTCCCAAGACATGCGATAATTCCGCGACTGCCGAAGTTGCAGTCGATCATTACTTGAGGAGTCCTAATGCGCAAAGTCGCCATCGCAAGCCTTTCACTTTCCCTTGCCCTGTCACTTTCCGCATGCGGAGCGGGGCAGACCGCGGCGACCCGCATGACTTCACAAGTGACCGATGGAGTTGAATCAACGATCACGGTTGATGGCAACGATCTAAAGGTCAGCGGTCTTTTGCTTGTTGCCCAACCAGATGGCTCAGCCGTTCTCGTTGCAAGCATGGTCAACAACGCACAGACAGAAGATGCGCTTCTTGGAATTTCAATCGGTGGAGTAATTGCCACGCTCTCTGCAAAGAACCTTCCACTCAAACAGAACGCTCCATTGAACTTCGCCGGTGATTCCGCAAATGCTTCGGCTCTCGCCGTTGGCGTTAAAGCGGTAGCAGGTACTCGTCTGCCCGTTTACCTATTCTTCGCCCGCGCAGGCGAAATGAAACTCGATGCTTTGGTTCTTGACAAGCGCGGTATCTACGCAGGAGTTGGCGCGTAAGTTACTTACGCATCCATCTTGTAGCCAAGGCCACGTACGGTCTGAATATGTACCGGATTAGCTGGATCTGATTCAATCTTTGCCCTAAGACGTTTGATATGTACATCGAGCGTCTTTGTATCTCCCACATAATCACTGCCCCACACACGATCGATCAATTGCAAACGCGTTAGGACTCGGCCCGAATTTCGCATTAAGAATTCCAAGAGCTCAAACTCTTTAAGCGGAAGACTTATTGTTGACGAATTTATGGAAACGATATGTCGGTCTGTATCCATCCGCACTGGTCCAGCGGCAAGAACATGCCCGTCGCCATCGTTAAAGGACTCATCGCCATTTCTACGAAGAACAGCGCGGATACGTGCCACTAATTCGCGCGAAGAATAGGGCTTTGTCACGTAATCATCTGCGCCAAGTTCAAGTCCAACAACTTTATCCACTTCGGCGTCTTTTGCAGTCAGCATAATAATTGGGACTGAAGATCGCGTGCGAAGTTGACGACACACTTCAGTGCCAGAGAGTCCTGGCAACATGAGATCAAGTAGTACCAAGTCAGCGCCATTGCGCTCGAATTCTTCGATTGCTTTAGGGCCGGTGTCAGCAATTCCTACTTCGAATCCTTCACGGCCCAGTAAATATGCCAGCGCTTCCGAGAAAGATTCTTCATCTTCCACAACAAGAATTCGTGTCATTGACTTGCCTCCACAGCATCGAGCATATTTGTTTCGTTGATGTCATCAGGAATTAAATACATTGGAAGTCGGATCGTGAATGTACTTCCCGATCCTTCTACGCTCCAGACGGAAATATCTCCGCCGTGATTTGTGACTACATGCTTTACGATCGATAAACCTAAACCAGTTCCACCGGTAGCGCGAGAGCGCGCTGGATCCACACGATAAAAACGTTCGAAAATTCTCTCTAGATCTTTCTCTGGAATTCCCAAACCTTGGTCGCTAATGGAGATTTCCGCGAGGTTATCAACTGCTCGCAATGTAATTGCCACTCTAGTTCCGTTTGGGCTGTAATTGATTGCGTTCTCAATGAGGTTGCTGATAGCCATTTCTACTTGGCTACGATCTCCTAAAACGTTTACTCCCTCTGGAGATGAACATATTATGGAAATCTCTCGAGCTTCTGCACTCAGACGAGATGAATCGATGGCTTCGCTGATGAGGTCTTTTAGATTAAGCACTTTCGCATTCTTAAGCGGATCATCATCTTGAAGGCGGGAAAGATTTATAATCTCTTGAACCAAATCAGAAAGACGTTTAGCCTCAATCTGCATACGTGAAGCAAATTTGACGATTGCTTCAGGATCATCACTCGCGCCTAGTACCGCTTCGCTAAGAATGGAAAGTGCCCCGATCGGTGTTTTAAGTTCATGGGAGATATTGGCTACGAAATCGCGTCGAATTGAATCAAGGCGACGGAGTTCGCTGTCATCAAAGATAAGCGCAATTATTAACCCTTGGTATCCAGCAGGTGTCACGCGGACTAATAAATCATGAGTACCTTCTCCGATTGGACCTCTGGGCAATTCAATAGTGGCCTCTTGGTACACACCAGAACGTCGGGCGGCCCTAACAAGATTTACGAGTGGTTCTGAAATCAGGCGTCCATCTCTCACCAAACTTAATGCCGTTGTTCCATGCGAAGAATGAAGAACGACTTCACCTGCTGCCAAAATTAAGTACTCAGCGTCAATCACGTTAAGTACGTCGACCAATCCCTCAGGTATCAGACGCTCTGAGGCCTTACTTTCCTGGTTGATTTTCCTCTTAAACACACCCCCATCGTAGAGACCCGCAAACCTTGTTGCTTCCAAAGAAGGGCATTTATGCAGAAATAGCGACAACTCTTAACGCCACATTCAATTACTGTTCATCTTGAAGGCAGTGTTATTGCCTTTGTGCAGATAACATTCCTCCATGCGCGACGCCTTTCATGATGACCTAGATTCCATCGGAACAACCCTCGTTGAAATGACCCAACTAGTTGGTACAGCCATGGAGCGAGCCACTACGGCGTTGCTCACCGCCGACCTAAAATTGGCCGAAGAGGTCATTACTGAAGATGCACGCATAGATGCCTTGCAACAAGATCTCGACGCCCGGACTCTGAACCTTCTCGCTAGACAACAACCCGTAGCCGGAGACCTTCGTACTTTGGTGACATCGTTGCGTATGAGCGCAGACCTTGAGCGCATGGGCGATCTTGCCCATCACATCGCCAAGGTGGCACGGATGAGATATCCAGCAACGGCAGTCCCAACAGAATTAGCACTGACCATTCAGGAAATGGGAAATGTAGCCAAAAAAATTATCGCAAAGGCTGCACATGTTATTGAAAACCATGATCTTGAGGCTGCAATCCAGCTAGAAAAAGATGACGACGAGATGGACAAATTGCATCGCAAACTTTTCTTAACGCTCCTTGATGATGCATGGCCGCACGGAATTGAAACAGCAATCGACATGACGCTGTTGGGTCGCTATTACGAGCGCTGTGCAGATCACGCAGTATCTGTCTGCCGACGTGTCTATTTTCTTGTTACTGGCGAATATGCTTCGGAAAAGGACTAACGCTTTCCTTGATTGGCAACCGCTTCAATTGCAGCTTTCGCAGCTTTCGGATCTAAATATTCTCCGCCGATTTTTGTTGGCATCATCTGATCATTAAGTTTATAGAGCAAGGGAATTCCTGTAGGAATATTTAACTCCGCAATATCGGCATCAGAAATTCCATCGAGATGTTTAACGAGTGCGCGCAAAGAATTACCGTGAGCAGTCACAAGAACCGTCTTGCCCGTCTTAAGGTCAGGAATGATTGATTCTTGCCAGTAGGGCATCATGCGCGTGACAACATCTTTGAGGCATTCAGTCTTTGGTAGAGCGCTACCCAAATCGGCATAACGCGCGTCGTTGGCTTGACTGTATGGATCTAAATCATCGATAGGTGGCGGTGGAACATCAAAGGATCTGCGCCACAATTTAAATTGCTCTTCACCATATTCGGCAAGCGTTGCCGCTTTATCCTTTCCTTGCAATGCGCCATAGTGACGTTCATTCAAACGCCAGGACCGTCGAACAGGAATCCAATGGCGATCGCATGAATCCAGCGCTAATTGTGAAGTATGAATCGCTCTACGTAACAACGAAGTATGCAAGACATCGGGCAAAAGGTTGCGATCCTTGAGAAGGACTCCTGCAGCAGCGGCTTCTGTCTCACCTTTTTCAGACAAGCGCACGTCTACCCAACCGGTAAAAAGATTCTTAGCGTTCCATTCGCTTTCACCGTGGCGCAATAAAATTAGAGTTGATGTCATGTGCCTATCTTCCCAAAGAAGGCTTCGCTAAATCAAATGCTCAAATGCGCGCAAGTTGGCAAGTGACTCTCCACGAGAAACTCTCCATGCCCATTCGCGTCGAATAGCTGATTCAAAACCCATCTCGAGCAATGGATTAAAGGCAGCGTCGGAATATTGCAAAACTGCGCCTAACAATCGATCTATCTCGCGATCGGTCACAGCATTCAAGGGCAGTCTGCCAACGAGAAAAATGTCTCCAACTTCATTAATCGCATAAGCGACGCCATACATGCCTGCATTCTTTCGCATGCACCATTCATGAACTCCTGCTTGATTTTCATCAGGTTTTCGAATCACAAAGGCGTTGATGCTCAAAGAATGCTCTCCAACAACAAGAGCGCAATGAGTTTCCAATTTCTTCTCACCGGGCAAAGTGACCATGAAGGTATCGGGATTGCTTCGTTCGTATTCAAGATCGTGCGAATCAAGGAACTCTTCTAAGGTAATGCGCGGATCGATTGCGGCCATGAAATTTATCGCCCGTAGGCGGCGCGCTGAAGTGCAGTTTCTGAGCGCACTCGATCATAAATATCTAATGTGCCTCGCGCGGTCGCATCCCAACCAAAGTGCGATGAATGTTCGATGGCTCCCATGGAAAGGAGGACGCGACGTTGTGGTTCTAGCAATAACCGTGCAAGCACAGATGACCATGCGCGCGGATCATGACCGTCCACCAATACGCCTGAAATTCCATCGGCAACTGCAGTGCGCAGTCCGCCAATCGCTGTAGCAACTACCGGAGTTCCGCATGCTTGCGCCTCTAGTGCAACAAGTCCGAAGGATTCAGAATAGCTAGGAACGCAAACAAGATCTGCCGCGCGATACCACTGAGGTAATTCTGCGCGAGCAACAGGAGGCAAGAATCGAACGACATCACTGATACCTAGCCAGTTGACGAGCTCTTTCATGCGTTCTACTTCTTTGCTGCCACTTCCGGATGCGCCGCCAATAATGAAAACAATCAGTTTTGCTCGCAAATGTGGAGAGTGTGAAAGCATTTCAGCGGTTGCACGAATCAAGAGTTCTGGACCTTTGTGCGGTTGGATGCGTCCAACAAAAGACAAAACATGGGCATCTGTCGGAATTCCCAATTCAGCACGGGCGCCTGCGCGACCAGAGCCGGGGGTGAATGTATACAAGTCCACACCAGGTGAAACCACGTGAACAATATCTGGACAGGCGTTATACAACGACACAAGACTGGCGGCTTCAGCATCGGTATTTGCGATCAGCGCCTTCGATGCGCTCACGACCTCGATTTCGCCAAGCACTCTTGCTTCAGGCTCAGGTGTTTCTCCTTCAGCAAGATTGAGATTCTTAACTCTTGCCATCGTATGCATCGTGTGCACCAGTGGGATCTGCAATTTCTTACTTGCAGGAATTGCCACTTCGCCAGAGATCCAATAATGAGAATGAATAATCTCATAAGTGGTGCGGCCTTCGAGTGCTTGTGAAAATTGCGCCGAGAGTTCATCAAAGTATTGAGGCAGCTGTTCTTTTGTGACACCTTCAACGGGGCCAGCATCAAGATGCCGAACCATCACACCAGGGGCAAGCTCGACGGTGTCGGGTAAATCCGCATGGTTTCTGCGAGTAAAAATATCAACCGTGACACCCATTGCAGCCATGCGTTTTGCGTTTTCTACAACGTAAATATTCATTCCGCCGGCATCGCCGATGCCTGGCTGATCCAAAGGCGAAGTGTGCACCATCAAAGTTGCGATGCGCCCGTTCATTGGGTCAGTCTACCTGGGCTACAAAATTGCGCGAATGGAACCGACGATCTTATTCCCCCCATATATAGGCGTTTCTTCTGGTGTTGCGCTTATTCCAAACTTCTCTAGCGCCGCAACGACAAGTGGTCCAAAAGCACGCCAGGAGCCATCATCGATCTTAAAAACAAAGGTGCTTCCATCGGCCAATGAGCCAACCTCTACTCCTTCGGCCCCTTCCTTCATAAACAGTCCAGGGATTTCCCGCATCATTCGCGTGGTGAGACGACCTTCGCCTGCAACCATCTCGGGGTAGTCCCGACATGCTTGAAGTACTTCTTGATGAATCGGGTCCTGCGAAACCGTGATGTTATGGATTGCTCGCGCAAGTCCATTAAGCGAAAGCATAAAAAGTGGCGCACCACAGCCATCGATGCTTGTCAGTGAGACTTTCTCTTGTGCAAGAGTTTCAAGTTCCGTGCGGCATGCAATTTGCAGGGGATGTGATGGGTCTAAGTAACTATCCAGAGGCCAATTATTGATCACGCATGTCGCCAGCATTCCCGAATGTTTTCCACTGCAGTTTTGCGCCAAAGAGGTAGGTGGTTGAGATCCCCAAGCGCGCCGCTCGTCTTCACCCAAGGGTTTATCGGTTGCATTGAGAAGTGCATTTTCATTGAGACCGACGGATGCCAATATTTCAAGGGCGCCCTCTTGATGCATCTTCGCGCCAGAGTGGCTTGCCGCAACAAGTGCAAGTAATCGTGGTTCTAGTGTTAAACCGCTACGTATCATCGCTGAGGCTTGAATTGCTTTAATGGTTGAGCGCGGGAAAATTGGCGCTTGCGGATTTCCAAGAGAGAGCAAAATCGTACCATCGGCATTCAGAAGAACTACGTGGCCACTATGTTGTGATTCAACGACTCCACTTCGAGTTACCTCGGCGAGAATTTCACTCATGTACGCGCGGAAGAGTGGACCACAAATGCGGTTGCATGATGTACCCCTCTGCAGCCATGTCGTAGGCAAAGAATAATTCGCCCTCAACTAACCCGTATAGCCGAGAACCTGCGGTGACGATTTTTGCAGTAGGCGCCGAATAACCTCGATCCATTTCGAGCTGAATTTTTGGCCCATCAAATCGACCAACCCATCCTTCGGTTATGCCAGTGTTATGTGAAATAACTACTTCCAAAACATTTCCTGGTTTCACGCGCCAAAAACCTGTTTCAAAGGCACCTGGGCGAACTACATCGCCATTCTCATCGAGAATCCATGAGCGCGAATAGTAAGTAAGGAAGGGGCGACCATCGTGAGTGAAGACAACTTCATGAGCGAATTCGAACGGTGATACCGACTCATATTCGCCGCGACCTTTACCGACCCATTTGCCCACAAGCCATGCAAGAGGATTGAGATCAGGGTGTAAACCTTCTGGAATTGTGAAGACCACTACAAGCCACCTCTTCTATTTCTACCCGTAAGTCCACGGAGTCCATAAACCAATAAGCCAATACCGAGAACAACTGCCACTAACGCAAGGAGCATGGATGTAATTAATTCCATCTCGCCTCCATAGTGGGTACTTTATCGGATAGCCCATCCTTTAGAGTTACTTCATGGCAAGAGCATCCAGGCTGGTTATCAAATTAACTGTCGGACTAGATGAGCCAGAAAAAGTGGCTCAGGCCTTCTCTGTCGCTACAACTGCTTTAGCCTCAGGTGTCACCGTTTCCTTCTGGCTTACTGGTGAAGCATCCTGGTTTGCACTTCCTGGAAGCGCGAGCGAATTTTCACTTCCTCATTCTGCGCCGCTGGACCACATGCTTGCGGCTCTCATTGCCGGTGGGACAGTAACCCTTTGCACGCAGTGCGCGGTGCGACGCAACATTAATGATGGCGACCAAATTGCAGGAATTCGTATTGCAGGGGCAGCATCATTTGTAGAAGAGATTATGGGCGATGCTACGCAAGCGTTGGTCTATTAAATATCCTCTTGAGTCGCTGGAATTCCATCGACAGTTAATTCGGCATCCATTGGCGTCGAACGCTTAACAACGGCAAGTGCAATGGTTCCGAGTTCATGATGACGGGCCACGGTGCCGATGAAGCCAACTTTAACGCCATCTTTTTCTACTGCTGCACCTGCTGCGGGAATGGTCACAACACTTCCATCCAGATGAAGCAGCACTAAGCGGCGAGGTGGATTACCCAGGTTTGCAATCTTGGCAACAGTCTCTTGTCCACGATAACAACCTTTATTCATATGCACTGCTTTGTTCAGTAATCCGATTTCATTAGGAATGGATTTGTGATCGGTTTCAAAACCTATGCGTGGTCTTCCAGCGGCCACACGTTCTGCATCAAGTGCCCATGTTCCTACCTGAGTTGCTATTGTTGAAAAGGTTTCCTTCATCGCCGGAAGCTCCGCATGTGGGACTAACGCATAGGGGCCTCCTAAATCATCGGTTGCACCTGGAGCCCGCAAGATTGCAAATTCTCCGGATACATCGCGCACGTCGACCCGGAGCATAAATTTCATCTTCTGTAAATGCTCAAGAAGTGCACTTGCGCGACCTGGGTCCAGAACCAGCCACGTAGTTGTTCCATCATCAACAAGATTAAATTGATGTTCGATATGTCCTTGAGGATCCAAAATAAGTGCTTGCTGCCATTGCCCTGGAGTGAGATTTTCAAGATGTTGGGTGGTGAGTGAATGCAGCCAGGTCAACCGATCTTCACCTGTGATCGAAATGATTTCGTGATGAGAAAGATCAGCCCATGCAAGTCCTGCCGCTAGCGCTCGTTGCTCTTTGGTAGGTTCACCAAAATGCCATACGGCCCCTGCATCGGGTCCTGCTTCAACGAGAACAGCGCTCATTACAAGTTCGGATCAAAACAATCGGCGCAGGTTCCATAAATTGCGAAGTGGCTGACATCGGTTCTAAAACCATAATCATCGGCAAGTGAAGTAACAAAACTTGCAGCCGATTCAATCGGTGCATCCCCGACCGAACCGCAAACACCGCACACTAAATGCAAATGCGTTAGTTCTTCAGCGGCATGATATGTAGCACCGCCATGACCAAGGTGGGTATGTTGTACAAGCCCAACATTTTCCAGAGTCTCTAGATTTCGATAGACCGTCGAAAGATTAATCCCGGGATGGCTCTGGCGCACTTTCTCTGCAACTTCTTCTGGTGTTGCATGTCCGAGTTCGCGGACGGCAGATAACACGAGTTCTCGCTGTGGTGTGAGTCGAAGTCCTCGATCTCGAAGTTCATGCTGTTCGGCCATGAACGTCAGTCTACTTCAGGCGTAGTAGTAGAAGGTAAATCTCGCATCCAAGGCAGAAATTGAATGCTGCATTGAGAAAGGCTGCAGCAAGCGCGAAACTCACAGCAATCGTGAAAACGAGCGGTAAATGTGCGACTGATCCAGCGATACCAACCAAGGCAAAAAGTAGTCCGACCGATTGAGCGAACTGTGGTGGACGCACATCCTCCGTTGGGACTTCGCCCTTTAGGCGCGGACGTACCACTGTTCGAAAGATCGCTGCATACGGCGTGAATTGAGGACCACGAATTGCACCAATCGCGAAGACAATTCCTTGAGCAACGAGAACCCATACCGAGTGTGTAGCGAGTGCGGTGCTCAAAAGAACAACCGTGATGCCGGCAGAAAAACGTGGACCACGTGCGTCGATAGAGATTGCTTCAGTGCTTTGTTGCTGAGAAGTTGTAGATGACATTGAAAGTTCCTTTGTTTGAGTTGAATGGATGTAAAAGCTAGAAAACGCTTACATCACATTCGACACAACGAACCCGCTAAGCGGCCAAAATCTAATACACGGCGCTTAGTAAATGCATTGGGTTCGATGTGGAACATACCTGAATCGTAGAGAAGGTCATTGAAAAAGACTACTTGCGAGAGGTTTGCACCTTTGCAATATAACTACCGAAGCAAAGCAATTGCCGAAGTAATCTGTTCCCGCTTTGGCGCACCGATAGCGCGTCCGACTTCTACTCCTGCTGAATTTAAAAACAAAGTTGTTGGAGTCGAGCGAATATCCAAGCTGCGAACCAGATCCAGATGTGCTTCAGCATCAATCTCAATATGCCTGATGTCAGAGAGGTCCTTCACGACATTCTCTATGAGCGCACGGGTTGATCGGCACGGAGTACAAAATGCTGATGAGAACTGCACTAATGTGCCACGAGCACCTAGAGATTCGCCGAGAATGGCCTCAGTGAGCCCAGTATTAGGACCCTTGGCGGCCCGGACTTTGCCCCGACTGCTCTTGTACCAAAAACCATAAATGCTGGTTAGTAGTAGCACAATCAGAATTGGAGCAAGTGATTTCACAGTAGTAGTCTTGCCCATCAACGCGAAGATGTAAAAGAGAGGCGGTCTGCACAATGGCCCGAGTCCTGCTCTTAACAAATACATTGGGAGCAAGCGCCGAAGTTCTTCCCGCACTTGGATTGCTTCAACACAACGTGCGAATCATGGCCGCTGAAGGCAGCATCCTGGTTGATATTCCAGAGACAGATATTGTTTTCATTGATGCTAGACGCGAATTACCTGCAGCTAAGAGCCTTACGCGTTTACTCACAACAACAGGAGTAGGTGCGCCACTGATCTTGATCACCACTGAGGGTGGACTCTCTGCAATGAGTCACGAGTGGGGCGTACAAGATGTCATCTTGGATACTGCAGGTCCTGCAGAAGTTGAAGCACGTATTCGAATTGCCGTTGGTGAACACACCGCGATTAGAAATGCTGCTGATCCGACATCCGGTGAAATTAGAAGCGGCGACATTGTTATTGATGAGAATTCGTACACCGCAAAGGTTAAGGGACGCACTTTGGATCTCACCTTCAAAGAATTTGAATTACTCAAGTACTTGGCACAGCACCCCGGGCGCGTTTTTACGCGTGCACAACTCTTGCAAGAGATTTGGGGATATGACTATTTCGGTGGCACGCGCACCGTTGATGTACATATCCGGCGCTTACGATCCAAGTTGGGCCCTGAGTTTGAATCCATCATCGGAACTGTCCGCAACGTTGGTTACCGCTTCACATTGCCCACCGGCAATAAAGAGAGTCACGCCTCCGAGCGCGTTTAAATATGCGCCACATATTGAAGATCCACCGGTCGTTGCAAGATCCCATCCCAGATAGCGCTCATGAATTCACGATCGAAAATTTTGATCCAAACCTCCACAAGCAAGAATGGCTAGACCTCAACAACAAGATATTTGATGGGCACCCCGACCAAGGTAACTGGGCGATCGAAGATCTAGAAAACCGCATAGCCGAACCTTGGTTTGATGCTCAAGGCTTCTTTATTGCGGTTGAGGGCGGACATATTGTTGGCTTCTGTTGGACCAAAATCCATCATGACCTTGTACACCAAGAGCCGACCGGTGAGTTGTACGTCGTTGGAGTTGATCCAGAATTCATAGGCCAAGGAATTGGCAAAGCAGTTTCGATCGCTGCAATGAACTACTTACTCAACAAAGGCATCAAGGACGCTATGTTGTATGTAGACGCTGATAACCAGAAAGGTTCGGCGCTCTACACCAGCCTAGGCTTTAACTAAATCGGCACACATGGCAGCAAATGCAATGGTGTGTGCATCTACATCTGCTTGCGTCGTAGCCGGTGACATCAGCGCCATATTGTGAAAAGGCGTTAAAAGAAATCCGTCGTTGAGCAAACGTAGATGTATGAACTGCTCAAGTTCGAAATCTCCTGCCTCTGCAGCTTCGCGCCCAGTGCGCGGAGCCCTTGACCTGAAAACATATTCACCACGTGCTCCAAGGCGATTGCAATGCCACGGCAAATTAAATTTTACAATTGCAGCATCCACGCCATCAGACCAACGAGTACCCAACGCAATCATGGATTCGAATGCGGCGGGAGTTAGAACCTGTGAAAGTGTGGCCCGCATAGAGGCAAGAGATAGTGCATTACCCGCAAGAGTTCCACCGATTCCGCCGGTATCAATTACGTCGAGCTCTACACGCTTGGCAATTTGCGCCGCAATCTCGTGTGTCATTCCGAATGTTCCTGTTGGGATTCCTCCGCCAATGGCTTTACCAATGGTTAAGAAATCTGGCTTAAGCCCAAGATCCTTAGTCATGCCGCCAGCGCCAACAGAAATTGTGTGCGTCTCATCAATGATCCAAATAGCACCATATTTCTTTGCTAGTTCTCCAACTTTATGGAGGTAACCATCTTCAGGAAGAACGATGCCCACATTTGTCATCGCAGGTTCCATCAAGATTGCTGCAACATCGCCATGGGCAAGGGCGGCTTCCATTCCTGCAAGATCATTGAATTCAACAACGCGGCTTGTCTGATCCATTGGCACTGGAGCGCCGATATTTCCTTCACGAGAAACCGTGCTGCCATCATCGGCCAAAGTTGCAAAAGTTTCGTCAACACTTCCGTGATAGCAACGATCAATCACGATGATCTTTGATTTGCCCGTAATCAAGCGGGAGTATCGAAGCACATGGCGGTTGGCATCCGTAGCCGAAACAGTAAATTGCCAGAGTGGTAGACCAAAACGAGCAGCCAACTCTGTGGATACCGCAACGGCATCAGCAGTCGGCAGCATTGCTGTAATTCCACGGCCTGCTTGATCGCGTATTGCGGCAACGGTCGCCGCAGGTGAATGCCCGGTCATGGATCCGGTATCGCCTAGACAGAAATCTATGTAGCTATTTCCATCGACATCTTCAAAACGTGCACCGAGTGCGTTCTCAATGAAGACAGGGTAGGCACCTGGCCACTTGGCCATCCATGACATCGGAACGCCGCCGGGCATAACTTTCTTTGCCTGCTCAAAGAGTTCACCACTCTTTGGATGGGTGGCCAAGAAGCGCGCCTTCTCTATTTCGGTTAACGCGGCTAAGTGTTCACGGTTGATCATTACTGCTCCTTTGAAAATAGAAATAGCGCTTCGATGTAATGCTCGCCTGTGATACCAAGATTGGCGGCATCCGGTGGCGCAGTTGCAGGTTCGATACAGACACCTTCGTGATCTTCGGTATAGACAACCCACCACGGAGCATCGGATTCAATATCGATGCGAGCGGCACCTTCCCAAATGACTGCTGGTACTCCGCGAATCTCAGTGAAGGCGTCATCCCATGGTTGTTTCGATGGCGAAATGCGATTGCCATTAGGCAGCCCATCATCACCACGTTCAAGCATTGTGATTGCTGTGAAATCTACTTCTGCGCTATCGCCATGACCTAAGTCGCGCGGAAACCACGGATGAAAGCCAAGCCATGCTGGCAGGTCGCAATTTCCTGCGTCGTATTCCAAACTCCAGCGCACAGCATCATCGAGAACTTCAATGGTTTGCTCAACACTGGCTCCACCGTACGGCGCAGGAAATTCAAGGAGTGAGCGCCCTGGACCTATTTCTCTCCATGAGGAAGTCAAGCCAAAGCCATGAAGTGCATTGGGTGGATCAAATGTGGTCGGCAGTTGAAAGCCTTTGCCAGCAGGGTTTTTGATGATTCCATCGCGAATGCGCCCAGCCCACGGCGCCATTGGATACCAACCCCACGTAGGAACTTCTCCGCGAAAGGGCATAGCAAATTCCATGTCGCACCATTTGAGTGAGGCAATGCGCCCACCTTGATCTAGATCGATAGCGATCTGAAATTCGGCGTCATCAATGAATTGCATGTCTATTCCCGATTCTCTAACTGCTCTAGTGCATCTTGAAGTTCGAACTTGCTCGGAGGTTGGGCGCCCTTACGGCCGCAGGTGATTGACGCCGCAACGCTTGCGCGATGGAGAACTTCTCGAAGCATCTGGCCGTGCAAGTTAAGGACTCCGTATTCAAGAATTCCCTCAGCAAGGATTGCGCCTACGGTATCGCCCGCACCCACCGTGTCAATCACTTCTACCCGCACCCCAGCAACACTGCATACTTCATGCGCGGTAA
Organism: uncultured Actinomycetes bacterium; assembly: GCA_903834145.1. Lineage (GTDB taxonomy): Bacteria > Actinomycetota > Actinomycetes > Nanopelagicales > Nanopelagicaceae > QYPT01. The sequence goes on from CAILHY010000024.1 coordinate 65,142, forward strand.
CTGTTGTTAACCCATCGGCTCCGCGGGTAATGACAACCATGGCAACGCCATCGGCAACCCATCGATGTGCAACATCTACTGCATCCAAGCCGGGAAATAGCCAAGCAAGATCGTCATCGCTCACTTTTACTACTGTTGAAATTGCAACCCATTTTTCAACCGCTGCTTCATAGAGGTCGCGATCACTGATCACTGAAGGGCGAATGTTGGGATCAAAAACTATAGGTGCGAATTCTGCGGTGCGCATTGCCCATTCGTGCAATACATGACACCCGGGTTCCACAATTGTGACCAATGTGCCCACATGCAAAAGGCTTGGTTTATACCGTGAAGGATCTGGTAACCATGTGTCAGCGAAATCAAAAGTAGCGGTGCCATCTATTGTGAAGATGTAGGAAGCCCCACCTTTGTCGTCAATGTTGACTTGTGCGGTGCAGGTAGGTTTATCACTACTGAATGCGTGAGTAAGTTTGACGCCATCTCGGAGGAATTCTTTTCGGGCACTTACTCCATATGCGTCCGTGGATATGCCGTCGATAAATTCGACATCATGCCCAAGACGTGCGAGCGCCTTTGCGGTATTGGCAGGGCCGCCGCCAACAACGGGTCCAGTAGGCAGAACGTCGATCAGAACTTCACCAGCAACCCAGATGCTCACGCAAGTTCACCTTTGCGCGCCAAGAATTCAGCGATAACTTCAACGCCGAGTAAATGATCTTGCACTTGTGGCAGACCACTAATGAGCAAGATTCCAGCCAGGCCCACACCTTTTAGATTTAGTGCCAAACCTCCGCCATGAATGGCGTGCGTCTCCTCCGGCAAACCTTTCGTTGCATACCAATCGATACCTTGTTCTTCGGCCAATACGCGTTCATACATTGTGGAATGCCCCGTGGCCAAAACAACGCGAGCTTTGCGATTCATCCACGAATCATTATTGGGTTCCGAGCCAGGCAAAGAAAGGTGAAAGACGGTCCAGTCCAGGAGTCGAACTTCAACGGCGATTGGGTGTGCGCGATCGCGACCTAACTGCCCCGCAATCTCGCCGAGCTCAACTGCTTCTGTGATGGTCAGTGAGGGCAAGGTCAGCGCTTGCGCTTCTAACTCAAGGCCGGCAGATGTGAAACCACCCGTTGTTTCGATCATGGCTTAATCCTGCCCTATGAAAGCGGGCCCAGACTCCAAGCCACATCGCCATACCGATCTATTACCCACGCTGAATAATCAGCGAGTTCGGGATTTCCAAAAATTATCGCGCCATCTCGCCCTTCCACCATCAACGCCGTGGCCAGCGCATCAGCCAATGCGCCATCGGGACCAATAACGGTGGCAGATTTCGCACCGATGGCGATCATGCCCGTATGCGGATCAACGATATGTGCCCCGCGCTCGTAGGTTCCACTTGTTGCAATGGCGCCATCTGAAATCTGAAAATGTTTTATTGTCTCTTGGCGGTTTTCGGGATTCACAACACCGATAGACCATGGGGTAACAATGCCATCAATCAGAGTTCCACCACGGAGTGTGAGGTCTCCGGCGGCATTTACTAAAACATGTTTAGCGCCGTGTGCTTGCACAATATCTGCACATTTATCTGCAGCCCAACCCTTTACGAGCCCGGATGGATCAAAGCCACCTTCAACCGACCATGGATTAAACGCGCCACCTGACATATCGCGCGCGGCAATACAACGGTTCCACACTTCTTTTACTTCTTCACTTGTTTCTTCTATTGCTATTTCGTTGCGCCGTAATTGTGAAACAACTGATTCGGGTTTATAGGTCGAGAAAACTTCATCAACGTGAAAGGAGAAATCGCGTGCGGCATCTAGGCCAACATTGAGTGCATCTTCATCAACGTCAGGAGAAGCAACGTCGATGTAGAGGACTGTGCCCCAGACTTCAATCTCACGAACTACGCGCGCCATGCCTCCGATGATGTCACAATCCAGCTTTAGTGAGGGCAACTTGAAGTGAGGTAGCCCAGCCGTAAGAGGTGTATGAAGCGCCTGATGCGCCTTGGATATGCGCAGATTGGGCTTGTAGCGTTTCTTGAATCAGAATTGGTACGGCAAATTGTGTGTAGCGATCACTGCGCCCTGTGGGTGCCTGTAGCGCTTTGGCATCGGTAACTTTGCCATTCTTTACTGTGATGGAAACTTGAACCGTTCCATAACCAACATCCACTGCGCTTCCAACGAATGTTCCGCCCGTTTGTTTGGCAGCAGTGGGCGCAGCTGCAGCCGGTTTGGATGCTGCAGGTGCGGCGGCAACAGGTGCCGATGCAGTAGTTGTAGAACTTTTTCCTGCCACCGCAGTCAGACTGCTAGTGCTACCTAAATTGGGATGGTTTAAGAGAAGAACGCCACCGAGACCACTAACGGTTCCTGCTGAGATTAATAAGAACTTCTTCATGGCGCTTATGCGCCAGATTTAGTGAGAGCAGACTGTAGTGATTGCCAATAGGCCATCGCCGAATAGGAAGCTCCAGAGTTACTTCCCAGAAGAGATGATGGAGCGATTGCCATAACATCTTTTACGGTGAGTTTTTGAGTTTTGATTGCGGGAGTCAACCAATTGAATGCATACTGCCCACGGCTTTGTGGATTTTGTGATGCTTGAATTGTAGAAATTGCACCATCAACCAAAGTCACTGTTACTTGAACATTTCCCCATACGCGACCACCTTGATTTGCTTGATACACATTTCCAGTAAATGTTCCTGATACACCTTTTGTTGCAGGTGGCGGAGGAGCTTGTGTTTTGGTTGGTGTTGGCGTTGGAGTTGGTGTCTGCGTTTTTGTTGGTGTTGGCGTTGGAGTTGGTGTCTGCGATTGCGTAGGAGTTGCAGATGGCGTTGTTGCAGTGCCACCTTGTGTTTTTGTTGCGGCAGGTGTTGCCTTCTTCGTTGTTGTTACATGTGTCGTCTTCTTCTTTTTTGTCGCAGAAGGCGAAGGAGTTGCCGCAGCAGGTGTCGTTGAAACGGGCGTTGCTACTGGTGTTGCAGTCTGAGGACCTGCAGCAGAAGTTTGTGTACCGGACCCAAGCCCAGCCCCCGCATTAGTCGTGCCGCCACCAAGGCTGGTGCCAGGTGATGTTGCACTGGCGCCTAATTGTGGTGGTGTGATCGACAAAACTGCGCCTAAGCCACCGATAGTGCCTCCTGCAATAAGCAGCGCCCGTTTCATTCCGACCCCCTGTTTGGACGTTGACTCGCATCAACAGCTGTACTTTCGACTACGAACCTGTGAGTGTCCTGAATTGCATCGGTGTGAACGGTGCGACTTTTACAGCTTGCTTTCATGGTTGTTTTCATGGTTTTCATTAAGAGTTTAGCCAGCCATCAATCTGAATGGAAAGCAAAAGCTTCGTCATGGAAGCGGTTCTTGGGGACGCCACAGTCCTTGGCGGCTTGGCGAACAGCCTCTACTAGTGGCCCAGGGCCACAGATGTAGATATCGGAGTCAGCAAAGCGAGGCACTAACTTGCGCAAAGTTTTGGCATCCATCGGGTGTTGTTTTCGCGAGCCAATAAGGTAATGCACACGCGTTGTGCCCTCTGATTGCGCCGCCAAATAATCAATTTCTTCGCGTAGAACAAGGTCTTCCTCGCGCGATGCACGATAAATGACATCCATTTGAACTCCGTCGCGGAACTCTTCCATGATCGCGCGAATAGGTGTGATACCTACACCACCGCCGACAAGTACAACATGGGGGCGTGATGAACGACCAGCGGTAAATGCACCGTATGGACCTTCAACAAATACGCGAGTACCCGGCTTTAAGTACGCCAGCGAGCGCGAATGATCACCGAGATCTTTCACGGTAATGCGAAGCAAGTGTTCTGTTGGTGCGGCCGATAATGAATACGGGTGCGACATGAGTAAGTGATTGCGCGCAAAGAAGCGCCAACCAAAGAACTGTCCGCCCTCTGCAGCGAGTGCGCGAAGTTTGCGACCACGCATGATGACTGAGATAACACCAGGGCCTTCAATAACAACGCGATCCACTTTAAGGTTATGTCGCATGGACCTAAAGATAGGAATACCTAGGCGCCAAATCACAATGCTCGCTGCCATAAAGAGGTAGAGACCGGTCCAATACAAACGATTGAGTGGATGCCCAATAAACATCGGTCCATCCAAAACTTGATGCATGAATGAAAGAGCGACAGCGAGATACATGTAGATATGGATGATCCACCATGTCTCGTAGCTCATCTTCGCGCGAGCTTTCTTATAGGAAGAAATTCCCGCCATCATCATCAAAATAAATCCTGCCAAGCCAGCCCACATCCATGGATACTGCGTGAGCACGCGCCACAATTCTTTATAGAGCGGGATGTGATCTTGACCGGCATAACCAAGAATCACAAAGAGAACGTGAAAGCCCACAAGGAAAAGAGCGTACGGCCCTAACTTGCGGTGCCATGTAACAAGGCGATCATGGCCAACTCCGCGTTCCACCCATGGGATACGGGCAACTAATAAAATTCCAAGGAGTGCAAAATATGTTCCAACCAGTGCGCACAAACGCGAGAATGAGTTAATGCTCGCGTACACGCTTGCAATATCTGAGCGCTTTATGGTGGTGAGTTGCATGGCAACTGTGATCCCCAGGCCTAGCCCGGTAAGAAGGGCCGCCCAATCGACTCCACCGGCTGGCTTCTCGTGAGTCTTACGTGCGTTCTGGGTCATGACTGAAGATAACCCTAATTTCCTGGGAGTTATATGTGTGAAGCCTTGGCACCGGCCCTGAGCATCCCAAAGTGACCCGCGCGAGGCAATATGCTGGCCCTATGCGCGTATTAGTCACTGGTGGAGCCGGTTTCATCGGTTCACACCTCACCGACCGCCTTATTGCCGATGGCCACAGCGTCACCGTCTTGGACAACCTAGCCACCGGCCGCATGGAGAACCTGAGCGCCGCCCAGGCCAGCGACAAGTTCACCTTTATCGAAGGCTCCATCATGGACGCCGCGATCGTCGAGAAGTTAGTGGCCGAGGCCGACTTCACCTACCACCTAGCGGCAGCCGTGGGCGTCTTTAATATTTTGGAACATCCACTGGATTCTTTGATGACCAACATTCGCGGTACCGAGAATGTTCTAGAGGCGGCAGACAAGCACCATAAAGAAGTTCTGATCGCTAGTAGTTCCGAAGTGTATGGAAAGAATATCGCCGACTCTTTGAGCGAAGATGATGACCGCTTCATGGGATCCCCTCTTACTTTGCGCTGGTCTTATTCTCAAGCAAAAGCAATTGATGAATCTTTGGCCTACGCATATTTCCAGGAAAAGAATTTGCAAGTGCGTATCGTCCGATTCTTTAACACCGTTGGCCCACGTCAACTTGGAGCCTACGGAATGGTTGTTCCACGATTTGTTGCATCTGCCCTTGCCAATGAAGACATCACCATCTACGGAGCAGGTACACAGACTCGATGCTTTGGCCATGTCTACGACGTTGTCGAAGCGCTCATTCAAGTCACCGCTTCCAAAAACACAATCGGCACGGTCGTCAACATCGGTAACAGCGGCGAGATCTCCATTAACGATTTAGCAAAGAAAGTCATCGAGATCACCGGATCCAGCAGCAAGAT
>CAILHY010000025.1 GCA_903834145.1 uncultured Actinomycetes bacterium
CCAATCAGGATGCACGCCGCCATCTTTTCCATGACTTCCCGCCATCGAATCGGGATAGGCGGACATGTCTAATGTGTAATGCGGCAACGTCCCTTGCGGAGTCACCATTGTTCCCGCCGGTGTTGCAGAGAGCACTCGTGAATCATTCTTTGCACTTGCAACATATGTGCCGATGCCAGCGATTACCGCTGCGCCAAGAATGACTGTTCCGAGTGCGGCGAAGAACCGCTTATTCATATGGACCCCCCTCGAGGTAAATCGGTCGACACGAGAGCGCGGCCAATGCACTGAGCGTAAGGGGCTAACACTTTTTTATCTATATGCATTTTGAGTGTTATCTCAGGAATTCTTTACCTGGGAACTTTCTGGGGACTCAGGAGTTAAGGCTCCTTCGAAAAATATTTTTACTAGTGAGACCTCGCGCGCTCCGGTGATTGGGTTTACTCTCGCAACCTATGAATATGGGCGCGATAGCAAACTTCTGGTCTAGTTGGCAATTCGCTCCCGCAATTACCATTCCATTACTCATTGCGGAATACCTGTATTTACGTGCAACGACATCGTTGAGTGGGCCTATCGCCAAACGACAGCGAAGATTCTTTCTCGCAGGGCTAGGCACGATTGCTTTCGTTGTCTGCACGCCCATTGGAGTTCATTCGGCAGATCGTTTCTGGTGTCACATGATCCAACATGTCACCTTGATGATGGTCACGGGACCCCTACTCGTTCTTGGTACCCCATCAACTTTCCATCCCAAGAATAAAATTTTTGAGTTCTTTTCCCACCCCGTTTTGAGTTGGGTCATCTACGCATCCATGATGATCGGCGTCCATCTTCCTGGTCCGCACGTTTTCATTATGGAGCGCCCGTGGGTGCACAACTACCTTGAAGTACCTCTTTATTTCATCGTGGCGTATTTCTTCTATTTCAACTTGCTCGATCGCAACTTAGTGGGACGTCGCATCACGCCTGCATTTTCTGTGATTTCACTCTTTCTGATGATGGTTCCAGAAACCTTGACTGGCTTCTTTATTTACATCTCCCCTAAATCCCTCTACGACAACATGTTCACGTTGGAGGATCAGCGTCGCGGAGGCTCCATCATGTGGTCAGGCGGCATGATCATTGATGCAATATGGATGGCCTTTGCTGTTTATCACTGGATCAAGTCTGAAGAACGCGCATCTGTTGTCATCGATGCTGAAATTGCCGCCGATGCTGCGCAAGCAAAATTTCTAAAGGAAGGCGGTGCTTGATGGCTAAAGATAATTCACATGATTTTGAAACCAATGAACCATCGTGGATCCACGATGAAGAAGGTGGCACCAAGCCTGTTTCAGAAAAGGCTAAGAAGTGGCTCACTATAGGAATGGTCCTCGCGGTTCCCTTTTGTATGTGGGCTGGATGGTTTGAATTTGGCCGCGCACAACACGGTAATTGGCGTGCCTGGGTATACACATTTGAATGGCCATTCTTTGGTGCCATCGCTATTTACTTATGGCGCCGGTTGCTCAAGGGAGATATGCCCAAGATTCCACGGCCAGATCTGGATGCCTTAGCGCGCGAAGCCGATGAAGCTGAAACCGATAAAACGGAGAAAGAGAAAAAATAAATTAGCGGTGAAAGGTAAACCAGAGCATGCAACTTACGCAGACTCCGACCATTGCAATGATCGCCATATAAACGGCCTGCATATTCCTTGTTGCGCTGAATTCGCCCATGAGACGCTTATCGCGCGCAATTCCAAACATGTAAAAAAGAAGCGGTAACAACAGCACTGCGTTGAGTACCTGCGTCCAGATCAGAATTGTTACAAGTGGAGCACCCGGCAAGAGGACCAGACCCGCTGCAATAACAGTGATCGCTGCGAAAGTTCCGTAGAACAAAGGCGCTTCGGTATATCCATCATCAAGGGCTGCAGGACGTCCAGTGAGATCGCTGACTGAATACGCCGTCGATAACGGCAAGATCGATGCAGCGAGCAATGCAGCGCCGATAAGGCCGATTGCAAAGAGATCTTTAGCAAGAGTTCCAGCGAGAGGTTTTAGCGCGGCAGCAGCTTGTGCGGCATCGGTGATATTTGTAATTCCTTGTTTATTAAGTGTGGCTGCGCAGGTGATCACAACAAAGAAACCAATGACACCTGTGAGTAAGGATCCTGTCCACACATCAACGCGAAGCAGGCGAAGATCATCACGAGTTAAACGCTTATCAACGGCATAGGACTGAATAAATGCGAGCCCCCATGGAGCGAGCGTTGTACCCAGCGTTGCTGTTGCAATAAATATTGCATCTCGCGTAAATGGCATCGAGGGAACAATCATTCCGTGCACCGCTTGACCCCAATCAGGGTGTGCCATAAATCCTGCAAGCACGTAAGAAAGAAATACAGCCGAGAGCAGGAAGAAAACTTTTTCTACGCGGCCGAAGGATCCACGCAGCACCAAGAAGGTAACAAGCAACGCAGCAATAGGTACCGAAATAAATTTAGAGAGATGGAAGAGTTGACCGGCAGCGGCAATACCTGCGAACTCTGCAGTCATGGTTCCGATGTTGGCAAGAATCAATGATGATGCGCTAAAAACACCAGAGCGTGCACCGTACTTTTGACGAACCAAACCGATAAGTCCTTGACGTGTAACAACACCAATGCGCGCACCAAGATCTTGAAAAAGAATCAGCGCAAGGGTGGACAACACAAGAACCCACAACAAGCGATAGCCATAGTGCGCACCTAGTTGAGAGTACGTCGTGATGCCGGCGGGATCATCGTCGGATAAGCCGGCAATAATTCCTGGACCCATCACAGCAAGGAAAGCTGCAATACGAATTTTTCGAGGTGAGGGCACCGCCACCTTCACACCCTTTGTTGCTTTTGCAGCAACTTCAACTTTCTCGCTCTTTTCTACACTCATGCCAGAGCGCCGCTTCCTTGAGAGAAGCCGCGGCGTTCGGTTCGTTCTACGAGTGCATCCACTAAGTCATCGGCCATGATGCGCCCCACTGGCTTATACGTTGCATCGACAACAACAATGGAGGATCCGCGGTTGTTGGAAAATTCATCAATAACTTCATTTAAATGAGCGTCAATGGATACGGCCATAGGAAGTGGTGGGCCAATCAAAGTCTTGAGAAGCGCTGTGGATTTAGTGGAGACGAGTTCAATCATTTGAATATGATCGAGCAACTTTCCCTTTGTATCGACAACAACAACACCATCAGAAATATCACGCTCTCGGTTTTTCACTAACAGCGCCAACGCATGCGCAACGGTGTCGCTCTCGCGACAAATCACCATGTGCGTGGTCATAACACCACCGGCTAGGGTTTCATCAAAGGAAACCAAGGTGCGCAATCCCCGCGCGGTTTCATCAGCCATTGCATCAAGAATGGATTCGCGGTGTTCGTCATCCAGGTCGCGCAGTACTTCCGCGCTCTCATCTGGTTCCATGCGCGTTAAAAGTTCAGCAGCACGCTCTGCAGAAAGTCCACGAAGCAAACCTTGCAAATCTTCATCTTCCATTTCCTCCAGCACATCTGCCGCAAGATCGGGATCAAGAAGTTCAATGAGCGCGCCTTGTTCGCGACCCACTAAGTCTTCGATCAAGTCCGCTAAGTCTGCCGGGCGCAATTGACCAAGCGCCGAGCGAGGTCCAGCAGTACGAACTTGTCCGGTTCCATCTGCCAAGGATGCAACAGATGCCCAGTCGACAACGCGATCAGGAGTTGGGCGACGCCGAATTGTTCCAGGAAAAACTCGACGCAAGAAAGATACAAAGGAAATATCCACGCCCACTAAGCGAATCTCTCGATCAAGTGGGGCCAAATATAAATCGGCAGAGCGCACAACGCGAAGGCCATCAACATCCACAATCTGGTGATCAATCACGTCGGCATCCAAAAGTGATTCGCCAGGACGACGTGTGTATTCGCGTAAATTAATTTTCGTTGAAGAAAGACGAATCTCGTCCTTGGTTAATTTGGAAATGCGAGCGCCTTCAATAAATGATTTGCTAGCGCCCACTTTTACGATGAGGCCCGAAACAGCTGGATAGGTTTCCTCACCATGTCGCACGACGATGTCCACTAGTTTTCCAAGGTCCCTGCCATTGTTATCGCGCACAGGGCGCCCGATGAGGCCAGCCACAGACACCAAGGATTCACGAATGTTCTTGCGAGCAAGTACTGAGTCCCCGCGCCCCACCAATTTCGCAGCCCTTGATGCCACTGCCTTAATTGGTTTGGCCACCGGCGCAGTTATTGGCAACGCAATGCTTTTGCCGACCGTCCTGGCGAGCGCCTCTTGAGTAGTAGGTGCCTTTGCTGGAGCGCTAACCACCTTGGCTGGCGCACCTGCAACTTTGGCTGCCGCGGCGCCTTTCTTTACTGGCGCACTAGCTGGCTTTGCCGCGACTTTGTTGGTCTTGACTGCCTTAGCGCTCACGTCGCGATTTTAGCCCTCAAGAGGGGGTCGATGTCCGACATATCTATGAACACTCGGGGTCAGTTCCCACGTAGTCATTCCTTTTCGTCCTCTGAGAAGCGCATCATTTCCATGATCCGGTCTAGTGCCACTTTGTAGGCTTCTTCGTTTTCTCTCTTACCAACAGCGATAACCACAATGACCAGAGCGTTTGCTTTGATTCGATAGATCAATCGATAGCCACTTCTAGGCGCCTTTATTCGATGACAATCTCGAAGATCGCCTTTCAAGCGAAAGCCGACTACATCTGGTGATTGTTGTATCTCCAGCAACTGTTTCTTAAACTCTAAACGTATGGAGTTGTCCAACTTCTTCCACTCCTTGATGGCCTCAGGCAGGAAATCCAATTCATACATGGGAATCACATATCCATTAATTCATCGACAGTGACTCGAACATGTGGCTCTTTACTTGCTTGCCGCTTAAGTATCTCCGGCGTGATCTCAAGTTCCCAAACGTGTTCTAGCAGGGCGTCGTAATACTCAGGGCTGAGCACATAGAAAGTTGCTTTGTTATTGGTCATCACTGCAAAAGGCGCATTGTCGGCTTTCTTTACGACTTCGTTGGGGTTCTTCTTGAATTCCGAAATCGTCATGGTGCGCTTGGTCAGGATTTCATCCACTTTCTCCTCCTTTCGTATCGCACCAAATTTAGACCGATATTTAGACTTATGCAACACCACGGAAAGAGCGAGGCTGATCAGATTTGTTTTCATCCCCCAGTCCTATAGACCGGCCACGACATTTCCATTTCGTTATCCACATGCGCTCAACACAGAGCGTTGACTTTGATATATCCACATTTCCAGTCGATGTCCCCTCAAGTGAGCGTAAAACGCTGGTAAGGGCTCCCCAAAATCCACGGTAAGATTTCCCCCGTTGCTTCAACCGAAGCAGTGATCACTTCCCCCAAAGTTCGGCCACACCGGCTGCACTTACTTGCGAGTCTTATCACCACCTGACAGGCCCAGTTTCACGGATCGCAGAATGCGAACCACGCACAACCGCTAGCTGATCGAATCTTTGATTCAGATCCATGGCTAGCCACCCGTACCACCTAATGGTGGGTACAAACGGCCCAGTCATACCGAGACGCGCTTGTCGTCTCGATTGGTATGGAAAAAACATGTCGTTAAAGCCACGCACAAAATCTGCTGCCCCCGCCCGGGTTAAATCCGGCAAGCCACCCCGCAAGGGAACCGCTGCCACACCAGTGAGCCGCAGCGCTCGCACCGAAACCGCATCCACGTGGGTTAAGGGTGAGCCAAAGGCCGGCAAGTTAGTCGGCAAGACAACGGTCCGCGCAGGTAGCAAGCCAGCTTTCAAGTCCAGCAAGCCATCATCGAACACTCCTGCCAAGCGCGCTAAGAATGGCGCTCGCTCACTAGAGCGTGCAAAGCGTTTCGCCGATACACGTGGCGCAGGATCTGCCGATACACGTCCAGATACTCGCGAATTCCGCGATGACTCTCGTGGAATTGATCGCACCGAATCTCGCGCACCACGCGCCAACAAGTTCACACCTGCACGTCGCGTAGACACACGCATTGATACTCGTGACTCACGCGATTCACGTAACACGGACAC
>CAILHY010000026.1 GCA_903834145.1 uncultured Actinomycetes bacterium
ACAGGGGGTCCCGATAACAGCCCTCGCGGGTGTAGCTCAATGGTAGAGCCCCAGCCTTCCAAGCTGGCCATGCCGGTTCGATCCCGGTCACCCGCTCCAATCGGTTTATCCGATCTGCCCGATCAGTTGAATCGTTGCCAGACCCGAGAAGACAGTTGGGCTGTCGACGGAACCGCCTAAACCATCGCTGATCCTCACTGACAAAGTGCACGCCGAAGTGCTTACTTGGACTGTCCCCTCGATTTGAAAGTAGTAGAAATTTCCGACTGAAGTGTAGAAACCTTTTCCATACGTAACAGAACTTGCAAAAGTGGCCACGCAGGAATCAGTGTTCGTTACGAGTTCAGCGGATAGATACAACGAATCCGTATTTGATGTGCTTCCTTTGCCAATGACTGTTACCCGATAAGGCGAGCCAATTGCTAGGTCTCCAAATGAAGTTGAATCCGCATGACTACCTGCAGTACTAGTTGATAAAGTCCATGCAGGAATTGATTTGGTTTGGACTCTAGAAGGCCCGGCGGCTCCAGTTGCTCCTTGCAAACCGGTGTCACCTTTTACGCCGGCACCACCTGTCGAACCTGCATCACCTTTGATGCCAGCATTTCCCTGTAATCCTTTTTCGCCTTGCACTCCTGCATCACCTTTAGATCCTTGGACACCTTGAATTCCTTGCCCACCTGTTGCTCCCTGAGTTCCTGCAGCACCTGGAGATCCCGCTGTTCCGGCCATCCCTGGGGCGCCTGATGGACCTGTCGCGCCGATTGCACCTGACCCACCAGATATTCCTGGCGGACCCACAGCGCCACTTGCACCTGCTTCACCTTTAGGACCAGTTGCCCCAATAGCACCTGCGCTACCTGGAGCACCTGCGACAAGCGAAGGAGCTCCCGTTTTACCGATTGCACCATCATCACCATCAAGTCCCATTGCACCCGGTGCACCAGTTGCTCCCGTTGCACCACGCAAACTTATTGCTGCGGGCCATTTGCCAGAAACCTTGGGCCCATAAATATTGAGGGCTTTGATATCGATATAAAAGTCGCCATCGATTCCCAGCGTTGATTTGGGTGCAACATTTCCGCTCAAGATCGTGTTTGCTAAGGAACCCGTAGTCCTTCCAGCCGCAGCAGGTTTGACTACTTTTAAGATGGGTTCGGCAACTGACGGAGCTGCCGAAATCACTCCAGCAATGACAGAAAGGGAAAGAAGCGAGATGGCGATACTTGATTGATGCCTCATCATGAACTCCAAGAAACTAAATAGGGGAAGTACGCCAATCCTCAATTTCTCTTGCGGGGGCAGCAATCAGGGGCACCCCGAGAGATCGCGCACAAATACTCACCAACTGCCTAGTCTGCGCTGGGCAAATGTGACGCACATCTAATTACAAGTGTGACCCAGATCTAAATCCTGCGTAAAATTCACAACGCGTTACCAGGAATTAAAAGTGAGTTATTAAGGATTGAAGTGTTACCTACGAATAGCAGATAGCAAAAAACTATCGCAAGGTAATCCTTTAGGGGATGAAAGGCAGGATCAAAATGTCATCAAAAAAGAAGATTGTTGCAATTGCAATCACAACCGTTGCCCTATCAGTGGGAAGCATTGGATTTGCAACTGCATCTGGTTCAACAGGAAAAGGGCGAGTTGCTGTAGCAAAGTCCACGACCACAATCGTTAGAGGCTCAAACCTTGGCGGAGTTGGAATGGGCATGGCAAATCCAGGGCAGGATCTACAAACAATTCTCACTGGACTTGTGGCAAGTGGAAAATTAACTCAAGCAAATGTTGACGCGATCAATGCAGCAATTACTGCCTCGCGCACTGCAGGACAAACTGCAGCAAACACTGCCCGTACATCGCACGAAGCACTCATTGCATCGACACTTGGTATAAGCGTTGCAACACTTGAAGCAGATATCGCTGCTGGTAAAACCTTGGCATCAATTGATCCAACTAAAACCGCGGCACTCATTGCAGCACTTGTTGCTGATGAGACCAAGCAGATCGACGCAGCGGTTGTGGCAAAGCAAATTACTGCAGCACAAGCCGTAACTCTTAAAGCCAATCTCACCGCTGCCGTAACTGCAATGGTTAATGGCACTGGTGGAATGGGCGCAGGAATGGGCGGCGGCCGTATGGATGCTGATGACATGGGCGCAGGAATGGGCGGCGGCCGTATGGGCGGCGCACCGCAAGGTGGCACTCTCGGTGGCGGAATGATGGGTTCACCAACATTGCCAACACCAACAGCATAAGTAGGACACTTCCTTCCGTAGTGGTTCAGTAGGAGTTCAGTAGGGGTATAGGGACAGCACAGACCCGTCATCGTTCAGGTGGCGGGTTTTTGCTTGCTCTTTTATCTTCATGAGAGACTTCACGCATGCGACTACATATCGGAAGCGATCACGCTGGGCTTGAATTAAAAGCGATTCTCGTTGATTACCTGCGCGGTCAAGGTCATGAAGTCACCGATCATGGTCCCCATGAATATGACGCCTTAGATGATTACCCAGTCTTTTGTATTCCAGCTGCCGAAGCTGTTGCCGTAGATCCTCAATCATTAGGAATTGTGCTTGGTGGCTCTGGCAATGGCGAACAAATGGCTGCCAATAAAGTAATCGGCATACGTGCCGCTCTTGTTTGGAGCACGGAGATCGCGAAGTTGGCGCGCGAACATAACAATGCAAACGTTATTTCCATTGGTGGGCGTATGCATTCTCCTGATGAATGCGAAGAGCTAATCGACGCATTCATCTCAACACCTTTTAGCCATGATGAGCGTCATATTCGCCGCATCAATCAAATTGCTGTGTACGAAGAAGATGGTTCTCTGTAGTTCTGGCTACTTAATCTTCCTGTAAGCCAAATCTGTCACTTCGTGATCCTTGCGAATTCCTTGACCTTCAAATCGGGTAAGTGGCCTCCACTCCGGGCGCCGGATAACTCCCCCCTCAAAGCGATCTGATTGGGCAAAAACTTCTTGCATCGATTGCGCATAATGCACCCAATCCGTTGCGATATTGAAGTGCGCCCCAACTTTGAGTTTGTCGGCTACCAAATTAATAAAAGATAAGTTAACGATGCGACGTTTGTGATGTCTTGTCTTTGGCCAAGGATCAGGAAAGAAAAGATGCACCGCATCAAATGAATCGTTGGGGATCATTTTGGCAAAGATTAAATGCACATCTTCATCCATAACTCTTATGTTTTCGATTTTGGAATCCTCGATAACCGAGAGAACTTTCCCGATCCCAGGTTGGTGAACATCAATGGCAAGGAATCCGGTTTCTGGGTCGCTTTGCGCTATGGCAATAGTTGCCTCGCCCATGCCAAAGCCAATTTCAGCAACAACTTTTTCTCGCCCTCCAAAGAGCTCCTTAAGGTCAATTTTCTGGTTTGTCAGGTCAACCCCATACGTGGCCCACAGCCGGTGGCGTGCATCTAATTGGGCTGAGGTAATACGAGTTCCCCGCAACTTGAAGCTCTTGATCGTTGGGCTTTCCATGTACCCACCCTTTCATGATTGGATAGAACAACAAGAATCCATATCTGCTCTTAGAGGGAGTTCACCGTGCCAGGAGTCAATCTCACCCGTGCCGAAGCCAAGGTACGTTCAGGTCTCATCGCCGTAGAAAGTTATGACGTCGACCTTAATCTCGTTACAGGAGATGAAACTTTTACCTCTTCTACAACAGTGAGATTTACGTGTAACTCCCCTGGCTCATCCACCTTTATCGACGCAGTAGGCAAGAGCATCATCTCGGCAACACTAAATGGCGCACCTCTTGATGTCAGCAATTTCGATGGCGAATCCGTGCATTTGCCATCCCTTGCAGCTCAAAACGAACTAATCCTTGTCGTAGAGAGTATCTACTCAAAATCTGGAGAAGGTCTCCACCGTTTCGTGGATCCTGCCGATAACGAGGTCTATCTGTATTCGCAACATGAAGTTGCCGATGCTCGCAGAACATTTGCTTGCTTTGATCAACCAGATCTCAAGGCCACTTTTGCAATATCGGCAAACGTGCCTGCTCATTGGGAAGTTATCTCCAATAACCCCACTGAGTCCGTGACTAATGTGGATGCAACGACCAAGCGTTGGGTATTCGCGCGCACTCCAAGAATTTCTACCTACCTCACCGCACTTGTTGCCGGTTCCTACCATCGCGTTGATGATGTTTACGTCGGTGAAAAAACGGTTCCTTTGGGGCTCTTCTGCCGCAAATCTTTGGCCGAGAGCATGGATTCGGAAGAAATCTTCAAGATCACTAAACAAGGTTTCGCCTTCTATGAGAAAGAGTTTGGCCTTGCCTATCCGTTTGCAAAATACGACCAGATTGCGGTCGCTGAATTTAATGCTGGTGCCATGGAGAACGTGGGCTGTGTAACTTTCGCAGAAGATTATTTTGTATTCCGAAGCAAGGTCACTGACAAGAACTACAACTGGCGCGCAAATGTCATCCTCCACGAAATGGCACACATGTGGTTTGGCGACCTCGTAACAATGACTTGGTGGGATGACCTGTGGCTAAACGAATCCTTTGCAGAGTGGGCCTCGTACTACACGCTCGAGCAAGCAACGCGATTCACTAATTCTTGGACGGTCTTTAATGCCGAACGCAAGAACTGGGCATATCGCCAAGATCAACTTTCATCCACACATCCGATCGTCGTAGATATGCACGACCTAGAAGCGGTTAAAACGAACTTTGATGGAATTACTTACGCAAAGGGCGCTTCCGTGCTTCAACAACTGGTATCCCACGTGGGCAAGGATCACTTCTTCGCCGGACTTCGCCAATACTTTGCAAAGCATGCATGGGGAAATACAACGCTCAATGATTTGCTCGTAGAACTAGAAGCCACAAGTGGCCGCGATCTCACACCATGGGTATCCACGTGGTTGCAAACAGCAGGCGTCAACACATTTCGCCCAGAGATTGTTATTGCTGGAGATACTTATCAATCAATTGCAGTTTCACAAGAGGCCCCACTTGTACCAGCTGGGTCCGGCGAACTTCGTCCACACCGCATGGCAGTTGGCTTATACGACCTCAAAGCTGGCGGTCTGATTTGCCGCAAGAGCGTAGAACTTGATCTCTCTGGCGCCTCCACCTTGGTGAACGAACTTGCTGGAGAAAAAGTTGCCGACATGCTTTTAATCAATGATCGCGATCTCTCTTATGGAAAAATCCGTTTTGATGAGCGTTCTTTGGAGACTTTGAAAAACCACTTAGGAGATATTCAAGACCCGCTGACACGCGCCTTATGTTGGTCAGCCACGTGGGACATGTTGCGCGATGGTGAATTATCGGCGAGCAACTATGTTCCTATGGCCATCAAAGCACTTGCTGGCGAATCTGACGTCGCTGTTGTATCCATGACTTTGACGCAACTCGATAGCGCTGTTGAACTCTTTGCTAGCGACAGTCACCGCGAGGGTTTGCGAGAAATTCTCGCTAATGGCATTGAAAATCTTCTCGCCGGGGCGCCTTCGGGAAGTGACATGCAATTGCAATATGCACGTTCATTTGCAGGAGCCGCCAAGACCGCGCCTCAACTCTCTCGCATCAAGGACTTACTTGATGGAGAACTTCCAGGCTTGGTCATTGATGCCGACCTGCGTTGGCATTTCTTGGGTTGTTTGGCAGAGCGCAATCTCACTACCGTTATTGAAATCGATGCCGAACTCGCTCGTGATAACACTGCAAACGGTCAGCGATACGCTGCATTTTGTAAATCTGCATTCCCTGAGGCATCCGTTAAAGCAAAAGCTTTTGACTCTGCAATCAACGATGGATTGAGCAATCACATTCAAATTCAAACGATTCGTGGATTCCAACGTCCAGGACATCGCGAACTTCTTGTCGGATATGTAGAGAAATACTTCAGCGTTGTTGAAGAAGTGTGGAATACGCAGTCTTACGAGATTGCATCCAATATTGCGCAAGGACTTTTCCCTATCTACGTCACTTCCGCGCAAACTTTTGCTGCAACCGAGAACTGGTTATCAGGGGCCGGCAAGGATGCACCGCATGCACTTCGCAGAATTATTTCTGAAAGTCGTGACGCCTTAGCTCGCGCTCTAAAAGCGCAAGCTAAGGATGCAAACTAAGCAATCGCTGCGTTTACTCCAAAGGGTTCCAAGTAAGGCAACCACGCAGTGTCTGCTCGGCCTGAACCAAGTACTCGCCATGCTGCCCCCACGGGTGCGCGCGGCATCGATCGCATTCGCCATCCCAAATCCTTGAGAGGCGTATCTGCCTTCACGTGATTGCAACGATGACATGCCGAGACCACGTTTTCCCACACATGGCCTCCGCCTCGGCTTCTAGGAATCACGTGATCGATAGAAGTAGCGGGTGCTGAGCAATAAACGCAACGGCCCCCATCGCGGGCAAAAAGTGCACGCCTGGAAAGTGGCACGGTGCTTCGGTATGGAACACGAACGAAACGATTTAGTTTGATAACACTTGGAAGTGTTATTTCACCGCCCGCAAAATGCAACACCACTCCCGAATCTTCAATCATGGTGGCTCTGGAATTGAGAACAAGTATCAGCGCACGACGTTCAGAGACAACGCCTAAGGGTTCGTAGGTCGCATTCAAAACCAATGTGCGCGACATGCCCGCTCCGATCAGGCGCGTGGCTCGCGCCGATTGCCACATCCTTCCGCAAAAGCGGCAAACCCGTGGGTATTTACGCGCCTTTAAGTTAGAGTCGCCCCATCATGAACGCGCGCCAACATCTCTGGGCCTGGTTTAGCGGGCCCCCACTGCACATTCTCACAATCGTGGTCATTGCCTTTATCGCCCAACGTCTGGGAAGCCGTGCGATCACAAAAACCATGAATCGACTAGCTAACGCCGATCTTGTGCGCGGTCCCGGAAATATTGCAGCCCGTCAAAAAGAGCGTGCCCACACAACGGACACTGTTCTCACGAGCACGCTCAACGCCGTCCTATTGGTCATCACCATCGGAATGGTCCTTGGTGAATTTGGACTTAATTTGGGGCCCTTGATCGCCTCTGCAGGAGTCGTTGGCGTGGCCCTAGGTCTCGGTGCTCAAACCATAGTTCGCGATGTGCTCTCAGGATTGTTCATGCTGGTTGAAGATCAATACGGCGTTGGAGATCGCGTAGTCGTGCTTGAGGTAAGCGGCGTTGTTGAAAAAGTCGGACTTCGCATCACGACAATTAGAGATGACGTTGGAACGCTCTGGTATTTACGCAATGGTGAAATTCTTAAAGTAGGGAACAAATCTCAATCAGGTTGATTCACCAAATGGATTGCTGCCGATTGTAAATATTTCCAGAGCTCGACTTTAATTTCTGGGTCAATCTCCATTCCATCGACTGCATTTTTCATACAAGCAATCCATGCATCACGAGCGGCTCCGTCAATATGAAATCCTCCGTGACGCATACGAAGTCTTGGATGCCCGCGCTCGTCAGAATACGTTGTAGGCCCTCCCCAATATTGCTCAAGAAATAACTGCAATCGTCGCGCAGCAGCCTTCATGTCCGTATCTGGATACATGGGGCGAAGAATGGGATCCACGGCAACGTTTGCATAGAACCGCGATACTAAATCGGAAAAAAATAATTCGCCTCCGGCTTTTTCATAGAAAGTAGTCATCGGACTAATTCCTTATTTGAAACTCCGCGAGCGATTCGAAGGACAAGGAGTGCTGAAAGCACACAGAAGATTCCTGATATGTAGAAAGCTATTGCGTAATCCCCAAACTTCACTCGCAGCAGTGCGGCCCCATATGCTGCGATTGCGCCACCAATTTGATGCGCGGCAAAGACCCATCCATACACAACGGTTGCTCTCTCTGGACCTGCAATTGCGCGGCACAGCATGATTGTCGGAGGAACTGTGGCTACCCAATCCAAGCCATAAAAAATAACAAAAACGAGGGTTGATGGATGAACTGTCTTAAAAAGAATGGAAGGTAATAAAAATAGTGAAATTCCGCGCAAGAAGTAATAGAAAAAGAGCAACTTACGTGGATCATATTTATCTGTAAGCCAGCCAGAAAATATCGTCCCGATTACATCGAATACGCCAACTAGTGCCAGCAAACTTGCTGCGGCAACTTCGCCCATACCGTGATCCATAGCAGCAGGAATGAAGTGCGTTCCCATTAACCCTGAAGTGGAAAGCCCGCAAACAAAAAATGATGCAACCAAATACCAAAAGTCACGTACTTTCGCGGACTCCTTTAACGTGTGAATCGCTAACTTTGCTGCGTTCATAGAGTGCTTTACGGGAGGTTCCCAATCATCGGGCGCACCATAGGGAAGCACACCAAGATCAGAGGGGGCCTCTCGCAAGAAGATTGCCACGATAGGAACCATGACCAACGCGGCGCCACCAACGGCAATCGAAACACTTCGCCAACCATGGTGAACCGCTAAATAAGAAAGTCCAGGCAAGAAGATCAGCTGCCCAGTTGCTGCTGCAGCGGTGAGGGCTCCGACAACTACTCCGCGTCGTTTAATAAACCAGCGATTTGCAATGGAGGCAGCAAAGACAAGTGCCATGGAACCCGTTCCCATGCCTACGACTACTCCCCATAACAACATCAAATGCCAAGGCGCAGTCATGAAAATTGTTCCGCACGAACCCACACCCACTGCGGTCAGCGCGCCCATCACTACTTGGCGAATTCCAAAACGTTCCATCAGTGCCGCGGCAAAGGGCGCAGTTAATCCATAGAGAAGAACGTTGATAGAGACCGCAAGTGAAATCGAATCCCTTGTCCAACCAAAAGCCATTTCAAGTGGCATGATCAAAACAGAAGGCGCCGATCTAAAACCAGCCGAGGCAACGAGAGTTAAGAAGGTGATTCCAGCGGCAAGCCAAGCCGGATGAAATCTACGAATTCTTACTGATTGAGCTTTCGGCATTGCGTCAGAGTACAGATAAACGCAACCAGACAGCACAATCTGTAGGAATATCTTTACCTGAAAGTGGCGCGCTCGAGAGCAAAACTTCAGCACCTTCAGGAATGGCTATCGCTTTTCCGAAGTTCACATAGCAGGCAAAGTTTCCTGGACGAGAAAATGCAATGACGTCTGCGCCAGCATCAATCCATTCCATACTTCCATCGCCTAGACCTGCTTCGCTCTTTCTGATGGCAACAGCAGTGCGATACATGGCCAAAGTTGAATCTGGATTGTTCTCTTGACCTTCAACGGAGAAAGTTCCCCACGTTGAACCTTGAGGGAGCCAAGCATCATCAGGTGTGATCGATGCATTTGTTGAGAAACCAAAAGCGCCGGTTGATTGAGATTTCCATGGCAACGGAACTCTGCATCCATCGCGACCTTTATCCGTGCGAAGGCTCATCTCCCAACGTGGATCTGTTAAACGATCCTCAGGAATATCGCGAACTTCTGGTAGGCCAAGCTCTTCGCCTTGATACACATACGCGCCACCAGGTAACGCCAACATCAAGAGCGCTCCTGCACGTGCCCGAGTCGTACCGCGCGCGAGATCAAACTTAGAGGCATCTCCATGGCGTTCCAATGTTGTGTTTGCATTTCCGGCTAGGAGACCTAGATCGAAACGGTCGACAGAGCGAACAACATCGTGATTGTTAAATACCCATGATGATGGCGCGCCGACTTCAGCAAGTGCCTGCATTGATCGGTTAATCATCTTGGTGAGATCTGCAGGGGTCCACGGCGAACTCAAGAAATCAAAATTAAACGAGTTCGCTAATTCATCATGACGCAAATATCGAGCAATTCGAGAAGCGGGACTTACCCACGCCTCTGCAACTGCCATGCGATCACCTGGGTAGGAGTCGAGAATTTTGCGCCATTCGCGATAGATCTCGTGCACACCATCTTGATCCCAGAATGGACGATTCTCTGGCGCCAACATTTCAGCTTTTGGATCGGCCGCGACAACATCAGGTAAACCCTCTGCCTTCACCATTCCATGAGCAACATCAATGCGGAATCCATCTACTCCACGATCGAGCCAAAACTTCAGAACATCTTCAAAGTGTGCACGAACCTCTGGGTTTTCCCAATTGAGATCGGGTTGTTCCTTAGCGAAGAGGTGCAAATACCACTGCCCTGGTTTTCCATCGGCTTCAACAATTCGCTCCCAGGCTGCCCCACCAAATACGGCTTGCCAGTTATTAGGGGGCAATTCGCCATCTTTACCTTTGCCTTCGCGGAACATGTAACGATCGCGCTCTGGCGAGCCAGGTGCTGCCTTCAGTGCTGCTTGGAACCAAAGGTGGGCGTCACTGGAGTGGTTGGGAACGATATCTACTAGCAACTTCATTCCATGCTCGTGAGTTTCTTTGATAAGGCGCTCAGCATCGGCGAGTGTGCCGTAGTCCGGTTCGATATCCATGTAATCGGCAACGTCATAACCGTGATCATTTTGTGGTGATGGATACCACGGCGTAATCCAAATGGCATCAACACCAAGTTTCTTCAAGTATGGAAGACGAGACCGAATGCCCTCAACATCTCCCTTGCCATCACCATTTGCATCAGCAAATGAGCGAATGTAGATCTGGTAGGTAACTGCGTCGCGCCACCATGGACGTTCTGATCGCGGTGGAAGTGTAGGTGTCTGTGACATTATTTTGCCTCCGAGAGTGGGTCGAGGTATTGCGAAAGAAATTCTCTTTCCATTTCATTTAACGGGCGAGACTTCTTCGTCTCCATGGATACTGCTACTTGCACAGTCATAGCCTTGGACTTGATAACTCCGTCATGAGAAATTTCATACGCTAAATCAAATGAAGCAGAACCTATTCGTGTCACGTAAATTTCAACATCTACGTTAATACCACCTTCATAGATTGGCTCGATAAAATCAATTTCAGCGCGTGCAACCACCATGTCAGCAAGAATTGGTTGCTCCCCGCGTGCTTTACGTGCATACCAGGTGAAATCTGCACGTGCCTCTTGCACGTACACCAGATATACGGCGTTATTGATATGACCAAAGGCATCCAAATCGGCCCAACGAATATGTAGCGATGATTTATGACGCATTACCGAGTCAGCTTTCGATATGTGACACGATGCGGACGGGCTGCATCAACGCCAAGCCTTTCAATTTTGTTCTTCTCGTAAGATTCGAAGTTTCCTTCAAACCAGAACCATTTAGATTCGCCTTCATAGGCCAAGATGTGTGTGGCAACGCGGTCCAAGAACCAACGATCGTGGGAAACTACAACTGCGCATCCTGGAAATTCAAGCAGTGCATTTTCTAGGGATCCGAGTGTTTCAACATCAAGGTCGTTTGTTGGTTCATCCAGGAGCAATAAATTGCCACCCATCTTCAAAGTCAACGCAAGATTCAAACGGTTGCGCTCTCCTCCAGAGAGAACACCCGCTTGCTTTTGCTGATCTGGGCCCTTAAAGCCGAATGCAGATACGTAGGCGCGGCTCGGCATTTCAACAAGGCCCACTTTGATGTAATCCAAACCATCGGAGACAACTTCCCACAAAGTCTTCTTAGGATCGATACCCGATCGAGACTGGTCTACGTAGGAAATCTTTACAGTCTCTCCGACTTTGATCTTTCCAGAATCAGGAGTTTCTACTCCCATGAGCATCTTGAAAAGGGTTGTCTTACCGGCGCCGTTTGGTCCGATAACACCAACAATTCCGTTGCGAGGCAAAGTAAAGGACAAGTCATCTACAAGTAAACGATCACCAAATCCTTTAGAAAGATTTTCAACTTCCACAACAATGTTTCCAAGACGCGGCCCAGGTGGAATTTGAATTTCTTCAAAGTCCAATTTACGCATCTTGTCGGCTTCTGCGGCCATCTCCTCATATCGAGCAAGACGGGCTTTAGATTTCGCCTGACGACCTTTGGAATTCTGACGCACCCATTCGAGTTCCTCAGTTAATCGCTTTACACGTTTAGCATCCTTCTGGCCCTCGATCTTCAGACGCGTCGACTTTGTCTCAAGATAAGTGGAGTAGTTACCCTCATATGGATAAGCACGTCCTCGATCGAGTTCAAGAATCCATTCAGCGACGTTGTCCAAGAAGTACCTATCGTGCGTAATCGCAACAACGGTGCCTGGATACTTACTTAAGTGTTGCTCGAGCCACTGCACAGATTCAGCATCCAAGTGGTTGGTTGGCTCATCCAGCAGAAGAAGATCAGGTTGTTGAAGAAGCAATTTACATAGGGCCACGCGACGACGTTCTCCGCCTGAAAGAACCTTCACGTCAGCATCTGGCGGAGGACAACGAAGTGCATCCATTGCTTGCTCTAATTGAGAATCTAGATCCCACGCATTGCGATGATCTAGCTGCTCTTGAAGATTGCCCATCTCTGCTAATAATTTGTCGTAGTCGGCATCTGGGTCTGCCATCTCCTCGCTGACGGCGTTAAAGCGAGCCATCAAAGCCATAGTCTCGGCAACGCCCTCTTGCACATTTTCCAAAACATTTTTCTCGTCATTAAGAGGCGGCTCTTGAAGCAAAATTCCCACGGAGTATCCGGGAGATAGAAATGCTTCTCCATTAGATGGTTGTTGCAGCCCTGCCATGATCTGTAGGACGGTGGATTTACCTGCTCCATTGGGTCCTACGACGCCGATCTTCGCCCCTGGGTAAAAAGCTAAGGTCACATCATCGAGAATTACTTTCTCGCCGTGCGCTTTTCGCGCCTTCTTCATCGTATAAATAAACTCGGCCATGGAATGAAACCTTAGTGGTTGGAGTCGCTAGACTCCGTATCGACAAAACGGTCTACATGCGCCTGTAGCTCAGTCGGATAGAGCACCCGCCTTCTAAGCGGGTTGTCGCAGGTTCGATTCCTGCCAGGCGCACTTATGTAACACTCGTTTCATTGATTTTTTCTGCAAAAACCACGACTTGATAACGCAATTGTTAACTGGCAATTTCACTAAATAAACGAGAAAAGCGGCCGGCTTTCGCCGACCGCTTCCCCTCTCGTGGAGGTATTTCTCTTGAAACCGATATTTGCTGTGATTACTTAGTTGCAAGCTTTGCAATCAATGACTTGTCATAGTCAAGAACTGCTCCACTGATCTCAGCGAATCCACCAGCAACAGCGCCGGCTGATGTTGAGCAATCAGAAGACAACACGTACTTGATGAAATCAGTTGTTGCAGCTGCATTTGCGCCTGTTGCGGCTGAATCAACAAGAACGTAAGAGACGATACCGAACACATAGGCACCAGGTGTCTTTGTGTTGTAATCAAAAACATAACCGCCATTTTTGATCGTTGCAGATCCTACGAATGCTGCAGTTGCACCTGATGTTGGAGCAACAAAATCTCCGTGTGCGTTACCAATGAATGCCGAACGAAGCGCACCAGTTGCATAGGAGGTTTCTGCGTATCCGATTGAATAAGGGGTCTTTGCCAACAGTGCGGCTACGCCAGTTGAACCTGAAGCTGTCTGGATGCGACCGATGTTACCTGCGCCGTTAATTGTTCCAGGGAAGTCATTTGCGTAGGTCTTATCAAGCGGCTTGGTCCATACAGTTGGGAACTGTGCCTTGAAGAGAGTGATGAAGTTCTTTGTAGTTCCAGATGAGTCAGCGCGTGCAACAATGTTAATCGAGCGATTTGGCATTGTGTAATAACGCTTTGTCATAAGAGTTGTGGTCTTCGTTTTTCCATTTGGCAATTGGACTGTATGAGTTACAGGAACAGTTCCATTGTTATCTGCAACAATTTCAGCATCATTCCACTTTGTAACAACACCAGCGAAAATGTCTGACAAAGTCTTCTGTGAAAGGTAGACCGCCTTGGTGCCAGGAAGGTTAACGATTACGGCAATTGGAGCCATAACGACCGGGATCTGAAGCACGGTGGACTTAGAAGGTGAATATGTGCCGTCTGACCAGTTGCTGTCGAAAATTCCAGCGTCTTGGTTCTTCTGTCCTGTACCTGAATCTGAAGATGTGTAAGTAAATGTGTTGCCTGTGCTTGATTGCCACGCAATTTTACAAGAGTTTAGAATAGGGGCATCGAAAGATGATCCGCCAGCAGTAATTGTTACTGCGGCAAAGGCAGATGGCGCGATAAAAGCAGTTGCGACTACGGCAACTACTGCAGCCTTGAGAAATCGTGAGGCTTTCATGGAGTTCCTTTCAAGAAACTTTCCTATGGACGTTTAAGTGGAAAGTTATAGATTGAGAAGAAACACCCACCCCCTTTGCAGTTAATGTCTCGGGGCTACCAGGTGAACAATAGATTAATTAACCGAAGCGTCCTGTGACGTAGTTTTCCGTGCGCTTGTCCTTCGGGCGCGAGAAGATCTCATTTGTAGAGCCCACTTCGATCATCTGACCAGGGCCACCATCGGAAAGGAAGAAGGCCGTGTAATCAGAGACTCGTGCCGCCTGCTGCATATTGTGAGTCACGATGATGATCGTTACCGAAGAGGTGAGATGTGAAATGGTTTCTTCAATGCGAAGCGTCGATCCTGGGTCCAGCGCTGAACATGGTTCATCCATAAGTAAAACCTGCGGGCGCACCGCGAGGCTTCGGGCAATGCAAAGGCGCTGTTGCTGTCCGCCAGAGAGTGCTCCACCGTGGGTGTTGAGGCGATCTTTAACTTCAGACCACAGGCCGGCGCGCTCTAAACATTCTTCAAGGAGGTCATCCTTATTTTCGCTCTTTAATTGCGCCAATTTCAGACCAGCCAGAACGTTCTCTGCAATAGTCATAGAAGGAAAGGGATTGGGCTTTTGGAAAACCATCCCGACTTTCAAACGAATCTTCGTGACATCAACACCGGGAGCATAAATATCTTCACCGTTGAGTAAAACGTCTCCGGCCATCGCTGCTCCGGGGATAAATTCATGCATGCGATTGAGGGTGCGAATAAACGTTGACTTACCGCAACCGGATGGACCGATCAGAGCCGTGACAGTACCGGGCCAAAAATCGAGGGAGACACCTGATAGAACATGCTTGTCTCCAAACCACGCATGGACTCCGCGGGCTTCAAGACCTACCCCAAGTGCGCGATTGCCCGGCTCCTTCACTTCCCGAGCGGATGTGATTGCCGAAAGAGATCCAGCTTGCGCAGTAAGTTCCATGTCTTCTCCTTGATTTGCCCCGGACTCAATACTCATTATTTCTTACCCACTTTTCGATTTCCCAAAGTTCTCGCAGCCGCAAACAGAACAACAACAATTACTAGCAAGACAAGAATTCCTGCCCAAGCGCGTGTAATTGATTCTGGCGTACCTGTAGCAAAGCATTGCCAGATGTAATTGGGAAGTGATCCCATTGAATCTTTGAACATGTTGTAATTCTTGCTACCACTTCCGCCCGTGAGCAAAAGTAGAGGAGCAGTTTCGCCGGCAACTCGAGCAATACCCAGGATAACGGCGGTGATCAATCCGCTTCGCGCCGCAGGCACGACAACCATTGCAACGGAGCGCCACTGAGTCCCACCCAGTGCAACGCCGGCTTCGCGCAAATCACTAGGAATAAGTTTCAGCACTTCTTCAGACATACGAGCTACCGTAGGAATCATCAAAATTGCTAGCGCAAGTGAGCCTTCAATGCCATTGAGTTTTTTCGTCAAAGGTAACAAAATCGCAGCGTAAATAAAGAGTCCTGCCACGATGGATGGCACCCCCGACATTGCCTGCACCAAGAAGGAAATCGGGCGCGTGAATTTCCCTCGAATTTCAGTGAGATAAATAGCAGTCAAGATGCCGATGGGGACACTGATAATCATGGCAAAAAAGACGAGCAGGAAGGTTCCGATGATTGCATGAAGCAGACCGCCCTGGTTGATCGGATCCGTATAGGCCGTCGAGCGCATATCAGTAGTGAATAGCCCGATGTGCAGCCCCTTGTGGCCGCGAAGCCAGACGGTAATCAAAATGCTGATTATCGGTGTCACTGCGATTGCAATGGCCATAGTGACCACGGCGCGGAAAACAGCGTCAACAGCCCCTTGTCGACCGACCTTTATAAAAGTGGATGCAAAGTCGATCATGATGTAAGCAGCGAAGAAAACGAGAATATAAGCAAGCTTTCCCTTAAGTGGCGTTGAAGCAACAACTGCAAAGGAAGCAAGCACTGCTGCTAGAAAAATGCCACCAGTTTTTGCGCGATCAAGTGGAGAAGCGGCCCATGGTTTGCTGGGTTTTGGCATGATTTGCGCGGTCACTGTCGACATTAGCGACCGCTCTTTCCAGTGCGAGTAACAATCAAATTCGCTATTGAGTTAACGATCAATGTAAGAATAAACAGGACTAATCCTGCAGCCATCAGTGCTTTTACTTCATTGGGACTGGCTTCACCGAATTTAAGGAGAATCATTGAAGCGACGTTGCCACCTGCGCTAAACAAGATTTGCCAATTTACCTGATAGACAATGTTGAGAACCGTATAGACCGCAACTGTCTCACCCATTGCTCGGCCGAGCCCCAACATGACGCCACCAACAATTCCTGAACGGGCATAAGGAAAAGCAACTGCACGTAACATGGCAAATCGAGTAGCACCCAGTGCGTAGGCGGCTTGAATTCTATCGAGTGGTGTTTGCGAAAAAATTTCGCGGGAGACCGATGTAACGATTGGAATAATCATGATTGCTAAAACTAAACCGGCGATAAAGGGCGAGCGCGTGACGTAAGGGGCGGGTAGCTGAAAAAATGGAATGAAGCCAAGATATTTATGAATCAGTTTCGCCCAGTACTCTCCGGAAGGTTGAAGAACAAAAAATCCCCAGAGTCCAAAGAGGACTGAAGGAAAGGCGGCCATTAAGTCAATTGCAGAGACCATAATCTTCTTAATTGCATTAGGTGCATAGAAAGTTAAATAGGTAGCTGCGCCAACACTTATTGGGACACCAACTGCGATGGCAATTAGCGCCACGATCATGGTTCCGATCAGCATTGCTGCTAAACCAAAATGGGAATTCTTTACATCAAAAGCACCAGAGTCAGAAATGACTGCTTGCCAATTACTTCCCGTTAGAAAATGCATGCCTTGTTGTCTAAGAGTGGAATATCCGTTGTACAACAAGAAGCCTAAAATGAGTCCGAGAATTACCAGCGATGAAAGTCCGCCCGTGGTAACGACTCCCCTGAAAACACGATCAGAAAAACGTGGGAGCGTCGTGAGCTCACGCTTCTCGGGAATAGGTGTGGCGGATTGTTCGAGTGTTTGGCTCACGGGGCAATCTTGTTGGTAGCGCTTAGAAATTGGGTGTTTTAGAGGTTACGAGAAGGTGAACGAGCAGTGAAATGACATCGTCATGAAATACCCATGGATGATCTAAAGTTCACCCATGGCACAAGACTCTCCCCACCTCATTTGGATCGATTGCGAAATGACCGGACTGTCCCTCCAGACCGATGCCCTGGTGGAAATAGCGGTCCTTGTAACCGACTCTGACCTCGCCATCATCGGTGAAGGTGTGGACCTTGTCATCAAGGCCGATGCCAACAAGATTGCAAGCATGAATGACTTCGTCACAAAAATGCATACCGACTCAGGCCTGATCAATGAAATCCCTCACGGAACATCGCTGAGCAATGCCGAAGATAGGATCATCGCTTACCTAGAAAGTGCCTCCACCCAACCGGGTAAGTCGCCGTTGGCTGGAAACTCCGTCAGCGTTGATCGCAATTTCATTGCCCGGGATATGCCCCGCCTTAATGACTATCTGCATTACCGAACTATCGACGTCTCCTCCATCAAAGAACTCTCCAGGCGCTGGCATCCTCGCGTGTATTTCAACTCCCCGGCAAAGACGGGAAACCACCGCGCATTAGGCGACATCCAAGATTCCATCAACGAACTCAGGTACTACAGAGAGACGATCTTTGCCCCAGCCCCTGGTCCAGAGACTGACGTCCTGCGTGAAATTGCAGATAAATACTCATCCCCTGCGGCTGAGTAAATCGCAATAAAATAGGAATACAAGCAAGGCCGTGGGGGCAGGTAGTATGTGCCACGCATGGTGGACGTAGCTCAGCTGGTAGAGCACCCGGTTGTGGTCCGGGATGTCGCGGGTTCGAGCCCCGTCGTTCACCCCAAGTTTTTCCCCTGTTTTTAGGGCGCATCGATAGGAGCACAACCCATGGACATGACCTTCGATGTAATCGTTGAAATCCCCGCTGGAAGTCGCAATAAATATGAAGTCGATCATGCAACAGGAAAGATTCGCCTTGACCGCATGCTCTTCACGTCCACGCGTTATCCATGGGATTACGGATTTGTTGATGACACTCTTGGTCAAGACGGAGATCCGCTTGACGCACTTGTCATGTTGGATGAACCAACATTTCCTGGTTGTGTTGTGAAGTGCCGCGTCATCGGAATGTTTCGCATGACCGATGAAGCCGGTGGCGATGACAAGTTGCTGTGCGTTCCAGCGGGAGATGTTCGCAAAGAACATCTTCGCGAAATAACTGATGTACCTGAATTTGATCGCCTCGAAATTAAACACTTCTTCGAGGTCTACAAAGATCTAGAACCAGGCAAAAGCGTTGAAGGTGCAATGTGGGTCGGGCGCGAAGAAGCTCAGGCCGAGATTCATAACTCATATGCACGTTATGACGCACAACCTCACTAACCTTTTGGAATAGTTTCTCCGGGGCATTTACTTAATATCCCCACGATTGCTGTTTTCTCAGCGCTCGTCATCCAAATTCCGTACTTCGCTTTCACTGCTATCTGTCTTGCTACATATTTGCATCGATAACTCTTAAGTGGCGGTAACCAACTTGCAGCATCACTGTCACTCTTTTGCGAATTCAATCGCCCCATGACTGCCAATAGATTCAACGGATCATTAGCGAACGCGGTCCGCTGAGTCATCGTTAATGCGAATGCTCCTTTTTGCCAAGCATCTGACAACGCGACGACATGATCGATCTGCACGGCAAGGCTCGTACCTGCTCCCCTTGTGAATGAAATATCGGTGCCCGAATACGGATCATGCAAGATTCCCGAAGCCACAATGCAACCGCCAGCGCGATATACCTTGGCCACTAGATCTCTGGTGAGAATGTCATTGCGGGTATCGCATCCGTTATGGTCCACATCTGTCCAGGCCGCCCCGAATTGAGCCCTGGAATACCCAGTTTTGGGTGCCCTCCCTTTCACGGCAATTTGGCCTAGCACCTTGATAACAGTGGTTTCACGCGTCAAAACGAGCCCCGTGGAGGTAGATGCGGATGTGAACAAAAGCCCGACGATCAAGAAAGGGCTCAAAATTCGCTTTCCCGTATGCCTCACGTAACATATGGTGACGCCATCAACGTGGCTAAACAAAGACCGCCACGCTGATAGGGTCTGTCCCGCACGTTATTTAGTTCGGCGTTCTTAGCTCAGTTGGTAGAGCAGGTGACTCTTAATCACCGGGTCGGGGGTTCGAGTCCCTCAGGACGCACTTCTTTGGTTACTTATTCAGACTTACTCTGATTTGTCGGGCAAGTGTCATGGCCTGAAATATCACCACTGGGATTGCAGAAAACGCATCCATTAAT
>CAILHY010000027.1 GCA_903834145.1 uncultured Actinomycetes bacterium
ATGGCTCGCCTGCATACAGGCAAGCAAAAGATTTTTTCAACATACCGTTCTTATCACGGCAACACTGGCTCAGCGATTAGTTCCACTGGCGATCCACGCCGTTTCCCTAACGAAAATAGCATTGGTCACGTTCACTTCTGGGGCCCATACCTATACCGTTCATCCTTTTGGGCAACCACTGAAGAGCAAGAATGCGCACGCGCTCTGGAGCACTTAGAGCAAACCATTATTTTTGAAGGTCCAAAGACCATCGCAGCAATCCTTATTGAATCCGTGCCAGGTACTGCTGGAATCTTGGTGCCACCAAAGGGTTATCTAGAAGGTGTTCGAGCACTGTGCGATAAGTACGAGATCCTTTGGATCGCTGATGAAGTTATGGCGGGCTTTGGCCGTACAGGCAAATGGTTCGCATTCAAGCATTCCACAGTCGAGCCAGATCTAATTGTTTTCGCAAAGGGAATTACATCAGGGTATGTCCCACTTGGTGGTGTCATCATCCCTGACTACATCGCTAAAACATTCGACGACCGCGTATTTCCTGGCGGCTTGACTTACTCAGGTCATCCCCTTGCATGTGCCACCGCCGTTGCAACGATTGATGCAATGAAAGAAGAAGGTATGGTCGAACATGCTGCGCATATCGGCGAGACCATTCTTGGCCCAGGGCTTCGCGAGTTAGCAAAGAAGCACAAGGTCATCGGGGATGTTCGCGGAGCGGGCGTTTTCTGGGGAATGGACATAGTCACCGATCGCGAATCTCGCGCACCGATGGCACCGTACGGTTCTTCAAGCCCTGCAATGAATGAACTTATTGCAGCGTGCAAGAAGCATGGTTTGATGCCATTTCCAAACTTTAACCGTTTGCATATGACTCCTCCCTGCAATATTTCTGAAGCTGATGCTCGACTTGGTTTGGAGATGTTGGATAAAGCACTTACTGAAATCGGAAAGCACTACACCGGCGCGTAATAGCAGCAACCGACACGGAGGATTGCATGACGAAGCTGTACGAAAGTATTTCTCAGTCACTCGATGGTGTCCTCCGGGACGGAATGACTCTTGCAGTCGGCGGCTTTGGACTCTCTGGCATTCCTTCAGATTTGATTGAAGCGGTGAGAGATACTGGAGTAAAAGATTTGACCGTTGTCTCCAACAATATGGGAGTAGATGGGAAAGGTCTTGGCCTGTTGCTTGAAAATGGCCAAGTACGCAAAGTGATTGCATCTTACGTAGGAGAAAACAAACTATTCGCTGAGCAATTTCTTGCAGGAAACCTTGAGGTTGAATTCAGTCCGCAAGGAACTTTGGCCGAGCGCCTTCGGTGTGGAGGCGCAGGCATCCCTGCTTTTTACACAAAAACCGGCGTCGGAACACTTGTTGCAGAAGGAAAGCCTCACGCCGAATTCGATGGTGCAACCTACGTGCAAGAGCGTGGCATCGTGACCGATGTAGCACTGGTGCATGCATATCTCGCCGACACGGCAGGAAACTTGGTGTATCGATACACCGCACGCAATTTCAACCCTCTGGTTGCAACCGTCGGACGAGTCACCATTGCCGAAGCTGAACGTATCGTCCCGGCTGGAGAGATCGATCCTAACCATGTAATAACTCCTGGAGTTTTCGTGCACCGCCTTGCTAAATGCACTGATCGTGAGAAAGATATTGAACAGCGCACCGTACGTCCACGCCCCGTCACTGTGACGAATTAGCGATTCACTCTAGAGATGAAGGACTGAAACAATGGGTTGGACTAGAGATGAGATGGCCGCGCTTGCAGCTTCAGAATTGATCGACGGCGATTATGTAAATCTTGGCATCGGTATTCCTACTTTGGTTGCTAATAATTTGCCGGCGGGAGTTTCTGTCACCCTTCAAAGTGAAAATGGAATCTTGGGGATGGGTCAATTTCCATTCGAAGGCGAAGAAGACGCCGACCTCATTAACGCAGGAAAACAAACAGTGACGCTCATAGATGGCGCATCGATCTTTGACTCCTCAGTTTCATTCGGAATGATTCGAGGTGGCCACGTAAAAGTTGCGATTCTCGGAGCCATGGAGGTCTCGGCAACAGGGGATCTCGCTAACTGGACCATTCCAGGCAAAATGGTAAAGGGCATGGGAGGCGCCATGGATCTCGTTGCAGGCACCCCTCGAGTCATAGTTTTAACCGAGCACGTAGCAAAAGATGGCTCTCCAAAAATAGTAAATAAATGTTCACTTCCGCTTACGGGAGTTGGTGTCGTTGATCGAATAATTTCCGACCTTGCCATGTTTGATGTCACCGACAATGGTTTAGTCCTTCGAAAGCGGGCGCCAGGCGTTAGCGTTGAGGAAATTCGCGAAAAGACCCAGCCAGAATTTGTTGTTGACGAATTCTAAAAACAAGTCGCTATCTTTTAAAGATCAGCGCATCTCCTTGGCCACCGCCGCCGCATAGAGCGGCAACTCCGTAACCGCTGCCCTTGGCTTTGAGTTGGTATGCCACATGCAAAGCAAGTCGAGCACCTGACATTCCCAAGGGATGACCCACCGCAATAGCACCGCCGTGGATATTCACTTTATCTGCAGAGAGTCCCAGCCCATTAGTTGAAGCGATGCCAACTGCAGCAAATGCTTCGTTGATTTCTACAATGTCCAATTGACCTATTGAGATTCCCTCTTTTTCGACTGCCAGCTTGATTGCATTTGCTGGTTGCTCGTGAAGTGAAGCATCAGGCCCTGCCACCATGCCTTGTGCGCCAATTTCACAGAGCCAATCAAGTCCCAATGCAATCGCCTTTTCCTTGAGCATTACGACAACTGCTGCGCCGCCATCTGAAATTTGTGAAGCAGAACCAGCAGTGATTGTGCCTGTAGGTGAAAATGCAGGTCGCAGTTTTGCAAGCCCTTCAAGTGTTGTATCTGCTCGGACGCCTTCGTCGGCAGAGAAGATAGTGACGTTGCCTTTTCGATCCTTCAGTTCTACGGGGACAATCTCTTCATTGAAAACTCCTGCAGCTTGCGCACTTGCTGCGCGCAGATGAGACTCAAGGGCGAAACTGTCTTGAGCCTCGCGCGTCATTGCATATCGTGAATTATTCTTTTCTGTTGCATCGCCCATGCCCATTTGATCAATACTGCAAAAGAGACCATCAAGGAGCATCGAATCCTTCAAGACACCATCGCCCAATTTGTTGCCCGTGCGCGAATTTAATAATAAGTGCGGCGAATTTGTCATCGACTCCATTCCACCTGCAACAATTACATCAAATTCACCAAGACGGATAAGTTGATCTGCAAGTGCAATCGCGTTCAAACCCGATAAACACACTTTATTTACCAAGATTGATGGAATACCCATCGGGAGTCCGCCTTTGATACCTGCGTTTCTGGCAGGACCTTGTCCAGCACCTGCTTGCAATACGTGGCCCATAATCAAGTACTGCACTTGATCGGGAGCGATGCCGGCACGACTTACCGCCGCCTTGATTGCGATGCCACCTAAATCTGTTGCGCTCAATGCGCTGAGTGCGCCGCTGAATTTTCCGATGGGAGTTCTAGCACCTGCCACGATCACTGAGGTTCTCATGTGTTAGATATTAGTCTGGGTTATCGAGAATATTGATTCCCCAGTGGTCCTTTTGCTGCGGCGAGAAGGAGGTTCTTTGTCACGCCTGTTACAAAAGCTCGAGTAGCAGCAGGTACATCTTTTGTAAGGCCTCGTTCAACCCATTTCATGGTGCCTACCGAAATGGTGCCTGCCCCACTTGGAGAAATGCCGTAAATCATTTCTGAAGTTGTTTCCCTGGGCAGTAATGATCCGCAGGTTACAGCTGATTTAGCAACCACATGTAGGGCTCCGACAAAATGTGAGGGAACTTCTAGGTGATCTACTTCTGGTCCAATAATCCCTGCAAACTTTTGGCCTTTGGAAACTTTTAAACCATCAAAAACAAACGAGGATGGATCGGCAACCGTAAAGCTACCGGTAGCCGGAAAGCAATTATATTTCTGCCCGGTCAGAATTGATTCATGCTTGTTGAGAGAACGAAAACGAATTGTCGGATTAGTTTTATTTGGATCTTCGGTTGCAGATTTGTAGATGGACATTTGAAGGCCATCGGCACTAAGACGTGTTTGCCAATAGGCAATGTTTGCCCCAAAGAAGAGAAGGTTTGTTCCTTGAGTTCGTGCAGTTTCAACCGCCGTTCGTTCCGCGCCCGTCCAATACTCATCATGCCCGCCAGAAACATACGCGACAGCGCCGTCGAGCAGATGTGGAATCATCGATACATCAACATCTGTAACATAATCGATATTTAGTCCAAGCTCTTCTGCAGTTTCCAAAAGAGGACGCACATAATTGAGATATTTGCCGCTTCCATATCCCCAGTCAGTGGGGCGGTTGAAGGAAAGCACGCGCGCACGATCTGAGAATCCCGCGGTTCCACGGTACGCACTTGCGCCTTGCCACCTGTCGTAGGCCAAACTTGTCATTGTTGGGATCACAAGAACAACAGTTCCAACTGCACTGGGTTGACGAATAGTTAGCGTCATATATGCCTGATGGCCGACGCTGGTATCGATCTTCACTAAATAGAAACCTGGAATTAAAACTGTTGTTGGAATCTTCAAACTCAAGGGCCAGTGGCTTTCACTCATGTGAGTGATTGGGTCAATTACCTGCGCTGCTTGCTGAACGCATGGGAGCCAACCCGAACTCCAATAGGGTTCGGCGCCGACGCCCTCGTAATAGCCCATGCGATATGCCGTGAGAGAAAAGGTCCCCTTGGGACAGGTTACAAAGGCGCTAACGCTGTTACCTGATGTGGTCGAAGCTGGCGAGATAAAACCCGCAGTATCAACTTTGAAATTCGCTTTAGATATACCCCATTCGATGTTTTGAGCACTGGCTGGTGCACCCAATCCCGTCGCGATCAACGCGAGGCAAAGCAGAAAGGACCAACGTTTCATCATGCCGAGCTAAACGTTAAACCTAAATTCGACAACGTCTCCATCGTGCATGACATATTCCTTGCCTTCCATGCGTACTTTGCCGTGTGCTTTTGCCTCAGCCATAGAGCCCGCTGTTACAAGGTCATCAAAGGAGACTACTTCGGCTTTAATGAAACCCTTTTGGAAATCGGTGTGAATAACACCTGCAGCCATTGGCGCTGTGTCCCCCACGTGAATCGTCCACGCCCGAGCCTCTTTAGGGCCAGCCGTTAAGTAAGTCTGCAACCCCAGAGTCCTAAAGCCAACATGTGCCAGCGTTGCAAGACCAGGTTCAGTAAGGCCAATAGATTCTAAAAGTTCCAGAGCATCTTCATCACTGAGTTCAGCGAGTTCGGCCTCCGTCTTTGCATCCAAGAAAATTGCTTCAGCAGGTGCAACAAGGGCGGCTAGTTTCGTGCGAAGCTCTTGATCATTTAATTCTGCAGCATCAACGTTGAATACGTAGAGAAATGGTTTGGCTGTCATGAGGTGCAATTCTTCAAGGAGCGCGAGATCTACCTTGCTGCTAGAAAGTGGCTTACCTTCATTGAGAATTCGTTCGGCTTCCTTCACTGCATCCACAACATGCTGGCGCTCTTTGTTGACTCGCGCCTCTTTTTCTATACGAGGAAGCGCCTTCTCAATTGTTTGTAAATCTGCGAGCGCCAATTCTGTGTTGATGATTTCCATATCGCTGGCTGGATCCACACGACCTTCAACGTGAATCACATCGCCATCGCCGAAAACTCGGATGACCTGACAGATCGCATCGGTTTCGCGGATATTTGCCAAAAATTTATTGCCAAGCCCTGCACCTTCTGAGGCGCCTTTTACAATTCCGGCAATATCTACGAAAGAAACCACGGCCGGCAAAATTGTCTGGGACCCAAAGATCCCTGCCAGCACAGCCAGGCGAGCATCGGGTACGCCCACGACCCCGACATTGGGCTCGATTGTGGCAAAGGGATAGTTGGCGGCCAGGACGTTGTTCTTGGTCAGGGCATTAAAAAGGGTGGACTTGCCGACGTTGGGCATTCCGACGATTCCAATAGAGAGGCTCACAAGAAGTAGAGCCTACGGGTCTTCGTCAGTGGTTCCTGCCACGATAGGCCCATGACCATTCTTATAGGCGCAATCGCCCTGGCTTTGGGCGCAATTATCGGTTACTTGTTGGCCAAATCACGAGCCGCTGGCGTCAGCGCCGAGTTAGCTCTGGCCAAAGGTTCGGTCCTCTCCCTCGAGAAACAGATCGCGACCATGCAGGGTGCGCAGACTGAGACCACTCGATTGGCTACTGAGTTAGAAGCGATGAAGAAATCCGTCGAAGTTCTCTCATCTCAAGCGCGCGAAGCAGATCGAAGTCGGATCGCAGCAGAGGAAGGTATTCGCAAGGACTTAACAAATATGGCGCAAGCAAATAAGTCTTTGCTCGATGAAACGACAAAAATTGCAGGAGCACTGACCAGTTCGCAAAAGCGTGGAAAATTTGGCGAAGCACAATTGGAGTTATTACTTGAAACGTCAGGTCTTATCGAGGGAGAACACTTCACGCGTCAGAAGTCTTTTAGGGCCGATGATGAGAAGACCGGTATCCCTGACATCACAATTTCAATGCCAGGTTCTAGTCTGCTCTTCATCGATTCCAAATTTCCATTCGAACGCATTCTTGAAGCATACGAAACTGCAGACCCCGATAAACGTGAAGAATTAATTGCCCAACATGCTGAAGACTTACGCAAACATGTCGATGCGCTAGCAAAGCGCGGATATGCCGACAAAGATTCATCGCCAAACTTCGTTGTGCTCTTTGCGCCCTTTGAATCTATTTTGACTGAGGCGCTTCGGGTCAACAGCAATTTACTTAACTATGCTTTTGCTAAAGGTGTCACGATCGCAACTCCCACAACCATGATGGCTCTATTGCATACAGTGGGATACATCTTTAGTCGCAACCGTTTGGCTGAGAGCGCAACCGAAATCCAAGAGCTAGCGGGGGCCTTCCTTAAAAACGTCGGCGCATTGCATGCCAAGATCCTCACGGTGGGCGATCGCCTTAAGAGCACGCTCAAGGCCTACAACGAGATGATTCCAACAGCTGAAAGTACCGTCCTGAGCCCAGCTAAAAAGATCATGAACCTTGGAGTGTCAGGAGATGCCAGTAAAGTTAAGTCCATACCTGAAGTCTCCGAGAATGTACGCCAGCTCAAGAGCAATCTTGCACTGGATGCCCCCGATGATTTCATTGATGCAGAAGAGATTGACGAGGAGAACACATGACATCCCCAACAGTTCAACGACCAGCTATTGCCATCTCGAAAAAGGGTCTCACCAAGCCAGGAGTCGCTGTGCTACAAACCCTGCTGATTGGGCTCGCTTCGGTGGCTGAACTAGAGATTCGCCATGGCATCGGTATTTCTACTTCGATAGCGCTCTGCATATGTGCCATCGGTGGCGTTCGCTTTGGACGAAAAGGCAGTGAATATGTCTGCGCTGCGACTCCCCCATTGGCCTTTGCCATTATTGTCTTTGCCACGCTCATCATGATCGACGGATTTCATCCATCACGTTTTGGTGTCGATTTCGTTGCCGCGTTGGCAAGCGTCGCGCCATATTTAATCGCGAGCGCTGCCTACGCGTGGTTTAACTTCTACAAATCTCGTAAAGATTAAACTTTAAACTTCGATATTGCTTTAGCTATGAGCCGGTGAATTGCTCCATGTGAAGTATCCGCCATCGAGATTTAACGCATTAAATCCATATTCTTTCAGAAGTAATGCGGCTGTGTGCCCGCGTTGACCTACTTGGCAATTTACAACAACATTCTTATTGGTAAATTCTGAAATACGCTCTCGAATTTCATCGACAGGAATATTGACCGAACCAGGAATGGTTCCGCGCGCATATTCTCCGGCGCCACGAACATCAACAAGGGCGTATCCCTTTTCACGATAAGCCTCGACTTCGTGCCATTGAACGTTTCCGGTCAATTTAGAAACTAGGTTCTCTGCGATATAGCCAAGCATGTTGACCGGATCCTTCGCTGAGCCAAAAGGTGGGGCGTACGCCAACTCCAGGTCAGCTAATTCTGGCGCCGTGATTTTTCCACGCATCGCTGTTGCAATAACATCAATGCGTTTATCCACGCCCTCTTTGCCGATACCTTGAGCACCGAGAATTTCTCCAGAATTTGGATCCAGCAATAACTTTAAGGAGATCGTTTGTGCTCCTGGGTAATAACCTGCGTGTGAGCCTGGATGCGTATGAATGGCCAGGTATGGACGTTTGGCGGCAATTAACCGCTTTTCATTCCATCCAGTGGTTGCAATCATCAAATCGAAAACTTTTACGATAGCTGTCCCAATGGTGAGTACGGGTCGAACAGGGAGCCCATTGATGTGGTCGGCAACCACGCGCCCGTGGCGGTTAGCCAAGTTTGCAAGTGGAACAAGTGTGGAATTCCCGTCCAATGAATCACGCTTCTGGGCAACGTCACCGACTGCATAAATATCAGCATCACTAGTCTGATTAAAGTCATTGACTTCAATGCCCCCACGATCCCCGATAGTGAGTCCGGCGCTTTTGGCCAGTGCCGTATCGGGGCGAACTCCGATTGCCATGATCACGAGATCGCTAGGGATAACCTCCCCGCTGGCTAGGGAAACAGATTGAGGCGTGATTGCCGTGACGCTATCCCCTAGATAAACATGAACTCCGTTGCGCACCATTTCGGCGCTGACAAAGGTTGCCATTTCTGGATCTAGCGGTGCGAGAAGTTGCGGGGTTGCCTCGACAATAGATGTTGTAATCCCTTTGTGAACAAAGTTCTCCGCAATTTCTACCCCAATAAATCCTCCGCCAATTACTACCGCGCTTCGAGGGGCAAGTTTTACTTGTTCAACAATTCGTTCAACATCTTCAACGGTGCGAAGGGTCATAGCAAACTCTGCTCCGGGCAAGTTTGGAACTATTGGTGACGCCCCTGGACTAAGGATGAGCTTGTCGTATGAGAGAACGCTTTCCTGACCAGAAACAAGGCTACGCAGACTTATGGTCTTCGCATCGGCATCGACACTGAGTGCTTCAGTCAGTACACGAACATCGAGCCTGAAACGTGCATGAAGTGAAGCAGGTGTTTGCAAGAACAAAGATGCTTCGTCTTCTATTACTCCACCTACATAATATGGAAGTCCACAGTTAGCGTAGGAAACGTGACCGCTTTTTTCAAGAACGATGATTTCCGCATCAACATTTAATCTGCGAAGACGAGTAGCAGCAGACATTCCACCTGCGACTCCACCAACAATGACAATCCTCATCAGGTGGTCACCAATGGTAAGCCTTGTGCAATCCAATCGGTTACCCCATTGGATAAATTGAATATGGATGTAAATCCGGCCTTAGCCATCGCTGTCGTCGCTATTCCTGATCTACGTCCGCTGTGGCAATACACGGCATAAGTCTTGGTCTTATCCAACTTTGCGATTTCGTTATCGAAAGTCGTCGCTTCAACATCGATATTAATCGCACCAGCGATATGACCCGTCATGTATTCACCGCGTGTTCGAACATCAATAGTGACAACGCCCGACTCTTGAGTCTTTGCAGAAAATGCTTTTGAATCTAAGTTGGTAATTGCACTTCCGGAAGACGAACAAGCAGTAAGGGTAAGTGCGGCCACGAGGCCAAGAATGATTTTTTTCATCTTTACGCCAAACTCAAGAATAGTTTTTGAAGTTTCTCAGTCACCGCAGGAGCATTGGATTTGTCATCCTCAATGCATTCCTTCAGATTCGCTGCTATCAAGGTAAAGGCGGCAGTGTTAACTGCCTTACCTACTGCCGCCATCTGATTAACAATCTCTTCACAGGTGCGACCTTCTTCGAGCATCCGCACTACTGCACCTAATTGTCCATGGGCGCGCTTGAGCCTTTTGGTGAGAGCATCCAGTTGCGCTGGATCTGAAAGTACGTGTGATGTGGCTTTAGCTGCCATCTTTTCCCCCAGTTGTACGAGTAGGAGGCAACCCTAGCATACCCCCTGGGGTATGTGTCAAACCAACCTAGTGATGTCCTTTAAGGATCATTTTCACCATGCGGATATTGATCGCAATAAATCTCCAACTTTGAATAAACAAATTCTTG
The DNA here is from genome assembly GCA_903834145.1 of uncultured Actinomycetes bacterium. GTDB lineage: Bacteria > Actinomycetota > Actinomycetes > Nanopelagicales > Nanopelagicaceae > QYPT01. The sequence goes on from CAILHY010000027.1 coordinate 10,119, forward strand.
CGTGCACGCAAAGTTTCAGAAGTCGGTAGCGGAGCTTTAGCGATACTCAATTCCTCGTTTTCCATATCCATCCTCTTCTCGGGGCCAATTTATTCTGGAATGAGAAACCACAAAGGTTTCGCTTTAGCTTTGTAGATGAACATGACGTGTAAAAGATATTTGATCCAGTGAGCAGCCAACCCAATTTCGCCGAAGGTGTCCTTCGCGCTTCGCCCGCTACCCGGATATTTCTGATAATCCGGTACGACTGGATACATAGTCATCGCCGCAGCAGTACCCGTCCTCATCCCTGATCCAGCAGATGCAATGCACGCGGCTCCCATATTCGCCATAGATGCGTGATGTGCTGGAGTGGATTCCCCTTTGAGGATTCTTTCGGAAATCGTCAGCGCCGCCGTTTTACCCATAACACCTGAGGGCATGCCGGTACGAGGAGGAGATGGTGCGATCAAAGTACCGGTAACGCTTTTGCGAGGTTCTGAAATTTGGTGAGGTGGGGCAAAAGCAATACCTACTCCAAAAATATTTGAATAAAGGGGCGTTTGGTAGGTACTTGGCCAGTCCTCAGCTCGCCAGTCTGCGAATGCTTTAGGTGTGTAATTGGCATCGACTTTCATGAACCCACTTGGCGCAAACATTTCAGCGGAGATGTCCTCACCCGCAGCGTTAAATGCCTTCATATCAACTCCTCTAAATGGAGGTAACAACATCGCAAAATCAAAAGTTAAGGAGCGCTTAATTCCATCTAATTGCTCGTAATGGATGACGCCTTCTTCGATCTTCTCTACATGCGATTGCAAGATTGCGTGTACTCCACGTTCGCGAAAGAGAGATTCGGTCCACAATTTACTTGTGGTTTCGAAGCCACTTTGCGTGAAAGTCATTCCGCCCACACCAAAATCTCCGAGTTCGAATTCATTGGTGAGATAGACAACTTCTGCCAATTCACGAACGCCTGCCAAGCGCAATTCGTGTTCAACGTTAAATGCATACTCAAATGCCGCACCTTCACAGGTGCAAGTGCCGTGTCCAACTCCGATAACAAGTCTTTGGGCAACCCCTGCTTTCAATTTTGCGATGACATCTTTTAAATGCGAAGCGGCTTCGATTGCATGCGATGGGGTACAAACTGAAACTGTGTGACCGTCTGGCCCTAGGCCTGGTGTTGCAGCAAAATTAAGTTTTGGCCCAGTAGCATTAATTAAATAGTCGTATTCGATCTCGCCTTTTTCCCCGCTTCGTGTGGGATCGGTGTAACTAATTTCTACGAAGGCACGCTTGTGGAAACTATTTCCTTCAGGATGAATGGCAACGCCAAGCGCCTGATGGAGCACTATCCCTTTTCGACGATAAATAGGGGCAAGAGCAAAGGTCACTTGTTCGGTTGTCATCTTTCCTACGCCGACCCAAATATTGGAGGGAATCCAGTTCCATTTTGAATTCGGGGTTACGACAACTACTTCGTGCTCTTTCCCCAGCATTCTGCGCAAATGCAAAGCTGCAGTATGGCCAGAGATTCCTGCCCCGAGAATTACTATTCGTGCCACGCGAGTGCTCCTTCCTGTCCTTTGCTACCTAGCTACTTAGCGGCTTCATCTGCAGCGATCTTTGCACGAACTTCGTCCATATCCAGGGCCTGGACGGCATGAATAAGTTCATCAAAACTTGGAGCGGGCATGGCACCAGGCTGACTGAAAACCAGAATTCCATCTTTAAAGGCCATCAGCGTTGGGATTGATGTAATTCCAGCCCCACCTGCGAGTTCGCGTTCTGCTTCTGTATCGACTTTGCCAAAGGTTATTTCTGGATACTTCTCAGAAGCGGCCTCAAAGATCGGGCCAAACATTCGGCATGGTCCACACCAGGCAGCCCAGAAATCAACAAGGACAATGCCATCTTTTAGTACGTCTTTTTCAAATGTTTCGTTCGTTAAGTTCACCGTAGACATACCCCCTAGGGTATCACAGGATCTAGGCGGTGGTTGTTCGTTCCTTAATTCTCAACGACCAGATACCTAATCCCGCAACGGGAATCGCGGCAAATAAACATAGCCAGGCGTATCCCAGGGTCCCGATGATCACTCCCGCTAGGGCGCCACCACCTGCACCCATGAGATTCATAACGAGGTCGCTTGCCCCTTGAGAGGAAGGGCGCAAATGACTTTCCATGGATTCAGAGAGAAGGGCTGATCCGGCAATCAAGGTGCAAGACCATCCAAGGCCTAGTAAGAAAAGTCCAATACCTAATGAAACGGAATCATGATTGGCAGCGGTGCCGGAAATAAGCGCAGATAAGAGCAAAATCAGGACTCCGATTTGGATCACGCGTTTTCGACCAACTCTGTCACTCAAAATTCCTACGATTGGGGAAAATGCATACATGCCCAAAATATGAACGCTGATCACCAAGCCAATGATGGTAAGAGTGATGTCGTAATGTGACATATGAATAGGCGTCATCGACATGACCGAAACCATCGCCACGTGACCAATTGCAATTGCGGCAATTGCAAAGAGAGCGATGGGGTTATTGCGAATAATTCGTAACGCTTCCTTTGCTGGAAGAGTTTGATGATGAATATTGCTTTGCTTATTGATGGCAATAGCAGTGAGGTAGGGATCAGGTCGCAAGAACAATCTGACCACAACAACAACTAGCGACAGTGAAGTTGCTGCAATGATGTAAGGGCCAACGAGTCTTGGCAAACCTAAAAGTTCTGCCAAGTTTCCAGAGGGTTGCATCAAGTTAGGACCGGCTACGGCACCGATCGTTGATCCCCACACAACAAAAGATAATTGCCGAGATCGAGATTCGTTTGTTGCTAAATCAACGGCCGCAAAACGTGCTTGATAGCCAGCAGCCGATGACGCGCCTAACATGAAAGTCCCGCACAACATCAGAAAGAGAATCTTGTTAGCTCCGCCGATGATCGCAAGAACCGCCCCGAGGGAGCCGATGAAATAGCCGACGGAAAGACCTAAACGCCTGCCCCCTCGTTGAGTAAGTCGAGAGAGTGGAAGAGCCATTGCTGCAGCCCCGAGCACAGCAGTTGTTTGAGCAAGCCCTGCCAAAGTTTCAGATTTGGAAATTGAAGAAACTAGCAGCGATCCTGCTGCCACAGTTCCTGCGACGCCGACTCCGCTGAGTACTTGAGAAATCGCCAAGACCTTAACAATTTTTCGTTGTGTGACTGAGGTCTCTTTGCTATCCATGAAAACATTCTATCGGCGCATCATGTACCCATATCGGATCTATCAAAATGAGTGCTGGGTCTGAGTCCGACGTCTCTCTAAGAGCCCTTACCTTCGCCGTGTTAGAGGCGTACCGTCATAAATGCAACAGAGTAAGTGTTGCAGCGCAGTATCTATGTGAAAAGAGGCAAGAAAATGAAGGCACTAGTTTACGGTGGACCTGGAATTAAGGAATGGAAAGAAGTTCCCAATCCCAAGATTATGCAGCCGGGCGATGCGATAGTGAAAGTTGATACAACTACTATCTGCGGAACTGACCTACATATTCTTAAAGGTGATGTGCCTGCGGTAACGGTGGGACGAATCCTTGGACACGAAGCAGTCGGAACTATTACCGAATTAGGCTCGTCTGTTCAATCTCTTAAGGTAGGCGATCGCGTCATTGTTTCGTGCATCAAATCTTGCGGACATTGCGCCAACTGTAAAGCTGGCTTGTACTCCCACTGCCTTGGAGAAGAAGGTGCCTCCGGAATGGGTTGGATTCTCGGTCACTTAATCGATGGCACCCAAGCAGAATTCGTTCGCGTGCCTTATGCCGAGAACTCGCTCCATAAAATGCCTGCAGGAGTAACTGATGAGGAAGGTGTATTACTTTCAGATATCTTCCCTACCGGTTTCGAAATCGGTGTACAAAGTGGTTACGTCAAACCTGGTGATACGGTCGCAGTCGTAGGTGCTGGACCTGTTGGTTTGGCAGCTATTGCTACCGCTGGACTTTATGGCGCCGCACGAATTATTGCGATCGATCTTGATGAAAATAGATTGATCAAGTCAAAGGAGTTTGGTGCCACCGATTACGTTCTAGCCAGCGCTGCTGACTGGAAATCCCAAGTAATGGCGATGACCGACGGTGCGGGTGTAGATGTAGCAATTGAGGCGGTCGGCACTCCAGCCACTTTCACTATGTCTACTGAAATTGTGCGCCCAGGTGGCCATGTGGCCAACGTCGGAGTCCATGGAAAGCCCGTGGAACTCCATGTTGAGAACCTCTGGATCCATAACGTAACAATCAGTATGGGTTTGGTGAATACAAACACCACTCCGATGTTGCTTAAATTGATCGCACAGAAGAAACTTCCGGCGGCCAAGATGGTGACGCACCACTTCACCTTCGACAAATTCTTGGATGCCTACGACACCTTCTCCCGTGCAGCCGAAACTAAGGCTCTGAAGGTGGTTATACAGGGATAGCCCAACGCTCCTAGAGTGCCAATCCATTAAGGGTTGGCACTCGGGATTGCTATAGAAGGCCCATAACACGCTGGTTTAGCGTTCCCACCACGAGGAGAGGCGCCCTTGCCGACCCTTCGCCAAGGAGAAAACATGGGAAAATTATTTGTTGCCCCCGGACAACCGGGAGCAATCGCGAACTATAAGAGTCGCTATGACCACTGGATCAATGGAGCTTATGTTGCGCCATCTTCTGGTCAGTATTTTGAAAATGTAAGCCCTGTAAACGGCAAAGTCTTTTGCGAAGTTGCGCGCGGTAATGCCGCAGATGTTGAACTCGCATTAGATGCAGCGCACGCAGCTGCAAAGGCATGGGGTAAGACTTCTGTAACAGATCGTTCCAATGTATTGCTCAAGATCGCAGATCGCATGGAAGCAAATCTTGAGGCACTTGCATTAGCCGAGACGTGGGAAAACGGTAAGCCAATCAGAGAAACAATGGCGGCAGATCTTCCATTGGCAATCGATCACTTCCGTTATTTTGCTGGCGCGCTTCGTGCACAAGAAGGAACACTTGGAGAACTCAACGATGACACAGTGGCATATCACTTCCACGAACCATTGGGTGTAGTTGCACAAATCATTCCGTGGAACTTCCCAATCCTCATGGCGGTATGGAAGTTGGCTCCAGCACTTGCTGCAGGTAACGCCATCATCCTCAAGCCAGCAGAACAAACTCCGGTATCAATCCACTTCTGGATGGATCTCATCAAAGACTTGTTGCCACCTGGAGTCCTCAACATCGTCAATGGATTTGGTGTTGAAGTTGGTAAACCACTTGCTTCATCACGGCGCATCGCCAAGGTTGCATTTACAGGCGAGACAACAACAGGTCGCTTGATTATGCAATACGCAGCAGAGAACATCATTCCTGTCACGCTAGAACTAGGAGGCAAGAGTGCCAACATCTTCTTCCGGGATGTTGCCTCTGCCAATGATGATTTCTACGACAAGGCGCTAGAAGGATTCACAATGTTTAACCTCAATCAAGGTGAGGTTTGTACCTGTCCATCACGTGCCCTTATTGATGCTCCGATATATGACAAGTTCCTTGCTGACGCGACAGCACGCACTAAGGCGGTAATCCAAGGAAATCCATTGGATACTGACACGATGATTGGTGCACAAGCAAGTAATGACCAACTTCAAAAAATCTTGTCGTATATAGAAATCGGTAAAGCAGAAGGTGCTCGCTTAGTAATGGGTGGAGAACAAGTGGATCTTGGCGGAGACCTTTCCGGCGGCTTCTACATGGCACCAACGATTTTTGAAGGCAAGAACTCGATGCGTATCTTCCAAGAAGAAATCTTCGGACCAGTTGTTGCGGTGACGAAGTTCGATGGCTTTGATGATGCGATGACGATCGCCAACGACACTCTCTATGGTCTTGGCGCTGGTGTTTGGACGCGAGATACCAACACCGCATATCGGGCTGGGCGTGCAATCCAAGCCGGCCGTGTTTGGACCAACTGCTACCACGACTATGCCGCACATGCAGCGTTTGGTGGGTATAAGTCATCTGGTATTGGCCGAGAGACTCACAAGATGATGCTCGATCATTATCAGCAGACAAAGAATCTCCTTGTTTCTTACTCTCCGAAGAAACTGGGTTTCTTTTAACCACCATTCAACAACGCGGGGGTCGCAGCCAATTGGTGCGGCCCCCGCGCTTTTGTTCTACAGTTCATTCATGACCCCATCACTTCCTTCAAGAGTTGATGTAACAGAGGAAGCGTCTGTTCTACTGCGAAAACTTGCAGCTATTCACGGGCCTCTGATGTTTCATCAATCAGGTGGATGCTGTGATGGCTCGTCGCCCATGTGTTATTTAGCGGGTGAATTTCGAGTCGGCGGCTCCGATGTTTTCCTCGGTGAATTAACTGTTGATCACATTGATCAGCCGATTAAAGTCTGGATTTCACTGCCACAATTTGAGTACTGGAAGCACACCCATTTGACGATCGATATTGTCAAAGGACGCGGTGGAGGCTTTTCGCTAGAGGCCCCAGAAGGCTTTCGATTCCTGATCCGATCTCGCCTCTTCACCGACCAAGAATGGGCTCTATTAGAGAACGCCCCGATTTTGACTGGGGCCCTAGGCATCTAAAAGCTGCGCTTATGGGGATTTCTCACCCTGTCGCTCCTATACCCTTGCCACGTGAGAAGTGCATCCGAGACCCTGCCCACCATTATTCAAGGCGGAATGGGCATCGCAGTTTCCTCGTGGCAGTTGGCTCGTGCGGTTTCCCAGGCAGGCCAACTCGGTGTCGTGTCAGGTACGGCGATCGACGCCGTCTTTGCGCGACGTTTGCAAAATGGTGACGAAACCGGCGATCTTCGCAGAGCCCTCGATGCATTCCCTTTGCCAGCCATTGCTCAACGCGTGAAGGCGAAATACTTCAATCCCGAAGGTCGCGATCCGCACCACCAATATGCGAGCGTCTCAAAACTGACTATCAGCCCCAATCATGAATCTCTGGAGCTTCTGGTTGTTTCTAACTTCGCAGAAGTTTGGCTTGCTAAAGAAGGTCACAATGGATTAGTTGGAATCAACTATCTCGAAAAGATTCAGATGGCGACACCTGCTTCTGCATACGGCGCGATGCTTGCAGGTGTTGATTATGTCCTGATGGGCGCGGGTATACCTGCTGAAATTCCTCAGCTTCTAAATAATCTTTCACTGCATCATCCCGCTTCGCTCAACATTGCTGTTGATGGAGCGACGATGGCATATAAATCTACATTCCATCCAAAAACTTTAACGGGCGTAGATCTACCTCCACTTCACCGCCCGCAATTTCTTGCGATCATTTCCGCGCACGTTCTTGCCACGTACCTTGCAAAAGATGACGTTACTCGCCCCGACGGTTTCGTTATTGAAGGATTTACTGCCGGAGGGCACAATGCTCCTCCTCGTGGAACGCTCACTCTGGATGATGATGGCCAACCTGTTTTTGGGCCGCGAGATCAACCAGATTTAGAAAAGGTTGCAAAAGTTGGTCTACCTTTTTGGTTAGCAGGTGGATACTCCACACCTGAACATATTGAAGAAGCGCTCATTCACGGTGCAATGGGCGTACAGATCGGAACCATTTTTTCGCTAGCTCACGAGACTGGAGTGGATCAAGCACTTCTTCAAAGAATGCGTCAGGAAATTCAATCGGGAACTTTGGTAGTCCGAACCGATGCCCTTGCCTCACCGACGGGTTTCCCGTTCAAGGTAGTCACTCTTTCAGAGACGTTGTCTGAGCCTTCGATGTATGAAGAACGTCCACGATTGTGCGATTTAGGTTATTTGCGAATCCCCTATGAGAAAGTTCCAGGGACTCTTGGATATCGCTGTTCTGCTGAACCAAAGCATGTCTTCATCAAGAAAGGTGGAACCGAAGAAGGCGCACACGGAAGAAAATGTCTGTGCAACGCGCTGATGGCAAATATTGGACTAGGAAATACACGCGGGGATGGTTATGCCGAACAACCCATGCTCACACTTGGTTCTGATCTGAGCGGGCCTTCGGAAATGATGAAGATCTTTCCGCACGGGTGGGGTGCGGCTGAGGCAGTAGATTATTTATTGAATGTTTCAAATATCTCGTCAAAAAATTCAGCAAAAGCAAGCGACTCAGAAAGTGGCATAAGCCAACCTGCTTGACCACGAATCTTTCTTGAAAATGAATCGGCCATTAATTGATAAGGGTCGCAGGGTTCAAAATGTTCAAAAGTTTTTTCTCCGTTAACGGTAATTTCCAAAACGCTTTCTTGATTATGTGAGTTAAATGCATGATTGCCGGGCATTGAAAGAGACCCGAGTTCGCCTGTCACATCAAAATACAATGTATCGGGTGTATTCATAGAGGTAACAGTCTCCGCGGTAGCCGAGCCAATTGTAAACGTGGTTCGTACGGTTTCATCTGCGCCTTTTGAATGCCACGTGACTTCAGTTTCAATATCGTCGTGAGGTGCGAAATTGAGTAACCATAATGGTGCAACTACTGAATATGGTCCCAGGTCGTAAGTTCCACCGCCGCCTAATTCAGGTTCAGTACGAATGTTATCCATGCTGAGTCCGTCATAAGTAAAACAAGACCTAATGGACTTTGCTTCGCCGATGATTCCAGAATCGTAAAGTTGCTTGAATCGAATTGTACGTGGATGCCAGCGATTCCAACTTGCCTCCATGAAGTACATGCCTGTTGCCTCTTGGACATCCATCGCAGTTTGCAACTCTTGTGCATTCATAGCCAGAGGTTTTTCACATAAGACATGTTTACCTGCTTGCATTGCCTTGATTGCCCACTCGATATGCAAGGAATTTGGCAAGGAAATATAGATCGCTTCAACTTTAGGGTCAGAGAGCAATTCTTCGTAGCTGCTATAAATTCTTCCCGAAGGAGAAAGTTCCTTGGCACGATCTTCATGCTTGGAGGCAACAGCATAAATTTCGGCAACTTCGGATTTCATTAGAGCGGGATAGAGGGCCTTCTTGGCAATATGACCAGCACCAATGAAACCCCAACGTACTTTTTCCATAACGGACCTTTCGTTGTGTGGAACTTTAAACTAAGAAGCCCTGCGGAAACGGATCCGTTGGATCTAGCGTCCATGTTGCTTCACCCATTACCCAAGCACGTCCTGTGATTGTTGGAATGATTGCTGGTAGATCCCCCACTGTAGTGTGCTCGAGTACGCGACCTTCAAATTGCGAACCTATCCACGATTCATTGACAAGAACATCCGAGTCCGCAAATTCTTCTCGCGCAACCATCTGTGCCAGCCTTGCGCTTGTACCTGTTCCGCAGGGCGAACGGTCAAACCATCCCGGGTAAATGGCCATAGCGTTCTTCCAATGCAACGCTCCCGCATTACCAGGTGCAATGAAATCGATGTGATGACATACATTGATTTCAGGATTCTCTGGATGAATCGGTCTGTTCTGTTCATTAATAGCCTGCGATATTGCCAAACCTGCATCCAGAATTTTTTGCCCATTTTCTCGAGCGAATTCAATTCCAACGCGCTCGATTGGAATGATTGCGTAAAAGTTTCCACCAAATGCCATGTCGTAAGTGACTTTGCCAAACCCGGGAACATCGACCACTTGATCCAGAGCTAAAGAGAAAGAGGGGACATTGATGAGCGTTACTTTTTCGGCTTTACCATCCTTTACTGCCACCTCTACAGTCACCAATCCAGCAGGTGTGTCTAAGCGAATGGTCGTCACTGGCTCAACTACAGGAACAAGATTCTTCTCCACTAAAACTGTGGCAACTCCGATAGTTCCGTGGCCGCACATGGGTAAACATCCAGATACTTCAATGTAGAGAACGCCCCAATCGGCATCTGAGCGAGTAGGTGGTTGCAATATGGCACCACTCATAGCGCCATGACCACGGGGCTCATACATCAACCATTCTCTGATGTAATCCATGTGGTCTAAGAAATACTGTCGACGTTCAAACATCGTCGCCCCAGGAATTATGTCGATTCCGCTGGTGACAACTCGCGTTGGCATTCCCTCAGTATGAGATTCGACCGTCGTAACGGTTCGCAGACTTGGTCTCACAAGAAATCCGAACGAACTTCTAGTTCTTGCGTTGTGCGTAAAAGTCGAGCGCCTGTTTAATATCGGCGCGACATTGATCTTCATCGGCTGGTGGTAGAGCTAAACGTGGCAAGCGGGTTGGGCCACCGTAACGTCCAATGACATCCATCGCTAATTTGATTGCCTGAATGAATTCCTTGCGGCTATCCCACATGAAAAGATTGTGAACCGCTGCATATGCAGGAGCAGCTTCCGTAAATTTTCCGGCCATGGCCAAGTTGTAAATCTCCGCCGATTCTTTAGGAAATGCATTTGGAAATCCTGCAATCCATCCAACAACTCCGCCAGTGGCGAGTTCTAGGAGAACGTCGTCAGCCCCAATCAATACCTCAATTCGTGGCGCATGATGATGAATCTTCCAAACTCGACGGACGTCGCCAGAAAATTCCTTAATAGCAACGACGTTTTCCACGGCGTCTGCAATCTTCGCGACCAATTCAGGTATCAAATCTATTTTCGTATCAAATGGATTGTTGTAAGCAATAATTGGCAGTCCAACTTTTCCAACCTCACGATAGTGCGCAATTACTTCATCATCATTTGCACGATATGAAGTTGGCGGCAACAACATCAAAGCAGATGCCCCAGTTTCGGCTGCATGCTCAGCCCATTTGCGGGACTCTGTTGCCCCGTATGCGGCAACACCCGCAACGATGCTAAAACCTTTAGGTGCTGCGGCAACGGCTGTTTCCAGCATTTTGGCGCGCTCCTGCGGCGTGAGCACTTGATACTCGCCCAGGGAACCATTAGTTACTGCTCCATGCGTGTTATTAGCGGCTAACCATTGGATGTGTTCGGCATACTTTTCAAAATCGACGCTTAAGTCACTACGAAAAGGGGTTGCGGTCGCCGTCAAAATTCCATGCCATGGTTGAGTCATAGAGGCAATTTAGTGCCTCATTAGGTGTTAATCAACGATCGGAATTTGGGCTAATTCACCAAGAAGAATGGGGCTTGCGATGGGTCTGGCAGCCGATGACACTCGATCTGCATCAGATGCGGGTTTTCCTGAAATTCGAGCCACTACATCATTCACTGATCTTCCACATATTCTTCCTTGGCACATTCCCATCCCGCAGCGGGTGAAGAGTTTCACTGTTCTGGAATCAGTTGCTCCCAAATCCAAGACAGACTTCTCAATGATTTCTAGAGTTACTTCTTCGCAACGACAAATAGTGGTTTCTGGCTTTAGCCAACTCTGCCAATTGGGTCCTACGGGATAGGTGCGCAAAAGCGCCGATGCGAATTTTGCAAGTTTCCTTTTCTTAGAAGTATTGGTTTCACTCCCGGCCGCGGCACTTCCAGCGATCTCGCCCTCAGCTAATGAAAGTTTGGAGCCGCCTATCCCAGTGATTTCTCCAGCTGCAAAAATTCCTGCTTGGCTCGTTCCTTGATGTTCATCTACAACTACATAAGTTCCACCATCAAGTAACGAAACTTGTTGCATCAATCCAAGATTTCCTGCAAGTGAAAGGTCAGCAGTGAATCCCCATCCGATTGCTGCAACATCACACACAACTTTTCTCTGTGATCCTTCAATAACGCTAAAGTCGGATTTCACTCGAGCCACTGTTACTGCGCTGAGATTTCCATCACTGCCAGAATGCGCTTCAACGACGGCATATCCGCGTTGCACTCGGACTTTGAACTTTCGTAAAGTGTGAAGATATGAAGCTCCTTCTTTAATTGCGGAGATGTTGTTCAAGAGCGCTGGCAACTGCCATATCCAGCGGCGTAAGCGGTTTGCCTCAAAGAGTCCAACAACATCTACTCCGTACTTCGCTAATCCCGTTGCTACCGGCAGAAGAAAAGGACCCGTACCAGCGATCACAATCTTCTTGCCAGCTTTCACATTATTTCCTTTGAGCAACGCCTGAACTCCCCCAGGAGTCATGACGCCTGGAATATCCCATCCCGGAAATGGCAAGGTGCGATCATATGCACCTGTTGCAAGAATGAGTTTGTTGGTGCGAATTTCCCGTGTTGTGCCGCCTGAGATTGTATGAAGAATTGAGATCCCTTCTTCATGTGAGGCACGCCAAACCTGAGTATTGAGCAAAACGGTGATGTTCGGGTGGGCTTGAACTTTCTCGCGTAATACTTTTCCTGATTGGAAATCATGATTGAGTGCTTGCTGATCAACAACGATCGAATTTGGAAGATTGCGCCAATACTGCCCACCTAAACGCGCTCCGCTTTCAATCAATTCAACGCTCTCACCTGCGTTAGCAGCCGATAAGGCCGCCGCCAAACCAGCAGGTCCAGCTCCAACGACTGTGATCATCGCTGAAAACCTTCTACGCGCATTCCTTCTTCAACTTCCACAAGGCATGCACGTTGATTTGCTACCCCATTAATGGTGACAACGCAGTCAAAACAAACACCTATGCCGCAAAACATCCCTCGGGGAGCACCTTCAAAGCGAGTTCGGCGCAAGACCCGAACGTTATTTTCAAGTAATGCCGATCCAACAGTTTGACCGGCAATCGCGTGAATTTCATTATTTTCAAAGAAAAAGATCATGGGGCGGACTCCTGAATAAATCGGCGCGGTGAAAATGGCGATGCATCCATGAAAACTTCTCTGGCGAGTACTTGCCCGACAATGATCTCCGCCGTTGCAGGAGCCAATCCAATACCAGCACCTTCGTGTCCGGCCGCATGCCATAAACCTTTGATCTTCCCATCTTCACCGATCACTGGCAGGTGGTCCGGCGCAAAGGGACGAAAGCCACGATAGGCGCGCATTAATTGAACGCTGGCAAGAATTGGGAAAAGAGAGATCGCTTGCCTTGCAAGAATGCGCAGAATAGAAACGTCAAAATCGGATTTGAATCCGACCCGTTCGCGGCTAGCACCTATCAAGATGGTTCCACTTTTCGTGCCCTCGACGACTGCACTTGATTGTAAATCAGTACTATCACTAGCCACATTTGCAACGTAATCTGCATCGTAAACTTTATGACGTATGAGGTTAGGAGCCGGTGCACTTACCAATATAAATCCACGGCGCGGTGCAATAGGCAGATAAGAACCTGCCATTTGCGCAATCTCGCCAGCCCAAGTACCAGTAGCGTTGATAACAATTTCGGTTGAGTACTTCTCTTTTTCCGTGACCACTTGGCTAATTGCAGAGTCTTTCGTGTGAATTGCTCTCACCGCTGCGCCGGTAATAACTTCGCCTCCCATGGAACGCAGCGCTTTGAGCATCTGCGCTGCCGATAGCATCGGCTGGCACTGCGCATCTGCCGGATAGTGAAATCCAAAGTCAATCGACGGATCCAAATAGGGCTCTAGTTGATGGAGCGCGCTTCTATCTAGCTCGTGTGCTTGGACTCCAGCCCTCTGTTGACGTTTGGCCAAATGAGAAAGTGCCGTTGCTCCGACCTGGGTACGGGCAACCACGATTCCACCTTTTGCCTCTAGCTCGAAGCCTGCGCCAATCTCATCCGCGATTTCAAACCATGCATTACGAGATCGAATCGCAAGAGTGAGTTCTGGTCCGGGTTCTTTATCTGATACAAGAATGTTTCCTTCACCTGCTCCCGTTGTCCCACCTGATACGGGACCACGATCGAGCACCACAACTTTCAATCCAGCTTTTGCCAAACCTAACGCACACGCCGAACCCACAACTCCTGCGCCAATAACAATTGCGTCAGGTTGTTTCATGCGCCTACCGTACTTGTATTGAACTCAAATTCCAGTGATCCGTACTGCTGTGAGGGCCACTCCTGCCACGATTACCCAGGCGATCATTCCCATCATCATTGGCTTGGGACCGATCGCACGAATCGCTTTCCAGCGAACGCCTGAACCAAGTGCCACTAATCCAGCGCCAAGTAGAACTTTGCTGGTTGTGACCACATCGTTGTGGAGGTGGGTAGGGATCTTGAAAACGTTTTGGATAACGGCAACTGCGATGAATCCAAGAACGAAGAATGGAATCAGCGGAATCTTTGTGCCTTCGACAACGCTTTGACCTTGACTCTTGAGGTATCTGCGGTGGCGCACCGAGAGCGTCAAAACAATGGGCGCCAACAAACAGACTCGAGATAATTTGATAACAATTGCAGCCGAGACCGCTGCTGGGCTCCATACAGAAGCGGTGGCAATTACTTGCCCAACATCGTGAACGGCAGCTCCCGCCCAAGCCCCAAAGGTTCGATCATCTAAATGCATGAGATGTCCAAGGAAGGGCAAAATCACAATCGAGAGGGTTCCGCATAAAGAGATGAGCGCTATGGCATAGGAGGTTTCCTCCTCTGTAGCGCGAGTCTGCGGGCGAATCGCAGCAACTGCTGTTGCCCCGCAAATACCAAAGCCAATACCAATCAGAAGACCTAAATCTCCCGTCATTCCGAAAAGTTTAGAAAGCAACAAGATTCCAAAGATGGTGAAGGTAACGACAACAAGAACAGTAAATACGCCTTTGATCCCGATGGCGCGAAGTGAGGCAACGCTTACTTGCGCGCCTAATAGCGCGACACCGATTCTCATTAAGCGTTTAGACGCAAAACCATTTGCGGGGGTAGCCCAATCAGGCCACACCGCAAAATTAGCAACGATGAATCCAAAGGCGACACAGAGCGCAAGTGGGCTAATGGCAGGTTGAATCGCATTGATTGCAAAAGCGATTCCAACTAATACTGCAATAAGTCCTAAGCCAGGAAGTTTCTTCACGCTTTTACTCCCAATCGTATTGCCCATTCTTGAATTTGTGAGCCCACTGTATCTGTAATAGTTATGTGGTCATCAGAATTAAGTGCGGTCGGATCTACACGAGTGCTACCAGGAAGTCGACCACCGGCTTCTGTCACTCCATCTTGAAATTGTGAAATGCGATCGTTAGGACCATCAACAGAAAGTTTCGATGCATCAATAGCAATCACGAAATGTGCAATCTCCTGCGGATTTGCATCTTGGGATGAGGCAAACATGTCAGGAATATTCTTAGCCAGGGTTGGTCCAACAAGAACTCCGGTCAGGGATTCAACCAGGACAGCCAATGCATAACCTTTAACCCCGCCCAGCGGTGCCAACATTCCTGCAAGAGCCGCTTTGGCATCGGTAGTCGGTTTTCCTTCTGCGTCAAAGGCCCAACCAGATTCCAGCACCTGATCTGATTGCGCTTTTGCAGCAATCTTGCCTCGGGCAACGGCGCTTGTTGCTAAGTCAATAATTGTTGGCGGGTTCGTTGGGATGCCTGCAGCAATAGGTGATGTCGAAAGAATGGGGGTCGTGCCATTCCAAGGGGGCATGACAGCAGGGCCGGTACTGAAAACAATGCCCACCAAATTCTGATTCACCATTGGCCACACGTAAATTCCAAGTGCACCACAGTGAGAAGATCGCCCAACCCCAACAGCTGCAATCCCATTTACCTTCGCACGTTCGGATGCGATCTCGGAGGCGCGTTGAAGCTGCCAGTGTCCTAACCCGTCTTCGCCATCAAAAATTACAAGTCCAGGCAGATCAGTCACGATCTTCATAGTTGCTTTCGAATTGATTCCACCTGCTAGTAGGCGTTCGAGATAAAAGGGAAGTCGCATGAGGCCATGACTTCCTATTCCCCATCTATCACTTGCAATGATGCAGCGAGCACTTACTCGCGCTTTGGATTCTTCAAGTCCGGCGCAAACGAGCAGCTCTGTAGCAATACGAAGAGCGTTTCCAACTTGCAGACTTGCCATGCCTATCGACTCGAAACCTTGTGAGTACCTACCGCATGAGTTGCTGGTTTGGAGGAAAGGACTAACTCAATATTGCTTGTGAGGATGTCGAAGATGCGATCTTGGCTCTCCTTTGTGATGCCAGCGATATGTGGTGCAAGAATTACTTGTGGGAGTGTTTCCAACTCTCCGACATGTGGTGGTTCTTCGGCTCGTACATCCAGAGCAGCACCTGAAATTGTTCCGCTCTTTAATGCAGTGAGTAAATCCGATTCATTAATCACTTCACCTCTCCCAACGTTTACGATAATCGCGCTCTTCTTCATCAGCGAAATCTTCTGAGAATTGATAAGGCCGTTAGTTTCATTATTGGACGGTAGATGAATGCTTAGAACATCCGAACCAACCAAAACGCTATCGAGATCAGTTAATTCAATACCTAAATCCTTTATACGAGAATCATTCGGATCCATAAATGGGTCATAGGCAAGGACTGTGCAATGGAAGCCTTTGAGCAGTGCGGCGGTGGCGCGTGCCGTTGCTCCACATCCCAACATCCCCCATGTAGATCCAGAGAGTTCTCGTCCAGCTTTGCGATTCCAGGAACCAGCGTGCGTGCTGGCATTAAGTTCAGTCACATTTCGCAGGAGGGCAATTGCTAATCCCAATGTCAGTTCACCAACACTTGTGGCGTTTGCTCCGAGTCCAGCTACAACAACAATGCCCGCATCATCAGCTGCTTGAATATCAATATTGTCTAAACCCACACCTGCCCGCGCTATGACTTTAAGCTGTGGTGAGTGCGCAATCAATTCCCTCGTTACTTTTGTGCGATTGCGCACCACCAAAGCTTCTGCCCTGTTGAGTGCCGTGATTAACTCTTCTTTTCTGCTCCAAAGATTTGGGTCATAGTGAGTGTTGTGGCGCGTGCCCAACTCTTCAAATTGAACGCCCCATACATCTTCGGAGATTACGATCACGCGCTGATGTACAACTTCGTGAAGGTGTACTCGCGATGTCCCATGACTTCAGCGGCACAAAGGCGACCATTTACGGTGCGATTGATAACTTCCATCATGCGATCGCCAGCTTCTTTCAAGCTATATTCGAAGCGAAGTAGACCAGAAACATCAAGATCCATGTGCTCGCTCATACTTGCTGCAGTCTTTGGGTTTGCAGTCAATTTCAGAACGGGTTCGATTGGATTTCCAATGACGTTTCCTTGTCCTGTAGGGAACAAGTGGATTACCGCTCCAGCTGCTGCCATCAAAGTGATGCACTCGGCTGCGGCTGATGAGCTATCCATGAAATACAAACCAGGCTTCTTTGGATCTGGCTCTTGCGCAGGCTTCAATACGCCCATCACGGGAACCGAACCAGTCTTGGCAATATTTCCAAGGGCTTTTTCTTCAATCGTTGTTAAGCCGCCAGCGATATTCCCTTGTGTCGGTTGGGATCCCAAAAGGTTTGCACCCGTTGATTCGATGACCTTGATGTAGTTGTCGTAAGTGGTTTGGAAAAGATTGCGGCAGGCATCATCAATGCAACGATCTGCAATGAGATGCTCTCCACCCGTGAGTTCACTCGTCTCACCAAACAAAACTGTTCCACCAGCTGCTACCCAACGATCGACTGCCTCTGAAGTTGTTGGACATGATCCAAGTCCGCTCGTGGTGTCTGATTCTCCGCACTTAATGCTCATCATGAGATCCCCCATTTCGGCAGGTTCACGATTGATTTCACTTGCATCTTGCATAAATTGCGCGGCAACACGTGCTGCCTCAGCAATCACTGCAAGGTCTCCGCGACCTTCAATAGAGAACATCGCAACGGGCTTGCCTGTTGCGGCAATACCTTCAGCAACTTTCTTCGTCCATTTTGGTTCGATACCTATAACAACTACAGCGGCAACGTTTGGATTCTTGCCAGTGCCGATCAATGTTCGAAATGTAAGGTCTAGGTCTTCGCCAAATTGAAGACGGCCGAATGCGTGAGGCAGAGCCATCGTGCCAGGAATGATTTTGGCAACTGCTTCAGCCGCGGCATTTGATAAGTCATCGAGAGGCAAAATAATGACGTGGTTACGGATACCCATCGTGCCGTTGGCGCGACGATATCCGGTTAGGCGCGGCTTGCTTCCCATCGATAACTCCTCATGTTGTGTGTGTGGATGTATTCACCAGTTTTAATGGGCGCCGATGCAACGCCTACCTGAATTCCATACTTAATGATGGGATCGCCTTCGGCGTGATCAACGAGAGCAAACTTGTGCCCCAATGGAATAGCCTGATTGAGCACCGCTGTGCTCCATGTTCCTTGTTTCACCGAAGCACCCTTCAAGGTGCCTGGTTCCAAATCCTGCACTGCCACCGCGACGCTATCTCCGTCGTGATGGAGCAAGAATTGAGGTGCGCTCGTCATGCTCTCTCCCTCTATGAATTCTGAAGTGGTCTGACCTCTTGGCAGATTGTAAGCGGTTTTACCGTGAGCGTCTACCCCCAAATACCGTAAGTGGTCTAACCTGTGGCCATGAGCAACACAATTCGCTACGGAATCATCGGCGCCGGAAGCATGGGCCGCGAACATATCGAAAACCTTAAAGTCATGGAAGGAGCCTTGGTTACGGCAGTCAGCGACCCGAATGAGGCCTCACGATCAGCCGCTCTGGCCATTGCCCACCCCGGAGCCGTGGCTTTTTCTGGACATCAAGAATTACTGGATTCTGGCTTGGTGGATGCAGTGGTGATCGCAACTCCCAATGACACACATGTTGATGTCTTGGCTGATGCGCTCTCTACTGCGGTTGCAGTGTTTGTAGAAAAACCTTTGGCAACAACTATTGCCGACTGTAAGAGGATCCTGGAATGGGACTCCAAGCGAAGTGCTCTCACATGGATGGGCCTTGAATATCGCTTTATGCCACCAGTCAATGACGTCATTCAACGTACCAAAGCTGGAGCCGTCGGAAAAGTTCACCAAGTATCCATCCGCGAACATCGTGAACCTTTCTACCCAAAAGTTGATAACTGGAATCGTTTTGCAATCCGTACAGGTGGAACTCTTGTAGAAAAATGTTGTCACTATTTCAATTTGATGGACCTCGTTCTTGGAGAACATCCAGAACGTGTTTTTGCATCTGGCGGGCAGAACGTTAACCACTTGGATGAAACCTATGCTGGTGAGCAGGCTGATATGTTAGATAACGCGTATGTGGTCTTGGAGTACGCCAGTGGCGCACGTGCCATGTTGGATTTATGCATGTTTGGAGAAGGTTCCTACGACAAAGAAATTCTCACCGTGGTGGGCGATGAAGGCAAACTCGAGTCCTTCTTACCTTCCCACAATGTGCGCTATAGCCGACGTGAGGATTGGGGTCGCAAAAGTGCGTGGGGTTCTAAAGAAGGAACTGGACGTGGTAGCGAGATCAAACAAGTCACTGACCTGTCATTGAAATATCTTGGCCATCACTACGGGGCATCGCTCATCGAGCATGTGAAATTTCGCGATGCGATTATCAATGGGACTCCTGCCGAAGTAACACTGACTGATGGAATAACCAGCGTTGCTACTGGGCTTGCCGCTCACAAAAGTATCGCTGAAGGGCGCGTTGTTGCCTTAAGCGAGATTTGGGCGTAAAGCTACTTCCAACTTGTCCAGGGCTTGGCGTATTGATCAACGATCGCGCCAAGCTTTTCAAGTCTAGGAATAGAGACTTTGCTCAGTGCACCGGGAATATCAGCTGAACCGACAATGTCAGCCCAGACAGCGCGTCCCGCAAGAAAACCGCTTGCCCCGCCTTTGGCGCACGCTTCTACCGCGCTCGCAAAGGATTCCGCTTTTACGCCATTGGAAAGAACAACCCATGGTCCGCCGATCACGTCGGTGATGCGCTGTGCATTACGAGTTATTGCCGCAAGGTCACCCTCTCCATGGAAAGGCACCTCTGCTTTGTAGAGATCGGGTTTCCAGGTTGCCGCCTCAATAGCAGCAGTGATCAATTGTTCTTCGCGATCAAAAGCAATATCCGCTGAATTGGGTGCTTTCACGATGATTTCGATAATGGAAGGCAACCCGGCGCTCTGGCAGACACTAAGAAATTCATCAACGAGAATCCGTCGTTGTTCAACACTTTCATCGGCCCTCCATAGGACCAAGAATTTGAGTCCTACTGCACCGATTTCTTTCATGCGAATTGGATCTACATCGTGATCTACGGCGGTATCGGTTGCCGCGCCACCTGCAGGACCAAGAAGTAAATCTGCGGCAGCAATGAGTCCACACCCACCGGTCAGGGCCTTCTGATCGACAATGGCATCGATTCCAAATTCTTGATCCACGAGAAGCGCTGAGGCATATGGAGACAACTCACGTGCAACATCGACTTTGAATTGCGTCAATTGCGCATCAGAAACTGGGCCATCTTGAAACTTGGCAAACATTCCGCGTAGCGCTTCGCGCTGGTCCACTGCAACCATTGCCAGCGTGCCAGAAGGTCGGGCTAACTTTTCCAGTGATGCTCTCATGTGTTTTTCTCCAGATAGGTGTCGAGTTCGGACAAAGTCGGAATTTCTGACTGACCATCTAGGCCAAGGCAAGATAAGGCGGCCACGGCATTTGCGCGCCTGAGGCAATCTGGTAATTCTCGCCCTTGAACTATTTGCGCAACGAGAGCTCCATGGAAAACATCGCCGGCGCCTAACGTGCTCACTACTTCTACCGCAAATCCTTCTGCTTCATAAAACGATCCATCGCGCACTGCCGCGCTCCCAAGTGATCCACGAGTTGCCACAACAGTGTTGTTGCTCTCTCGTGAATCTTTTTCTAGCGCTTGCCTCAAAGAAAGGGAAGGATGACGCGCCGCCATTTGGCGATCGGTCGGAACGAAGAGATCTACTAAAGCGGCATCGAAAGTTTCAACTCCGTAACCGGCATCGAATGAAATATATGGACCAGTCCCACGTGAAATTCCAAGTGCCTGTAGTTGGGTTATTCCCACATGATCACAGTGAATCCATTGAGCTTGGGATACGAGTTCGATGGCACGTGAATTAGGTTTGCTCTGAATAGGTGGTTGCCTGGTGCTTATTGCTCGAGAGTGATGCTCGCGCGAGGCAATAATGACGCTTCCTCCTGTAGGTGCGCTTCCTACGGATACTCCTGATGAATCAATGTTTTCTCGCTCAAAAATGCGCAAGATTTCACGGCCATCCTCATCGTCCCCGATAGTTCCTACGATGGCTACGGAGATCCCTTGTCGAGCCAGAGTTACTGCAGATACTGCGGCAGGACCTCCCCCGGCTCTGATGATTTGGTCGGCAATTACACGCTCATCTTCACCTGGGTAGCGATCAACGGAGGCGATTGTGTCGATAGTAATTACTCCAACACACACCACTTCAGGTTTCACAATAATTACTTATCTTTTGCAAAATCCAGGGCAGTCTTTCGCGCACCAGAAATATGTTGAAGCGTAAGTTTGGCGGCAAGGGCTCCGTCGCCAACTTCAATCGCGGTCAAAATTGCATTGTGTTCGGTTTTTGATATTTCAGAACGTCCCGGCAGCCGCAAGGTAGTTTCCATGGACATCTGCATTACATCCTGCAAAACACCAAGAGTCTGATTGATGAATCTATTTGCAGCAACATTAACAATGGTTAAGTGAAATTTTGCATCCAATATTTGCAGTTCGTCGTAATCAACAGGCGTTATCGCAGTAATGTTCGCCATCTGGTTGAGAATCGTGCGCAAAATACGAATATCTTCCTTCGTCGCTTTCTCTGCCGCCCATCGTGATGCTGGAACTTCTAAAACTTCACGGGCGTCATAAAGTTCGTTTAGGTCATGAGTCTTTGTCATAACCTTCGCTCTAAGCTCTTGTGCCACCAAAGGTTCCTGCACAAAGGAACCCTGTCCATGTTTAATCGAAACAAGTCCCTGTGCTTGAAGAATATGTAGAGCCTCACGCAGACTTGGTCTACTTACTGCCAGCAGATTCGCCAAAGCTCGTTCGGGAGGCAGACGATCCCCTGGAGATAACTTCTTAGATTCGATGATGTCCACTAATTGTGAGGCAATGCGTTCGGCCCTCTGAGGTGATGCAATCGCTGGCATGGTGGAAACCCTACCCTTTCACGGCGCCAGCAGTCAGACCAGCGATGAAGGAGCGCTGCATAAATATATACATCGCAATCATCGGCACTGAAGCAACCATAATGGCGGTGAAAAGCATGCTGTAACTCGTTGCAAATTCTCCACGGAAATCAATCAAGGTCAACGGCAATGTTTTCTTGTCTAACTGAGTAATCAACATCAATGGATAAAGCAAGTCGTTCCAACAGATGACAAAGAGAAAGATTCCTGTTGCTCCAAGGGCCGGACGTGAAAGCGGAAGCGCGATTGAGCGATAAATTCGAAGATGTCCTGCTCCATCGATGCCCGCTACCTCATACATTTCCTTGGGAATGTCCTTGAAGAATGAGGTCAATATGAAGATAGAAATGGGCAAGGTTAAGGCAATATTTACCAAAATAAGGCCAACAAGAGAATTGGTTAAATGCAGTTTTACGAATAAATGGTAGATAGGAATGATGTTGACCTGCCCGGGGATTGCAAGTCCCAATGAGAAAAGCATGAAGAGCATGCGACCAGTAATGGTCGTCATTCTGGCAATTCCGTATGCAGCAAGGCTTGCAAAGAGCAAAGTTATTGCGACTGAGAATAGTGAAACGATCACACTGTTCTTAAAAGGAGTAAAGACATTGCCTTCATGAATAAGGGTTCTAAAGTTATTGAAATTCCAACTCTTTGGAAGTGCCAAAGGATTTGAATAGATTTCATTGTCCTTCTTAAATGCACCTAATACGACAATCGAACTTGGCACGATGACCGCTAAAGCAAAGATTGAGAGCATCGTATTTTTAAATACTTTATACATCATTTCTTCACCCCGTAATCGATACGAAGCGTACGACGCTGTAACCAGGTGACCAGTAGTACAACAAGAATTAGAACAACTGATTGAGCAGATGCATAGCCATACTTAAAGCTAGCAAAAGCAGTGTTGTAAATGCTCGTGACAATCAGATCAGAGGAATTTTGAGGTCCGCCCTGCGTCATAGAATAAACAAGGTCAAAGGCACGGAAGGATTGAATTGTCGTGTATGCCACAACAACCGCAGTAGTCGGTAGAGCCATTGGCCAAGTAATGTTTTTAAATTGTTGCCAACGTGTGGCTCCGTCTACTTCTGCTGCTTCATAGAGATCTGCGGGAATCTGCTGGAGGCCAGCAACATAAATAATTACCATCTGCCCTGTGTGGAACCAAATTTGGGTGACTGCGATGGCGTAAAGAGAATATTTGGTATCGCCGAGCCAATTGAGGGCCAAACTATTGAGACCCATCGCTTTGAGCGTTGCATTAATGAATCCAAAATTTGGGTTATACAAGAAGGTCCAAATGAGGCCGACAGAAACTGAAGACAAGATTGTCGGAAAGAAATAAATAACGCGAAGAAAGATCGTTGTCTTGGTGTTCTTCAAGAGAAAGGTTGCGAAAAGCAAAGAGAATGCAGTTTGGAAAATGACAACGATCAGCGTAAACCGGATGTTGTTCCCCACGATTCGACGAAAAAGATCATCGCTTGTCGCCAGATGAACAAAGTTATGTAGTCCCACTTGCTGCGGTTTAGTCACGCCATCCCAGCGTTCAGTGGCGTAGAGCAAGTTTTGCACTGCGGGATAAAGATAAAGAAATGAATACACCGCAACGGCAGGAAGTGCCATTGCAATAAGGATCTTTGATTCTTTGTCGCGGCGTTTACCTTTGAACAGCCCTTTGACAGCCTTGCCGCTTGTGGCGGCAAGGCTGTCTCGGGATGTAACTGAGGAGCTAATTACGCTCCGAATGACTGTTTGATCGTCTTGGATGTGTCAGCCAGTGTCTTTGTAACGTCTGCTCCACCGCCGATGGCGATGAGTGCATCTTCCAAAGGATTACGGACTGTTCCAACATTGTTGAACAAGAAACGTGGTGCAAGAAGCAACTTCTTGCCCATGATGTCTGAAGTGTTCAACAAATCAATGTTTGCAGAGTAATTAACATTGATGATCGAAACATGTTGCGAAGTTCCTACTGCATATTCTTGTGCGATAGGTGCTGTTGCAAGGAAGGAGATGAACGCACGTGCGATGTTTTGATCACGTGATGTCGCCTTGGCGTTAACACTCAAAATGAAAGTGTTATTTGTGATGCCTTGGTACAAAGGCTTCTCATCCACGGTGATCATGGACATGAGCTTCATCTTGCCCTTCATTGCTGGATTGAGATTTGTAACGGTACTCATACCAAATGTTCCTGTTGGGTAGATGGCAGCTTTTCCGTTAGCAAAATCTGCTGGAGCAACGGTGTCGTTGTATCCAGTAACGTTTGCAGGGAAGCATCCTGAATCTGCCATTTGCTTGTACTTGTTAGCAATGGCAACAAACCAATCTGATGTGAGATCAGCTTTTCCAGTATCGATTGCTTGGATGCGACTTGTGAGAGTTGCTAGGTCAGGCGCTGAATTCATAAGGAATGAGTTCATGATCTGTCCTGCATTTCCACGTGTTGCTGCTGGCCATGCAAATGGAATGATTCCGGCTGCTTTTACTGTCTTGCAGAAGGAAAGAAGCTGTGTCCAGTTTGTAGGGACGCTCCATTTGTGAGCTGCGAACATTTCTGTGTTGTACAGCGGATCATTAAAGAGTGATTGGTATGGAACTCCATAGACCTTACCGCCCACGATGCCCGGTGTTAAAGCACTTTGAATGACGTTCTGACGAACGAAACGATCAGAACTGATATCGCGGAGTAATCCGCCTTTGTAGAACTGATCGAACTGTCCACCGCGAACCGTTACGAATACCGCAGCCTTAGGGTTAACGCTGATCTTTGCGTAAGCCAAGTTGGTGTAATCGTTAGAACTCATGATGACCTGATTAACATGTGTTCCTGGATTTGCCGCTTCAAACTTAGCAATAATGCTTGCAAATACTGCCTTGTCCTCTGGGCGGAAATGATGGAATTCAATGGTGCCAGGTGATGCCTTAAGTGCAGCAACGGGGGCACCTGTTGATTGACCCAAACGAACATTGGTCCAGGTGAGTTTGCCGTTGTCGCCCATTGTGCAAACGAGAGATGATGATGATGTGCCGGTACTGACACCTTCGGTAGTACATGCTTTTCCGAAAGAAGGATCTGCGGCAAAGCCGGTTGTGATGGATGTGGCAACAAGCGCAAATGCAATTGTTGCTACAGCGCCTAACCGACGTGCGCTAAAGGATTTCATTCCTTGAGTTTTCATCTGTTGTAGTCCTTGCGTCTTGGAGGGGTGGGTTGATTTACCATTCAGTGAGGGGGATCCCTAACATGTCTGCCATTCTGCGAAGTTCCGGTCGCACATCGATCCACGAGATCACGAGGTGGTGCGGATATCCGCGAGTGACTATTCCATTCACCAGAGCAGCAGCGTTAGGTTCAGTTCGAACCGTTGCCGTATTGCCTTGGAAGTGATTGGGAGCAGGGATCGATTCCCCTCGGCTCACAACCATGCGCAGCCCCGTGCTATTGCTTGGGTCTACGTCCCGATCAATACGAACCAGAGTTACTGGGCCGGTCTTGAGCGGAAAGTTACCTGCGACGCCTAAACGTCGATTGCAGTGGGTAAATTGCGTGGCATCTGTTGGATCGGCAGCCAATTTTGTTGCCGCTGAACCGCAATGCCACAAGCGAAGAATGTTCTCGTCCTCTTGCAAATCAACGATGTCCACTAAATAGTTTTCATCCGAACCAAGAACTTCGCAGACCAACATCGTGACCGCACCAAGAACATCTCGTTCGCAAGTTGTAACGGTTCCGCGATCAGAGAGACGCCCAAGAGCTGAACACACACATGCGCCAAGTTCGGTTGGAAATTCTGGCCAACAACGCACCGCAATTGCATCAAGGGCTTCTTGATCGCGCCATTCATCTAGCGCAACTTCGACACCTGCAACTTTTGTTGCTTCGTCTTGATTTACGGATGCAAGTGATCCTTGTGCCGCGATTGCCCGTGAATTGGCTGCGATACTTTCAGTGGCAGGTACTTTTGCAATTCGTGCAAATGCGCCTTCAATGGAGATCGGCATTATCTCCAAGCCAAAAAGCTCCTTTAATTTTGGCCCGTTATAAAGACACGGTGTAAATCCAACCGGTGCTTCTCCTATTGTTCCTATGCGCATTCCTGAAAGCTTTGCGAGCGCCGCATTTGTCTTTGCTATGTCGCCAAGTTCGCGCACATGATTATCTGGTGCTAAATCACTCGGTAAATCTCCTGCAAGGGCGCGAATAAGAGTTTGCTTCACTGCGCTCTCGTCCGCATTGCCGTGCAAGTGGCGAACACTTTGGCCGGCATCCATCAGTGCATGTGCTGCCAGGTTTGCACCGCACATGGAATTCAATTTAAGTCGCTCACCAACTTCGCCAGGTTCGCGCATCGACCATAAAAGAATTGGACCATCAACATTCCCGAATACCTCAACTGCAGGGGAGGCATCTGAAAAGGAGGCCATGAAAAGGATGTGGAGATCTACTTCTGGCAGCGTTATTGCTGCGACATCCTCGGCAGTCATGACGAGTTCGGCTGGTCCCACGACATCGCCACCAAGGCTGCGCAGGAGCGCAGCGGCAGAATCAAAATTTGCTTGGGCACATGCGAGGTCAAAGGTAGGACGTGCTAACGCTACGAGAGCGACTCTGCTCACATTGACCCCCAGTGGTTTGACCTCTTCTGGAGGAGGGTGCCACCAAGTAGCCCCTGGAGTCAATGAAAACGCGTAATTTTCTAGATTGTTACCTACTTGTGATAATCGACGATAAGAGGTGGTCTTACCGCTTCAGAATTCCTGGGCGGCTTCGCGAATTACAGATCACAGAGGGCCAAGCTGAATCTTGCGTTAAAAGTACGGGGCCATCGCTACCTGTGAGCCAGGTGTCCTCAACTTTCCAGCCTGAGCCTGTTGGATTCCAACTCACAGGCTGGGCATCGGCGATAAGGCGCTCAGTAAATTGCGTGGCTGGCCAATCCCTGGGGAGATACCCCGTGGGTCCACCTTGATGGTGCTTGGTCCATTCTTCGGGATCAAACCCATAGGCCGGATATGCCTTTTGCACCGTTTCAATGGCGCTTTTAAACGCAACACCGACAACAGTGGCGTCGAGCAATGCGGCTTCGACCTCTAAAAGATTTTCGTATCTACGAAGGTCGCTCTCATTCTGAGGGCCAAATGTCACGATGCGAGTCGCTGAAGCAATCAGGCCCTTTCGTCGTGCACAAATAGAGGCAACAACTCGGCCACCTATTACTTCGGAAGTGGGAAGTGCATGGCGAATGGTGTGAGCACGGTTCTCCCCTGCTACTCCAAGAAATACAGTGTCGAGATTACTTTCCCATAGCGCATGCGTAATGCGTCCGGCGACATCTATTTCACGATCACCATAGACAACTTCTTTCATGGCCCTTCCTAGTGCACCTGCTGCATCCAAGGAAATCTTTTCCAGACGTTGAGCGTCAAAGGCGGTTAATGAGGCTCTCGCCATTTCAATTTCCAGGGAAACATCGCTCCGATTGGCAGCAGGTTGATCAGTCCCGATCTTTTCGCCGGTAGGCAACTGCGCGTCTCGGCCGTCCCACCAAGGAATCACCACCACCTCAATCGTGTTAGGCAATTCCTCAGCAATAAGCCTCGGCGCCTCTATTGCATTTGTTACAACTGTGAGCGAATCCGACGTAACAATCAGATCAAAACATGCAAGGTCAATTGCGCTGGGTACATGCACTCGTCCACCGGTGAACCACGCCAGATTTGGGTTACGGCGCAACACAATTGCTTCAAGGTTGCGGTTGGCAATAATTTCGCGTACACGTGAGACTCTTTCGGAAAAACCTTCATCGGGATGGGGCATAGCCCAAAGATAATCAGAAATCGACTCGAAGGAAAGTATCACCATCTAGACTTTCGCTGCTGGCCATTACATGAATGACATGAATGACATGAATGAGAGGAAACTGATGCCCTTCACCACGATGCAAGCTCTGTCTCGAGCAGTGCTTATCGCAATGGGAGCCAACGCTTTTATCTATTTCATCGCAAAGACACTTTCGGGGAATCTCATCTCTACTGTTGCTACTCCACATCAACCCATCACGCTTATTCAAGTCGTCGGCGCAACGGTTGTTCAAGGCTTCATAGGAGGAACGTTCCTTGCATGGGTCGCTTCAAAAACGGCAAAACCTCGACAGTATTGGACCATTGTCGCAGCGCTCTTGTTGGTTGCTAGCTTCTTTATGCCATTGAGTTCTACCGAAAGAATTATCGAAGCACTATGGCTCTGTCTCATGCATTGCACTACTGGATATTTTGTCATCACTGCAGGGATAAAGAACCTCCCTGCGATTCGCGCGCCTAAGTAATCGCTCTAGTCCAGCAACCTTCGGCGTCGATCAAATTCCGCCCAAATTCCAATGAAAGCTAAGGCGGCAAGTATCAAGTAGATGTGGTCACGATGATGCACCCAGAAATTTTCATGATGGGCTTGTGTTACTTGCGTTGGTTGCCCAGGTTCGGTGGGTGCGGCTGGTGCGCCTTTGCTCACGGTAAATTCGTAAGAGCCTTCTACTGGGTGCCCATCACTGGAAACCACTCGCCAGGAGACCGTGAAAGTTCCGGCACCTCTCTGGTCTGCCAGATCCACAGAAAGGATCGGTCCGCTTGTTTTTGAATTACCCGCATCGATTTCTCGTCCAGAAGCATCTGTTACTTGCAAAATATTTGTCTTGGCGCTTCCCAGCACAATCAAATTTCCATCGAATTCAACTTCAACACTTTTTGGCAGAACAGATAATGTCGAATTAATTGCCGGCGTTGCAGAAACAAGTGCAGCATGGGCTTGTGCTTGCGGAATTGGCAGTACGACTAGACCAATGATGGTAAAAATGAAACCCATGCTGAACTTGAATCGCATATAACTTCCCTAACTCGTGGTTATTTAGTAATTGTGAACTTCGCGGCGGGACCATATTCGGTGTCACTTGTATCCTTGGGAACTGCCCCTGTAGTCACAATCCATTTCAGGAATAGAGGTTTGCCAAGATCCTTAGTTCCACTCATACCTCCCATGCCCGCCATGGCGCCCGTTGGATTTGCGTTGACAAGGCACGTTTGGATCGCAGGAATATAAAAGGTCTGAGGTTTCTTCGACCACGTCGTGATCATTCCGACTTCGAAATAATTTGACCCATCAAGGGCCGAAGCAGCGTTCTTAGCTTTCCAGGTAACCGTGTAAGTCGATGGAACCCCTGCAGAATCTTTCTTCTTTGAGTCAACAACCGTTGCGACAAACCCAGGGAGATTTGATGGAATTGGTCGCCCTGCTGCATTAGGGACAGTTACCTGAAGTTGCTCAGTCGGATACATCCCATTGTTATACATGCATCCGTGTTCGGCACGAAGCCAAATCATGCTTTCATCACCTGCAGTTGAACTGTAACCACGCAACTGAACTTCAACGTGAGCACTTGCAGTTGATATGCCGACGGTGACTATGGAAAAGAGTAAAACAGAAAATATCGCTAACTTTTTCATTGTGATTCCTTTTCGAAAGTGGAGTCCACATGAGTGCGCGATGATAGAAGAAAGTTATGCGGGTTTCACTATCTCCATTGCATCGCGAGAACTGGTGGGCCACGTCGACTTACATCACCAGAAATTGACCATCGAGGAAAGTAATCTCTCTCCTGGATTGTCTTTTGATAAACGATGATTGCAACGTTGCGTACAGAGAAATGAGGGACCCTGAAAATCGAGGATAGAAGCACTCTAATAAAACTCGCTCCGCGATCCAGATTGATGGTAAATGTATATCCAACAACAACTGAAATAGCGTGCGCGGTGATCATGCGAAATGGCGATGAAGACGCAGGTGCACTCAGAGCAACGTGACCTAACCCTTGAAAGATAACAAGAATTGCGGCCAATTTTGGACCCTCTAAATCTTTAGGGTGAAAATTGCGAAACAAGAGAAAAGTTGAAGTAAAGAGCGCCAAGGCGTAGGGGCTGATAGAAGCTGCCCCACCCGCCATGTGATGAGAGATAAGGACCGTAGTAAAAAGTACGAGCGTCAAGACGAGGCTACGGATTGTTCGGCCCGATCTCATGGATGGCACTCTAACTGCCTTGACCGCAGGGGTACAGTAATGAGGTGGCTAATGCAGTTGAGATAAGCAGCTTGAAGATCATCCGGGACGGCAAAGTCCTAATCCCCGCACTTAATTTTTCCGTTCCAAGCGGCAAAATAATGGGGCTCCTTGGTCCTAGCGGAAGCGGTAAAACCACGATCTTTCGGAGCATCGTTGGAGTCCAAGCCATTGCTCAAGGTTCCGTGCAGGTCTTGGGCCTTGAAGCCGGGTCCGTGGGGCTTCGCACCAAGATTGGTTATCTCACTCAAAGTGCCAGTGTTTATTCGGATCTGACCTGTGAAGAGAATTTAAAATATTTTGCACGAATACTTGGCACTTCCGAAATATCTGTCGATGAAATCTTTGAGCTTGTAGATCTTGGAGCGAACCGTAAACAGCTGGCATCATCCTTATCCGGTGGCGAACGTGCGCGCCTTGCTTTAGCTACCGCCTTACTCGGATCGCCTGAATTGTTGATTTTGGATGAACCAACAGTGGGTCTCGATCCACTCCTTCGCATGGAGCTATGGAAACTCTTTCACCGTCTGGCCCAACAAGGTAAGACCCTTTTGGTCAGTAGCCATGTGATGGATGAAGCAGAACGTTGCGATGAATTGACTCTTCTGCGCGAAGGAAAGATTTTGGCAACCGGTACCCCTGCAGAGTTAAAATCTCAAACTGCCTGCGATGATATGGAAGATGTTTTTATCTCTTTGGTAGGCGCCAAATGAACGTCAAACGAATCTTCGCAACCACCCAGCGGATCCTTTCGCAACTTCGTCATGATCCACGCACATTGGCGCTAATGGTCGTGGCCCCATGTTTGCTCATGACAATTCTTAAATATGTCTATCAGGGACAACCTCAAACTTTTCAGCACGCCGCTGCTGCAATGTTAGGAATCTTCCCGATGCTGGTGATGTTCCTCATTACATCCGTAGCCACGTTACGCGAGCGAACATCCGGGACATTAGAGCGATTACTTATACTTCCCATAACAAAACTTGAATTTATACTTGGTTACGCTTTCGCGTTTGCACTTGCAGCATTCATTCAATCGATCGTGGTGTCTTCGGTGGCCATTGGACCGCTAGGTCTTAAAGTAGCGGGCTCACAATTGTCCATGATTTTTGTGGCTGTCCTTGATGCGCTTCTGGGCTTAGCAATTGGCCTCTTCGTGAGTTCTTTTGCAAAGACAGAATTCCAAGCGGTGCAGTTCTTGCCTGTTGTGCTCTTGCCTCAACTTCTCTTAAGCGGATTACTTGCGCCCGTTGAAACAATGCCTGGACTCTTCCACTTCCTTTCCCATTTCTTGCCACTGACCTACTCGGTGGATGCGATGAAAAAAGTGATGACGGGGCAAGGCTCGTTCACGCATGATTTCGAATTAATCGCGCTCTTCTTGTTCTTCTTCTTGGCAGCAGGAGCGCTTACCTTAAAGCGTAAGTCAAAGTAATTAATGCGCAAGATCCTGATCCTGCACGTCAACGATAATGTGGCTGTAGCACTTACCGATATTTCGCAGGGAGAGCTAATAAGTCAAGATGAATATCTTTTCACTGCCAAAGACAACATTGCCCGCGGACATAAGCTTGCGACTCGCAATATTTCAATCAATGAAGGAATCATAAAATACGGCGAACGGATGGGGCATGCCACTTCAGAAATCAGAACTGGCGAGCACGTACACGTTCACAATGTTTTGGGCGATCGCCTGTCAAGCGAGGTGAAATGACTTCGAACGGATTCGATCATGGAAAAAGAGGAATAGGTGTAAGAAATCACCAACTCATACTCCCTTCTGTCGTTTGCTCCACCCACATATCTAGGCGAATCGCTTCAGCCGTTGGTGCACTCTCTTTCTCTCATCAGCATGGTTGCGGAATTATCGGAGCCGATGTTGCGGGAATTGAAGATTTCTTCGGTGCCCTTGCAAACCATCCCAATGTTTCGTCATGTCTGATTGTTTCTCTCGGCTGTGAAACTATCCAAGGCCAGGAATTAGGTGCACGCCTTGCATCGGCGAATGTTTCAACGAAGTATCAAATCATTCAGGATTCTGGTGGTGTCGAAGCAACTGTGTCAGCAGGAATTTTAGCTGCACGTCATTTACAAGAGTCATACCCTCCTGTGAAGGCTGCTTTCGGAAATATCACCGTTGGTATTGACCTGTGCAGAGAAAGCGCCCAGATTGCCGAATTGATAGCTGGGCTTTCCGAAGTGGGAGTTGAAACGATTGTTGCCAGGCAAGGAAAGAGTTCAGCAGAGAACTTCTCGCAGTTGATGCTCGCTAAAGCTCATGTAATTCTCTCATTCCCATCACCTGATCAACCAGCATCAGGTTTTCCACTCATTCCCGTGATTAATGTTGCAAGTGAAAGTTCATTGCATCAAGGGATAGTCGCTGATTTCGACCTGGCTCACGAGTCAACTATTGAAGCGACAATTTCTCGCATTATGGAAGTGGCCGATGCTCAAGCAACGATTGCAGAAATGAATGGGACGGGAGAGATTCTTGCTCCTCGATTGGTTAGAAGCACATGAGCCATTCACCGATAAGGGCATACCTTCGGCCGAATGGCTCATGGGGATTGCGAAATCACGTTCTGGTGCTTCCACTTCATTCAGCGCTCTCATCGAGTGCACGCGCTATCGAAGATGCTTGTCCTGGAGCTGTGGCTATAACCCACGACTGGTCGGGTGAAGTAGATGGTGATCTGCAAAGGATTATTAGGATTTTGGCAGGTTTTGCTTCCAATCCAAATAACTTTGCCACGATCTTTCTATCGTTGGGTTCAGCCAATGAAGAGGAAATTATCGCGCAAGCGGAAAATCTAGGTTTGGCCAATGTTGTGCATTTATCATTACCGCATATTGGTTCGACAAAGTTGCTTATTGATGTGGGAATCCGAGAAGCAAGTGATCTGCTTGTAAGGGCTCATGAGCAAATCAGAATCGAAGCCCCTTGGAGCGCGATCGTTTTAGGACTCGAATGCGGAGGTTCAGACGCGCTCTCCGGAATTACTGCGAATCCTGCTCTGGGCGTTGCCAGTGACAGGCTCGTCGAGTTAGGTGCCATGTCGGTTTTAGGTGAAACAACAGAGATCCTTGGGGCTGAACATCTTCTTGCTGCTCGAGCGATCACTCAAGATATTGGGCAGCGAATTATTGAGACTGTTGCGCGATATGAAAAATCAATTAACTACGAAGGAATTGATTTACGCGGTGCTCAACCATCTCGTGGAAATATTGAAGGTGGCCTTTCTACATTGGAGGAGAAATCACTGGGTGCCGCAAAGAAGGCAGGAAATGCCCAACTGAGTGGTGTTCTCGAATACGCAGAAATACCTCCTGCAAGAGGTTTGTACTTCATGGATACACCTGGACATGACATCGAACAGCTCACCGGATATGCCGCAGGTCATATCAATATTGTGGTTTTTACCACTGGACGTGGGACTCCGACAGGATCGGCGATTATGCCTGTAATTAAAGTTGCAACGAATTCTCCTATGGCCATGAAGTTGAGTGACCTGATTGATTTAGACGCAGGCTCAATCGCCGATGGAATGGAAACTCTTGCAGAAGTCGGTACTCGGATTTTCGATGAGATTATTCGGATCGCTAATGGATGTGAAACTAAAGCCGAAATCTCTGGAAATCATGAATTTGCACTTTCACGGATGTATAAGACAATTGTTTCTTATGACGCCTAAACTTTTCGATCCGCTTGTAATCCGCGACCTGACGATTGCTAATCGCGTTTGGGTAAGTCCTATGTGCCAGTACTCATCAACGGACGGGATCGTAGGTGAATGGCATCGAGTCCACCACGGAGCATTTGCCACAGGAGGATCTGGCCTTATTTTTATGGAGGCAACGGGAGTAGTTCCTGAAGGCAGAATTTCTATCGGATGTCCAGGAATTTGGAACGATGAGCAAGTTGCTGCGTTCAAACCCATTACCGCGTTCGCACATTCCATGGGCACGCTCATGGGAATTCAACTAGCGCATGCAGGGCGCAAAGCTTCAACTACACGGCCAGGATCCGATCATCCATTTGCAACTGCTGAAGAAGGTGGCTGGGAGAGCGTTAGCGCAAGTGCCATTGCTTATCATGGGATGCCAACTCCGCGTGCTCTCACCGTTGAAGAAATACATGTCCTAACGAAAGATTTTGCAAAGGCTGCCGTTCGCGCAGTAGATGCCGGTTTTGATGTGATTGAAATTCACGCAGCGCATGGATATCTACTCCACCAGTTCTATTCCCCAGTCTCCAATCAGCGCAGCGATGAATATGGCGGATCCTTTGATAATCGAATTCGTTTTCTTCTTGAAGTAACCCAGGAAGTTCGCGATGCAATCTCTTCAAGCGCCCCCCTCTTTGTTCGCATTTCGGCATCGGATTGGATTGAGGGCGGTTGGACTATTGATGAGTCAGTTGCACTTTCCAAAGAACTGAAGGCGCTTGGGGTCGATCTCATAGATGTTTCGTCAGGGGGCAATGTACACAACGCTCCGATCACACCTGGACCTGGTTACCAAGTTCCATTTGCAGAAAGTATTCGCACCAACGCGAACATTATGACGTCGGCCGTGGGCATGATCTGGGAACCAGAATTCGCGCAGGAAATCGTTTCATCAGGGAAAGCTGATGCTGTAATGCTTGCTCGTGAAATGTTGCGAAATCCCCACTGGCCACAAATGGCAGCGGAAAAATTAGGTGTCAAGATTCCTGTGCCTATTCAATATGAGCGAGCAAGAACCCTTAATTAGCCTTTGGGTGCGCCAATAGGAAATCAACAACTTTGGCAGCAAATCCTGGTGAGAAATTAGGAGTATGAAATCCACCTTTCATTGTCCAAAGTTCTACCGTTGTTTTGTTTGCACAACCTTGATACTGCCCGATGCTCGTTTCGTTTCCAGGGATCGTAGATTCGATATCTAGAGTCTTTGAAAGTGGAATGACCTTCATCAGACACTTATCGATCTTTGCCCAGCTGGACATTGTTTTCGCAGCACCCGGATATGGGTTATCCAGAATATATCCGCCGGTATAACTAATTGTCGCATCGGCGGTTCCCCAGATTTGCAAAATACTCACCGCCGTCTTGGCTTTGCATGCGGCCGGATCATCGTAGGTTGCCCCGGCAAGGGATGCGATGGCGGCTATTCGGTCTGAATGCGTGCAAGCCATGTGATGGGCCATAAATCCACCATTGGAATGACCAATAATGTAAATGCGTTTCTGATCAACGTTATATTTCTTTGAAACGTCGTTGATGATGCTCATCAAATACTTGTCATCGTCAACGCTGGAATTCGTTAAATTGCAACAAGCCGGGGTTGCATTCCAGAATCGAGATTCCGTGCTATCCATGGTTCCATCAGGGTGAACATAGAGAATTCCCTTAGCCTGGGCAATTGAGGTCAATTGCAGGAACTTCTCCATCTCATCACCTGATGAGGTATATCCGTGAAGTGCCAGAATCAATGGCGCTGGCTTGGATTTGTTGTACGTGCTTGGAATAAAGAGAGTGTAGGGACGCTTGGCTTTAAACGTAACAACAGCAGCACTGCTGTGAGCGACACCGCTGAGAATTGATAACACGAGCACGAGTGAAACTGTGGCAATTCCTACACTTCTGCGCATCAGATCACTCCTTTATAAGGCGTTAAGTTTCCCACGGAAGTTCAGAAAATGAGGGGTGAAACTGATGACTTCCCGGAGCGCCCTTTGTAAGGTTGCCCGACAAGACAGGAGCACATCATCGCCACAGAACAGACCCCAGGGCACCCGAATTTAACGACCCGTCGAGTTGTCTTTCTTGTAATTGCCGCAGCCGCGCCTATGGCAGCGATGGTCGGCAACGTCCCGCTAGCTCTGGTCTACGGAAATGGCGGAGGACTTCCAGCAGCATTTCTGATGGCGACCTTAGTGCTCTTATGTTTTTCTGTTGGTTATGCCGCGATGAGTCGCAAAGTAATTAATACCGGGGCTTTTTATACCTACATTGCACGTAGTCTCACTAAACCAGTCGGCGTTGGTTCAGCATACGTTGCGCTAGCTGCCTACACGGCCCAAGCATGCGGATTAGCAGGTGCCTTCGGATACTTCATGCAACAACTCGTTCTATCGGCTGCCAATGTAGATGTCCCTTGGTATGTATTTACAGCCATCGGAATTCTTCTCGTGGCAATTCTTGGGTACCGATCTGTTGAAATGTCCGCCAAAGTAGTGGGCTTTTTCATGATGGCCGAATTTGCCATTCTCTTCGTCTTCGAAGGGCTCGTGCTCAACAAGAAACATTTTGCAGCATTTCCCTCGGCTTCATTTAGTCACTCACAAATTACTTCTGGGCCAATTGGTATTGCTATGCTCTTTGCTTTTACCAGTTTCATAGGTTTTGAATCTGCAGCGCTCTATGGTGAAGAGACAAAAGACCCAGAGCGAAGCATTCCCCGAGCCACCTACATCGCAGTCTCCTCTGTTGGAATCTTCTACATTCTCTCCACATGGATCATCATTGGTTCCGTTGGAATTGATGGCGTCCGTGCGGCTTCAAAGAAGGATGGTGGCGTCTTTGTTCTTAATTTAGTTCAACGCTATGGCGGAACTATTTTGTATGACCTCACAGCAGTTCTTCTCTGTACCAGCGTCTTGGCCGGGTATTCAGCAATTCATAATGCGGCGAGCCGATATCTCTTTGCACTGGGCCGTGAATCGATTATGCCGCAACGTTTTGGTCAACATCACAAACACCACTTCAGTCCACATATTGCCAGCCTTGCAATTACCGGCGTCGCTGTAATCTCCGCAGTCGGTTTTGCCATTAGTGGTGCTGATCCTTATACGGTCTATGCGGCAAGTCTGATTGCCATGGGCACTCTAGGGATCGTGGCATTACAGGCAATGGCATCGCTCTCGGTTGTTGCCTTCTTTTGGAAACGTCCAGATCGGAAACTATGGCAAGGTGTCATTGCGCCCACGATTGGATTTATCGGCCTCGTTATTGCCTTTTTTCTCGCTGCCATGCACTACAACACCCTTACCGGTAGCAGCAATAAAATCGTAAATCTAGTTCCGTTTACGCTTTTGTTCATCGCTGTCGGTGGAATGATCTATGGACATCGATTAAAGACGAGCAGGCCCGATGTGTATGCAGATTTAGCTTCGTCAAAACTGCGCGACGAGTTATAGAGCTACTCCACGTATTCCCATCCATCGCCCACTTTTCTTGCGATGCCACGTAGTTCTAACTCCTTAAGGTATTTCTTATGACCTTTTTCTCCGCTACCTCTGAACAATGGCATTAAACGCGGTAATTGGTTTGGGATAAGAAGGGCTATTTTTACGAGCCACGATTCGCTTCTCTTTGGGTAGATTTCAAAGCGAGGCTTATCTAGCATCTTGTAAAAGGAGTTCACCACAACTTGCGTGCTTTGTGGTGGATCCATAAATTGCAGTGAGTTACCACCTTCAATCGCTTCGCGATGCAACATTGGGGTGTCAGTTGCTGATGGAAGCACAGAGCCTGCCTTTATTCCTTTACCTGCTAAGTCCAAACTCATCGAAAGCATGGCACCACGAAGACCAAATTTCGATGCCGTGTACATAGGGGTCTCCCCCAAAGGAAAAATCCCTCCGAGTGAACCTGTTGTGATGATTCGAGGATCAGTTGCTTTCTTCAAGAGAGGAATTGCACTGCGGATGAAGATCAAAGGAGCGACCAAATTGATATCTAGCTCGCGCTCAATGCTTTCAACACTTCGAACATCGAATCGATCGGTCGTTGTAATTGCGGCATTAGGAATAAGCACATCAATATGCCCGTATTTTTCATCGATGATTTTGATGCAATTCTTGATTTCATTTCTATCGGTGAGATCGCAAGCGATGGACAAGTGATTGGAGCCAGGTAGTGAGGCGATGATTTCTGCAAGTTTCTCTTTGTTACGAGAAATCAAAACAAGTTGTGCTCCTTTAGCAGCAAACTCGCGGGCCAAATGAGATCCGATTCCGCCTGCCCCACCTGTGATAACGAAGACCTTATCCGCGAATGAGTATTTCATGGTTCACTCTCTCGCCAAAAGTTATACTTTGCAAGAATCGCCAGCATAGGAATGTGTTGTATTTCAAGAGTCGATATGCAAAAGTAGATTATTACGATCAGAATTTGGGGTTAACTTATGTCGGAAGATACCAACGGTATGGACTCAATGATGGATGAGTTGTACCCCTATCGAAATTCCACACATACCTACTCGACAATTCCCGATAATGGGCGATCCCCTGAGGAAGTCATCGCGGAGGTTCGCAACTTTGCAACTCGCGAAGACGCAGTCGGGGATACAGGTCGCGTATCTGGTTCCCTCTACAGCGGGGATCACGATCACTATCATCTGCTCACCGAGGTTTTTGAAGAATTTGCGCATGTAAATGTTCTCCAACGAGATATGTATCCATCCGCGACAAAGTTTGAGGGCGAAATAATCGCCATGGCTTTAGATATGTTGCACGGTTGCACACCCGATAGTGATGCATGCGGTGTAATAACAAGTGGCGGAAGCGAAAGTCTTATCACTGCACTTTTCACATATCGTGAGCAAGCCGCTCGCGAGCGCGGTGTCACGCAACCCAATGTTGTTATTCCCGCAACTGCACACGTTGCCCTTGATAAGGGTGCCCACTGGCTAGGCATTGAAATGCGCCACGCACCTTTAGGAAGTGATCACCTCGTTGATGTTGCAAAAATGGAATCAATGATCGATGCGAACACGATTGCAATCGTGGGTTCTGCCGGGAACTATGCACATGGATTGATCGATCCGATTCCAGAACTCGGGCAATTGGCGCTCAAGCATGGAATTGGTTTACACGTCGACGGATGTCTCGGAGGATTCATCTTGCCGTGGATTGAAGCAAACGGAATTGCCGTAACTCCGTGGGATTTCCGGGTTCCCGGAGTAACAAGCATCAGCGCAGATACACATAAATATGCTTACGCTCTCAAAGGAACATCTACGCTTCTCTATCTCACAAAAACTTTGCGCTCCTATCAATATTTCACTTATCCAGATTGGCCAGGCGGGCTATACCTTTCTCCAGGTTTTGCAGGTTCGCGAAGCGGAGGGCTAATTGCATCCTCGTGGGCCTCAATGCTGCTCATGGGCAAGCAGGGCTACCGCGATGCGGCTAAGGAGATTTACGCTGCGGCGCAGAAAATTGTTATGGCAATAAAGAGCGAAATCCCTGAACTGGAAGTAGTGGGCGATCCAACATTCCTTGTCGCATTCACATCACCACAACTTGATGTCTACCTAATTAACGACGAACTCAAGCGACGCGGATGGCGGATGAATGCCCTGCAAATGCCACCTGGGCTCCACTTTTGCATTACACGCCCAAATACCGGTCCTGGTGTGATCGAAAAATATATCGAAGATCTCAAAGCCTCCGTCGCATATGCAAAAGAGAATTTAGGAGCAACTGCGCAAAGTGGTGCCATGTATGGGTTCGGTGGTACTCCAAAGGGCAACGCAACGCTTTCCTTTGTTATGAGTGGATA
Organism: uncultured Actinomycetes bacterium; assembly: GCA_903834145.1. Lineage (GTDB taxonomy): Bacteria > Actinomycetota > Actinomycetes > Nanopelagicales > Nanopelagicaceae > QYPT01. Next base: position 49,694 of record CAILHY010000027.1, read on the forward strand.
TCTAGACGCTATGCACGAGTTAGCTCCTACGGAATAATCTCCATATGGGGCGCTGGATTCTTGCAATTGATTTAGGTAATGGTGGACCCAAGGTTGCTGTCGTTGACCTACATGATCAACTCCTTGCTGTGAGTGTTCGTGCTGTCAGTGTAAAAATCGGGCTGGATGGCACCGCTACCCAAGATGCAAATGAATGGTGGAAAGAAACGCTTCAAGGTGCACGCGAGGCAATTGTTACTAGCAATGTGAACCCTCAAGATATGCATGCAGTTGCTATTACAGGGCAATGGGGCTCTACGGTCCCCGTGGATTCCAAAGGAATTCCCGTTGGCGAAGTACTTCTCTGGTCGGACACCCGCGGTGAAAGATATATGCGCGAAATCATTGGTGGTCCTATTAGTTATCAAGGATTTGCGCCTCATCGCGTAATTCCTTGGATACGAAAAACAGGTGGCGGCCCAACTCCCAGCGGAGCGGATCCGACCGGTCATTCCATGGTGTTGCAACGCGAAATGAAAGCAACGCACGATCGCGCCTCATTCTTGCTGGAACCTATCGACTATCTCGGCATGCGTTTTACGGGAAAAGCCGGAGCAACTCCTGCATCCATGATTCTTAGTTGGATCACGGATAATCGCATAGGTAAACCTATGCAATATGACGCTGGACTTGTGAGAAAAGCTCACCGTGATCCGGCTAAATTACCTCCATTGCTCTCCACTGGATCAATCCTTGGAACAATTCTTCCCGATGTTGCAGAATCTTTGGGAGTTCCCACAAACGTTCCGGTCATTTGTGGTATTCCTGATTTGCATTCTGCAGTTATCGGCAGCGGCGCCGTAGAACCTTTTGATACCCATGTAACGATTTCAACAACGGCTTGGATTGGCGCTCGAGTTCCCTTTAAGAAGACCGACATTTTGCATTCCATCGCAAGCGTTCCGGGTCTCGATAAGAACTATCCAGTCGTTGCCAATAACCACGAAACAGGTGGTTCGGCCCTTCGTTGGTTAATAGAAAATGTATTCACTGGCGAAGGATATGAAGGTGCCCTCGCAAGGGCACAGACTGCCCCTGCTGGCAGTGAAGGTGTGATCTTTACTCCTTGGCTTAATGGTGAGCGAAGCCCGATCGATGACAAGAAAGTCCGCGCTTCATTCTTAAATATGTCACTTCGGACCGATGAATCCATGATGATTCGGGCCGTAATGGAAGGCGTGGCTTTTAATTCTCGTTGGCTCTTTGATTCTTACGAAAAATTCCTGGGTCGCAAGCCCGCAACGGTTCGCATTATCGGCGGTGGCGCGCAATCAGATTTGTGGTGCCAAATGCATGCTTACGCACTCAATCGACCGGTGGAACGTCCTGCTAATCCACGAGATGCACAACTCAAAGGCGCTGCTTCGTGGGCAAGAATTTGCTTGGGAGAAATTTCGCTAAGAGAGGCGGGTGATCAGACGAAAGTCGCTGACACGTTCCTTCCTGATGGACCTGATGCGAAGATTTATGCCGATCTTTATCAAGAATACCGAGGTCTTTACACGGTGCTTAAAAAGACCCATCACCGACTGGGCAAGATCACTAATTAGCCCTTATCTTCTCAAATATTTCTGCTACACGTGAAGCATCCACATCTCCCGCTCGTCCCTTTTCACATGCCGCTGAAGCAGTTGCTGTGCCATACATAAGTGAGAGTTTCCAATCAATGTCAGAAACTTTGGTGACGACTCCTTGCTCTTCACTCTTGAGAACAAAACCTGCAGCCAGTGAATCTCCCGCACCGACAGCGCTTACTACGTTCACGGGAAAGCTCGGAACAAAATCGACTCGGCCTTGGTGGGCAATGGCAGTACCCAATTCGCCCGCATGTACAAGTGCAACTTTGACTCCCATTTCGCAGAGCTTAAGCGCAGCGCTCTTAGCGCGTGCGATTCCATCGCGAATATCTCCGGTGAAGAAATCTTCCGAGCCAGCACTGATCACCGCTTCGGCTTCATCCAAATTGGGGGAAACAATGTCTACTCCAGCAAAGAGACCAAAGGATAAAAAGTGAGGGGCGGTATCCATAAGCAAGAGGCTTCCTTTTTCGTGAACGAGATTAACTAAGGCAGTAACTGACTCTTGCGTAACACCATGTGGAAAACTGCCCATACAGGCGACGATTTCACCAGGCATGATTTCTCGTTCAATTTCAGCCAGATACTTCTTCCAGTCTTCTTCGGTAATTGTTGGTCCTTCTTCATTGACTACGGTGTTTACCGCCGTGCCCTCTTCTAAGTACATAGTCGCGACTCGAATACTCCCAACGTAAGTGGTGTAGCGAAAATCGGCTTTCTCGTCAAAGAGCAGTCGGCAATATGTATCAGCATCACGATCTCCCACTAACACGATGAGTGGGGCCTTGCGCTTTAAGCTGTGTGCTACCCGAGCTGAATCAATGCCCTTGCCGCCAGCACGCACTTCCGCCGAGGGCGTCCTCATTACTGCGCCCCGTTCAAAATGCCCCATATGAAGGGTTCGGGAGAAACATGGGTTCGGGTTGAGGATCAACATAACGTCACTTCACCTTTTTCATGGCATCCAGTATTTCTTTGCTGCTTCATTAAGAAAAATGTAGACCCCTATTAAGCCAAATAGAACCACCAGAAGTTTCAAAGGCAGTGGTGAAAGTCCGATCAGTGAATGAATGGGCGAATACGGAATACCTATGGCCAGGACTGCCAAAATCGCACTCGCCCAAAATAGTCCTTTACCCGGCTTACTTCTCCAGAAACGTCTGTTTGTGCGAAGGACCATCATTACTGAAAGTTCGGTCAGGGTTGATTCCACAAACCACCCGCTTCTGAAGAGTGTTGCATCTGCGTTGAAACCTAGTTTCAAAACCAGAAAAGTGAGTATGTCAAAAGCGGAACTCAACAAACCAAATGAAATCATAAACTTTCTAATTGCCTTTATATCCCAAGCTCTAGGGCTAGCTACGTTCTCTGGATCGACCAAGTCACCAGAAATAGCAAGTGCAGGGAAATCCGTCATGAAATTCAGGAGAAGAATCTGCATAGGCAGGAGCGGCAAGTATGGCAAGAACACATCGGCGATCGCCATTGAAACAACGTTTCCGAAAGCAGCACTTACTCCAACTCGAACGTACTTCATCGTGTTTACAAAAGTGCGTCTGCCCAAACGAATTCCTTCGGCAACGACCCTGAGGTCTTTATCGAGCAGCACTATGGATGCAGCACTTTTTGCCACATCTACTGCAGTGTTCACCGAAATGCCGACATCGGCTGCGTGCAATGCAGCAGCATCATTGATTCCATCTCCGAAATATCCAACGGTGGCACCACTTGCTCGCAAGGCACGGACAATTCGTTCTTTCTGAAGTGGATCTACTTCAGCAAAGACTCTGCAGCCTTTAGCTTTCAGTGCTAACTCATCATCACTCAGGGCGGCAATGTCATTGCCTGTAAGAATTACCTCGGCATTTAGACCTACTTGTTTGGAGATCGACTTTGCCGCAAGTGGGTTATCTCCTGTAATCAGATAGAGATCGATTCCTAAACCAGCCAGTTCCAATATCGCCTCACGTGCATCACTCTTTGGAGGATCCAGAAAAACAAGGAGTCCTTCAAAGGTCATTTTGCATTCATCTGCGGCAGTTATCGAGGTACTTCCTGGAAGCGTTCGCGTGGCAATTGCCAGGACACGATTACCTAGGGCACTGAGTTCTCGAAACTTTTCAGTCAAAGAATCCGCAACATCGGCAATAGGTAGGAGTTCCTCTTGTCCTCTGGCGTTTTCGCAAACTTCTATTACCTTTTCAAATGATCCTTTCGTGATCATTACCGGATCTGGATCAGCGACCAGCACGCTTAATCGACGGCGTTGAAAATCATACGCGGCTTCCCCAAGTACTGGGATGCTCTCAAATCTCTTACCCACTGAAGCAATAATTGCTGCATCGAGAGGATTAGTGAAACCTTTTTGCAAACTTGCATTGAGATATGCCAGGCGAAGCACGTTATCGCTTGAATCACCGTGGCAATTAATGGCTGAATCTAAATTCACAACTCCTGCAGTAATTGTGCCTGTTTTGTCTGTGCAAAGAATTGACATAACGCCGAAATCTTCAATCGCATCAAGACGCTTTACCAGGACTTGTTTATCGGCCATGCGGCGCGCTCCAGCGGCGAGGGAGACAGAGATGATGACAGGCAAGAGTTGAGGCGTGAGTCCTACCGCCAGAGCGAGCGAAAATAGCAATGACTCGATTAAGGGGCGATGCAAAAACATATTGACAATAAAGAGTACCGAAACCAATACAAGCATGGCATGCAACAGGAGCATTCCAAATGCAGTGGTTCCCCGCTCGAATCCCGTGGTTACATTTTTACTATCGACTTCTTTCGATAAGGATCCAAATTGAGTTTCTTTCCCGGTCTTTACGACATGCCCTTCACCGACCCCACTGACTACATGCGTGCCGTAAAACAATTCAGTGGATCTTTGGGAAATTGGTTTAGTCGCATCTGGTTCGCCAGCAACTTTCTCGCGCGGAAAAGACTCTCCCGTCATGGCTGATTCATCCACCATCAGGGCCTGCGCTTGAGTGATGTTCATATCAGCAGGTATGAGGTCTCCCACTCGTAACACCACCAAATCACCAACAACGACTTCAGCAATAGGTATCGCGATTTCAATCCCATCTCGCACAACTTCAACATGAACTTGCACCCGGCTCATTAAGGTGGCCATCGTTTGCCCGGCTCGATGTTCTTGCCAATATCCGAGAGCTCCGCTGGGAATAATGATTGCCAAAATGATTGCACCATCAGTGATGTCCCCCGCGATCATCGAAATAATCGTTGCGGCGAAGAGAATCAGGATGATGGGGCTCTGAAATTGCTTAATAAAAAGGCGAAAAGCTGAATGCACCGCTTTCGCTTCTATGGAGTTCGGGCCATTTGCCTTGAGTCGTTCTGATGCTTGCGCTGAACTCAACCCGCCCAGTGAAGTCATTGCAACAGGCTACTCTCATGGAAAAGTCAAGGATTTCCTGAGAGGAATTCACACGCTCGGAATGGTCGGAGTGCTCGCCCTGAGATGAAAGTCATCCAAGAAATGCCCTCACTGACTAGCCATTTAGCGTCAAATTGAGCAAGATAAACCACGTGACCAAGCCCGTTGTATCGCTTGACCAGGTAACAATTCGATTCGCTGGCGACAGTGGTGATGGAATGCAACTCACCGGTGATCGCTTCACGATGGACACCGCAAGTCTGGGTAATGATCTTTCTACACTCCCAAATTACCCTGCGGAAATTCGTGCACCTCAGGGAACCATCCCTGGCGTCTCCTCATTCCAACTTCACTTCGCTGATCACCATGTTCAAACACCTGGCGATGCACCGGACGTATTAGTTGCCATGAACCCGGCAGCACTTAAGGCGAACATTAAAGAGGTTCGTCGCGGCGCGACCATCATCGTGGATAAAGATGAATTCACCACGCGCAATCTTTCTAAGGTTGGATACGAGACAAATCCTCTAGAAGATGGCTCCCTTGATAGTTACAAGGTGCACGCGGTAGGGCTGACTTCATTAACGGTGGCGGCACTTTCTGAGCTTTCATTAACCCGCAAAGAGGCTGAGCGCTCTAAGAACATGTTCGCGCTTGGACTTCTCACATGGATGTATCACCGTCCAACAGAGTCCACTGAAAATTTCTTAAAGGCTAAATTTGGAAAGAAGCCAGAAATTTTGGCAGCCAACTTGCTTGCCTATAAGACTGGTTGGAATTACGGAGAAACAACCGAGGACTTCGCAGTTTCTTATGAAATCGCAAAAGCTCACATGCCTGCGGGTAAATATCGCAACATCAGCGGCAACACTGCGATGGCATATGGGCTCATTGCCGCTTCACAGCGCAGTGGCCTTAAATTATTTCTTGGCTCCTACCCCATCACTCCTGCATCAGATATCTTGCATGAACTTTCAAAACATAAGAAGTTTGGCGTCATTACTTTCCAGGCTGAGGATGAGATTGCTGCTGTTGGATCTGCCCTAGGTGCTTCTTATGGTGGCGCTCTCGGAATCACAACAACATCAGGTCCCGGAGTTGCGTTAAAGAGCGAAATGATTGGTCTGGGAGTCATGCTGGAGTTACCACTGATCATCATCGATGTTCAACGTGGTGGTCCATCAACGGGGCTCCCAACAAAGACCGAACAATCCGATCTACTGCAGGCAATGTATGGACGAAATGGTGAATCTCCTGTTGCCGTTCTTGCACCGTCACATGCCAGCGATTGCTTTGACATTGCGCTAGAAGCTGCGCGTATTGCAACGACGTACCGTGTTCCGGTATTCATTATGTCTGATGGTTACATCGCTAACGGATCAGAGCCATGGAAGATCCCATCTGTGGATTCACTTCCTGACCTGCACGTGGAATTCGCGAAAACCCAAGAGAATTTCATGCCATATCTTCGCGATCCAAAGACACTTGCCCGGCCGTGGGCAATTCCTGGTACCAAGGGAATTGAACATCGCATTGGTGGTCTAGAAAAGGCAGATAAGACAGGCGCCATTTCTTACGAGCCAGCAAACCACGACCTCATGGTTCGTGCGCGTGCTGCCAAGGTTGCAGGTATCGAAGTTCCTGATTTAATCGTCGATGATCCTACGGGCGACGCAGATGTTTTGATACTTGGGTGGGGTTCAACATTTGGACCAATCGCCTCTGCAATCGAAGCACTTCGCGAGAGTGGAGAAAAGGTTGCACAGGCTCACCTGCGCTACATCAATCCATTCCCAAAGAACTTAGGTGCGATCCTTGAGAAGTATCCAAAGGTTTTGGTACCTGAAATGAACCTAGGACAACTGGCAATGCTTTTGCGCAATCAGTTCCTCAAGGATGTTATTCCTTGCAATCAAGTACGGGGTCTTCCATTCACAACTCAAGAACTCATTGACTCAACGATGGCGGTGTTGCATGCCTGATCTAGCTCTGACCAAGAAGGACTTCACCTCTGATCAAGAAGTGAAATGGTGTCCTGGTTGTGGTGACTATTCGATCCTCTCCACGATGCAATCCTTCCTTCCTGAACTTGGCGTTCCTCGTGAAAACATCGTTTTCGTTTCGGGTATTGGGTGCTCCTCCAGATTCCCTTACTACTTAGAGACTTTCGGCATGCACTCGATCCACGGTCGTGCCCCAACGATTGCAACAGGTCTAGCGATTTCACGACCTGATTTAACGGTCTTCGTTATTACTGGAGATGGCGATTCACTTTCTATCGGTGGAAACCACTTGATCCATTCATTGCGCCGCAATATCGAACTCAAGATTTTGCTCTTCAATAACCGTATCTACGGTTTAACGAAGGGGCAATACTCACCGACGAGCGAGCAAGGAAAGGTCACCAAGTCGACCCCTCTGGGTTCACTAGACACTCCTTTCAATCCAATCTCCTTGGCAATCGGCGCTGAAGCAACATTTGTTGCCCGGACCGTGGACAGCGATCGCAAACATTTCACAGAAGTTTTGCGTGCTGCTACCGCCCATAAGGGATCGGCTTTGATTGAAATCTTCCAGAACTGCCCCATCTTTAATGATGGCGCCTTCGATATCGTCAAAGATGGCGACACCAAGGGCGCTGCACTCTTGCAGATGGTTCATGGGCAGGCAATCAAATCTGAAACCCACGGATTGGTTCACGATGGAGCATCGCTCAAAGTTGTTGAACTCGGTAGCGTCAGCGAAAGTGATCTCGTGATTCACGATGCTCATAACGCTGATCCTTCATACGCCTTCGCACTCTCGCGTCTTTCATCATCGGAACTCAGCCATGTACCTGTGGGTATTTTCCGCGATGTTCAGCGCGATGGATACGGCTCCATGGTCAATAACCAAGTTGCCGACATCATTGCTGCACAAGGCGCGGGGGACCTAAATTCTCTACTCACTAGTGGCGATACCTGGGACGTACAGTAGCTACAAAACTATTAGCGGGTCACTCTCATCAAGTTCATTGGTAGGAGAGCGCTAACAGCCACGGGAAGAATCCACCAGCTCACTGCGCCTGAATGATTGACCATGGCCGTTGCGATAAATGCGAGCAGGATTCCTACCGTGCCCCGCCAATCATCACCAATAAGAAAGTCAAACCAGAAGTCGCCGAACGCTTTGAGGCTCGTCCTAAAAGTTTTGCTCTGCAGAATTTCGGTTTCATCTTCTTCGATTTCATCAGCAAGAGTCACTTCAACAACATGCGCTTGAGCTAGCACCAGAGCGCGAGCCGCATGACGACGCCGCAATAGCGCAACCAAAATCCAAGAAACAAGCGCCATAAAAGCGATGATTGCAGGTAGCGAGGCATCTTTACCTGGCCACTTCGCCCCTGCTCCTTCGGCTCCCCAGAAGATTCCAAATGAAGTCAACATAATTCCGACGATAAATTTCATGGTGTTTTCAGGAACTCGCGCCAACGGTTTACGCAGAGCAAATCCCGCGATCACCACAATGATTACGGCGGCAAGGGCAGCAAGTGAAGCCAGACCAATTTGATGTTGGATTGTTCCGAAAGTTAAGACGATAAAGGCAACCTCAAGTCCCTCAAGCAATACTCCCTTGAATGAGAGTGTGAAGGCATACCAATCATGCACTCCCAGGCGTTTTCCACTCTTTGCTTTACGCGCCTGCGCTAATTCCTCTTGAAAGATCGCATCTTCATCATGTAACGCTTTATAACCGCTGCTACGTAAAATCGCTTTGCGCACCCATTGCAAACCAAAAACAAGCAAGAGTCCACCAACGAATAACCGAAGCCCACCAATCGGTAACTTTGAGAGCGCTGGTCCAAACCCACCAATAATTACCGCCAAAGTAGCTAGTCCGCTGCCGGTTCCCAATAATGCAGATCGCCAATCACGGGCAGTTCCTGCTGCTAAAACAATTGTTGTTGCCTCGACCGCCTCCACCGCGCATGCAAGAAAGACAGCAATAAATAAGGCCACACCATGCATTGAGATCTCTCTTTCCTAGATTGCTCATTATGCCGTGACTTCAGATAGCGTTGGCAAATGAGCCAAAACCCCATTCCGGTAATTCTTGATTGCGATCCAGGCCACGATGACGTCATGGCGATTCTTCTGGCCGCTGCCAGCGAGCGACTTAATCTCGCAGCAATCACGACGGTCTCGGGCAATGGTCCTATCGATAAAGTCACCCAAAATGCGCTCAAGTTTTGCACTTTGGCGGGCCTGACAAATATTCCAATCGCCCAAGGTGCAACGCATCCTCTGATCGGGCAATCACATGCGGCGACCGAAATTCATGGAGAGAGCGCTCTGGATGGAGTCGCCCTTCCAGAAAGCACGATTGCATTGTCCAAGTTCAGCGCCGTCCAACTGATGGCGCAGATCATTACTGAGTCACCTGTACCCGTCACGATTATTGCCACTGGCCCACTCACCAATGTTGCACAACTTCTGAGAACTCACCCTGAACTTCATTCACGGATTCGGAGCATCAGCATTATGGGCGGTGGGACAGAGCGTGGTAACTGGCGTCCCTTGGCCGAATTCAACATCTGGTTTGATCCAGAGGCTGCCGACATTGTTTTTACAAGCGGACTCGATATCTACTTGTGCGGCCTCAACATCACGCACCAGGTTCTGATTACTCCCGAAATCTTCACACGATTAGAAAATATCGATTCGCACCTTTCGCGTACCATCGTTCCACTGATGCGATTTTTTGCTCATGCATACGACACAACATTCGGGATGCCACAACCACCTCTACATGACCCGATAGCCGTGCTCATGGTCTCGCATCCAGAACTCTTCACTTTCGCTCATGTACCTGTCGCTATTGAAAAAGACGGCACTCATACGCGCGGAGCAACAGTAATTGACCTTCATCGAGTAACGGATGCACCTAATAATGCATATGTTGCTATCGGAGTAGATGTGCCAGCATTTTGGGACTTAATGATTGAGGCAGTAGCAACTATCAGCGAATAGAGTCCCCTGCAGTACGTGGCAATCGCACTGCGCCAACGACTGCCAGGAGCATAAATGCAATCACAACCCAGAAAGCGAAGGAAAATTGCTGCGAACTTCCTAGCAATGATGCTCCGACTTTCATCGAAATAACTGCACACACCACAGCAAATACATTCGTTAACTGTTGGATCATGTTTGCCAAGCTATTTGCCTCTCGCATCATTGGTTGTTCGATATCTGCAAATGTGATCGTGTTGTAACAGGTGTAGCCCAGCGACCTAAAAGAGCCACTAACAATAAGCACCCCCGCTATTACAACAACGGAAGTCGTTGAACGCATCGCAACTAGCGCAACGATTGAAAGAGCAGAAATGATTCCCGAAATAATTAGGACTGATCGAAACCTGAATCGCTTCAATATCGGTGTAGTTAAGGGCTTAAATCCAACATTGCCCAGGAAAAGAAAGAGAACAATGGTTCCAGTTCTGGCCGGACTCCAGCCAAATTTATCTTGGAAAAGAAGCGGTAATAAAAAGGGAACAGCATTGACGGCGATACGAAAGAGCCCGCCACCCGCACTTGCTGAACGAAAGGTTCGAATACTTAACGCCCCAAGTCCCACAAGTGGCGATTGCACGCGCAACATATGTCTGACTGTAGGAACTCCGGCTCCAACAGCAACCACCAGCAAAATGAAAGTAACAATCGAGGAAGCATGTGGCTTTCCAAGTTCAGCCGCTCCAATAACGAGAGCACCTAGAGAGAGAACGGTTCCGTAGAAACCAACCCAGTCCAGTTTGCCAGCGTTCCCATGATCCCCAGCGGGGATGATTCGAAATGCAATCACTAGCGCCACAATTCCTAAAGGCATGTTGATAAGGAATATCCACGGCCATGACGCGTAAGTAATGAGATAACCGCTGAGGGCTGGCGCAATCACCGGTGCAAAGAGTGCGGGCCACGTTAGATAAGAAATCGCTCGAATGATGTTTGCCTTGTCGGTAGACCTCAAGACAATGAACCGTCCAACGGGCACCATCATCGCTCCACCTGCACCTTGCAGGACGCGCATAAGCGTTAATTCGGGCAAACTCGTACTGACCGCACACAGAACCGACGCGGTAGTAAAGAGAACAATGGCGCTAAAGAGAACTGGTCTGACTCCCCATTTTTCAACTAACCACGCACTGACAGGAATCAACACAAGAACAGTCGCTAAGTACGCCGTCATGCAGATACCCATTTGAGAAGAAGTCACATGAAAGGCACGAGCAATAGTCGGGGCCGCGGTAGGAATAACGCTGGCATCCAAGCTCTCCATGAACATCAGCCCAGCGATCAATATTGCAACAGGTCCTACATCCCAGTGTTCGGCCTTGCTGGAGGCTCCAGAGTTCACTCTCGAAGTCTAGAGCACGTTAATTCGGCCGATGAATCAGAATGAGAGCCTAACGAATCTTCTATTTCGTAACTGTAATTCTCAGCAAGAAACTCTTAGCTCCATTGCTAAGAATTACGGATGAAGTGCCAATTGTGACTGGCGTAAATCCTGGATTAGCGACGTACGTCCCTTTGCTTCCGCCCTTCTCAAACCTGACAACTGCATTGGCCGCGAGATTTGCCTTCCAGGCCGAGGGATTCTTCACAAGAAGAACTAAATGCCCAGATAGTTTTATCGTAACGGATTTGATTTTTGTCGGATCAATCATGATCGGTGGCAACACAGGATTTGTAATCGCTATGGGCTTCTCCGTTGGAGTAGGCACGGGAGTAACTGCTATTGGAGCCTCCTGAGTCAATTTTGCCATCACCGTTGGGGCAGAGAATTCAAACCCATTTGCACTCAGGTGCATCCAACCGTTTTGTTCGGAAATCGATGTAGTCGCTACTTCCGGGCTTCCATCGGCACTTAAAACAGAAATTGAGGCTCTTATAGGTGCCTTCGAGAAGCCGTACACGCATCGAACCACTTCCGAGCGCATGAGAAGATCGTAAGAACCTTTGAATACTTCATTAGTAGCGGTCAAGTGCGGTGCCGCTACCTGATAATCAAGTGCTCCCGATACCTGATTGTAAGTGGGAGGCCCATCTGAATATTCCGTTGAATTAGTAGTGACAATTCCTGTGACTTTTGTATTGTCCGTAAAACATTTATTTGAACCTAAGGTTTCAGACGAATCCAAACTTCGAACCGACCACGAACTTGGCACAGAAGTCGCTTTATCGTTGACATAAGGCAGCCATAACTTCATTTCTTCTATCCCGCTTGCGCCCGAAGCCAGTGGCAAACTAAACATATTCCTAGTAGTTGGATCCGATTGAGGCCATTGTAGGATGCGAGAAAATCCGCCCCCGTTGCCTTTGTAAAGTCCGTTTGTTACCCCGTATTGAGAAGTTATCCAAGCTGGTAAATCAACCCACTTCGCGGCTACATACAAAACGGGTACAGCTACAGTGCCACCTTCAACATCAAGAATCGTCGAGTCGCCAGCTGTTGTTATCGACATCTGCGGATTCGTGAGGCGACCATGTAGCCAACCAGCTGGAGTTAAATTCAACTTTAGGCGAACATAGAAACGAGATTCTTTAGGAAATCCGAATCTCTGAGCGCATGAACTGGTGGAAGGTTCTACAGCAACGCAATAGTGAATGCCGTCAGCGCCTGGCCCTTGAAGACCCCATGTATAAGTTCCATCCGTATTCTTAACATTTGCCCAACCCCAGTTAGGGTAATTTTGCATAGGAGGCATCGTTTGCACCTGAACGGGCGTAACTTTGATACCAAACTGCGAAAGTCCAGTAGTTCCCGCACCTCCCTGCGAACTCCCACCACCATTCATGACAACTTGAAGTTCGTAATTGTCACCGCCTGCGTGTTTCGCTGCTGGGACTGAATACAAACTGCCCCCACCACCAGAAGGTAAGTGCCAGGCTGAGTTGCCAACATATTGGTTTTGGGCAATTTTGGGAAAATATTGTGCAAAAGTTGCGGGAGTTCTATTTCCTGAAGCATCCACTGATCCAAATTCCTGAATACAGTTCACTGCATCGATCGCCGAACATTGTTGCAAAGTAGCTACAAATTGGTAACTGGAGAAATTACAGTTCGCATCCTCTGTACTCTTGCACGTCGGGTCGACGTTGAGATTTCTCTTTGAGTTATCTACCAACCAGGATCCTGATTCGCCCGAGCGATTGTCGCTAAAAAGCACTCCCTGGATCCCTGGCTGGGGATCATTGGGTGCGATAAATACTTCGTTCGGATCGACCACGGGGTCGGCAATCGCGAGGGAGCCTGGTGTTAAAGGACTCAACACCAGGCCAACCAACACAAAAACCGCGAAGAATGCTCTCCTCATTCGTAAATATTCTCTGATTTTCGAGAAGGCTCTTTAGTGAGCCACGCCTACCTTCTTATATCCCTTAGGGCATACAGGTTTGGTCCCGGTGACCTTCTTGGTCGTGGCACCTAGCGCACATACCTGCGTAAGTTTTGGTGCTGCCAAGGTCGAGATCTTCTTCTTTGATGGCTTGTAGCCCTTTTGGATTGTGATCTTCAATCGCGGCTTTGAGAAGGTGAATCCGGAAATATCAATAATGATGTTGTTGTTCTTGGCTGAGACAACACTAATTGCGGCAGATGAACCACCCGCTTCCGTTGAGACACTAACTTTCAGAGCAGTTGCTGCATCTGCAGGATTGGTAAGTCCCCACAATAGCGCTGCGTCTTTAAATGGGATCACGGCTTTGTAGAAACCTTGATTGACAGTTGTTCCATCAGCTGCAAAGTGTGGAGCCGATGCATCCCAGGTAAATGCCTTGTTTGCTTGATCCCAAACAGGAGTCGAAAGAGAACAAACGCCATTTGTACCAACGTATAGGTTGCCCGTTACTCCATCGATTCCGAAGCCAGTTTGGTCATTTTGCGGAATTATCAGAGTTTGGAATTGGCGAACATTCGCCTTTGCAATTCCTGACTCGCCGGTGCAATCGGTCGCTGGCTTCGCCGCAAGCGGAACCGTGACAGCTGTACCTTCAACGGTAAGTTGCGTGTAATCACCTTGATCCACAGTCGTTATCGTTGTATCTACTCCAACAGCAACCGTGACGCCGGTTTTCATATCACCTGTGCGAACAGTTACTTTAATAACGATGTCTGAATCTAGATTTACTGCGTAACCCTTGCTTCCAGGTTGGGAAGCGAGATTCACTTTATTTGCACTATCGGTCAAAGTAGGAACTACATCGATGAATAGAGTGTTCGTGAACTCGTTTGCGGCTTTGGCGTCAACAAATAATCCGTCATAACCAAGATTTCCAAGGTTGAGGGTGTTCCAGTTTGGAATTGTCCAGCGACCTGCCAATGCACGTCCAGCTTCTGCTGGAGGAGAAACCGCAGTCGTTGCATCTGGAGCCAATGGGGCGGCAACCACACCTGTAGTTGCAGTTGCCGTATCGGTAGACGATGTAGATGGCGCAACCGTTGCGGTGGCTGTATCTGTACTAGACGCTGTAGTCGCGACGACTGTTGGTTGCGTACTTACCGTTCCTGCAACATCCCATCCGTTAATCAACGCATTGTTCGTTACCCAGATAGGAGTCACAAGCGGAAGTACTTTATCGAAAGTCTTAGCGGTTGCATCATACTTTGCGCCGATAGCGGGCATCTGCTGCATATTTGTCATATCTTTTAGATCGACGAACTTAGAAGCTGTGTAGGTCGCCACGGTTGAGGCTGCTTGGGCAGCAGTTGCGTAATCAAATTCAAATTGGACTTTGCCGTCTTTGATAACAACCATTGCGCCTTTATAGCAATCGGCCCAAGCCTTCTGGGATGTTGTTTTAGTGCTCGCATCCCAACATCCAATGACGTTAGAGAAGAAATCAGAAGTCTTTGTTATGTCAAAGGTCTTAGCCGTGGAGTCATAAATCGCGCCTTCATCTGGAAATTTCGGTCCATTAATTAAAGTTGAAACATCCATAAATACTGCAGTGCCGGAAGTCAGAACGTCGCGCTGGTATTGATTTGTCCACCAGTTCGCATTAGTAACGACGTTGTTCTTGTTGACCTGAGCAATGGGCGCAAAAGAAATTCCTGCATTGGCAGGTGCCGCTGGTACGGCGTTACCATTCGGAACCCACATCAGCGGAACGGTTTTGCCTTGTGCGGTAGTGATCACCACGGATTCAACGCAATAGATTCCATTGATCTGTGCGCATGCCGGGAAGGCAGTCTTTGGGACTCTCAAGGTTGCTGCACTTGAAGTCGCTGGCGTTGCGACCAAAAGACCTGCTACGAGTGCAAAAGCACTTCCTCCAGTGATGAGAAATTTACGCATGAACTGCTCCCAGCCAATTGATTACTAGCCACTTTGGCGAATATATTGTAATACCGCACGCCAAGAGGGTATAGATGCTTGCCCAGAAATATTGGGCTACTTGGTTAATTTGTATCCGCTTGGGCAAACGGGTTTAACCGCAGTGATCTTCTTCGTAACTACCCCTTTTTTGCAGGTAATCGTCACTTTCTTTGGAGCAGGCGTGGGAGTCGGTTTGGGCGAAGGCGTGGAAACCAACGGACCTAAAGTGCTGGAACTCATTGTGTAAGCAGGATTCAAACGAATATCAAGTGTGGGATCTGGAAAATCAAAACCGGAGACGTCTATAACAATTAATCCATTTCGGGCGGAAACGGACTTCAGTGCGGCAACAGACCCTCCCGCACCTGTCGTGATGGAAACAATAAGCGCCGTAGCTGCATCCTCGGGTTTTGTTAAACCCCAATAAAGGGCAGCATCGGCATATGGAATAACTGCGCGGTAAAACCCAGAATTAATAGTCTTTCCATCCGGAGCAAAATGCGGAGCTGATGCTGAATACCTAAAGATCTTCTTCTCTGGATCCCATATCGGCGTTGATAGTTTGCAAATTCCATTCGAGCCAATATAAAGCTTTCCGGAAGCGCCCTCTACCCCAAAACCAAATGAATCATTTTGAGGGACAACAACACTTTGGAATTGGACACTCTTAGCGACCGCAATTCCTGTGTTGTCGAGGCAATCCTTCGAACTCTTTGCCATAGGCACCAGCACCGGATAACCCGAAATATCCATCGTCGAATACCCGCTCGCTGACTTCGCGTCGGTAGTGACGTCTGTTCCGACGCCAAAGATCACACCAACTCTCATGTCACCTGTCCGCAACTTGATGTCTATAGATGTCTCGGAGTCCAAGTTGGTTGAATACAAACTATTAGTAGCCTGCATTGCTAATGCTGCACTTGCATTGGTTGAAAGTGTTGGCTGGGCAATCACATATACCCATGGAACAAATTCGTTTGCGGCTTTTGAATCAATGTACAAGCCGTCATAACCTAATGAGTTAAAACCTTGAGAACTCCAGGAGTCCGATGTCCACCTTCCCGGTACGGCTTTTCCAGCAATTGCGCCGCCAGTTGCAGTTGCGCCAGCTACAGAAGTTCCTGTAGCAACCCAATTGAGGAGCAATGCTTTTTGACCAACATGTTGGACGGAAACTGATTCAATGCAGTAATTACTGTTCGCTTGATCGCAGGGCAACCACGACCCCTTAGGCAACGTGATTGCTGCAGCGGCAGTTGATATGAAAGTGAGCGCCACAATAAGTGAGCACGCTAAAACAAGTACTCCACTTTTCATGCCCACCTTGATCAGCATTTATAAAGAATAACTCATAGTTCGCAGCCCTGTAATGGGTTTATGAGTAAGTAGGTAATTTCCATTTAGAAGTATCACTATCTCCCGCAAGCCCAATAGCGAAGCCATCCATACTTGACGGAAGTAAATTGGTGCGGTCTAACTTAATATGAAGCCTGTTGCCGAGCGATTCAACCTGAATAGGTCGCTCCGTGGTGGTTTGACCGATGTTTACGATTTGTCGAAGATTCTTCACAAGATCAGCCATTGGTATATCCGGCCACATGCAATTAATTTCACTGCTCGCGATAATGAACTCCAAAGTGCTTGGCAAAATGGCACCATCCAGCCCAGTGATCTCGGGGAAATGCATACTTGAAAAGCGCGGGACGCCCCGCAGTGGTAACTGTCCGCCATTTCGCGAGCCGCCTTCACTACCACCTACTGCCGAAAATCCGCTTCGACATTGTGGAGACGTATTTACATCAGCAGCCACTCCCCATGAAGTTGAGATCGCTGTTGCTGTAGTCCTTGCAGAGCTTGATCCACCAGCACCTGGCGTGAAGTCCAGCACTGCTCCCTTGGCTGGTCGGGCAGTGATAGAAACCAAGGCAAATCCCGGATTTGCACTTCCTGTTACATCTATATCTGAGCCCCAAATTTGATAACTCCGTGCACTCCACCGCTCAAGTCGTAGATCCATCTTAATTCGAACCTGAGTTCCCAACGCAGGTGCATACAACCCACATCCACTTTGTTGATTCCCTGTGCACTTGGTTTTCAGGTTTGGAATCAATTTATCGGTCTTGGAATTAACGGGGGCCATCGTGACCACTAATCCAGGCGGGTTATTACTCAATGGCATTCCAGGTGCAAAGAAAACCCATGGATCGGAGGCGAAGAATACGCGTACTTCAACGACGTTGCCCCCATCTGGATTCACCAATCCCGGAATCTTAAAATGTGGTTGCGGAGAAGCAATGACGACCGCGTTAAGTTTTGACCCATCTCCAATGATTGTGAATCCCACAGTAGGGGTGCTCACTACAGTGGCTTTGGTCTCAACTCCGTTGTCACTAATCGCATAGACACCACCGATGCAATCAACTTGAGCCGCGACTTTGCACACATCGAGTATGCGCGGAAGTACCAGTGTTCGCGCTTGGGCAGTTGGGGTAATGAATCCTAAGAAAATAATTACAACTACTGCCACTCGTTTCATTTTTTCACCGGCTTAGCTGGTGCTTTCTTCACGGTCGTTTTGGAGACAGTCTTAGCTGACGGTTTGAGTGTCAATTTAATCTTGGCTGCGCTGTAGTGAAAGCCACCTCCAACGACTGTCAAGATATGGCCAGTTAACTTAGTTGATAAAGAAGCGACTTGATTATCGGTGGGGTTATCTCCCGAAATCGAAATAACGGCTTGCCCCGCTAAAAGGCTCGCAGAATTCACTTGCCATAAACATTTAGCCTCTTGATCTCCGATATTTGCTTGGTAGAAACCGACATTGAGATCTCCATTGGATTTCAAGTGTGATGCCATCGTGGAAAGTTCAACAGCTTTACTGACCGGATCAAATACAGGTAACTCCAAAGTGCGGCTATTTGTAAAGATTGCCAGCGATCCAGAAAAGCATGTGGGCAGAGTGTTCAGTGGTGCAAAGGCATCTATAGACCAAGTATCTCTGGTAGCCAGATTTGCATCAACGTAAGTATTGCTAGATGGCGAATATTCCAACGGGCCACTCGCTATATCGATCGCTTTCAAATCCAAAGTAATTGTTGAGTTCTTTCCTGTCGTTGAGATCTTCGCGCTGGATCCGAGCCCCGAATGTGCAATCCAACCAAGGGGATCAAAATCGTTCACTTTGAAAATAATACGAACGTGTGTTGCTGGATCTAAGGATCGAGGCAAGAAAGTCGTCGCGTTAGAGACCATCACTTGTCCAACGTTTTCAGGTGGAAGCGTTGTATTTTTCAAATCAGTCTCACACGGAAAAGGAATATTGGAAGGGGTAATTGCACCCGGAGTCTTAATTAACAAGTCTTCTGTATAGGCGGAGGTCAAATCTTGGATCACCAAACATCGCTTATCAATGACTGCGGGAGTTAACCGTACTCGCATCACGGGCGCCATACCTCGCTCATCAGAGCCCATAGGGCCTGCATGAATCGAACCCCATGTGTCGCTTGCAACTTGGACATCAATAAAAGTTAATTCCCCACTATCGGGATGATTGAGTCCTGGGAGTGTCCACACATATTTGGAAACTGGAAGTTCCGCGCTATTCGTATTTCGACCATCCCAAGCCGCAAAGTTCTTCGAACCCCGTTCACTAGCAGCGACAGTGGCAGGGGTTTCTTTACCAGTATCAGAAATCACCACAACGGAATCGATGCAATTTGTCGCTGCTCCAGTAACAGCGCAAGGAGCGAGAGCAATTGGTGCGATGTAAACGGGAGAGTCTGCACGTGCAGGTACGTAAAAAGCATTTACGGCAAAAATCGTTGCAACAAGAAGTCCTAGTGACGCAACGCTTCGATTCTTGCGCATGTCAGGAGAGTACCCACCTTGTGTTCGCCCTGAAAGTGGTTTAGCCCTCACGCCCTTGCACAAGCACCTTCATTTCATGCCCAGTTTTCAATTGTGCGATTGCCTCAGGGCCTGCCGTAAGTGGCACAACCGAGCTGATGATTGCTGTAACCCCGGCAATTGCTCCTTCGGTGAGTACAGAGATGGACTCTTTGATATCTGCAATTGTGTAGACACGGGTGCTAAAAACATCGATCTCGCGGAAATTTATGTCGCGAAGATCAAATCCAACCACCCCTGGGTACACGCCCACCACCATAATTTTGCCGCCCGTGGCAGTCCACTGTGTGATTGTTTCTGAAACCGATGGATGCCCTGTGCAATCAAAGAGCACATCTGCACGTCGATCAGGTTTCCCGGAATATATTTCGAAGCCTAAGTTGGCTGCCCTTTGCACACGAGCAACGTTTGGTTCTGACATCGTGATCGCACCGGCACCGAAATATTTGGCAACCATCGCCATCAAGAGACCAATTGGTCCGGCGCCCAGTATGTGAACTCGATCCCCAGCTTTCATTCCTGATCTATGGAGTGCACGAATATTTACAGCAAGAGGTTCGATCAGGGCTGCGGTTTTCATGTCAAGGGAATTCGGAATCTCAATCAGCGCGGATTCTGGAACGCTCACCTGCTCGGCCAATCCACCTGGTTGATCGATTCCGTAAAGCCCTAATTCTTCACACACATGGATTAGTCCTTTGATGCACGGCGGACAAGAGCCACAGCTGATAAGTGGATTGATGAACACCGCAGTACCTTTGGGAAGCACCTTGCCACGTTCTGCAATCCATCCGACCATCTCGTGCCCCAGAATTAACCCGGGCTTGGCACGTGGATGATGATTAGCGCAGATATGAAGATCGGTTCCACAAATTCCAGCGAATGCAATATCAATGATTGCGAAACTGTGTCGCGAAGCGGGGTTAGCGACATCTTCGACAGTTACTCGATCTTCGCCCTGCCAGACAACGGCTTTCATCGCGCCTACTTTCTATATGAAACACACGATAACCCATTGAACTGCGCTTCGAAAGGCTATATCTTCACATCAAGTTATATTTCGGCTACATACCAAGGCGGTCACTTGAATGCGCAATCATGCTTTTATCAGCCCAGGAGATGCAGTAATTGTCACGGGAGCAGCCGGTGGTATTGGACTTGCTACCGTCAAAGCACTGCTTGAGCAAGGCAACTTTGTCTTTGCCTCGGATAAAAACATTGCGAACCTCAAGCAATCACTCTTGGAGCTAGATCCCGAAGGAAAGCACACCCTTGCATCAGAGCTCGATGTTGCCGATGAGAAAGCATGCGAGGCATATTGCACGATGACCGCAAAGAGTGGCCGATCCATTCGCGGTTTAGTTAATAACGCGGCAATAGGTGCTTTTAATATGTCAGTTGAATCGACTTCCTTTGAAGATTGGGAGCGCATCATCCGAATCAATCTGACGAGTCTCTACCTGATGAGCAAATACACCGTGCCGCAGATTCGCAAGGCGGGCGGGGGTGCAATTGTCAACGTCTCGTCGATACACGCATTTGCCACTTCTACCGGTGTCTCACCATATGCAGCAGCAAAGGGAGGTGTCCTTGCGCTAACCAAGACAATGGCACTGGATTATGCGAAGGATTGCATCCGCGTCGTTGCCTTGATCCCAGGTGCAACAGATACTCCCATGTTGCGCATGCACGCCGAACGAGAAGGCAAGGAACTTTCAGAACTCGGATTCATCATGAGTGATAACGCAATTGGACGAATTGCCCAGCCTGAAGAATTGGCTGATGTTGTGACATTTGGGTTATCGCGTAAAGCAACATTTGTTACAGGATCAGCTCTTGTTGCCGATGGAGGCATCCTCGCTAAGTTCTAATTATGGGCTAACTGGTGGCGGGTGAAGGATTTGAACCTTCGAAGGCAGAGCCGGGGGATTTACAGTCCCCTCCCATTGGCCGCTCGGGCAACCCGCCAGG
>CAILHY010000028.1 GCA_903834145.1 uncultured Actinomycetes bacterium
CACCGGATGTAGATCGACGTGTTTGGGCTGCCAATTCCTTGTCAGGTCGTGAATGTGTAGGAGCAGATGTCTGTGCTTATGGCCACCAATGTTTTGCAGCGCTGGCCAAGGCTAAGGCGGCGCTCGCTGATGTGGTCGTCACTAATCACACTTTGCTTGCCATTGAAATCGTGGAATCACATCCCATCCTGCCCGAGCGCGACGCCGTTATTTTGGATGAGGCCCACGAATTCATGGATCGCACTACTCAGGCAGTTACCGAGGAACTCACGGGCCCCCGTGTTTCTCGTGCGGCGGCAATGGCCCGTAAACATTTACCGGGCAAACTCTCTGATGCCTTCACTAAGGCAGCGGATGCATTTGATGATGCGATGGATGAACATGGTCAGAGTGTTCGATTTGATACAAGTTTGCAAGGCCGGCTTATTGATCTTCCTTCCGGACTAGAGGCACCAATACGTAAAGTGCGAGAGAGCGCGCAAGCGATTATTAATTCCATTGCAGCCGATGAAGAGATTGTCGATTCCGATGCGATTGCCGAACGTGCTCGCGTAAAGGGCGCTGTCAATGAGGTCTCGACAACCGCAGCGAAATTGCTCAAACTCGGCAAGGGCCAGGTGCTCTGGTATGAGCCCACTTTTTCCACTCTGCATCTTGCACCACTGAGTGTCTCATCAGTGCTTCGCGCAAATTTACTAACAAAGACGCCAGTTATTGCCACTTCGGCAACGCTTACCGTTGGTAAAGGGTTTGATGCGATGGCGCGCAATATCGGTTTCGTTGTTGGCGATGAAACAGATACCGAAGTAGAGGAAGGCGACATCGATCCGGCAAATGTACAAATGCTTGATGTTGGATCACCTTTTGATTTCGCCAATCAAGGAATGTTGTATCTGCCCAAACATTTACCTGAACCAGGTCGCGATGGTCCAAGTTCTCAAGCGCTCACCGAACTTGGCGAACTCATCGACGCAGCGGGCGGGCGCACCCTGGCACTCTTTTCTTCTTGGCGCGGAGTTGAAGCTGCGGATGTTCATTTGCGGAAAGTACTCGCTGAGCTGCCAATCAAGATTATTACTCAAAAACGTGGCGACGCCGTAGGTCCACTCGTTGAACGATTTGCTCAAGATGAAACTTCCATATTGTTAGGGACTTTGAGTTTATGGCAAGGGGTCGACGTCCCCGGCTCAGCCTGCATACTGGTGGCCATTGATCGCATTCCATTCCCACGCCCTGATGATCCTGTGATGTCAGCGCGCTCGGCCGAAGTAGATGCGGGCGGGGGCAGTGGTTTCATGCAGATCTCGATGCCACGAGCAGCGCTGATGTTGGCACAAGGCACTGGACGCTTAATTCGATCTGTAGATGATCGCGGAGTAGTTGCCATCTTGGATTCGCGCATCGTGACCAAGCGGTACGGGTCGGTACTCCTTAACTCCATGCCACCACTCTGGCGCACATCGGATGCGAAGATCGTTAAGGAATCATTGCGACGCCTTCATGAATCCATGGCAAAATAGGCCCATGCCCCGCATTAATACCGCAACGCTTTCCCAGCATCGTGATTGGCGACGCCAGCAACTCATTGCCGCGGCAACTGCCATTGCATTGGAAGAAGGCGGACATGCAGTAACTGTGGTCGCCGTTGCCGAAAAAGCGGGTCTTTCTCGAACTTCGGTCTATGAATATTTCGGAAGTAGCGCTGAACTAGTCGCGGACTTAGTAATTGATGAGCTGACCGTTTTTGCGCACTCACTTGAAGAGGCTGTTGCCCTCACATCTGATCCCTACGACGCGATCGATTCTTGGATTGGCACAGCACTTCGTTATATCGGCGATGGTCGCCATCTCTTGGCAAAAGCACTCAGTTCCACGACTTTGCCCAAGGAACGTGCGGGGGATATTGGAATAGCACACCGAGCGCTACTTGCGCCGATGTATCAAGCTTTGGAAGAAATCGGAATCACTGATGTTGCCCAAGCGCTGACGTTAATTCAAGGTGTTACTGATGCATCGACAAAGAGAATTGAAAGCGGAAGCGATGCAGAGGTGGAGAGCATTACTGCCACCAACTTCTGCATCGCCGGAATCCGTGCTTTAGTGCCCTAAATTATCTTTAGGGTTACCTTGGATGAAAGTGCTCCCCAGAGCGGTGCTTGAGCTGGCGCTGTTAAGGCAATAATGCACGCTCCAGCCTTCTTGCCCGTAACAATCGTCTTAGCAATCGTGCAGGTTTCAGGAGTTGTGGAGAGGTAGGCAACTGCTGTGCCGAAATTACTTTTTGCTGGCAGGAAGTATCGAGCTCCCACTTTGCTAGATCCTGCAATGGTACGGATGCTCTGCACACCTGCACTCAATGCGAATGGGAAATGGGATGTAACAGCTTGATAGCTCAGATTTCCTGCAGAGGAAAGAGCGAAGTCGCAGTATCCCGATGCTTTGAGGGAAGTGATGACATTCTTTGTCACGGTGCAATCCGGGGTGGAGGATTTAATTGTCACAAGTGAACCTGAAAGGCTGGTTGCGCTGATTGTCAATGTTGCGTGATAAGGAAGGGATCCTGGAATAGATCCGCTGATGACGGCGTTATTGATTTTAGCCGTGATGACATCTGTAGGTTTTACAACCGCAACGGATGCCGCGCTAAAACTAATATTAATTAATTGATCTTCAGTTCTATCTGTTGACTTTGTGTGATCGTAAGTTAGGAATATTCCACATTGGTCCAAACCACATGTTGTTCCTTGAACAGTGCCAGTGACCGTTAGCGCTACATCTCCGCTGGGGGCTATCGCGCCTGTTTGATTGTAAGCAACCCACAATTCATGGACCGTATCGCAAGAGGTTGTCAGTGATCCAGCAGAAGCAGTACGTAAACATTCAAGGACATAAAGGCCGCCCGTTGCAGGGAAATTGCTTAACGCGATATGCACTGTATCGCCAGCAGGATTGAGATTAGTCGTTGGTCCACCTTGGAACTTGGTGATTGCGAACGCACTTGTTGGCGTAAGTAGTAGGGCTCCTACTGTCAGTGCAAGTGCAACGCGCACCATGGGACGAAGACGGCCTGCTGATTTCATGTGTTCTCCTTGTAGGTATGTAGCTATTTCTTGGGTGTCGTAAAAGTTATAGGAAGAAAGATGTCGTAGGTGCGATCGCTCTCTCGCAAATGATCTGCGCGAACCGTCAGTGCGCAAACCACTTTCTTGCAGTCTGCCAAGATTTTTCCATCGGGTGTCTTAATAATGGATGACAAATGCATACGCTTTGTAAATCGACCACCTGCAAGAAACGGCAGTGCAAGTCCCACGCCATATGGTGGTGGATTCGATGAGATCCAATACGAGGCATCGCCGGCACCACTCATGTTGACGCCTCCACCACAGGGAGTTGGCAGGGATCCAGCCGGCGGTACAACGCAGAAAGCGAGATAAATTCCTACGGTTTCATCAAAATTGCTCCCACGAACCGTAATCGCAGCACCTGAGGCGATCTTGACGCTCGAGGCCGTTAATAGTTCTCCGTGAGAACCTTTAGCACTCGTTGCTGGGATCGCCGAATAAGCAGTAGGGGATGAGATAGCCACGAATGCGATAACACCCAACACGAGCGCTGTGGCTATGCGAGGTTTCATCATTGCGAAACCATAAACCCGAAACCTGGGAAAGTTATCCGACAGTTTTGCTCCACCCGTCGGCGAATTCTTTGACAGACTTCACCGGTGAAGTTTCCTGCGTCTCAAACTCTGCTTGCCGCGGCACTTCTTCCTATTTCTCTAATGCTACTCACAGGTTGCTCATCTGCCCCCGTCACTGGGAATGCGCAACCTTCAACGCTCGTCACAATCTCGGCTACTGACATTCCAGAAATCTCGATCACTGGGCAAGAGATACCCGCCAAGAAAAGAGTTGTTGCACTGGCAAATGGAAGTGCAGAAATAATTTACGCAATGGGATTCAAAACCATTCTTGTCGGTCGCGATGTTGCGAGCACAATGCCTGCGTTATCGACTATTCCAGTCGTAACTTCTGGACATCAAATAATTCCGGAAAAAATTATTTCTCTGAATCCCGATGCAGTTCTCATCGATGCATCAAGTGGACCAAGTAGCGCTATCGATTCTCTTAAATCCAGCGCTCAGTCGCTCACGCTAATTTCTGAAGCATGGACGTTAGCGGATATCGCGAAGAAGATCACCGCAATCGGTTCTGCGATAGGTGCCCCGAAAAGCGCTGCTGCTCTTATTAGATCACTGAACAAGACGGTTACAGATTCTAAGATTCGCCGAATTCCAGCTCCGAAAATAGCTTTTCTTTATTTACGCGGAACCAGTTCTATCTTTCTCATGGGCGGGCCCGGTTCGGGCGCAGATTCATTAATCCAAGCAATTGGCGCGGTAGATGTCGGTGCTCTGACACTTCCACATCCTTTCAATTCCCTCACGAGTGAGGCGCTAGTGAGAGCGGACCCAGATGTCATTCTTGTCATGACAAAAGGGATGGAGTCTGTCGGTGGTCTCAAAGGTTTGCTTGCACTGCCTGGAGTTGCACAGACAAGCGCCGGGATCAATAAGCGCGTGATTGCTGTAGATGATTCTTTATTGCTCTCATTTGGTCCTCGTACTCCAGGATTGATTGGGGAGCTAGCACGATCTCTCATGAAGTTAATGATGTAAATGAAAAAATGGCTGATCTTTATCTACATCTTTGTGCTTCTGACGGCCACCGCAGTAGCACTTTCTGTTGGTGCTTCACATTTGGATCATCTCTGGCAAGTTTTGTTACATCCTCATTCAACGACATTTCCGGGTGATCGCAATATTCTCTGGCAAATCCGCGTTCCTCGAATTGCCACAGCCCTCCTTGTTGGTGCTGCACTCGGGGGCGCTGGAGTCATGGCACAAGGCGCCTGCAATAACCCACTTGCCGAGCCAGCCATTGTTGGCACCTCTGCTGGCGCAGCGTTTGGAGTCGTGGTTGGGCTACTCGCCAATGTTGTTGCCATCGGCTCACTCGGAGCAATAATGTGCGGAATTTTTGGCGGGCTTGCTGCATCGATGCTGACTCTTCACCTTGCGCGCACGCGTGAGGATCAAGCATCGGTCGTGTTGATTATCGTCGGCATCGCCACCTCTGCAACGATCGCAGCAATGGTGGGAATCACCACCGCCATGATCTCTCGAGCGGATGCGCGATCAGTTTCATTTTGGACATGGGGGTCGTTGGCCCTGACTACTGGAAAAGATTTGTGGGTTTTGGCTCCCGTTGTTGTTCTGGGAATTTCGGGGGCATGGTTTATTGCGCCGCGTTTGGACCTTCTCTCATTCGGGGATTCCACGGCACGACATATCGGAATAGACCCAGTAAAAACACGTCGTATCGCCTTGATTGCACTATCGATTTTGGTTGCAGGTGCGGTGAGCACAGTCGGGTCTATCGCCTTCCTCGGTTTAGCAGCCCCTCATATTGCACGGTTAGGCTTTGGCCCACGGCATCGCCCCTTAGTTCTTCACAGCGCGGTGGTGGGAGCCGCAATCTTGCTCATTGCAGACACTGCCGCGCGCACTGTTGCAGCGCCACGAGAATTGCCTATTGGGCTAATTACCGCACTCATTGGCGCACCGATTCTGATCACTTTAGTGCGTCGAAATATTGATGTGTGGAGAGTCCAATGATCCGCGCTAGAAATCTTTCAATTCTTCGTGGAAGTGAAGTCATCCTGCACGATTTTTCAGTTGATATACATCCGGGTCAGATCACGGCAATTCTTGGACCTAACGGTTGCGGCAAGAGCACATTGCTGGCAAGCCTCTCGGGTGATCTGCTACTGGCATCGGGCGAGGTAATGATCGATGATCGCCCACTTTCCCAATACAGTATTGAACATTTGGCACGAACTCGCGCTGTTTCTTTGCAGAGTCAAAGATTTTCACTTGCTTTCAGTGTCATCGAAGTTCTTGAAATGGCTCTCATGTGTTCAGGAGATGTAGAAAGTTTTAGTCAAGCCATCGCAGCATTGGATATTAGCCCTTTGTTATCGCGCAAAGTGACTTCCCTATCAGGAGGAGAACAACAACGCGTTGCCATCGCGATGGCTATCGCTCAAGCAACGCCTTATCTTTTTCTCGATGAACCGTTCGCTGCGCAAGATCTTGAAAGCACTGCTCGAATAAAGAAGCATTTGCGTGAATTAGCCGATAAGGGCGTAGGAGTCGTTGTTGTGGCGCATGTGGAGGAAGAGACATTGGATTGGTGTGATGTGAAAGTACGGTTGTCGCCTCGGTGATTTAGAAATCGCGTAGAAGAATTGCATGCACGACGGGCCAAGATTTTGCAAAACTTGGATGTAGTGACATTGAATCAATATCCTCCCATGCCACCCAACGAAGTTCTTGGGATTCATGATTCATTTCGTGGGGGATGAGCTGATCGCTCACGCGGGCGATGATGGTGTCATAGCGCCAATCGGTGTGATCATCGGTATGTGTGGTCACGATTGTTACGTGCTCGGCTTCGATTCCAGTTTCTTCAATGGCTTCTCGGATTGCAGCCTCTGGCGGTGATTCGTGTGAGTCCCGTGCGCCACCTGGAATTCCCCAGGTATCTCCGTTGTGAACCCACTCTGCGCGATGTTGGAGCATTAAGGTTTTTCCGCGAACCATGAGTAATCCTGCTGCCCCATGAAGTCCCCAATGTTTATTTCCGCAGCGACATTGCACCCATCCATCACCGTCGCGTGCGCTCATGACTCCACTTTAGGGCTATCGGAGCTGCCTTTCCACAGGTAAGCCTGGAGATAGGTGAGTGATTTATGACAAAGTTTTATTCTCGCAAGCATGCAAACAATCACTGCTCGCCGAATCATCGTCTTCTCACTCATTTGCCCTGTACTTCTACTCACGAGCCTGAATTCACCTGCGAAGGTTTTCGCTGCTGATTGCGCGGACAGTGCATGCATCGATGTGTACACCCTTAATGGCCGGCTCGTGATCGAAGCCCACAAAGGCGCAAAACCTACGATCACCGTGAAGGCAACACCAAGGCCGACACTTTCGGTTTCAAGAAAACCCACAGTTAAACCCACTCCAAAAATCACAGTACGGGTTACACCACTTTTGCCAAGAAAAGTGGTGGTTCGCAAGCAAGTTGTTCGCGCGGTAATTCCTACTCTTGCCCCCGGTGTTTCGCTCAATGACAAACTGACAAAGCTTTTGCCTACTGGATCGATTTCCAAACAACCTTCCTCAGATGTTTTGGCAAATGTTGCCGTCATTTATTGGTGCAACCTGCCCAGCGTTTTTAACACGAAGGTCGCAATTATTGGAGAAGTCATCGATGTAACGATGCGCGCATCCTTTCTTTGGAGTTTCGGTGACGGTGGTTTTTATGCAACTACGTCACCTGGAGGCTCGTACCCCAGTCAAGAAATCATGCATACCTACACCAAACCGGGGACATATTTGGTGACCATGCTTGCCACATGGGGAGGCACATGGACACACAACGGAGTGGCTCGGGCGATTACTGGGCAAGTTCGTAAGCTCTCAGTCAAAACAATTCATGTGGTCAGCGCGCCGACAGTTGTGGGGAACTAAAGTGGAATCACTTCTGCGTTCTCCACAGTCCCTTCGAAATGCGAATGTAAACGTCAGTATGACACTGCACTCTCTGCACTTATGACAACACTTACATCTCCTCATGATTTATTGACCGCTATCCCATTTCTTATTGGCTATCACCCAACTGATTCACTTGTATTGGTTTCCCTCTCCGATGAATCAGTCGGCATGGCAATGAGAGTTGATTACCCAAAAGATATTCACTCGACCTCTGCCCATGACCTTATTGATTCACTTGTGATGCATCTGGTGCGCGAAGGAGGTGATGGTGCACTCGTTATTGCATATAGTCCAATGGATCACCATGACGGAGAACTTTTTCTTTCGTTCGTGAGTTCTGCACTCAACGATGCAAATATTCAGCTTCGCGAGGCCCTCTTGGTACAAGGCGGCCGTTGGCGCTCAACGTTATGTCATGACATCGAATGCTGTCCGCCTCTGGGCCGTGAACTTCCCGAAATTTCAGCGTCGCGTATTGCTGCCGAACAAGTCAGGGCCGGCCGCCCCATGCCCTACTTAGATTCGAAGGCACTCGTGGATTCGATTTCCTGTCTCGAACTCAGCGTGGATCCAAAATTCCTAGAGCTAGTTTCCGTGCCAGTGACATCGCAGAAAGAGGGGGCCATCTGCGTCATTGATCTGGCTTCACGTTTTATTTCTGGGGCAATCGGTTCCGATATTGCAAGTGATCAAGAGTTATCAGCGAAGGTAATCTCTGCATTACGAGATATCCAAGTGCGAGATTTCGCTTTGGGCTCGCATTCGGAATCCACTTTGCAGATCTACTCGATGATGTGGCGCTATTTGATGCGTATCGCCCCGCTCGGGTATGTCGCACCGATTGCTTGCCTTATGGCAGCTCTCTCCTACGAGAACGGCGACGGCGCTCTGGCCAATCGATGCCTTGATCGCGCCTTTACCGATGAACCGTCGTACTCCTTGGCTGGCCTGCTCCGTCGGGTATTTAGCGCAGGGTGGCCACCAGAATCATTTTCCAGCATGCGCCTTGATCTACACCCCAAGGTTTGCGCATCGATTTTTGACAGCGCTCACCCGAAGACCGTTTCGCCGAACTAGTTTCATCGCGTAGAATTGCCACCAGGTCACGAGTTCCAGGTACCAGCCCCGGCTTACTGGACGGCAACCCTCCATCGCGGCGGGGTGCTCTGGGTGAAGACCAGGTTGGCAGTTCTACTGCTAGCAAGCGCGAAAGGCTTTCTATGACGTCACCTCTATCGGGAGTATCACCAGGTGTCACTGGTGCATGGCTAGAAAGTTACGACCCAGGGGAGAGACTCTTCGTAAAGATCGGTTCGCTCTCACTAGAGAGTGGTCAGGTTCTTGAAGATGTCACGATCGCATATCAAACGTGGGGAACACTCAACCAGGCTCAGGACAATGCCGTATTAATTAATCACGCGATGACTGGTTGGTCGGATGTTCCAGGTTGGTGGCCCTCCATGGTCGGACCGGGACTACCTTTTGATACAGACAAATTTTTTATTCTTTGCCCCAATGTGATTGGCGGCTGTCAAGGAAGTACGGGTCCATCTAGCATCGCTCCCGATGGAAAACGTTATGGTTCAAGATTTCCCGCACTCACTATCAGGGACATGGTCGCGGGCGAAGTTGCCTTTAGCGATGCGCTAGGAATTGCGAAATACCGTCTATCAGTAGGACCCTCATTAGGAGGAATGCGCGCATTGGAGTGGGCGATCATGTGGCCCGAGCGCATTGGAGCAATTTGCACTATTGGTTCCTCAGCAGTGGCCACCGGGGATCAAATTGGAACTGCCTCCATCCAAATTCGCGCGATCAAGAGTGACCCACACTTTCTGGGTGGGGATTATTATGAAAGCGATCAGGGGCCATTGGATGGCCTGGGAATTGCTCGCCGGATCGCACATCTGACGTATCGAACCGAGGCAGAGATGGATGTGCGCTTTGGACGCGAACTTCAAGGAGATGACACGGGGCGCTACGCGGTGGAGTCCTACCTGGATCATCAAGCGTCCAAATTAGCCCTTCGATTTGATGCCAACACCTATATTTCTTTGACCGAGGCGATGAATTCGCACGATGTAGGACGCGATCGCGGAGGAGTTGCTGCTGCCTTATCGGCAATCACTGTTCCCGTTGTCGTTGTCTCCATCGACACAGATCGCCTCTTTCCGCCTCGATTGCAGGCTGAAATCGCTGATTTGGTTCCTTTAGCAAGTGAATTGACCACGATTTCCTCGCCCTTTGGACATGATGGATTTCTTGTAGAGGTAGAGGCTGTGGGAGAGGTTATTCGTCACGCTCTCACGCTTGGGTAGAGAGTTTCCTGGTCAAAACGGGCTTTTCGATGTGCATTTACCCCTGTGGATAATTTATAATATAGCCATCGCTTCTTCGCGATTAGTCGCTCAAGATTAATCGGGGAAGCCAAAACAAAGGACTGCTGTGGCTGCAACGAGTGCGCTCAAAAACAAGGCAACTGCTAAGAAAGCAGCCCCAGCAAAGAAGGTAGCAGCAAAAAAAGCAGCACCAGCAAAGCCAGTAAAAAAAGCGCCCGTGAAAGCGGTAGCAAAGAAAGCCGCAGTTAAAAAGATTGCCAAACCTGTAAAGGTTGCGCTCAAGAAAGATCTCACTGCTGCAGATGTTCGACTCATTATTAGTGCCAAAGAAGCAGTACTACGTCAGAAAGAATTATCAGAAGAACTCGCATCGCGTGGAGTAACAACTCTTAATCGCATCCCTAAGAAAATTGATAAGCCCTTAGTTGATGAAGCGCGCGAACTTGTTACTTCAGTTCCTGCACTTTTGGAAAAACTGAACAAGATGGGTCTTGGAACTCCTAGCCGAATTTTAAAGAAGTCAGAGTATGCACTGGTCGCACCGGTTGTTGAAGCTCCTGTTGTTGCACCGAAAGTTACTGCCGTTGAAACTGCCATCGCAAAAATTGATGGCGAAGATGTTGAACTTGAAGAAGTAGAACTTGAAGATCTAGAAGCACTTGTAGCTGAAGTTTCATCAGATGAACCCGCAGAAGAAAAGGGTACTGCTCCACGAGTTGTGAACCTGGCAGAGGAAAGTAACGGCAACGAAGCCGATGCGTTTACTCTGAAGGCATCAGAAGAAGATGATGCACCGGCTCAAACCGTTATGACTGCTGGTGCAACTGCTGACCCTGTTAAGGATTACCTTAAGCAGATCGGTCGCGTTGCGCTCTTGAATGCGGAACTTGAAGTGGAACTTGCAACTCGCATCGAAGCGGGCCTCTTTGCCGAAGAGAAATTAGCAACAGAGAAGAAGTTAGAGAAGAAACTCAAGCGCGAACTTGAGTGGATTGTTGAAGATGGAAAGCGCGCGAAAAACCACCTTTTAGAGGCTAACTTGCGCCTTGTCGTCTCCCTTGCAAAGCGCTACACCGGACGTGGCATGTTGTTCTTGGATCTTATTCAAGAGGGAAACCTCGGTTTGATTCGCGCCGTTGAAAAGTTTGACTACACAAAGGGCTACAAGTTTTCGACCTATGCTACATGGTGGATTCGCCAAGCAATTACACGTGCGATGGCAGATCAGGCCCGCACGATTCGTATTCCTGTTCACATGGTTGAAGTCATCAATAAGTTGGCACGCGTTCAGCGCCAAATGTTGCAAGATTTGGGACGCGAGCCGACTCCGGAGGAACTTGCCAAAGAACTTGATATGACTCCTGAAAAAGTTGTCGAAGTTCAAAAATATGGCCGCGAACCGATCTCACTTCATACCCCATTGGGCGAAGAAGGCGATTCTGAATTCGGAGACCTCATCGAAGACTCTGAAGCAGTGGTTCCAGCGGACGCTGTTTCCTTCACGCTGCTGCAAGAACAATTGCACTCCGTACTAGATACCCTTTCTGAGCGCGAAGCAGGCGTAGTAGCGATGCGCTTTGGTCTCACCGATGGCCAGCCAAAGACTCTTGATGAAATTGGCAAGGTTTACGGCGTTACCCGTGAGCGCATTCGTCAGATCGAATCAAAGACGATGTCAAAACTTCGCCACCCATCACGTTCACAAGTTCTGCGCGATTACCTGGATTAAGAGTGGCTAATCCAACTATTTTCATCAACCCCATCAGCGGATCTATCAAGATCTTGGGCGCAGTGGATTTTGTCGATGCAGATGGCAACGTTCTAGAAACTAAAGAGAACGTGAAGTTTTGCGGCTGCAGTTTAAGTAAAGATAAGCCGTGGTGTGATGGTAGCCATAAGGCAATTACTCAGAAAAACAGTGCTCCAAGTGTTTAACGAAGAGTTAAATAACTGAAGGTGTTTCTACAAGCTTCTCGGTCTCATCTTGAATGTGGGACACAACAGGCTTGAGTTTTTCAGCATATTCCTTGGCGTGATGGCCACAGAAAAGTAACTCTCCACCCGAAAGCATTACTGCACGTACGTATGCTTGGGCTCCGCAACGATCACAACGATCGACGGCATTGAGGGGAGTGGTCTCAAGGATCATTTGTTCAGTCATTGCGCTCTCCTCACGGTGTGACCCTTATTGGGTCTCTGTAGTAGGGAACATCAAACCATGTATTACTTATTCCCCGCTCGTTAAAGAATATTTATTTTTCGCGGTGGGATATATCACGCATGAATTCCACGCTTCACAGGCGATATTCACAGCAATTATTCAATATATGAGACACCTTCGGCGCGCTTAACGTCGCATATGCCAATGCCTGGCTAATCTTTGCGCCCGTGGCCAGTAAACAGAGTGAGACGATTGACGCAAGCTATACCGCCAAAGATTTAGCGGTGCTTGAGGGCCTTGATGCCGTACGCAAACGCCCAGGAATGTATATCGGCTCCACCGACTCTCGTGGATTGATGCACTGCCTTTGGGAAATCATCGATAACTCTGTAGATGAAGCACTCGCCGGACATTGCAAGAAGATTGAAATTAATCTCGAATCCGATGGCTCTGTTGAAGTCCATGATGATGGTCGCGGAATTCCCGTCGATAAAGAACCGAAGACGGGACTGACTGGCGTTGAAGTTGTACTCACAAAACTTCACGCAGGTGGAAAATTTGGTGGCGGCTCCTACGCCGCATCTGGTGGATTGCACGGTGTGGGTGCCTCGGTCGTTAACGCCTTAGCATCGCGCTTGGACGCTGAAGTAGATCGCGATGGGAAGATTTACTGGATGTCCTTCCAAAGAGGCACTGCGGGCATATTTGATGGAGAGGGCCCTAAGGCGCCCTTCACTCCAGCCTCAGGACTGCGCATTGTTGGCAAGGTGGCTCACAAAGTCACAGGTACTCGCATTAAGTGGTGGAGCGACAAGCAAATCTTCCTTAAAGAGGCAGAACTTGAACTTGATGAAATCTATGCACGCGCTCGCCAGACTTCTTATTTAGTGCCGGGGCTAACCCTGATTGTTAATGACAATCGCACAAAATCAAAGACAACGGAGACTTTTTTTCATAAAGGCGGGATTGCTGAATACTGCGCATTCCTGCAACCAGATGAAGCCGTCGGAGATGTTATACGTTTAACGGGCAGTGGGCATTATGCCGAGACTGTTCCGGTATTGGATGAGCAAGGACACATGGTCTCTACCGAAGTCGAGCGCGACATGGGCGTCGATATCGCGATGAAGTGGGGCAATGGCTTTGATACAACGATGCGCTCGTTCGTCAACATCATTGCAACCCCTAAGGGCGGAACACATATTCAAGGTTTCGAACGAGCTATCACTAAAGCATTTAATGAAGCGCTACGTTCGACCAAGACGCTAAAGAATTCCGAAATCGATGTCATAAAAGACGACATCATGGAAGGTCTGACTGCTGTAGTCACTGTTCGAATGTCAGAGCCACAATTTGAAGGTCAAACCAAGGAAGTTCTAGGAACCGCTGCCGCAACACGTATTGTGGCTGCTGTCGTTGCGGAGGAAATGAAAGCCTTCTTTGCAACGACAAAGCGCATTGATAAAGCAAATGGCCGATTGATTTTGGAGAAAGTTGCGGCAGCATCTCGCACTCGAATTTCTGCTAGAGCCCATAAGGATTTGCAACGTCGAAAGAATGCGCTGGAAAATTCTTCACTTCCAACAAAGCTCTCTGATTGCCGAAGCGAGGATGTTTCTCGCACTGAGCTCTTCATCGTTGAAGGTGAATCTGCTTTGGGGACAACTAAAGCAGCGCGAAACTCTGAATTCCAGGCAATTTTGCCTATTCGAGGAAAGATCTTGAATGTTCAAAAAGCCTCGCTTTCTCAGATGCTCGATAACACCGAGTGCGCATCCATCATTCAGGTAATCGGCGCAGGATCTGGGCGCTCCTTCGAACTCGATGATGCTCGCTATGGTCGCATTATTTTGATGTCCGATGCTGACGTGGACGGCGCACATATCCGCTGTCTTCTTTTGACTCTGCTCTATCGATATATGCGCCCACTCATTGATGCCGGTCGCGTATTTGCAGCTATCCCGCCACTGCACCGCATTGAAGTTATGGGATCAGGTGGTAAGAAAGGCGATTTCCACTACACGTATTCTGATGATGAAATGAAGAAGGTCTTGGGCGATTTAACGAAAGCCGGCAAGAAGTGGAAAGAACCGCTACAGCGCTATAAAGGTCTGGGAGAGATGGACGCGCATCAATTGCGCGATACAACAATGGATCCTGACCACCGTACTTTGCGTCGCGTTACTGTGTCAGATGCAGCTGCCGCTGATGCGATGTTCGAACTTCTCATGGGCAATGATGTTGCACCTCGTAAGGAATTTATTTCTTCAGCAGAAATTGATCGTGATCGGATCGACGCGTAACTTTCTACCGTGCTGGTAGCCGAAGAACGATATTTCTATCCTCTGGCCTTCCTTGCGCCCACGCATCAACATCTTCCATTCCCGCAGCAGGCCGTTTCTGCCAGGCATTAGCACTGAGCACTCGTGACAAAGAGGCGATCTCTAAGGGTGTCTTCGCTTGCGCGTACTCTGCCTCTCCCGCATGATCAACCACTGTGAGTCCAATGTAAATATCTCCAGCGTCATCGCGAACAACTTCAACCGTGCGACTTTGCTGTGGCCAGTCCACATGGGAAGCGGTCTCTACTTGCCACAGACCGATATTTCTTTCTTGGTCGCCTATCCATTCAATGTGGTGTCGATGTTCGTGGCCAGCAAGCCACAAGATCACCTTGGGATATTTGATCAACATCGCTTCAATTTCTTCCCGGCATACACGTCGTCCGCTTGGTGCGTAGTCGTTAAACATTTTGGTCAGTGGATGATGGGAGGCAAGTACAACAGTGTTTGTTGATGATGCAATCTGGTCTTCTAGCCACTCAAACTGTTCTTCATCAAGGGATCCTTGCCATCCACCAAAATGATTCACGCTATCAATGACGATGAGTTTTACCGATCCAACATTAGTTGCGTAGTACATCTTCTTATCGAGCGCGTTTTCTTGCGTGAATCCGTGACCTTTCGGCAACCCAGGAGATTTCAGATGCAACGCAGCAAATTCACCGCGCTCTACTGCGCGGCGTTGCAGGTCAGGAGTGACGAGAACGTAGGCAGCATCGCTAGAAGGGGGATAGTCGGCAGGGCCAATTTCGTTAAAAGCGCTAAGAGTTTGTTCAAGGGTCATCGTTGAAGGAAGTGATTCGTAACGCTTATCGGCAACCATGGCCTCTGAAATTCCACTGCTGGGAGTCACCGTTCCTTGCAAAAGTGCGTCATGATTTCCGTGAACGGCATACCAAGGAACGTTTAAACCCGTGGCAGTAAATGGCGCGCGGCACGAATCCAGCAATCCGGGAACTACCGGATAGCCGTAACGAGCACGAGCTTGGTCATCTTCTTTTCCTGCCGGAGTTCCGTGCGGATGCCAATACTTTGCGTCATAGTGATCGGCGCCGTCATCGATGACGCCTTCATATCGATCCAATGCGCCAGAGTCTGGGCGAATATCTTGACCGTCTAAAAGCGCCAAGTACCAATTGACTTCATTGACTTGTGCGTTATCTGTTGTGTCTCCTGTGATGATTGCAGCATCTACGTCATGTCCAGAAAGAGGTCCCTGTGCAAGTGCATTGAGTGATTGCACCATCGCTTCGACAACGTGCACCGATAACATCGAATGGGCGCGATATGTGCCAATCGTTCCCACCTGATCGCGAATGGGGCTATCAGGATCTGCCCACCGATCCAGGAACTCTGGGCGCACGGGAGATTGAGTATCACATACATGAAGATCGGAGAGATGATGCATGATTAACAGGGGAGTGCTCTCGGTTGGAAAGGCTACTCCACTATGTTTTTCATCGGAAGTTTTGAAAAGATTGCGCCAGCCTTTTTCATTCGGAGTACCACGGGTGAAAGCCATCGAACTATGCCAGAGCGTGTGCGATCGCAGAAGTATGCGCGGGAGAGGAACCACAACAGGAGCCCACGATATTCACTCCCATTTCTTTCATTTCGACCGCGTACTTTGCCATTTCTTCTGGAGTGCCTTCATAAACAAATGTGTCGCCCACCAGTTTTGGTAAACCAGAATTAGATTGCGTGATGATGTACACGCCCTCTGGCCGCGCATCGACAAGTTCGCGGGCAATTTGGCGCATCTCATCCACGCCGCGTCCACAGTTGGCACCGATAATTCGGACTCCGAGAGCGCTGAGGTGCGCAACGGCTTGAGCTGGCTTCACACCCATCATGGTGCGAAGGTTGGTATCAAAACTCATGGTGGCAATGATCGGTAAATGAGGAGCAACTGCGTGAGAGGCGTTGACCGCGGCCTCAACTTCAGAAAGGTCGCTCATCGTTTCAATCAAGATTGCGTCAACTCCACCGGCCACTAGCCCTCGAATTTGTTCTGCGAATATTTCCTGGGCGCTCTCCATGGTGAGTGTTCCCATGGGTTCCATGAGATCACCAGATGGACCAATATCTCCCATCACAAAGGTACCTGGATGGCGATTAGCAACTGTGCGAGCAATACGGGCACCAGCTTCATTGAGCTCCCCAACGCGAGATTCGAGCCCGTGAAGTTCTAGGCGCCCGCGCGTGCCGCCAAAAGTATTTGTCGTAATAAATTTTGCACCAGCTGCTGCATATTCTTCGAGAACTGCTTCAATGTCCGCTGGCCGATCAACGTTCCACAATTCTGGTGCTCCGCCATCATCAAGGCCACGGCCTTGCAACATGGTGCCCATTCCGCCGTCGGCGGCCAAAGTGGCGTGGGCTAGGGCTGCATAAATTGCGTTATCGTCTTTCGTGGGCACTGGGGAAGTGTACCCTCGCTTTGTTGCGGAGGTGGGAATTGCTGTCGTTTATTCTTCTTGTCATCACGGGATTTGTTGTTGGGACAATTAATGGAATGGCAGGTGGAGCTTCCCTGATTTCATTTCCCATCTTGTTGGCACTAGGTCTCAATCCAGTGACTGCCACCGTGACAAATGCTGTTGGGATAACGAGCGCAAATCTCTTTGCGGTGCGCGCAAGTGATCAAAGTGCAAAAAAACTAATCCGTGCATTCAAATATCATATAATTTTGGCATCAATATTTGCCTGCATAGGTGCGATGCTATTGCTGGCTCTTCCTTCACGTGTATTCGAAGGTGTGGTTCCATACTTGCTTTTGGGAGCAACGCTTTCAATTCTCATTCCAGCAAAAGCCCGAGAAGGCATGAGAAACACTGTTGCCGAATTCATGGCCACAGCAGCAAGTGGTTTTTACTGTGGCTATTTCGGACCAGGGCAAGGAGTGATGGTTATTGCACTCCTGTCCCGAGACAAAAATCGGGACCCCAAGACCATCAATGCCGTGAAAAATGTAATTACAGGCATTACAAGTGTGATTTCCAATATTATTTATATCTTCAGTGGCAGGGTGCACTGGCTATTTGCTGCAGGATTATTTATCGGATCAAGTTTTGGCGGAACTTTAGGCGGCAAATGGGCGAATAAAATGCCACCGATCTTTTACAAGTCCTTGGTCTTTGCCGTAGGAATCATTGCCTCGGTTTGGCTCTTTGTTCGCAATTAAACCAGATCAAGTATTCCCTCTTCGGTCATAATCTGGCTGTACCGCAGCCGATCTTCGTCGCTGACCTCTGCCCACGTCCTGGCTGATGCCCTGACTCCATGACTCATGAATGCATTAATTTTTACTCGTACCGATGGATCGGCGCGAAGCAACCACTGAGCGGTCTTGCGCAATTCCTCATCGGAATCATTCTGACCGGGAATGAGTAAGAGCCTGACTTCGTATAACTTTCCACGTGAGGCCAAATATTTTATTGTCTCAAGTACTGCCGTATTGGATTGCGTAGTCAGGGCGATGTGGCGTTCGTTATCGAGCACTTTAAGGTCCAGCATCACTCCATCGGTGACAGGCAGAAGCACTTCCCAAATATGTTTTTCCGCATTTCCGTTGCTGTCGATAAATGTTGTGAGTTGTTTAAGATCTGGCGCGGCTTTTATCGCAGCAAAGAGATCAAAGAGAAATTCATGTTGAACTGTTGCTTCCCCACCTGAAACCGTTACGCCGGTTATGTAGGGGAGTGACTCTCGGATCTTGGTGAGCACCTCCTCGACGGAGTAATCCTTGGCGCGAGGGGTTTGCAAAGGAATAGTTTGAGGATTGTGGCAGGCAAGGCAATTGAAGTTGCATCCTTGCAGAAAGAGAACGAACCTATTTCCTGGGCCATCAACCCAGGAAAACTGAATGACGTCAGCTACTTGCGCGTGGTGAGCTCTCATGGCTCATGACCCGCTTCACTATTCGTTGATCCACATGAGAATCAGCGACAGATCCCGCGCCGAGGTATGTGCTTGCATGTCGGGCGCTGGGCATTTTCGCGAGGTCTGATTTTCGCACCAGATAACCTGTGATGCGTATGAAGTCATTGCTATCAAGGTTGAATGTGAAATCGCGCATCCCGTCCTTGAAAGCACCTCGGATAACATCCACGACGGCTTGTGGATTTTTAACGGCGGTGTCATCAAAGGAAAGCACGTCACTGATGCCGGATGCAAAGAGGTGATGATGGCGGCTCACTGTTTTAAGGTGCTCGAACAAAGGCGGCTCACTTCCGATGGGAATGCGAGTACCTGCAGTTACTCCAAGATCCAAGTCGATACCTGATTGCGAATGAAGCATGGCTCGCCCATCGTTGCCTTCGCAATAGGGCATTGGGCGATTAGCCACCCATGCTGCGATGGTGGATGTGATTCGGTAGGAAAGGTCATCTGCCTTTGCTGAATGACCATAAGTGTCACTGGAGCCCTCGCGCTCCATCAAAATGTTTACCGCTTCGGCAAGGCCAAAGATTCCAAACATTGCAGAGAATCTATCCAGTGACAGGAGACCCTCTTGCGCGAGCCAGTGCGAGGTGTAGAAGTGTGATTCTTCCACGAGGAATTTAATACGAGATTCCATGAGTTCGGCAGTGAGTTCCAAATAATGGGGCAAGGTAGTTGCGAAGAATTCATCTACTCCGCCGCCACCAGCGAGGACCGTTTCTTTGAGATTGATTCGTACGAGGGTATGTGAACCACCACCAATTTTAAGAGAGTTGTAGCAGCTCACTGCTGCGTAATCATGGCCCAAGTCCGCTTGCATCATTTCATCATTAATAAAGTGTGGCTTTCCGCAGGCAAAGACTGTTGAGACTGCATCAAGAAGATACTCATTGCTTGTAAGAATTGGTTCGACTTTCAGTGAAATATTTGGAACCACTTGTAGCAGTTCTCGCTCGAGGGCCAGGATCGTTCTCGCAACACGGTTATATACGGGACTCAGATTTGTGTGCGCGAAAGCATCAGGGAACATTCGATCGAGAGAAATCCAGAATCGTTTGAGTTTTGCGTATAGATCTTCATCGCTGACATGGTCAACGTAAGGAAGAAGTAAAGTGTCAAGATCTCCAAAATAGACTGGGTAGCCTGTGATGGATGGCGTTTGTGAATACATGATCAACAAAAATGCGAGAGCGTCATCAAGATTTTGTGCAGGAGGTAACTCTAAAAAAGCAGAGCCTTGGGTGAGAACGCGATCGTAATCAGGTAATAAATAGCGTGGACGATAGGGTGCGTTTCCTTCGTACATGTCGCAGATGATGCGTTTTTCCAGCGCGCTCGTGCATTCATCGCTGACAGTAGGTGGATCTAAGAGGTTCTCCGCCAAGTTGGCTAACCCCGCCACTCTTTGGCGATAGGTGTATTTAGGATTGGTAACCATGGCGCGGATGTCATCAAGTGGAGTGAACATGTACGCCATCCTAAGTCGCACTATGGGTGGGAAATAGGAAAGAGGGCTGCTCGGCCACCCCTTCGACACTCTTTGAGGGCTAGCACTTGATGGGAGCAGTTCTGTGCTCGAGGTATTAGCCTCTGGGGATGTCAATCACCTCAGGTAACCCGGCTTTTGAGATTTATGCAGCAATTGGCGATGACCAACTCGAGTCACTGGCTCCGCTTCCCGCTGGTGGCTTCACGCGAGAAACTTTGAGGGTCGCACTTGTCCAAGATTTGTGGCACGGATCTATGGACGCGCAAATGGAATCGCTTGAAGGCGCCATCGATCTCTGTGCGGAATATCAACCAGATCTCATCGTCTTGCCCGAGCTCACTCTCTATCCCTATGCGTGTTGGCAACCCAATTCACAAGAATCTGATTTTCATCCCGAGGATCTCATGGAAGGCCCCTCGTACGTGTTTGCTCGGAAGATGGCACGGCGCGTAAAAGCGACAGTGGTTATTTCTCTCTATGAAAATCCGGATGATGAAAGCGAACTGGGTTACAACACTGCGATAACTCTTTCACCAGCGGGTGAACTCGTCATGCGCACTCGCAAAACACATTTGCCACAAACAGCAGGATATTTTGAAAATACATATTTCAGTTGTGGCAATGATGGAACCCCTGGTGCGATCGTTGGCGAAGCAATCGTGGGAACGCCAACGTGCTGGGATCAATGGTTTCCTGAATTGGCTAGGGCATATGCACTCGAAAGCGCCGATGTTGTGATCTATCCGACGGCAATCGGCTCTGAACCAAATTTTCCACACTTTGATACCGCGCCATTGTGGAAGACAACAATGGTTGCCCATGCGATCGCTAACGGACTCTTTGTTGGTGCCGTCAATCGCGTTGGCACTGAAGGGCCTAATACTTTTTATGGCTCCTCCTTT
This sequence comes from uncultured Actinomycetes bacterium, assembly GCA_903834145.1. Classification (GTDB taxonomy): domain Bacteria; phylum Actinomycetota; class Actinomycetes; order Nanopelagicales; family Nanopelagicaceae; genus QYPT01. The sequence continues at coordinate 20,794 of CAILHY010000028.1, forward strand.
ATTGCCGACCCATTTGGTCGCACATTGGTAGAGGCGGGAAGGGATGAGCAGGCAATTCTGATCGCCGATTGCGAGCTTGATCAACGAAGAGATTGGTTGACCCTCTTCCCATTCTTTAAGACCCGGCGCCCTGAGATGTACACATCCCTTGTTGCCGAGGAAGATGAAGCCCTTCAGCAAGTGGAGCAAGTGGAGCAAGTGGAGCAAGTGGAAGAAAAGGGAGATAGTCAATGAGTGCCACGGTATTTACCAATGGAACAATCTGGACGGGCGTTGAGTCCAATCTCATTGTTGGGGCGCTGGCCATTGAAGGCGAATCCATAGTCGCACTGGGCGCGCAAGCCACCGAATTGATTTCATCCGGTGGGGATGTGATAGATCTTCAAGGCGGGATGTTGCTACCGGCATTTGGCGATGGACATGCGCACCCACTCTTTGGCGGTCTGGAATCCATTGGGCCACAAATTAAGGGTGCTCCCTCCATGGACGTTCTCTTGGAAACGGTGAAGGCCTTTGCGTTGGCGAATCCTGACAAAGAATGGATCGTGGGCGCCTCCTATGAATCCTGGCATGCACCTAATGGTGAATTTGATGCAACGTGGCTAGATGCCGCTGTTTCAGATCGCCCCGTCGTACTGCGCGCAAATGATTACCACACGATTTGGTGCAACTCCAAGGCCCTTGAAATTGCAGGAGTCACGAAAGAAACCCCGCAACCGCCACTAGGAATGATTGTTCACCGCCCAGATGGAACGCCGATGGGCACCATGCGCGAATGGGGCGCAGTGAATTTGATTATGGATCACCTGCCAGAAAATTCTCGCACGGAATTTCGTGAAGGTTTTCGTGTATCTACTCAAACACTTGCTGCCTCAGGAATTACGTGGGTGCAGGATGCATGGATTGATCCAGGAATGCCCGAGTCTTATTTGGATGCACTTGCCAATGGTTTACTGGGAGTGCGCTACAACCTGGCACTTCGAGCCGATCCATTTAACTGGCGAAATCAGATGGAGTGGTTTTCATCAGCTCGCGAAAAAGTAGGCGTTCATAGCCACCTCACCTGTAAGACTATTAAATTCTTTGCAGATGGTGTCATCGAAGGTGGAACAGCAGCGCTCAAAGATCCATACTTTGATGCTCCAGAATCCAAGGGGATGCCGTGTTGGGATTGGCAAGAACTCACAGAGGCCGTTACTGCCATCGATGCATTGGGGTTTCAACCTCATATTCACGCCATCGGCGATGACGGTATTCATGCAGCGTTGAATGCTATTGAGTATGCACAATCCATCAATAAAGAACGTTCGCATCCGCGACCAGTGATTACTCATGTGCAACTTCTTGATCCAGTGGACCTGCCACGTTTTGCGAAGCTCGGTGTTGTTGCAAATTTCGAACCTCTGTGGGCATGTAATGATCCATTACAGAGTGAGCTCACAACGCCACGACTCGGTGTGGACCGTGCCGCCTGGCAGTATCCGATCAAGTCACTTCTGGCCGATGGCGCAGCCGTCTCCTTTGGTTCGGATTGGCCCGTGACAACACAGCGCCCCCTTGATTGCTTAACAATTGCCGTGACACGTGAGCATGCACTTGCCGAACATCCCACCCCATGGCTTCCGGATGAGCGAATCACCATTGACCAAGCGCTTACTGCTTACACCGCGGGTCCTGCTTATCAAGCCGGGGATGAAGGCATTCGCGGGACTTTGCAAGTGGGCTACCAAGCCGACTTGGTCTGGTTGGATCGAAACATTCGAAGTATTGATCCCACACAAATTCCTTCGGCGCGTGTACTTGGCACCTGGTGCCTTGGCACGAGAGTATTCACGCACACCGATGAAGCGAATTAGGGACGGTATTTAGAGATGACTTTGGATTTATCGCTGCCAACTGCGCACGATGATTCGGAGGCACCCGGTAAAACAAGTAAATGGTTAGCCGTTGCGCCCATGGCATTTCTTTCGATGACCGTGGCGATTCCGCTGATCATCATCTTCGTGTATTCCTTTCTCGCCCGTCCGGAACTCGGCGCAGGTGTTGTCTGGAAGTTTGATCCCACACACTATGTGAAGATTTTTATCCAGGACCGTTTGGATGGAACCCGCAGTTTTGATACTCGGTATTTAAAAGTTATTTGGAACTCTTTCTATTATTCGGGTATCACCACAGTTGCAACCCTCGTGCTTGCGATACCGATTGCAATGTGGATCGCGACTCGTGATCCGCGACGAAGAGTGTTGTTGGTTTTTCTCGTAACGCTTCCATTTTGGACAAGTATTCTCATTCGCACCTATGCAATTACGCAATTGTTGGATGAGAAAGGAGTCCTGGGCAAGATCGTCTCCTTTCTTGGATATAAAGGTCACTTCCAGATTTTGTACACGCCGACAGCCACAGTTCTTGGATTGATCTACACATTCTTGCCTTTCATGATTTTGCCTATTTACGCATCGGCCGAGCGTTTTGATTTCAGGTATGCAGAGGCGGGATACGACCTAGGGGCGCGGAAGATGACGGTTCTCTTTCGTATTGTTTTGCCTCAAATTTCCCCCGGGATCATGGCAGGCGTTGCGCTGGTCTTCATTCCCGGACTCGGTTCCTTCCTCCAACCAGACATGCTCGGTGGCGGTAAGACAAACATGATTGCAAATGTGGTGGCAAACAATTATGGACAGGCGCGTAACTGGCCCTTTGGTTCAGCCCTCTCGGTACTTTTATGTGTGATCACTTTGGTCGCTACTTTGTTGCTCTCAGTTGCGGCCCGCAAGCGAAAGGCGAAACGAGTATGAGGACTCTATTTTCGCGCAATCGTTTAGTTAACTTACGTAACTTCCCATTTTTCACAGCGATCTCCTACTTGGTGTACTTCATTCTCTACGTGCCATTAGTGCTGGTGATTATTTATTCCTTCAATCAAAATCGCACCGCGCAAATTTGGACACGCTTTTCTACTCGTTGGTATACCGATGTATTTACCAATACTGATGTTGTTCGCTCATTGAAAAATTCATTGATTGTTGGCTCGGCAGCAACGGTCCTATCTACTCTGCTCGCTATTGCTGGCGCCCTCGGGCTCTTGCGTATGGGGCGAAAGGGGAGCACCTTTGCACTTGGTCTTTTAGGTGCGCCACTGATCATTCCTGAAATCGTTTCCGCAGTCGGAACACTTGGGTTTTTCTTATTTGTAGGGATACCACTCGGGCACTTTGGCCTTATTTTGGCCCACACAGCGTTCTGCGTTCCCTTTGCCATGTTGCCGATTCGCGCCAGACTCGTTGCGCTAGATCGCAGCTCCTTTGAAGCCGCTGCAGATTTAGGTGCAAATGAATGGAAGATTTTTACCTGGATCACCCTGCCCTTGCTTGCTCCAGGCATTATGGCTGGTGCCCTATTGGCTTTTGCTATCTCTTTGGATGACTTCATTACATCGTTCTTCATTGCTGGTCCTGGTTCAACAACCTTGCCGGTCTACATCTTCGGCATGATTCGATCCAATGTGACACCAGCAATCAATGCTCTTTCAACCTTGTTGTTACTCGTCTCAGGTCTTACCCTAATCCTGTCATACGCCCTTTCGACCCGAACTCAAGATAGGAAGTAGTACATGAAATTCTTTACCCGCAAGGTTGGCGTTGCGATCGCGCTCGCTGCTGTAGCAAGTCTTGGACTTGTCGCTTGCAGCAGTAGTTCATCCACAACGACAGCTTCATCGAGCACTGCTTTTCCTACCCCTAAAGGCGGAGAGCTAAACCTTTACAACTGGACTAACTACATCGATCCAGCTCAATTGAAAGCATTCACCGCCGAAACTGGCATCAAAGTGAATCTCGATACATTCGATTCAAACGAGACACTCCTTGCAAAGTTGCAAGCAGGCGCTACGGGTTATGACGTCATTGTTCCAAGTGATTACATGGTTGCACAGATGGTGACGCTTGGATTACTTGAAAAGGTTGATGTTGCAGGATTCCCTAATGGGAAAAACATTGATCCAAACTTCTTGAATGTTTACTGGGATAAGGGCCGCCAATACACGGCTCCTTATATGTACGGGACCACTGGTATCGCCGTCAATATGAAAGATCCAGTCGCCTCCAAGATCACTTCATGGAAAGATTTCTTTGCAGCCGCAAAGGGAACTTCCGTAGATGTGCTTAAAGATCAGACTGAAGTTGTTTCCGCTGCCCTTCGTGCAACGGGCGTAGCCGCTGCCGACCTTTGCACCATTGATAAGACCAAGTACGCAGCAGCACAGAAACTACTCGATACATTCAAGCCAAAGGTTATTAACTCTGATGGCGGAATCGAACGTATGGTTAAAGAATCGAGCATGGTTCGCATGGCCTGGAACGGTTCGGTTCACCGCATGACCGTTGATAACAAGAACATCAAGTATGTCTTCCCGACAGAAGGTTTGAACTTCTGGGCAGATAACTTGGCAATCGCTAAGGGTGCCAAGAATCTTGATAATGCAAAGATCTTTATCAACTGGATGCTCAACCCTAAGCAGGGGGCGGTTGCCACGAACTTCACAGGTTATGCCAATGCGGTTCTTGGTTCAGGCCCATTCATGGATCCAGCCATCAAAGCAGATCCTGCAATTAACACCACACCTGAGAACGCAAAGTTGGCAACACCAACTCCTAACTGCCCAACAGCAGCTCGCGATCTCTACACCGAAGTCTTTACGAGTTGGACTTCATCTCAATAAGTGCAAACTTCATAAGAAAAGGGCGGCCACTATATTGCAGTGGTCGCCCTTTTCTTATGAAGAAATATTTAGTTTTATGAAGCAAGAACGCGAATAGTTCCTTCGATTGCGCCGAGTTGTACCTCGATACCTCGCTCTGGAACTGAAACTCCGTGAGAAGGTAAGACAGCAACAACTTCTTCGGATCCGATAGTGACATGTACGCGAACAGCGCTTCCCGTGAAGATCACATCGCGAACAACTCCGGCAAGGATTCCTTGGTTTTGCGTGATGATGAGATCCTCGGGACGGATAGCGACAACGGAGGATCCATTTTCTCCGATGATGGCGTTTTCAGCCAGAGATTGCACAGGTACGACCTGGCCATTGATGGACACAACTCCAGCATGGATTTCGCAGGGGAATAGATTAGTTTCGCCAATGAAATCAGCAACAAATCGATTTGCAGGATTGCGGTACATCTCGCGAGGTGTATCTAGTTGAACGACTTCCCCTTCGGAAAATACTGCGATGCGATCGCCCATGGACATCGCTTCTTCTTGATCGTGCGTGACGAATACAAAAGTGATACCCGTGTCTTGTTGCAATCTTTTGAGTTCCACTTGCATGCCGCGTCGTAGCTTGAGATCAAGTGCCGACAGTGGCTCATCAAGGAGAAGCACTCGAGGCCCTTTAATAAGGGCGCGACCAAGGGCAACACGTTGTTGTTGGCCACCGGAGAGCTGTGAAGGTTTGCGTCGACCGTAACCCGTGAGCTTTATTTGAATGAGAGTGGTTTCAACTCGTTGGGCTATTTCTTCTTTACTTAATTTTTCCATCTCTAAACCGAAGGCAATATTTTCAGCAACACTCATATGGGGAAAGAGTGCATAGGACTGGAAAACTGTATTAACCGGACGGGCATAGGCAGGTTTGTCATCGATGCGGGCTCCATCGAGCAGGATCTCCCCGCTATCGGGATATTCAAGTCCGGCAATGGTGCGAAGGAGCGTTGTCTTACCGCATCCCGATGGACCCAGCAGGACGATAAATTCACCTTGCGTAATATCTAGCGAGACGCCTTTGAGAGCTTGGACAGATCCGCCCTCTGGTGTTGCGTAGGTCTTGCTTACATTTCGAATCTCAAGAAGCGGTTGGGTCATGGGAGAGTTCACTTACCTATTATTGACAAGGCGCGCGCCATGGTCAAGATTGTGAAATCTTCGTTTTGCGGGGAGTCGCGAAGGATTTGCCAACGGCCGTAAGTTCTTCGCTGACCTGCTTTTTGATGTTCTCTTCACTTTTGAGCAAGGTTACCAGCGCTGAAATCGTAGATTTGAGATCCTTTTGCTCAGATTCCAATTCCAACTTGGACATCTTGGTCAATCTTCGAAGTGGCATATCTAAAATGTACGTGGCTTGTTCGTCGTTGAGTTTGAATCCTTTGATTAAAGCTTCTTTTGCTTGAGCAGCATCATCGCTTCCACGAATAATCTTGATGACCTTATCGATATCAATGATCGCTTTAAGGAGTCCATCGACCAAGGTAAGACGGGAAGTTGCTTTTGCTTTACGGAATTCTGACCTGCGACGAACAACCTCAATGCGGTGGGCGATAAAGACCTGAAGCAATTCTTTGAGCCCGAGTGTTTGTGGTTTACCTTTCACTAGCGCCACTGCATTGATAGCAAAGGCATCTTCCATGGGAGTGAGTTTGTAGAGTTGTTCCAGAACCGCTTCGGGTTCAAATCCATTCTTTAATTCAATGACAACATTGGTACCTGTTTTGCCATCGGTGAGGTCGATGATGTCAGAGATACCCTGAATCTTCTTCGCCTTTGCTAGATCGGCGATACGTTCGACAACTTTTTCTGGTCCGATCGTAAATGGAAGTTCCTTGATGGTGATACCCATTTTGCGCGAGGTAACTTTGCTGATTTCAACAGTTGCACGGACTTTGAAGCTACCTTTGCCTGTTGCGTAGGCTTCTCTAACGCCTTCGACTCCGACGAGTTCGCCACCTGTTGGAAAATCCGGTCCAGGAATGAATTTCATGAGTTGTTTGAGTGTTGCTGTTGGGTTTTCGATTAAGAACTTTGTAGCAGCGATCACTTCGCCCAGGTTATGTGGCGCCATGTTGGTTGCCATACCCACTGCGATTCCCGAACCGCCGTTGACAAGCAAGTTGGGGTAAGCCGCAGGCAGAACCAGGGGCTCCATAATTTGTCCGTCGTAGTTGGATCCAAAATCGACAGTGTCTTCATCTGCTTCGGCAACCATTGCCATTGCAGGTAGCGCCAGGCGAGCTTCGGTGTAGCGCATTGCGGCAGGGCCGGCATCGAGTGAACCGAAGTTTCCATGCCCATCAATAAGGGGCAGCCGCATGGAAAACGACTGGGCCATCCGAACGAGGGCGTCGTAGATCGCGCCATCACCGTGAGGGTGCAACTTTCCCATAACTTCACCAACCACACGAGCGCTCTTTACGTGGCCACGTTCTGGTCTAAGGCCCATGTCGGCCATCTGATGAAGAATTCTGCGGTGAACTGGTTTCAATCCATCACGTGCATCAGGAAGCGCACGTGAGTAGATGACTGAATACGCATACTCAAGAAATGATTCCGACATTTCCGAGGAGACATCGATATCTACGATCTTGCCGGGGAATTCTCCTGGCTTGGGACCAACAGGTTTCTTGCCTTTGGTCGCGCTTTTCTTTACAGGAGATGAACTTTTCGCATTAGCCATGGCGGTGATTATGCCAAGGCATGAGGTTAAATCGCGGTAGTGACCTGCGGTCTGGCCCCAACGATTGCAACACAGCGCCCCGCCACTTCGATAGCGGCCTTCATAGCGCTCTCAACTTCGTGATTTCCCAGCCATGATGCTATGTACCCACCAGCAAATGAGTCTCCGGCTCCCGTGGAATCAACAAGAATCGCATGTGCTGCGGGAAATGAATGTGCACAACCATGTCGATCTTTGCCAATGGCACCCTCGCCTCCACGTTTGATAATCACAGTCGGCGTCATGGTAAGAAGTTCTTCAAGGGCTTGGATTAATTCACTCTTATTGGAAAGATATTTTGCTTCTTCCTCATTCATGATGAGGGTGGACATCAAGGGAAGCCAACTGCGCACTTCTTCAAAAGGTGCTTGGTTCATTCCACCAATAGTCGTGGGGTCAAAAAATATCGGCAACCCTTTATTGTTAATCGCCTCCACCATGCTTAATACCCCGGGCCGAGATTGTGAATTCAAGAGTGCATAACCAGAGAGATAGACGGCATCAAAGTTCGAAAGATCGGGTAGGTCTGCCAAGGTAAGACCAGCATTTGCCGCAGTTTCAGGGAACATGGTGCGCTCTCCTGTGGGATCTACCAAGATGACAACTACCCCTGTACGAACTCCCTCGATAACCGCATCACCATGTTCGACACCCAGGCGATCGAGGTCACTAAGAACAGCCACCCCTGCAGGGTCATTTCCCACTCGTGCAAGAACGTAAGAATCGACCCCACAGGCTTTAATCCAGGAGGCGACATTTCCACCGGCGCCACCACTGTGAGTGGATACTTGGGAAGGTGTGTCACTTCCGTAATTGATAGCGGCAGGAACAAGTGCAATGACATCGAGCATGACATCCCCGATGCAGAGCACTTTTGGCATGGAAGTTATTCTGCGCTAGCTACTGCTATGTCAGCAGCAAGTGCCGAATTTGATTTAATAATTTCAATATTTACCGCAAGGGATTCACCCTCACTGGCGGTATGAAAATGCTCAAGTAAGAATGGTGTGACTGCTTTACCAGTGACATTTTCCGCTTTCGCTTTCGCTAATCCGCTAGCGAGAATTGCATCATGACGAGCATGATCCATTTCTTTCACCACGGGGTTAGCAACAATTAGCGCAGAATTATTGGTGCCAATCAGGGCGCGCGATTTCACGATATCTGCAATCTCTCGTGCACTCTCTACCCGATGCTCCAGAGTGAAACCTGAATCGGTGAAGTAGAAGCCCGGGAAGTGGGTGGTTTTGAAACCAACGACAGCGATAGCAAGTGACTCCAGGCGCTCCAACGTGGCGCCGATATCGAGAATCGATTTCACCCCCGCACAGATCACTGTGACGTCCAAGTGAGAAAGGGCGGTCAGATCTGCAGACTCATCAAATGACTCATTTGCTCCTTGATGGACACCACCTAAACCGCCTGTCGCAAATACATTGATTCCAGCCTGTACAGCAAGGTGAGCAGTGGCGGCAACGGTGGTCGCTGCGCTTTTGCCTTGTGCCACAACAACTGCAAGGTCGCGACTGGATGCCTTGACGATGTCATCCCTAGTGGCAATTGCAATAAGTTCTGAATCAGAGAGTCCGATATGAATCACTCCGTCGATGACGGCAATGGTTGCTGGTGTTGCTCGGCGAGCTCGGATGATTTCTTCAACTTCACGGGCAACTTCAAGATTTTGTGGACGCGGAAGCCCGTGGCTGATAATCGTTGACTCGAGGGCGACGATCGGAGTGCCGTTTTCGCGTGCCAGGCGAACTTCTTCGGAATACTTTATTGGAGAAATACTTTTGCTCATGGCTCCACGATAGTGGATTTGATGGGATGATTGCACGGTGCATTTAGCAGATATCGGCTCATCCATTTTTTCTAGTTTAGGACTAGTCGACACACAAGATCTTCTCGATTGCGGAACAAGTCCAGCAGGCCGCGAATGTTTGTTTCTCGTAGATGGTTTAGGTGCCGAAGTAATTTCCACTTACGCAGATCTTCTTCCAACCTTGTCCAATTTCAAGTATTTTTCCCCTGTTGAAACCTCATTTCCATCCACGACTGCCACAAGTCTCACAACGCTCTCCACTGGCGTGATGCCCGGAGTGCATGGAATGTTGGGATATACCGTAAGAGTTCCGCGAAGTGGTGGGCGAATCCTCAACTCCATTAAATGGGATGAACGCGTGGATCCCGTCATGTGGCAATCGGTTCCAACGCTCTTTGAAAGAGCCATGAATCAAGGGATTGCAGTTTCGCACGTTGCAGCCAAACGATATGAAAATACGGGATTTACTCAAGCAACATTTCGTGGCGCTGATTACAAAGGTGCCAATGTCCTTTCAGATGTGGTGGCTCAAACCAAACTTGCCCTAAAGACGGCGCCATCTTTTGCTTATGTTTATGTCAATGATCTCGATGTAGCTGGTCATAGCGATGGTGTGGGATCGGAGAAATGGATCGCAGCACTCAAATATGTCGATCACGTAGCGCACATGATTATTTCGCAAATTCCACGGGGAACAAGATTTTGGATTACCGCAGATCACGGGATGATCAATGTTCAGGAGAAGATTGTTTTAGGTCAAGGAAATCCTTTAATGCACGGTGTTGCATTGCTGGCAGGAGAGCCACGTGCTCGCCACATTTATTTGGATGAAACCTACTTGCCTAAACCAGAATCGATTGTGAATACGTGGCAAGAGTTCTTGGGGGAGCGGGCACAAGTATTAACTCAAGCCGACGCTATTTCCTCGGGACTATTTGGAGCTACTGTGACTTTAGATTCACGTGAGCGGATGGGCGATGTGATCGCTATTGCCCGAGATGGTCTTGTCTTAATAGATCCAGAACGCGAGGCAATGGAGTCATCCATGGTGGGCCATCACGGCGCTATTACAGATGCAGAGCGGTTAATTCCCCTGGGGCTTCTAGAAACTACTTAGTTCTCGTCATCCTTTTTTGGTGTGCCAAACATAATCTCATCCCAGCTGGGAACTTTGGCCCGGGCGGTAACGCCATCTTTGGATGATTCTGCATCCGGTGTTTCGCGTATCGAAACCAAGCGCGGACCTTCTCGCCCCATGGATGGTTCAGTGATTGGCGAAGTCGTAGATGAAGGAGTTCGACTAGCCGTGGGATGGTTTCCGTAAATAATTCCTCGATCCAGCGGTGCACGAGTAGGCGCGACTTCTTCGCCTAACATCCAATGCGCTCCATCATCGAGGGCCGTAAGGGCTTTGCGAGGAAGTTCAAAACTCCAGTCTGCGCTTCCTACGCCTTCACGATTGGGATATTCAATACGAATAATCCAACTGCCATCCTCTAAACGCCATGTAGTCCATTCAACGGCCGTCATATCAACATGGCGAGGAGCGAGCCGCGCACTGACGATGTCGCTAAACGTGAGCGCTTCTTTACCGCTTTCCTTTCGAAGGACCACGTTTTGAGCCAAGCCAATGATGTAAGCGCGCTCTTGGACAATGGGGCCAGCAAATCTTTCAATCTTTTCGAGCGGGCAATCTGCATCGCGGGCAATGGATTGCGCTCGCTCACCCGACCGCAATCGAGCTTGAATCTCTCGAACAGAAATGGTTTCGCCCTCATCGGTGCGAACTGCCGAGAGTCGGGGTTGATTCACTTGGGCGCGCAAGGCATCGCTAATGCGAAGAGTGAATTGGCCTTCGTCCGGGTCGGTGAGTGTCAGATGTGTTCCATCTTCGCTCTTGCCCGTTAATCGCAGTTCGGTCACAGTTCCGAGCGTAATCTATTCCAGGTGCGAAAGTAGGGAAGAGAGAGCGTTATGGCGCCAACAAGGCAACCCAGGGGAACCCAAAAACCTCGCTCGGCACCGTAATGATCGATGACCCACCCACCGATAGCGCTAGATACGGCACCACCTAACGGCATTCCTGCAACAACCCACGCGAGAGTTTCTGTGATTTGGGCAGGAGGGACTGCGGCTTCAGCCACTGCATAGGCAGAAACAATAAGGGGAGCAATAGCCAGACCATTGCAAAAGAGCGCGATAGATAGTGTGATGAGGTTATGGACAAATAAAAGTGGAACGGTGAGCAAAGTCAGAGCAAAGAGGAAGATCCATAGGCGTTTGGCATAATTAAGTTTCCATTTAATGCTGCCCGCGATGGTTGCAGCGATGGCACTACCTGCCGACCAAATAGCGAGTATCCATCCCGTGTGTGACATAGCACCACGTTCTTGAGCAAATGCCACCACCACAATTGCGATGGCGTTGAAAAATCCTCCGAGGAAAAAAGTGACAAGAACAACTGCTTGTACTGAAACATTTCGCATTACGGGCGTATGGCGGACTCCATCTTCGCGAGGATGAGCGGGCGGTTCAGTTTTTGTTTGAAGGGCGAAATACGTTGAACCGATTGCCATGAAAATTAATCCGACAACTAATCCCGCTGCTGGCGCAATTGAGGCAGCACAGGCAGTTGCAATTACGGGTCCAAAAATAAAGACAAATTCATCCATCAAGCCTTCATAGGAATAAGCGGTGTTCACTAAGTCCTTATTATTTCCCAGCGCCCAGAGCCATCTTCTTCGAACAAAGCCGCCTAAGTTCACCACCGTGGATTCCGCGGCGATAATAGCGAGGAACCATGTCCACCGAGGTGCGTGTAATTGAACAAGGAGAATAAATACTGAAACCAGAATCACTCGTGAGGGAATTGCCACCATTAAAGTTTTTCTTTGGCCAATCCGATCAGAAACGCGCGACCATAAAGGCAAGACCAACGCCATAACCGTGGCAGCCACCGCCGCCAAGGCTCCCGCCAATGTATAAGAGTGGCTAGCGTGAACCACGATAAAAATAAGTGCCAAGGAGTCCATAGAAATAGACATACGTCCGATAAAAGCGGCGGCCGAGAATCGGAATCCGCCAGGTGTTTGGAAGAGGCGGCGATACGGTGACAACATAGGGTTGAGCATATTCCCGACTAGTGTTATCTCATGCCATCCGCTGATTCTCCCGCAGTTGCTCCCGCTGATCTTTTGAGTCTTGCCCTTCGCATTGCCAAGCAGGCAGGTGAATTACTCATGGACCGCCCTGCTACTTTTGAAATTTCCTCAAAATCAACTGCCATCGACATCGCCACTCAGATGGATCATGCCAGTGAAAAATTTATCGTTTCGGCGCTTCTTGCCGCCCGTCCTGGCGATGGAATCATCGGCGAGGAGGGCGCATCTCGTCCATCATCGTCAGGGATTACCTGGGTTATTGATCCCGTAGATGGCACCGTGAACTATCTGTACGGAGTTCCAGGATGGAACGTCAGCATTGGCGCTAAAGATGAGAGCGGTCGCCTTGTCGGGGTAGTTCATGCGCCGACGGTGGCCTCCACATGGAGCGCTATTAGGGGAGAGGGTGCTTGGTTTAATGGAGCGCCGATCACCTGCAACGACCCGATTTCACTAGATCGGGCTCTCATTGGCACAGGTTTTGCCTACGATGTTGGGGCTCGCGTTGAACAAGGCCGAGTCATCGCCTCTCTTTTGCCACAGATCCGAGACCTTCGCCGCATGGGTTCGGCGGCTGTGGATCTTTGCTATGTGGCGATGGGAACCTTTGACGGATATTTCGAATTAGGGCTCAAGGAGTGGGATAGTGCAGCGGGAGCGCTCATTGCCCAAGAGGCTGGGGCGATCGTGAGCGTAACCGCGGGCGATGTCACCATCTGTGCCGGGCCCGCTCTCCATCCTCAATTAGCGCGCGCGATAGCCCCTGTGGCAAGATAGGCGCCTCAGCAGAGGGTTCTGGTTACTCCTAGCCATGGACGTACGAATACATATTTGGACATATCAACCTATATGTCTAACGGATCAGAATGAGGACTCACCATGAACGTGCTTGACGCGGTAGATGCTGCATCACTTCGCTCGGATATTCCAACCTTCCGTGCAGGCGATGAGCTCAAGGTTCACGTTCGAGTCATCGAAGGTAGCAAGAGTCGTCTCCAGGTTTTCCAGGGAATTGTTATCCGTCGCCAAGGCGATGGTGTTCGCGAAACTTTCACCATTCGTAAAGTCTCATACGGCGTTGGTGTAGAGCGCACATTCCCAGTACACACACCAGTTATTGAAAAATACGAAGTTGTCCGCAAGGGCGATGTTCGTCGTGCGAAGTTGTATTACTTGCGCGACCTACGCGGCAAGGCTGCCAAGATTCGCGAAAAGCGCGGAGCACAAGAAGAGGCCAAGGCCGCATCTGCTGCACCGAAAGCCGTGGTTGTTGAGGCACCAGTAACAGCTGTAGAGGTTGAAGCACCCGCCGAGCAGGCGTAACTCACCTTTATGCTGCGCAAAGGATCCGTCCTTCGCGAGTTTCCCATACTCGTAGTTGTTGCACTCCTTGTATCTCTGATCATCAAGACTTTCTTTGTGCAATTTTTCTATATTCCCTCGGGCTCCATGGAAACAACACTGCAAATTAAAGATCGTGTTGCCGTCAACAAAGTGCCCTTTATTTCTGGACGCATCCACCGCGGAGACATTGTCGTCTTTCATGACCCCGATCATTGGCTGCCAGACATTTCTCCCAGTGGAGACCCCATTGTTCTTCAGAAAATTCGTGAAGGGCTGATTGCTGTTGGTGTCTTGCCCGATCCTGCGAAGCAACATCTCGTTAAACGAGTGATCGGAGTAGCAGGAGATCACGTGGTCTGTTGCGATAACAACAAACTCATCACTGTGAACGGCATACCTATTCACGAGCAGTACATTTATAAAGGCGACGTTGCTAGCGATATGAATTTTGATGTCGTCGTGCCTGCAGGCAAACTTTGGGTGATGGGCGATCATCGCGGGGCGAGTGCTGATTCGCGATATCACATGGATGACATCAATAAGGGCATGGTTCCGGTAAATATGGTTGTTGGCCGCGTTGAAGCGGTAATTTGGCCACTCAAAGACGCAAAAATTGTTCACCGAATTGATGTCGTTAACCAGCACTAATTTCTTGTGAAAGTCATAGAACAGATTCTCAGCGATGCGGGGATTTTTCCTGTCGCCGGAGTTGATGAAGCTGGACGCGGTGCATGTGCGGGGCCACTTCTGGTTTGCGCCGTGATTTTGAAGGATGCATTTGCACCAGAGTTGGCACCGGTGCGTGATTCCAAAGAACTCTCGGAAAGTGCGCGCGAAAAGATTTTTGATATCGTCATTGAGCATGCGCTGGCGGTGTCGATTATCGAAATTTCCCCGCAGGAAATAGATGAGCGTGGCGTGCATGCTGCAAATCTTGATGGAATGCGAAGAGCAGTCCAAGGGCTGAGTTTGGTTCCTACTTATGTTCTCACGGATGGTTACGTTATCCCCGGCATCGGTATTGCCTCCCTTGGAGTCTGGAAAGGTGACCAAGTCGTTCACGCAATAAGTGCGGCATCTATTGTTGCCAAAGTAACGCGTGATCGGATCATGCGAAAATTTGAGGGCATCTACCCTGGATATGGATTTGATCGCCACAAGGGATACATCACTGCAGCCCATACCTCTGCACTCGAGACGTTGGGCGTATTGCCGATACATCGCCGTTCATTTTCTAATATCGAGGCGCTTATCAACACTACGCACTAACCCACACCGACGCCGCAATAACCGATGAAAAGTCGGGATGCACATTTATCGTGCAAGAACTATGACATCACACAATAAATCTCTGGGAAATTTTGGCGAAAAAGTTGTCGCTGACTTCATTCAAACACGCGGAGCGACAATTCTTGAACGAAATTGGCGAATCAAAGAGGGTGAGATAGACCTCGTTGCATTGATGCCTAATGATGTCATTGCCTTCATCGAAGTCAAAACTCGGCGTTCCTATGCATTCGGACATCCCCTGGAATCCATCACGCACGATAAAGCACAACGCCTGCAACGCCTTGCACTTGCATGGCTTGTCACGCATAAATGTTTTGGCCGTGAATACCAGATCGATTGCGTGGCCGTTTTGATTGCTGAAAATGGTAAGCACTCCATCGAATACAGAGCGAACGTTCTATGACACTTGGCCGCAGTTTGGGAGTTGCGTTAGTGGGGCTTGATGGACAAGTGGTCAACGTGGAAGCGGACATCGCTGATGGCCTTCCGGGTTATACCTTGCTGGGATTGCCTGATGCGGCGCTGAGTGAATCGAGGGATCGAGTGCGATCTGCCTTAGTGAATTCTCAAGAGAGTTGGCCGAATAAGAAAGTGACGGTCTCTTTATCCCCAGCATGGTTACGGAAAAGCGGATCCGGATTTGATCTTCCCATCGCAATTGCGCTTCTTGCCGCGCATTCACAGCTTCCGATTGATCGAATCGATGGCGTCCTCTTTCTCGGAGAGTTGGGGCTTGATGGCAGCCTTCGATCCATTAGGGGCGTCTTGCCTTCATTGATTGCCGCGTACAAATCAGGAATTCGAATCGCTGTTGTGCCGTGGGTAAATCGTCTTGAGGCGCAATTAATGAAGGAAATGGAGATCATCGCCATGGAAAACCTGTCGCAATTGCTGCGATGGTTGCGCCTTGGCGAGCGAGAGATCGCACAAGAGTTGCCCCTTTCAATACCTACAGATGATGAGATTTTTGATTTCTCTGATGTTGCTGGTCAGAGACAAGCTCGTACCGCTGCTGAAATTTCTGCCGTAGGAGGCCACCATTTATTATTGATTGGTCCTCCAGGTGCGGGTAAGACCATGATCGCCCAAAGACTTCCCGGTATTTTGCCACCGCTCTCGCGTGAGCAAGCCCTCGAAGTAACGGCTATACATTCGGTTGCGGGAGGACTGACTCAACGGTCGGCCCTTTCCTCACAAGCACCTTTCGTATCACCGCATCACACCGCAACGCGTGTTGCCATGGTGGGCGGTGGAGCACATGTGATTCGTCCTGGTGCATGTTCACTTGCACATCGAGGCGTTCTCTTCATTGACGAGGCGCCCGAATGTGGTCCAGGAGTTTTGGATTCGCTGAGACAACCTTTGGAATCTGGCTCTATCACAATTGCACGAAGCGTTGGCAGCGTCTCCTATCCCGCGCATTTCATTCTTGTTCTCGCGGCTAACCCGTGTCCCTGCGGAAAATTTACCGGGCGAGGGCGCCATTGCACATGCAGCTCCGGGCAGGTGCGAAGGTACCTGAGTCGTTTATCGGGACCGCTTATGGATCGTATTGATCTGCGCGTTCATGTGGATTCACTCAGCAGAGTCGAACTCACTCAAACCGACTTGGGCGAATCGACACAGGTGATTCAAGAGCGTGTTCGAATTGCGCGTGAAGTCGCCGCCAAGCGATTTAAAGATTTCCCTTGGAAGATGAATGCTGAGATCCCTAGCCGAGCACTGCGCACATCATTTCTACCTGAGCGTTCAGGCATGAATTTCCTTCATGCTGCCCTTGATCGCGAACAAATCACAGCAAGAGGACTACATAAGGTAATGCGAACATCCTGGAGCATTGCAGATTTAGCACATCACAAAGTTCCGACGCTTGCCGATGTTGAGGTGGCCTTTGGATTACGGGAAGGGTTAGCCTCATGAATGACAAAGAGGCACGCGCAATTCTATTTTCAAGTATCGAAGGAGGCCACGTTTTTTGGTCACGAGAGATTAAATCTCTGGGACCGTGTGCAGTGGTAGAGCGGGTACGTTCTGGGGGATATGACATTGTTAAGTATGAGAAGACAATCTCGAAGATACGAAATGCGAGTCCCGATTTCATATTCAATGAAATAAATCGAACGCAGTCGTTTTTCTTAACTCCTGAGGATGAAATGTGGCCACAAACCCTTAATGATCTCGCGTCTCCTCCCATCGCCCTGATTGTCAAAGGTTCCGTCGCGGCGCTACAGATTAAATCACTCGCAATTGTGGGGACAAGAAATCCCACCAACTACGGAGTAAGAGTGGCAGGGGATTTTGCTGCTGGTTTTGTGGATCGCGAATGGGCGATCGTTAGTGGAGGCGCCTATGGAATTGATGCCGCCGCTCATAAAGGGGCGTTAGTGGCAGAAGGCGTAACCATTGCCGTCGTGGCCGCCGGTATTGACGTTCATTATCCTGCAGGTCACGCACGTTTATTTGAGGAGATTGCCGAGACCGGAGCGATGGTCTGCGAAGTAATGCCAGGTACTCGAGCAATTCCGGCACGTTTTCTCACGCGTAATCGCCTCATTGCCGCATTATCGCAAGCAACTCTCGTTGTTGAAGCAGCATTTCGAAGTGGCTCGTTGCGCACCGCTCGCGATGCCGCCGAACTAATGAGACCCGTAATGGCGATACCTGGACCCATCACATCACCGACCAGCGAAGGTTGCCACCGACTTATTGGTGAGCGAGCGGCAGAAGTCGTAACTTCCGTAGTAGATGCAGTGGAGTTCGTATCCGCGTTTAAGTGAGAGACTTGCCCTATGAGTGATTTTCGTTCGGGCTTCGTTGCCATTGTGGGGCGGCCGAACACAGGCAAGTCAACTTTGATTAACGCCCTCGTGGGAAGCAAGATCGCTATTACATCTGGGCATCCCAACACCACCCGCCACGCTATTCGTGGGATCGTTCATAAAGATGACTATCAAGCAATCCTTGTCGATACTCCAGGAATTCATAAGCCTAAAACGCTACTTGGACATCGGCTCAATGCTGTGGTTGGAGAAAGTTTAGATTCGGTGGACGTCATCATGATGTGCATCCCAGCCGATGAAACTTCTGGTGCCGGAGATGATTTCATTATCGCGGAAATCGCAAAGCATCCTCGAAGCAAGAAAATCGCAGTCATCACCAAAACAGATCTTGTCAGTAGAACGCATTTGGCAGAGCGCCTGCTGGGCATTGTCGCAATGGCTAAAGATTTTTCATGGGATGAAATAATTCCCGTCTCTGCGGCTATCCACGATCAAATCGATCTTCTCTCCTCGCTCATTGGAGGCTTACTCAAGCCAGGACCTGAGTTCTACCCCAAGGGAACGGTCAGTGATCAGCCTCAAGAGAAATGGATCTGCGAGCTCATTCGCGAAGCTGCTCTTCGAGATGCACGCGAAGAACTTCCGCATTCGATCACCGTGACCATAGATGAGATGTCAGAGCGCGATGAAAAGGGAACGCGACCTTTCTACGATATTCATGCAACGATTCACATTGAGAGAGATTCGCAAAGAGGAATCCTTCTTGGCCATCAAGGCGAGCGATTAAAAGATATTGGTACCCGTGCACGAGCCGACATTGAAAGAATTTTGGATGCTCGAGTTTTCTTAGGTCTTCACATAAAGGTATCTAAAGAGTGGCAGCGAAACCCAAAGTTGCTTGAACGTCTAGGGTTTGGCGAAAGCTAAACTTCGCTCGATTTTCTGCTGGCAAAATAGGATCCAACGAGCACCATAGGTAATCCGATCCCGATTCCAAGAGTCAAGGGCTCGGACAAGAAGAGCACTCCGAGAATGACTGCGAAGGCTGTGTTGAGATAAGTGACCAGCGAGGCCCGCGCCGCGCCGATTTCGTTCAAGACAATAAAGAAAACAATAAAGGCAAGTGCGGTACATACGACACCTAAAACAAGCAGGGCGAAAATTGCGCTAAATGCAACGTGATGTTTTGGCCATTGGAGGGCAGCAAACGGGGAGTAGATGACAGCGGTAATCGACATGGCTAGTGCATTAATTGCGATCCCTGAAACTCCGGGTAGGGCGCGAGTAACCATAATCACCGCGAAGGCATATCCGATTGCAGAAACCAGTACGAAAGCAATTGCCCATAGTGGGCTTGTCCCTGAGAAGCTTTCGATGCCAACGAGAGCGATAATCCCGATAAATCCGATGAGTATTCCTGCAAGGCGCTTGGGATGCCAGACTGTTTTGTCTCCATACATTGCGGTGAAAACTGATGACCAAATAGGTGTTGTTGCCACTAAGAGGCCAGTAAGTCCTGAGGGAATTCTGGTTTCAGCTTTCGTAATGAAAAACCATGGACCGATCATCTCGCACAGCGCATAGAGGAAAACATATTTAAAGCCTTTGAGCGCCGCTCTAAATGATTTCTGATGCAAGGAGATGGGAATCAGGATTGCCGCCCCAATGATCACGCGAGCAAAAACAATGAATGCGGGACTGAAATCTCGAACTGCTATGCGAATGAAGAGGTATGGAATTCCCCACATGAGACCAGCGCTAAGAAAGAGGAGCCAATTGCGGCGTGACATGAAGTGTGATTCCCTTATTCGTTACTGCAGGACTTTGGCATAAAGCTCGATGGTTGCAGTTGCAACGCTTTCCCATCCAAATTCATTTTCGGCGCGTGCTCTTCCGGCTTTGCCGTAACTAGCGAGCAACCCGGGATTTTCCATCAGTCTAATAATTGCCTGCGTCCATCGCTCTTCTAATGCAACAGCATCAGAGGAGTACGGGATTAGTTCACCAGTAATTCCATCGGCTACGACTTCTGGAATTCCTCCAATTGCTGATGCAAGCACGGCGGTTTGACATCCCATCGCTTCAAGGTTGACGATACCCAAGGGCTCATAGATGGATGGGCAGAGGAAGAGATCAGCAGCCGTTAAGACTGCAGTGAGTTCATCGTGGGGCATCATTTTTTCTACCCACCAAATATTCTTGCGTGTTCGTTGAAGTTCGTGAATCAAAGTCGCAATCTCTTCACCGATTGCGGGTTCATCAGGGCTTCCCGCAGCGATCACTAGACCGTATTCGCTCGGTACGTTCTGCCATGCGCGCAATAAATGAGCCAATCCTTTTTGGCGAGTAATGCGCCCAACGAATAGGGCGAATCGACCCGTGATTCCGTATTTTTCTAGCGCATCGGTGTTCTGATTTGGGGTGAACTTAGATGTATCGACCCCATTTCTTATCGTCACCACTTTGCTTGGGTCCACATCAGGATAAGCGGCTAAAACATCCCTGCGCATGCCATCGCTCACAGCAATGACCGCAGCTGCGCTATGGATTGCAGTCTGCTCGATCCACGATGAAAGTCGATATCCGCCACCGAGTTGTTCGGCTTTCCAAGGACGTAGCGGTTCGAGGGAATGCGCACTCATGACATGGGGGATTGCATGGAGTTGAGAGGCAAGATGTCCTGCCATATTGGCGTACCAGGTATGAGTATGTACCACGTCAACGCCCGAGAGGGCTTGGGCTATTTCCAAATCTGTGCCGATTGCTTGAATGGCTGGGTTCGCCATTGTGAATTCCGAGCGAACGGGGAAACTTTTTGCATCTGCGCGGGGTTCGCCGAAACAGAAAACGTCGACATTGATATTTTCTTTTTTCGAAAGGGCTTGTGCCAACTGGACTACGTGGACGCCGGCACCGCCATACACATGCGGAGGCCATTCCTTGGTGACGAGTCCAACGTTAATGAGTGGCAAGGACTCTCCCCATCTCTTTCTTTTGTAATAAAACCTAGTTTCACGCCTGGGAGAAGGCTATCGTTAACCCATGGCTCGCCGTGAACTCCCACTAGGTATCGTTTTAGCAGGAGGCGAAGGCAAACGTTTAATGCCACTTACGGCAGATCGTGCCAAGCCTGCAGTTCCCTTTGGTGGATCGTATCGCTTGGTGGATTTTGTACTATCGAATCTCGTTAATGCGCAGATGCTCAAAATTGCGGTTTTGACTCAATACAAATCACATTCTCTCGATCGCCACATCACCACAACTTGGCGCATGTCCACCCTGCTGGGGAACTACGTAACACCAGTGCCGGCACAGCAGCGGTTAGGACCTCGTTGGTATACAGGTAGCGCCGATGCGATTTTGCAGAACTTTAATTTAATTCATGACGAGGATCCTCGACACATATTAGTTTTTGGTGCTGATCACGTGTACCGAATGGATCCCAGCCAAATGTTTGATCATCATTTGCAAACAGGCGCAGGGGTGACCGTTGCAGCAATCCGAGTACCACGCGCCGAGGCGAGCGAATTCGGCGTGATCGAATTAGCCGATGATGGCGTGACTATCAAAGCCTTTCATGAGAAACCTGCGAACCCACCTGCCATGCCAGGTCATCCAGATTTGTGCTTAGTCTCCATGGGAAATTACATTTTCAAACGTGATGTTATGGAAGAAGCACTTATTCTAGATTCGGAAGATCTAGAAAGTCGTCACGACCTTGGTGGAAATATTATTCCGATGTTGACGGCCAACGGTTCAGCCAAAGTTTATGATTTCGCAGACAACGTCGTTCCTGGTGAAACCTCTAGGGATAAAGGTTATTGGCGCGATGTTGGTTCTATCGATGCCTACTTTGATGCTCACATGGATCTGGTATCTATTCACCCGATCTTCAATCTTTATAACCGCGAATGGCCCTTGCTCACAAATCCTCCTTCATTGCCTCCAGCGAAATTCAGTGAAGGCGGAATAGCGCATGATTCCATTGTTGGGGCTGGTTCCATTATTTCTGGCGGACACCTCAATCGAACTGTTGCCTCCTACGATGTTCATGTGGGGACAGGAGCTTCGGTTGAAGGATCTGTTCTTATGCCCTCGGTTCGAATTGGTGAGCGTGCAGTGATTCATCGAGCTATTCTCGATAAGAACGTGATTGTCGAATCAGGTGCCCAAATTGGTGTGGATATTGAACGCGATCGTGAGCGTTTTACGATTTCTCCCAGCGGCATTGTTGTCGTAGGAAAAGGCGTGCGCGTAACGCCATAAGCGCATATTTTGGCGAATTGCAGAGCCCTTCGGTAGGCTTGCCAACAGTCAAAGTTGACCACAAAACGGGGCGATATTTGCCCGATTTCTTATGAGAAGCGTTGGAGCTAATCGCGATGCGTATAGGTGTCCTTACTGGTGGCGGAGACTGCCCAGGTTTAAATGCTGTAATTCGTGCTGTTGTCCGAAAGGGCGTTAAAGAGTACGGCCATGAATTCGTGGGATTCAGAGATGGATGGCGGGGACCGCTTGAAGGTCTGACAATGCAACTAGATATCGCTGCTACTCGCGGAATCTTGCCACGTGGCGGAACAATTCTTGGATCCTCCCGAACAAATCCTTTCAAGATTGAAAATGGCGTTGAACGCATCAAGGAAAATCTTGCGAACGCAGGAATTGATGCTCTGATTGCTATCGGTGGAGAAGACACACTTGGCGTGGCAACCAAGCTAGATGCCCTTGGTGTCAAAGTTATTGGCGTTCCCAAGACCATTGATAACGATCTCAACAACACTGATTACACATTTGGTTTTGATACTGCAGTAAACATCGCAGTAGAAGCAATTGATCGTTTACACACCACGGCAGAATCACATCACCGTGCACTGATCGTTGAGGTCATGGGACGTCATGCTGGTTGGATCGCATTGCACTCTGGTTTAGCTGGCGGAGCCGCTTGTATCTTGATTCCAGAACAGACTTTCTCTATCGAAAAGGTTTGCGAATGGGTTGAATCACGTTTCAAGACAAATTACGCGCCGATCATTGTCATCGCTGAGGGAGCCATCCCACAAGAAGGCGATATGGTCGTTAAGGATGCAACTCTGGATTCATTCGGACACGTCAAACTTTCTGGAATCGGCGAATGGCTTGCTCAAGAAATTGAAGCACGCACAGGCAAGGAAGCACGTACCTCCGTTCTGGGCCACATTCAACGTGGCGGATCGCCAAGCGCCTTCGATCGCGTCCTTGCTACTCGATTTGGTCTACACGCTATAACTGCTGCTCATGAAGGTGATTGGGGCAAGATGGTTGCCTTGCACGGCACAGATATTGTCCGTGTTCCCTTGATTTCTGCGACAGAGAAATTGAAGACCGTTGATCCTGCACTCTATAAGGAAGCTGAAATCTTCTTCGGGTAACCAAAGAACCTAATAAGAAGAAATCACTCTCCGCCAACGACCAAAAAGTCTCTACGCTAGGACACTATGACTACCTCGCCCGCTTCAAGCATCTTGCAGAATCTCTTCACCCCTGGCCTTGTCGCCGCGCAGCAACCGTCATGGCCTGGTGGCCCCGAAGGAGAGGCAGTCAGCGCTGCGGTCGCCGAACTCAAATCTCTTCCGCCGTTAGTCTTTGCTGGAGAGTGCGACAATCTCAAAGCGCGCATTGCCGAAGCAGCCGCCGGTAAGGCATTCTGGTTACAAGGCGGAGATTGCGCAGAAACTTTTGCAGCGGCAAGTGCGGATTCCATTCGTAATCGCATTAAGACAATTTTGCAGATGGCAGCGGTATTGCAGTATTACTCCAGCCTTCCCGTTGTAAAAGTGGGACGCATGGCGGGCCAATTTGCCAAGCCACGTTCCAATGACAATGAAACACGTGGGGATGTAACACTGCCTGCCTATCGTGGAGACGCGGTAAATGGTTTGGAATTCACCGAGCAATCTCGTACTCCAGATCCGCAACGTTTAGTGAAGGTCTACAACACCTCAGCCGCGACTCTCAATCTTGTTCGTGCCTTCACACAAGGGGGCTTTGCCGATCTTCGACAGGTGCACGAATGGAATAAGGGGTTTATCCGCGATTCATCCGTTGGTGAGCGCTATGAAGAGATGGCCAATGAAATTGGTCGCGCCCTTGAATTTATGCGCTCAGCCGGTGTTGATCCCGCCGCATTTAAAACTGTTGACTTCTTCGCAAGCCACGAAGCGCTAATTCTCGAATACGAAAAGGCGCTCACTCGAATTGATTCGCGTACGCAATTGCCCTACGACGTATCTGCCCACTTTGTCTGGATTGGTGAGCGCACTCGTCAGATGGATGGAGCGCACGTAGATTTCGCATCCAAGATTCGAAACCCGATTGGGGTAAAACTTGGGCCAAAATCCACCGTTGAAGATGCACTGGCGCTGATCGATAAGTTGGACCCAGATCGCGAACCAGGACGTCTCACCTTTATCACCCGAATGGGTGCGGGCAAGATCCGTGAAATTCTTCCAGCACTTGTGGATGGCGTAACAAAATCCGGGGCAGAGGTTCTCTGGGTTTGTGACCCTATGCACGGCAATACCTATGAGGCACCTAGTGGTTACAAGACGCGCCGTTTTGAGGATGTGTTGGATGAGGTAAAGGGATTCTTCCAAGTACACAAGCAATTAGGTACCCACCCAGGGGGAATACATATCGAACTAACGGGTGACGATGTCACCGAATGCGTGGGCGGAGGCGAGCAAATCTCACATGAGGATTTGGCAACTCGTTACGAGAGCGCCTGCGATCCCCGGCTCAATCATTCGCAGTCCTTGGAGCTTGCCTTCCTCGTAGCGGAGATGCTTCGCGATCGCTAACCTAGCGCCGTGACATTAATTTCCACTGCTACTAAAACCCCTGTAGGAACGCTCCATCTGATTTGTGATGAGCACGTTCTTCTTAGTGCAACTTTCGGTGGGATGAATGCTGCGATCGCAAGTCTTGAACCTGAAGATGTATCGCGAAAAGTTCTTACAGTGAAAACTATTCCCGTCGTTTCTGATCTCATCACTAGTTATTTTGATGGCGATATCGAAGCAATTAATGCCATCGTTGTAAGACAACCTGGCGCAAGTTTTTCACAAGCAGCGTGGAAGGCAATGCGTAAAGTGAAGCCAGGAAAGACGCTGTCTTATGCTGATCTTGCATCCCGCGCTGGTTCACCTGCTGCAGTTCGCGCGGCGGGAAGTGCATGCGCAAAGAATGCCATTGTGGTTGTCGTCCCTTGCCACCGGATCGTTAAAACAGGTGGAGCATTAGGTAATTACGCTTACGGATTAGATGCGAAAGAGTGGCTACTTCGCCATGAGGGCGCGCTCTAGCGCACCTGCCAAGACTTCTGCTGCATATTCCATTGCCGCGTCATCAATATCTAAATGCGTTACAAGCCGAGCAAATTTAGGGCCGAGCGCGCTGATAAGAACGCCTTCAGTTTTTACCATTGCAGCAAATTCGGCGGCGGAAATCGGAAGCGCGGTTAAATCTAGTCCGACAATATTGGTATCCACGTGTGCAGGGTCCACCAAGGTAGGTGAAACGCTGTTGCATCTTTGGGCTAAGAATTGTGCACGCCTATGATCGTGATGCAAAAGCGAGAGATTCGTATCGAGTGCATAGTGACCCGCCGCAGCGATGATTCCTACTTGTCGCATTCCTGAGCCGTAGCGTTTTCTCCATACTCGAGCTTTCGTAATATTAGTTTTGGTAGAGAGCATCAATGAACCAATTGGCGCACCTAGCCCTTTAGACAGACAAACGCTGATCGTGTCGAAGTACTTGCCGTACTCTGCGAAGGCAACACCGCTTGCGATATGCGCATTCCAAATCCGAGCACCATCCAAGTGGAGGGAGAGCCCCATTTCCTTTGCGCCTTTATATAGATCTTGAATTTCGTTGAGCGGTTGCACAGTTCCGCCACCAAAGTTATGAGTGTTTTCTACAGCGATCGCCGTTGTTGATACCAAATACGGCCCAGAATCTGGACGAGCAATTGCAAGTGCATCGGCTGCGTTAAGAAGCCCACGAGCGGCGGGCCATGTGCGCGTAGTAATTCCAGAAAAAACGGCAGCGGCGCCAAGTTCTGCTCGAACGATATGTGAATTAGTTTCGGAAATAAGTTCTTCACCCGGCGAGACCAACATGCGAATGCCCAGTTGATTGGCAAGAGAGCCCGAGGGAGTGAAGACCGCAGATTCTTTTCCAAACATCGCAGCGACTCGTTCTTCGAGCGAGTTGACCGTTGGGTCTTCTCCATACACATCATCACCAACAGGAGCTAGTGCCATGACCTCTCGCATTGCCTGCGAAGGAACGGTGACGGTGTCAGAACGGAGATCTACGCGCATGTCTTTAGTATCTCACGCCTCTTGAAGGACTATGAGGTACATAGCGGTGACAACGAGCCCACCACCCAGGCCTACTTGAAGGGTAAGGCGTTCTCCTCCAAAAATAACGGCAAAGATTGCGGCGAAAACAACTTCCATCGTCAAAATAACGGCGACCTTCGTAGAGGCTATGTGGGCCTGCGCCCAAGTTTGAATGATGAATGCGAAAGCCGTGGCGAAGAGCGCTGTGAAAAATACAACACCCCACACACCACGATCGGGAGGTGGATGGTAACCAGCGCGAAGAGAGGCGACCCCAGAGATTGCCGCACATGTTGTCAATTGAACAATGGTGAGAGCATAAGCATCTCGGCCGCTACTCCATCTTTCTAGAGAGATGATGTGCGCGGCAAAAGCGAGTGCGCTTCCTAAAACGAGAATCTCTCCAGTGCCGACAGACCAGCCGTGCAAGGAGAGAAATGCCAGCCCGACAGTGGCAATGACGATGTAGAGCCACGTCTTGCGAGTAATTTTTTGGTGGAAGAGTATTGCGGCGATTAAGGGTGTGAGCACGACGTAAAGTCCGGTAACGAATCCCGTTACAGCGGCACTCGTGCGAGCAAGTCCGAGTGTTTGCAAAATATAACCCGAGGCGAGAAAGCATCCAGCAAAGAAACCTTTGGAAACTACATCGCGAGATAGATTTCGAAGAACTCGTGGTTTGAGAAGGACCATAGCAACGACCGCGACAGCAAAGCGAGTAAAGAGGAAACTATTCACATCTTGGCGTTCTATTGCCGCTTTCATGAGAAAGAAAGTTGCGCCCCAGAGCGCCGCCACAGCTAAGAGTGCACCGGGTGCCAGTCGAAGATGCTTGGTCATTTCCGAAGTTTTTTCAGAAGTGCAACTTCTCGAGAATGCTCTGGCTCTTGTCCCGGAGTTTCAAGAATCAGTGGTGCATGTGCAATAGCGGGATGAGCGATTAACTCTTTGAATGGATCAACTCCGATTTCTCCGTCACCAATGTTTTGGTGGCGATCCTTGAGCGCACCGCATACATCCATCGAATCATTGGCATGGATGAGCTGAATGCGATCTGCGCCAGCAATAGATATCAGTAGATCCAAAGTTTCTTTCATCCCACCCTTTTTGCTGATGTCGTGACCGGCGGCAAAAACATGGCAGGTGTCCAAACAGATTCCCACTTTAGGATGGTATTCAAGAGCCTCTAAATAATTGGTGAGATCCTCTAATCTCTTCACAAGTGATTGGCCTTGTCCGGCTGTAGGTTCAAGTAAAAGAGTGGGAGAGTCATCAGGTAGCGCATTGAGTATGGGCATCATTCCTTCATGAATCTGCTTCCACGCCTTTGTTACATGGTTTACGTCAACAGCAGAACCCGTGTGAATTACCACTCCCAGTGCGCCGATCTCTTTTCCTCGACGCAATGAATAGGCAGTACTTGCAAGTGAGTTCTCATACGTTGCCACAGTAGGGGAGCCGAGATTTATTAAGAACGGTGCATGGACGTAGGTCGCAATATCTAATTCAGCTGCCTTGCTAGAAAAAGCCGCATCCGCTTGTGCATTCGCTTCAGGCATCGCCCAACCTCGAGGGTTTGATGCAAAAACCTGAATCGCTTCGGCTTTAACTTCTAGGGCATAGGCAATCGAGCGCTTTGCCATTCCACCCGAAGTGGGAACGTGGGCACCAATACGCGGGCGTGTAGCAGACATTTGCTTACCCTACTGTGATGACGACCGTACTGCCACGTTTGACCTTGGTTCCTACGGCGGGAGCAACATTAGTTACAGATTTCACGGTCCGTTTTCCAATTTTCTTGACGACGACTTTTAGATCGAGGTCTTGCAACATCCCTGCAGCTTTTGCTTCTGAGAAGGAATACACATTAGGTATGAATACGGATTCAGATCCTTGTGAAACCACCAAAGAAATCTTTGCTCCTTTGGCTGCGGTCGCGCCACCTGCTGGATCTTGACTAATAACTGCTCCTATAGCAACGGTGTCGCTGTAGGTGTAAGTAGACGAGACATCAAATCCTGCTGTTGTTAATTCATTAAGTGCTTGATCCCCGCTCAGTCCGACGTAGGAAACCAGCGGAACTTGTTCTTGACCTTGGCTGATCGTAATGTCGATTGAGGAATCCCTTTTTACCAATGTACCGGCAACTGGACTGGAGGCAACGACAAACCCTTGTGGAATAGTGGCATCAAAGACGGGAGTAACACTTCCCACGGTGAGAGGATTTTTTCCAAGAAGTGCTTTGGCGGCGTCAAGTGTGAGCCCACTCAGTTGTGGAATCGTGTATCGCTCGGGACCTTTGGAGACAATGTAGGAAACGATGCCCCCGGGTTTGACGCGCCCTCCGCCGCCTGGCTTTGATTCGATAATTCTTCCTGCAGGGATATCTTCATTGAATACTTTCTCTGAAATTGCCGACACCAATCCCAATGGCGCAAGTGACGCGTCGGCATCTTTAATGCTCAGGCCGGCGACAGAGGGAACAATAATTTTCGTTCCAGGCCCAACAAGTGCATACCAACCGCCTGACAGAATCGCGAGAACAATAAAGATCGCAATCCAACGATTTCGGCGAACACGAGCACTTGTCCGTCGACGAATTTCTCGGGTATTTTCACTCGCGATTTCTCGCGTGGGCTTCTTCTCTTTATCAGCAACCATGGCGGCCACTGTGCCAGAGGTTTGTGTGATTTTCTCCTTAGAAACTCTGGGAGATTTGCGGGATTTATCTCTCACTGGCAGGGGAGGTAGATCCAGTTCCAGACTCATTTGGGTCCGTAGTGGGTCGAGTTCGGTTTGAATCAGTCGAAGAGCTTCAAGAAAATCTTGTGCACTCTGCGGTCGCTCATCCGGATTGGGACTCGTAGAGCTAAAGACAAGTTCATCGAGGGAGGTAGGGATCCCAGATTTTTTAGAGCAGACGTGAGGAACTCGATCATTTACGTGCATGTAGGCAATTTGAATAGGAGTATCAGCTTCGAATGGCTTCGCGCCGGTGAGCATCTCAAAAGCGAGGATTCCTACCGAATAGAGGTCACTACGAGAATCAGCGATTCCACGTTGGACTTGCTCAGGAGAAAGGTAGGAGACACTTCCCAAAATAACGCTGGATTCTTGAGTGATTGTCGCTCCCAGCAGCTCACCTCGTGCAAGTCCAAAATCAGCGATTTTGATGCGACCAGATTTCGAAATCAAAACATTTTCAGGTTTGATATCGCGGTGGACTATCCCAATGCTATGCGCGGCTGCCAATGCACTCACGATCGGAATGAGGAATCGGACAGATTCAGCGGGAGTAAGAGTTCCGCGTTCGAACAAGTAATCCCTCAAAGTGTGTCCGTCGATCAATTCCATCACCAAGAATACGGCAGGGACTCCACTCTGGTTCCAACCTTGGTCTTGCACGGCGACAATATTTGGATGAGATAACGCGGCCGCAGCTTTTGCTTCCTTGATGAATCTATTAACGAATTCTTCATCATTGGCCAAGTGTGCATGCATGACTTTCAGCGCAACTTTTCGATCTAAGCGAGTGTCAAGTGCCTCATAGATAGTTGCCATTCCGCCGCTGGCAACTTGGCGCAGGAGTTCATACCTGCCATCAATGAGTTCGCCGGATAAATCGTGCACCTTAAAATCTTATGCAACGGTAGGGGATTTTGTGGTGGCGGCGCGCGGCTTCTTGTACAGGGAGTCAGATAGTAAAGAGTATGAAGTCCGCATTTTCACGAGTTTTGTCCAATGCGAAGTGCAAATCTTCATCAATTTGCCATTGACGCATATTCTCGGTAATCGCATCGCCATCGCGCAGGAGTACTCGCGATAGTCCGACTTCTTGGTCAACATCGAGCCAAATAGTGGCAGAGGCATATTCGCGAACTATTTTCTGTCCGCTTCCGACACCTTCAATAATCAAGAGATCACATGGAGAAATTTCCTTGGATGTACCGAAAGCATGCTCAGACCAGTTGTAAATAGGTAGCCATGTGGAACGTTGCTGTGAAAGTTCTTCCAACATGGCATGAAGGACGTCAGTGAGAGTGGAGCTCAGTGCGTTATCCCAACCATCGTATATTTCATCCAGATGTATAACAGTGACAGAGCGGTCAACTGCCAATGCGAGAAAGAGTTCATGCGCGAGTGTTGTTTTTCCTGAACCTGCGCGACCATCTACAGCGATTACATGCGTAGAGCCACAAGACGCTGGTGCCGTGAGTATGTCCTCGATGGCTCCTACTAGATGCATGCTCCTATTGTGCCTTCTTGAGCCACGTTCGCCAGCCAGCTACGGCAATGCCTACGAAGATGAGATACAAAAGCGAGGTCAGGTATTGACCTCCATGGAAGAATTGATACGTATACACCGAATCGACGATAAACCATAAAGGCCAAGCCTCGTACTTTTCTAAAACCATAAATATTTGAGCAATAGCGCTTCCTACGAATCCAAATGCATCTGTTAATGATGCTGCAGCGCCTATCTTCTTCAATACCGGATAGAGCAGCCCCCAAGAAAGTACAAAGGCGACAAGCCACATGATGCGCTCCTTGCGTGCCAATTTCGCTGGAGTCGCACCTTTGGCGCCCCAACCAAACCAACCCCAAACTCCACCGACTATGAAAATAATTTGCAGCGCAGCACTCGCAAAATATTTTTGCTCTAGAAAGAGAAAGCCATAAAGGGCGCTACTGATATTCCACCAATGCCACGTTTTACGCGGCCCTATGACCGCAAGCCCCACTCCAACGATGGAGGTGAGAAAGGCTATGAGTTCAAGAAAGGATAGGTGGTAATTCCAGGCAGTGAAAACTGTGAACATGAGATTTATTTTCATTGGTGTGATCCATTCCAGATCCGCATTACCGGATCGGTCAATCGGTCGACCTGGCGATCAGGTCCTCTCAGCCACGTGGGCTCCCGTGCTTGTTACTCTATCAAGAAATTAGGCAGAATAACCTCATGGAGAAATTCGGCTACTGTGCAATGTTGCTCTTCACCATTGCTGGATCCTTCTGGCTAGAAATTGTTTTGAAAGTTGGAGTTCTGCGCCGAATTAAACGCACATTTTTGAGCATTCTTCCTGTTGCTGCGCTCTTCCTCTTGTGGGACGCATTTGCAATACATAGTGGGCATTGGCACTTTGATGCGAAGCAGATTCTTGGAATCTATGGTCCATTTTCAATCCCTGTTGAGGAGTATCTCTTCTTCATCATCGTTCCGATGGCAGCGATCATGACGGTGGAGGCAGTTCGCACCGTGAAGAAGGACTGGCTGATGGGGGATGAGAAATGACCTATACAGCAATTGCCTGCATAGCAGTGGCATGTGCAGCGGCTCTGGATTTTCTGATTCTCAAGACGCGACTTTTAACGCGGAAGGGGTTTTGGACTTCTTACGCAATTATTTTACCTTTTCAATTGCTCACTAACTGGTGGCTTACTTCGCGCAATATCGTGATGTACAACGAGTCTGCAATTATTGGATTTCGCATTGCTTCGGCTCCGCTAGAGGATTTACTTTTTGGATTCGCCCTTATTCTGAGTGTTCTTTCAGGATGGATTTACCAAGGGAAGGGATGACGAGCAAGAACAGCCTTACCGTAAGCAGGTGTGGCAACACTCAAACGCCGAGCAATAGAGGTTGAAGCTCTTTTGTTAAAAATGTCGTAACCAATTTTCTCAACTTCATCAACAATCCCGCAGTAGAGCTCGCTGGCTGCTTGGATACAAGGACGACTTGTTGGGTCAAGAAATTGAATCCCCTTGTTGGCTTGGCTTTGAAGTTCTCGGACTCGTGCGATCTGTGCTTTGAGGGCTTGCTTTATTTGCGGAGTGAGCACACGTGCTTCGAGCATGGAAGGGTCTACTCCATATTCTTGCAATTCATTCAGTGGAAGATATATTCGGCCTCGTTCTAAATCTTCCCCCACATCTCGAATGAAGTTAGCTAACTGGAATGCGATGCCTAAGGTTTTCGCTGCTGAATACGCTTCATCTGAGAGGGCGCCTAATACTGGAACCATTTCTAAGCCAATGACTGCAGCAGATCCGTATACATACGTCATTAATTCGTCATAAGTTTGATAGTGACGAACATGTAAGTCCATTTTCATGGATTCGAGGAACGCTTCGAAATGTTCGTGAGGAATAGAAAATTTGGCAACAGTGTGGATGAGCGCCTTCGCGACATGATCGTCACTTATTCCAGATTTCAAACTTTCAAGTACGGAGTCACCCCAGGTGGTCAGGTGTTCTTGTTTTTCAGTTGGGGAGAGCGTCGATGAAAGGTCATCAACAATTTCATCGGCATAACGGGCAAAACCGTAGAGAGCATGAACAAAGGGACGTTTGGCCTTGGGAAGCAATAACGTTGCAAGATAATACGTTTTTCCGTGTAAAGAGTTGAGCCTTTTGCACTCTGCGTACGAAGCACGCAATTGCGGATCCATAATTCCTGCAGCTGTTAGCTCATCCATTTACTTCACTGGACCTACGATGCGCTCTGCCGCAAGGCGACCCGAGATGAGAACCATCGGAACTCCAACGCCGGGTTGGGTACCAGACCCGGCAAAGACGACATTGTCAAAACCTTGAGCAAGGTTGCGGGGGCGAAAGGGTCCAGTTTGAAAGAATGTGTGAGCACTTGCAAAAGGCGCACCACGTTCCATACCTTGGGATTGCCAATCCAGGGGAGTGGTCATGGACTCCACTTCAATGGAATCCCCAAAGTCTGTGTAGCCACGAGATTCGAGAATAGAAATCATGTGCTCGCGATAAGGACGCGCCTGTGTCTTCCAATCGATATCGGCATCCAAGTTCGGTGTTGGGAAAAGTACATAGTATGAATGCTTGCCCGGAGGCGCCAAGCTGGGATCATCTTTAGATGGAACAGTAACGAGGACACTTGGATCGCTCATCAAAGTTTTCTTGTTTATGAGTTCATCGAATACACCATCCCACGATTCACCGAAATGAATGTTGTGATGGGCCACATGGGAATACTCCTTTTTGGACCCAACAAGTAATGTGACACACGACGGTGAATATTTTAGTTTCTTAATTTTCGCAGGTACTTGGCCGAGCAAATCTCTCCAGGCAACTGGCAAATCCGGATTAAGCACCAAGACATCGCATTCGATTCTTCTATCGGTGTCGGTGACAACTGCATGGGCGCGGCCATTGCGGTGCTCGATTTCTGTAACACTGGTGTTGTATATAAATGTGACGCCGTGTTTTTCGGCAGCAGCAGCCAGAGCGCGTGGTAGAGCGTGCATGCCGCCTTTGGGAAAGAACACTCCGTTGACCGAATCCATGTAGGCGATCACTGCATAAATTGCGAGTGCCTGTTGAGGACTAACGCCAGCGTACATTGCTTGGAAAGAGTAAACCTTTTGCAAACGAGGATCCTTGAGGAATTGATTGACCTTTGGCGCCAATCTTCTAAATCCACCGAGTGCAATGAGGCGAGCAAGGTTCGGGGTTAATAAGTTCAAAGGTGAATCAATGTTGCGATCGATGAAGTCGTTCATTTCATATTTATAGAGCTTCGTAACGAAATCCACGTACCTGCGGTACCCTTCGGCTTCTGCCGGGCTAACCTTTTCGGCAATCTCTTGCTGCATTTGTTCAGTGTTGGCATGAACATCCAACTGTGATCCGTCAGCGTAAAAGGCTCTGTACAACGGCGTCACGGGCATGAGCTCAAGCCAATCTTTCAATTCCTCTCCCACGCTATTGAAAGCATCATTAATGAGGCTGGGCATCGTTAAAACCGTGGGACCAGTATCGAAGGAGTAACCATCCTTCATGAGCAGTCCATTGCGACCTCCGGGAACGCTTTCACGTTCGATAACCGTCACCTTGCGACCGGCACCTGCCAATCGAAGGGCAGCGCTGAGACCAGCAAGACCTGCGCCGACAATTACGACATGATCGGTTGGTCCCTTAACTTGTGCCACCATCTATATGCTCCTGCGGATTGCAATTGTGGCAAGTTCTGAAAGTAAGGCATGAGCATTGGCATCGATCTCATCGCGAGTAAGGGCATCAAGTGCAGTCATTGTGAGTTTCTCGATGAGCGCTTCGACATGGGCTTGTGCTCCTGTGTCGGCGATAATGGTCCGGATTGCTTCAACCCCAGCCATATCAAGATCAGCATCCCCAAAATGAGTTGCGATCACTGCCTCTTGATGTTCATTTGCGCGGTCATGCGTCATAGCCATTAACACAGTTCGTTTACCTTCGCGCAGGTCATCACCTGCGGGTTTGCCAGTTGTTGCAGGATCACCGAAGACGCCCAGAAGATCATCGCGTAATTGAAATGCTTCGCCCAATGGCAAACCAAATTCAGAAAATATTTCCGTCATTATTGCCCGATGATGCGAATCTTCACTTGCAATCGCCGCTCCAAAATGGAGTGGTCGTTCAATAGTGTATTTTCCGGATTTATATCGTGCGATTTTTAGCGATCGTGCCACGCTTTGTGTTGCAAGTGCTTGTTCGTGGATATCGAGAAATTGTCCAGCCATGAGTTCAACACGCATCTCATCATGGACAGTTAGGGATCGCAGCAGTGCCGATTGTGAAATTCCTGAACTATGAAACATTTGATCAGACCAGACAAGGGCGAGATCCCCGAGCAGAATGGCCGCGGATTCGCCATAACCTTGCGCCGAACCGGAAAGTTCTTCGTTGTGATGAACGCTTTCGAAGTGACGATGCATCGATGGTTTCCCCCGACGCGTATCTGAACCATCCATCAAATCATCATGAATGAGTGCGCATGCCTGCAAGAGTTCTAAACTTGCCACTGCTTTTACCACCGCGTCATCGTCAGCTCCACCGGATGCGATGTATCCCGCGTAGGCAAAGAGAGGGCGAAGACGTTTTCCGCTATCGAGAAGAAAGGAACTCATAGCTTCGGCGGCAGGAATGAGTTCCGTGCCTATCTCGCCGAGGTAGCGCGTTTGAGCAGCGAGAAAATGGGTTAAGTCACCGTGAACCCTCATGCGGATATCGGCGAGGGTGCTTTGCGGGTCAATGATCACGAGTTAACGGTACCCTCACTCTGCTAGGTAAGCCCGCCCAATAAAGTCACGACAAAAGCGCGAGGAAAGGAGGAGCGAAAAGCCCATGGCAAAGCCCACTATCTCCTTCGAATTCTTCCCGCCCAAGGATCGGCAGGGGGAGTCGCGTCTGTGGGCTGCCATGATGAATTTGCGCTCTATTGCTCCAGATTTCATCTCGGTTACCTATGGGGCCGGCGGATCTACTCGCGATAGCACCATCGAAATCACCACTCACATCACCGAACGCACCGGCATTCCCACCGTCGCTCACTTGACTTGCGTCGGTTCTACGCAAGAGGAAGTCGGCCAGATTCTCACGCGGTACAGGGATGCGGGAATTAAGAGCATTCTCGCTCTGCGTGGTGACCCAGCAGGTGGCCCGAGTTCTGAGTGGGTTCACACTCCTGGCGGGCTTGATCATGCGGATGAGTTAGTGGCCTTAGCCGCAGAATTTGGCGATTTCACAATTGGCGTCGCGGCTTTCCCCGATGGCCATCCAGCGTCCAAGGGAAATTTTGATCAAGACATCACCGTTCTTTTGCGCAAAGAAGAGTTAGGAGCAAGTTTTGCCACCACTCAATTCTTCTTTGACGTAAATAAGTGGAGCGCACTTGTGAGGAGATTAAAAGATCGTGGATCCGAACTTCCAATCATTCCTGGCATCTTGCCAATTTCGAGTGTGAAGCAAATTGTGCGAATGGCTCAATTAGGCGGGACTCCAATTCCTGATGATATTCACGCGCGATTCTTAGAGATTGAATCCGATGACCTTGCAGTGAAGGCCCTGGGCGTGGAATTGGCGACAGCTTTGTGCCGAGAACTTCTTGATGCCGGGGCTCCTGGTTTACATTTCTACACCATGAATAGTTCTACTGCGACGCGTGAGATTTGGGAGAATTTGGGGCTAAAATCCTGATGCTCTCTTTTAATGAATTTGCCGCACAATGGAGTGCCTTGCATGGTGGCGCACAAACCACTGGCATCGTTGGTGGTTGGCTCCGTATTTCTTTTGCCCTAGCAAAGATATTAGGTGCACTACGAATTTCACCGAATGCCTTAACACTTCTTGGATTGCTTAGCGCTGGTGCAACCGCGTTGAGTGGAAGACATTGGAGTGCAGGGATATTTCTTCTTTTTTCACTGATGTGTGATGGCGTCGATGGAAGTGTTGCCATCATTCAAAATCGCGCAAGTTCGTGGGGTGCAACGTTAGACGCCGTTGCAGATCGCATCTCAGAGGCGCTGTGGGCTGTTACCTTCTATCGACTCGGGGTTCCGCTGAGCTGGGTCTTAGCACTCGCATCCTTAGCCGCTTTTCAAGAGTACTCACGAGCGAAATTGATCTCTGATGGCGTTAAGGAAATTGGACTTGTTACTCCAGCAGAACGTCCTGTGCGAGCAATTTTTCTCTTCATCGCGATCATCGCTTGGAACATCCATGCCACTCGTGATGGAGTGATTCATATTGCCCAGGCACTTACCGCCCTGCAAGGGATAAGTTTCGCGATGCTTCTTAAGTTCGCTTACCTGCGATTGCGTTAGCAACGATCTCCGCGCTTATTCCTACTAGCGGCAATCCACCTCCTGGATGTGCGGAACCGCCAACGCAATAAAGTCCCTTTAGCGGTGAACGATTGCGTGCACGCAGAAATGCTGAACGCGCACCGTTGCTAGAGGTTCCATAGATAGATCCACCTGGTGCCCGCACCTGGGCTTCCAAATCTGCTGGCGTGCGAATCTCCAGTACTTCGAGGCGATCCCGGATAGAAATTCCACGAGACTCGATGAGAGAGATAATTTTGTTCGCGTATTCGTGTGCAAAGTTCGCATCATTCCAATTCCAACCTGTACCACTTTCAGAATGCGGGGGAGCATTGACAAGCACCGACCAACTTTCATGTCCTTGGGTCGGCATCATTGCAGGATCCTTTGGAGAGCATATATAGATGGTCGGATCATCGACAGGTTTCTTTTGCGTGAAGATGGCATCAAACTCATCATCGTAATTGACGGGAAACAGAACGGTGTGATGCGCCAACGGCTGAGCTTCGGGCGATGGCTTAAGTCCTAGGAGCAGCGAGAAACCAGCCAATGACGGTTCTGCTTGAGCAAGAGCTTTGCGAGGCTTTCGAAGGATACGAAGTCTTTCACTGATGAGAGTCGTGTAGACATAGGAAGCATCTGCATTTGCCACAACAACATCGGCAAGAATCGTCTCACCTGTAGATAAAACTATTCCAGTTACTGATTTTGCGGTGTGAGAAATCTTTGCCACTGGCGAATCAAGGTGAAAAGTAACGCCGCATTCAATGGCTCTTTGATGTACAGCACGTGCCAGCTGACCTATCCCGCCAGAAATATGCCAAGCACCGAATGCTTCTTCAACATAAGCGATGGATGCGAGTACTGCCGGCGCTCTACGCGGATCAGATCCACTATAGGTGGCATATCGGTCAATGATGCATTGAAGTCGTACGTCAGTAGTGTATTCCTTCACCAATGTTCGCAAAGATTTCCATGGAGCAATAGTCAAGAGATCTTTGAGGAGGGATGCGCGTTTGAGCAGAGATAAAGGTGATGCTAATTCTGATTCGATAAATGGTTCGCGAGAAACATCCCACATTTTTTCGGCACGTCTCATGATGGATCGCCACTCATCTTTAGCTTGGCTTCCGAAAGATTTTTCGATTGCCTCTAGAGTGTCGTAACGCGAAAGATTGACAAACTCCACGTTACTGCCATCGGCAAATCTATAGTCAAAGGAGGGGTTCACTGCTTGGAGGCTCAGGACTTCTTCAAGAGGTTTGCCAGTCTTAAGGAAAAAATCTTTATAGACAGCAGGAAGTGTTAACAAAGATGGTCCAGTATCAAATGCATACTTACCTACCCATTCGGTGCGACATTTTCCACCCACTTCATAAGAAGCTTCGTAGAGGTGCACCGAGTGACCTGCTTTGGCTAATCGAGTTGCTGCGCACATTCCACCGATGCCCGCACCGATCACAACCACGTTGCTCATACCAATCGGCCTTTCCATTGAGTGCGACCCCGCATCATCCAGGAGCGCCCGAGAAGATAGATCAACAGCGCAATGGAGAGTGGGTGCAAGAGCACATCAAAGATTCGTGCCCGGGTAGCCAGAGCGCTGACAAGACGTGAAGAAATGAGGATGAAGTATCCGAAAACTCCAATGGTTAAGGGAGCTATCCCTACCGCAATAAGAAATACCACGGCGATGATGGAACCAATGTGCGATCCAAATGCAACCCGTAGCGATTTACTGTAACCCTCTCGCAACTCTGGCCAGGATGCATACATTCGGCAAGTTGCAATATCAGAGCCATCGATTACCGTCCCTTTAAAACCTTGGCGAAGAAATACTCGGGCCAGTGCGATGTCATCGATAATTTCTGACCTCACCGAGGCAAAGCCGCCGACTGCTTCTAAGGCAGATCGTTCAGCTATGAAAAACTGACCATTTGCCACGGCAAAGGCAGGATTGCTTGATCGCTCAGCAATTGCAAGTGGCACCGTGGACATCCACGACCATTGCAAAAGAGGTTGGATGAGACGTTCAGACCATGAGATCGCAATTTGACGCGGGTAGGCCGAAGCGAAAGCAAGTTTTCTAGATTTCATCAGATTGATCGCGCTTACAAGTGCATCTGCGTGCAGGCGCACGTCGGCGTCAATAACCACCACTATTTCGCTGGTCGTTGCTGTGAGCCCTTGATGTAGGGCAAATGGTTTGCCGAGCCAGCCACTAAGTAATGTTTCACCGATTCTTATTGAGAATCGAGCATCATCTTTAATGGATTCATTAATGAGCTCGAAAGTATTGTCAGTCGAGCCATCATCGATAAATAGGAAAGTTAGATCGGATATTCCCATTTGTTTACGTAAAGATTCGACCAATGCAGGAATATTCGCTTCCTCATTGCGGACCGGGAGCAAGACCGCTACGGACCCAGGAAAGAGAGCGGACTCTTTCAGCGGCCGACGTAAGGAAAAGAAATTTGCGCAGGAAATAAAGAGTAAGAGAGTGGGTAGTGCAATCACGAGTGCTGCAAGATTCACGGCGTAATCCTTAAGGTCGCCCAAGCCAGCGGGTAAATCCATACGGTGCGTAAATGGCTGCGAAGATTAACCCGGCGAAGATACCGATGAGAGGTCGATGAAAGAAGAAGATATTGCCAATGACTCCGGCAAAGAATGTCCACACTAGAAAAAAATCTACAACAGTGGATTCTGCCCCACCTTTTCTTCGTTCACGAGGAAGAGCAACATTGAGGAGCGCGATGAGTCCCATGCCTGCAAATAGCCAACCTGCTGCATTGGAAATCGGTATCTCTCGTTCAAATGGAATTCCAGATCCGATATCCGACCATATCCATCGATGAGCACTCACCATTTGCGGATCAAGAAAGAGGTCCCATGCCATAAGGGCTAATCCGCCATAGAGGAAAACCCAATTCTTTGTAATGCGTCTTGCTGCCATCAAAATCGGGTGTGCCATCATCACCCATGCAAAGGGCACAACCAACGGAACTTTGTAAATTTGGTAGGCCAAACTCGGATCGTAGGAATAGGTTCCAAATGGCCAACCGGTGCGGACTCCCATTTGTTCGATGGCTAATCCGTATGCGAAGGTGATGAGCAGATACGAAATTGAGTAACGCCAACCATAAGATAAATAAGCATGCACCACCATGAGCGAGGCAGCGAAGTAGACCGTCGCCAACGTAACAAGGCGCAATGATTCACCGTGAATGAGCGGGTAACTTATTTGAAGTGCGATGGAACCTATAAGCAAGAGGGTCAGAAAGAGTTGCGAACGGGGAGAAATCCCACGACGCTTATGCCTGCGGGGAGAGTACTGGCGCATCGACACGGCGCTAAGTCTGCCCTATTGCCTGGCCTAATTCTTACAGATCTCCTCGGATTTCCTTTACTTGGAAACGGGCGAAGAGATCTTCTGTGAACCATTTCTCTCGTGATGTAGCCATGATGGCCTCTTTATGAGCAGGGGATTTGTACGCAAAGTTTTTCAATGACTCCTGCGAATCCCAGAGGGAGAAAGTGCCCTGCAGGCCAATCGGTGCTTCACCGACGCCAATTGCTGAGATCAGCCCAGGGGATTGGCGCAAACTGTGTGCGATGGGCGGAACGGATTTCCAAAAAGCTAGATTCTTTCGCCAAGTAATTCGTGCTCGAGTTATTGCGACAATCTTTGAAGAGAATTCTTGCTCTGGAACGACGACTTTAAAAGGTTCACGTTTGGACCATTGACCATGAGAGGAGATTGGTTGCATCAGCACGCGGAACTCATCCGATGACCTGCTGCGCCATCGCTGGACTAATGGTGACGAGTCGAATTTCTCCAATTGCGAATCCTCGATACAGATCAACATGCCCCACCGGTGAATATCCGCGTCCGATGGTGTGAATGTTGCACCCTTTCCGCAGCCCAACATTTTCGCAAATGAAATACCTTGTGCGCTTCGGAGTCGCCTGCGATCCACAGCCATAGACCAGAGAGCAAAGGGAATTACACGAGAAGGGACTTTCCAAAAATATACTGCAGTGATCACGAAACTTTTCCAGTGGTACGAAGAATTTCCGCAACAACTTCGTTGGGGTGATCCCACATCGGAGCGTGCCCAGAATCGGGAAGGATTATCCAGCGAGAATGATCTGGTAGCAGAGAGCGCTCCTGGCATGTTGCAGCAGGCAAAGTATTATCTGAGTCTCCGAAGATGACAGTTACAGGAATAGAAACATCAACGCGAGAATCAAATCTCTTCTTGAGCATTGCATCCCAGGCAGGGTAGTAGCCGGCCGACTTGCCCATGGCATCAGAGGCGTCTTTGCATATTTCATAGGAAAAGTTTCGCCATAGCGGGCTGACATTTTCAAAACCAATTTTGCGCGCCCATTCGTAATGCATCAATAAAGGTGAAACCACTTTCAAAGAACTTGCCAGCATGCGTGCAATAGCAGTTCCGGGATATCGCGCCGTAAAGGGTTCAAGCCATAATCCGGCAGGTGCCAGACCAGTTACAGACTTAATCGCAGCAGGTTTCATCGCTGCAATCTCCAAAGAAATCCACCCACCGAGCGAGTTTCCGACAACATCAAATCGATCAAATCCAAGCTCATGCATCGTTTCCAAAACCGTAATGGCAAGCCCTTTTGGATCCATCGGTTGGCTGGTATCCATCGGTGTTTCACCGTGTCCAGGTAGGTCAATGGTTATGACAGAAAAATGCTCATTAAGTTGGGCAATGATCGGTTTCCATGCCGTAGCCGCCGACCCCATTCCATGGATGAGCAACAAGGGGTCGGGGTGGGCAGTAGACGGATATACCGAGGATGTGAGAAGCATTTACGAGCAAGCCAACCGGTTCATACACGGATTGTACATTCCCCGTTAATCTTTGCCCGTTAATATGGGCAAATCAGAACGCGCACTTAATCATCAAATTCTGGCACACGGGAAGGTTCTGATGAAGAAGATTCTTGCAGAATTCCTCGGCACCATGGTCTTAGTTTCCGCGGTTGTTGGATCAGGAATTATGGCGCAGAATCTCACGCGTGATGTTGGTCTTCAACTCCTGATCAATGCTTTCTCCACAATTGCGGCTCTGTGGTTGCTCATACTTCTTTTTTCTCCGGTGAGCGGTGCACATTTCAACCCCGTGGTTACCCTTTCAGAAATATTCTTTAAACGAATTTCATGGTCTCTATCTTTAGCCTATGTAAGTGCCCAATTACTCGGCGGGTTTGTCGGAACAATTATGGCAAATGTCATGTTTAAACATCCAGCCATATTTCCATCACACCATATTCGAAGTGGCGCAGGGCTTTTCCTGGGAGAGATCCTCGCCACTGCAGGTCTGCTTTTCCTGATTCATATGCTGGGATTTCAAGGTAGATCTCATATCACTCCCGTAGCGGTTGCCTTATGGATTGGTTCGGCTTATTTCTTTACCTCCTCCACCTCTTTTGCAAACCCTGCCGTTACCTTTGCAAGGGCTTTTAGCAATACATTTTCTGGGATCTCTATCTCCAGCGTTCCTGGATTTGTGTTGGCGCAGATCGTAGGAGCAACTATTGGAACAATCGCTGCACTCTACTTTGGAAAAACTTCGACAGGAGAAATTAATGGATAAGAAACCAACGGTCCTCTTTGTTTGCGTACACAATGCCGGACGTTCGCAAATGGCAGCAGGTTTCATGCGCGAACTCTCGCAAGGCGCAGTAGAAGTGCTTTCCGCAGGATCTGCACCAAAAGATTCGATTAACCCCGTTGCTGTTGAAGCGATGCTCGAAGTGGGTATAGACATCGCACACTATGTTCCAAAAGTTCTTACCACGGAGGCCGTGCTCGAGTCCGATGCAGTTGTCACAATGGGGTGCGGAGATGCATGTCCGTTCTATCCTGGCAAGCGTTATGAAGACTGGGTACTGGATGATCCTGCGGGGCAAGGCATTGAGTCTGTGCGTGTCATACGAGATGACATCAAAGCTCGCGTAGAAAAGTTATTAGCAGAGTTGTTGGCTTAACTGGTAATAGGTGTTGAATAACACCGAAATAGCAAGCGTTTGTTTGTGGAGTTCTGCTATTCCAAAAGCGTAATATGGACGCATGGCAGTAGCGATCGAGTTCGATAAGCTCACAAAAGAATATGACGGCGTACTTGCCGTGGATGAGTTGTCTGCGTCTATCGAATCTGGTCGAATCACGGGGTTTCTTGGGCCTAATGGGGCTGGTAAAAGTACGGCTCTGAGATGTTTATTAGGTTTGGCCAAACCTACTTCTGGTTCTGCGTTGATCGAAGGTTCGACTTACGGAAGTTTGCTCAAACCACTCCAAAGAGTCGGCGCCGTTATTGATTCTGCTGGTTTTCATGGGTCACTCAGTGCGCAGAGGAATCTCCTTATTATTTGCGCCGCAGCAGAAATTCCAGATCTGCGAGTGATGGAGGTTCTCACGATGGTAGATCTTGAAGACTCCGTGAATAAGAAAGTTAAAGAGTTTTCCTTGGGAATGAAGCAGAGGTTATCCCTTGCCGCTGCGCTCTTGAGCGATCCAGATATCTTGATATTGGATGAACCAGCCAATGGACTTGACCCCATCGGTATAGCTTGGTTGCGCGATTTGCTGAGAAGTTTGGCGCAATCTGGAAAGACCGTGTTGGTTTCATCCCATCAGTTGGCTGAAATGCAGAACTCGGTTGATGATGTCCTAGTCATCAATAAGGGAAAACTTATTGTTGCTGGTCAGATTGACGAGGTTCGTCAGGGACAAAGTCTTGAAGAAGCATTTCTAAGGTACGTGCAACGATGAATCTATTTAAATCAGAGTTACGAAAAGTTTTGTATACAAAGACTTTCCGGTTATCGATTCTCGGGGCAACTTTTATCTCTTTGCTTTCATCCATACCAAGCCCATATATAACTCAACAAGCAGGTGGCTTGATTCAAAATGCTTCCTTCATGAACCCAGAAATCATCAACGGCCTATATTCCAAAGCGCTGGCAGGATATTTATTCAGTGCG
The DNA here is from genome assembly GCA_903834145.1 of uncultured Actinomycetes bacterium. GTDB lineage: Bacteria > Actinomycetota > Actinomycetes > Nanopelagicales > Nanopelagicaceae > QYPT01. The sequence goes on from CAILHY010000028.1 coordinate 64,688, forward strand.
ATATTTGGCGTGATTTTGATGGCTGGTGAATTCAAGGAGATGACCGCGGTTCGGACTTTCCTCGCCTCCCCAAAGCGAATTCATGTGGTCTATTCCAAGTTAGTGATTGCTGTTCTTGGCGGGGCCATAATCATGCTGATCTCGACAACACTCGGAGCGGTAGGTGCCTATTTTGCTTTGAAACATTATCCGCATACAGCGCCAACGAGTTCTATGCTCCCAACGCTTTTAGGGGATGCCTTGCTCACCGGGGCTTCCATAGGGGTCTTAGGGTTGGCCGTTGGAACGTTGATTAGAAATCAAAATATTGCAGTAACGGGAACGATCATTTACTTGTACATAGTGGAGCGAATGATCGTTCTATTTTGGTCCACTGGTGGCAAGTGGCTACCTTCAGGATTGTTAACCGCGATGATGAACGTCAATGTGAAGATTTCATCGAAAATAGGCGGCTTCAACTACGACCCGAGTAATTACCTGAAACCCACTTATGCAGCGATGCTTTTAGTTGGCTATTCGGTTATTGCTGGTGCGATAGCAATCAAGGTTTCGCTCAGTCGGGATATTGACTAAAACGTGTAGTTGGCTTTGCTACCGCCTCAAAGTTCGTCGATTTGAGCTTTCATAAGCGCTACTCTCCGACAATCATTGGCTGTGCACCAGTAACTCGAACTAACTCTTCAAAGGTTGTTGGATACACCGCGTGAGGGTGTCCCGCTGCGGCCCACACCACTTCGTAATCGTTTAACGCTTCATCAATAAGGATTATTTCTGGCTTTGAAATCCACCCTAATGGGCTCACGCCCCCTGTAGTTTCTGAAACCAGAGCCACGAAATTATTTCGCACAATTGGCTTGAGCTGTGTAGATATAGCTCTGATTCCATGTGAGGGAAAGTGGTCGTG
>CAILHY010000029.1 GCA_903834145.1 uncultured Actinomycetes bacterium
AACTAGGCCAACTAGGCCAACTAGGCCAACTAGGCCAACTAGGCCGGCTGGGCAGTAAAAGCACCTCAATTTCGCGTCTAGCCTTCCCTCCAGTACCCTTACCCCAAGACCAGTGGCCAAGTTGGCACTGCAAGAGGAGTACCGCTCCCACCTCCATCGCTTCGGCGAGTTGGTATGTCGATACCCAGAGTTTTGGGTTTCTTCGCGGGTTTCCCTTGCAGCGACTTATCTACTGACAAGCAAACCATTACGACCTCACGAGTTACGACCTTACAACTTTACGATGAAGGAGTTTTTATCAGCACTGAAGCCCGCATTAACGATCGCATTCGCGTCGCTGAAGTTCGTCTCATCGGTCCAACCGCTGAACAAATCGGAGTCGTGGATATCGATACCGCATTGCGAATGGCAGATGAAGTAGGTCTTGATTTAGTCGAGATCGCTCCTGATGCCGTTCCACCCGTGTGCAAGATCATGGATTTCGGAAAGTATAAGTACGAGATCGCACAGAAGGCTCGGGAAGCGCGGCAGAACCAAACTCACATCATTGTGAAAGAAGTTCGGATGCGACCAAAGATTGAAGCACACGATTATGAGACCAAGCGGAATCACATCGAGAAGTTTCTTCGAGGCGGCGACAAAGTAAAGATAACAATGCAATTTCGTGGTCGTGAACAAACAAGGCCTGAGTTGGGATACAAGCTCTTGCAACGTCTTGCAGAAGACATTAAAGAGTTCGGATTCATTGAATTTGCGCCCAAGCAAGAGGGTCGCAATATGACAATGGTCCTTGGACCAACAAAGAAGAAGACCGAAGCAGTGGCAGAGCAGAAAGCGGCCCGAAAAGCCAAAGCTGACGCTGCCGAAGCGCCAGAAGCCGAATAAAGTTTTTTAGAGAACCAACGAGAGAAAGAACGCGAATATGCCAAAGATGAAAACGCACAGTGGCGCGAAGAAGACCTTCCGCGTCACCGGAACTGGAAAGATCATGCACGAGCGAGCTGGCAAACGCCACCTTCTTGAACGCAAATCTTCGCGTCATACACGCCGTCTGAGCAATGATGCAACGGCCAAGCCAACTACAACTTTTACAGCCAAGCGCATGCTTGGTTTGAAGTAAGGAGCGCCCCTAAATGGCAAGAGTAAAGCGCGGCGTCCATGCCGCCAAGAAGCGTCGTACCACTCTCGAACGTGCCGCCGGTTACCGCGGGCAACGGTCACGTCTTTATGCGAAGGCAAAAGAGCAACTTACGCACTCTATGGTCTATGCGTTCAACGATCGCAAAGATAAGAAAGGTGACTTTCGCCAACTGTGGATTCAGCGTATCAATGCTGCAAGTCGCGAAAATGGATTGACCTACAACCGCTTCATCCAAGGCTTGAAGGCTGCCGGCGTCGAAGTTGACCGCCGTGTTCTTTCAGAATTGGCTACGAACGAGCCAGAGACTTTCAAAACTCTCGTTGAAGTAGCTCGTAAGAGCCTTCTCGCAATTGCAGCAAAGTAATTTAGCTCTACCGTTTTTGAACTGATGATCGAGAGCCTTCATTCGCCGCATATCGCGCGGGTGAAGGCTCTTTCAGGTTCACGAGGAAAGAAAGAACGACGGGAAACTGGTTCATTTATTGCCGAAGGCCTTCAATTTCTTCGCGAGGCAGCTACGCCCGGTTCGGTACCTACTATTGAAACGTTGTACCTCACAACTTCGGGACGATTAAAGATTGCTGCCGAAGGTATAGACATTTCTCAAATTGAATGTGTTGATGTCGGCGATAATGTGATGGGAGCGATGGGGGAGACGGTTACCCCGCAAGGAATTCTCGGAATTTGCAAAACACCATCCTCCTCGATTGAAGATATGGATGTCACTGGGTTTTCAAAATTTGCCTATCTTTATGAAATTCAAGACCCTGGAAACGCTGGCACCATTTTACGTTCTGCTGATGCAACAGGTTTTACAGGAATTCTCACATCGCCCAACAGCGTGGACGTGTATTCACCCAAAGTGGTTCGTGCAAGTGCCGGTTCCCTATGGCACATCCCGGTATATGAACGTGTAGACCTTGATGAATTAGTGGATCGCTGGCCCAGTGATTGTATTTACGCTTTGAGTGCCGACGGCGCAACTTCGCTTTTGGAAGTTAACCCTGATGGGCCATCGCTATGGATTTTTGGAAATGAAGCACGAGGTCTGGATTCGCTTCCGCAAAATCCGAAAATTACATCGGTAAGAATTCCAATGGCAGGCAATGCAGAAAGCCTCAATTTGGCGGCAGCGGCAGCGATGGTCTTCTTCCATGTCACTTCCGCATCCTCCTAAGTGGGCGCAGTAGACTCCCACCCATGACTTTCGAGAGTGACCTATTAACCTGGGTCAGCCAGGCTAAGAGCGCGATATCTGCCGCTGTGAATCTCGAACAATTAAAGCTGGCTCGACTGGCGCATGCAGGGGATAAATCTCCGATCGCTCTAGCTAGTCGCTCTCTTGGATCCATGGACCCGCAGGATCGTGCCACTTTTGGAAAGATTATCGGTGATGCACGAGCGCAAGTTGCCGCAATTGTTTCAGAAAGAACTTCAGTGCTTGAGGAAGAACGTGATGCACGAGTATTACTCGATGAGATAGTCGACATCACTTTGCCGGCTTCACGAAGTCAGCGAGGTGCACTTCATCCCATTACGATTTTAAAGAATGAGATCAGTGACTTCTTTATTGCCCAAGGTTACGGTGTTGCCGAAGGCCCTGAACTTGAAGCGGAATGGTTAAATTTCGATGCTCTCAATATTCCGGCAGATCATCCAGCTCGAACCATGCAAGATACCTTTTTTGTTGAACCACTCGATGCGCGCCTCGTACTTCGTACGCACACTTCACCGGTTCAAATTCGTACAATGCTTGAAAACGAGCCGCCCATCTATGTAATTTGTCCAGGGCGGACATTTCGCGCCGATGAACTTGATGCCACTCATACGCCGGTCTTTCATCAAGTGGAGGGGCTCGTTGTCGACAAGGGCATCACGATGGCTCATCTCAAAGGAACGCTCGATCTCTTTGCTCGTAAAATGTTTGGCGACGAGGCAATTACTCGTTTGCGCCCATCGTTTTTTCCTTTCACCGAACCAAGTGCCGAAGTGGATGTCTTCTTCAATGGTCGCTGGATTGAATGGGGTGGCTGTGGCATGGTAAATCCGAAAGTGCTCACCGCTTGTGGGGTTGATACCGACATCTTTAGCGGATTTGCATTTGGAATGGGACTCGAACGTACATTGATGGTGCGCCACGGTATCTCGGATATGCATGACATTGTTGAAGGAGATATTCGTTTTAGTCAGGCATTTGGGGTGGGTCTCTAGTGCGCGCGCCCTTGTCATGGCTGCGCGAATATGCGGCCATCTCTGATGACGTGAAGCCACAAGAGATCGCTGACGCCTTTGTTCGCGTGGGCTTTGAAGTTGAAGAAATAGAACACCAAGGCGCCGAGATTGTTGGACCTCTAGTGGTTGGCAAAGTTCTCTCCGTAGATGAGATCACTGAATTCAAGAAGCCAATTCGATGGGTAGGGCTTGATTGCGGTGAAGGCTCATCGCGATTCGTTGTGTGCGGGGCAACTAATTTTGCTGTCGATGATCTCGTTGTAGTCGCACTTCCGGGTTCAACTCTGCCTGGAGGATTTGCCATTGCCCAACGTGAGACGTATGGCAAGACAAGTAACGGAATGATTTGTTCTTCGAAAGAGATTGGTTTGGGCCAAGATCATGATGGAATTCTCGTCTTGCCCAAGGATTGCGCGGTACCTGGTGCGGATGCAATTGCTTTACTGGAAGTCTGCGATGTTGTTTTTGATATTGCAGTAAATCCAGATCGTGGTTATGCGCTGTCCCTGCGAGGGTTAGCTCGCGAAATTTCTTCAGCGCTGGATGTCGAATATCAGGATCCAGCCTCAACGGTAGATGTCGATGCTTTGGCCGCTTCCGGTAAAGGTGTCGGTATATCCATTGATGACGCCAGCGCGGTTTCCGTAATCTACATCCGCACTCTTGAAAGCTTCAATCCAAATGCTCTGACACCACTGTGGATGCGCCGTCGAATTGAAAAATGCGGAATGCGTTCAATTTCCCTCGCAGTGGATATCACTAACTACGTAATGTTAGAACTAGGTCAACCACTTCATGCCTTCGATCGAAGTAAGGTTGTTGGAGATCTCCATATACGTCGTGCAGGTACTACCACGATGTTGAAAACTCTGGATGGACAAGAACGGCCACTTTCACCGGATGATCTACTCGTTGCAGACGACCTGCACGCCCTAGCTCTAGCTGGCACCATGGGTGGTGCTAGTTCAGAAGTCACAGCCCAGACCACTTCCATCGCTCTTGAAGCTGCTCGTTTTGATCCAGTATCGATTGCCAGAAATTCGAGATCGCATCGTCTTTCCTCCGAAGCTTCGCGACGATTAGAACGGGGAGTGGATCCGTCTTTAGCAAAGATTGCCTCCGCTCGTGCATCATTCTTGATGATGGAACTTGGGGGAGCCAAGCATGTTGATTCACAAGTTGCCGGTGAACCTGTTTTCAGTCCTTCCATCGAACTTGATCCCTATTTTGTTTGCGCCTTGACGGGTGCTCATATAACCAACGATGTCGTCGCTGAAAAACTCCGACTCGTGGGATGCGATGTTCTTGAAGTAGATGGCAACACCTGGCGAGTCGATCCGCCAACCTGGAGAAGTGATTTGTTCGGGCCAGCCGATCTTGTTGAAGAGGTTGCGCGAATGGTCGGATACGACTCAATCCCATCGCATTTGCCTCCGCATCCAGTGAGCCCAGGTTTGACGGATGTGCAGATGCGCCGAAGAGTTGTTGCAACGCTCCTTGCCGATCGAGGAATGGTAGAGATTCAGACCTATCCATTCCTTGCGCAATCCACTATTGATGTAATGGGCTACCGCGGAGACCGAGCTCAATCATTCCGTCTAGCTAATCCCATGTCTGAAGATTTCCCATTGCTTCGCTCGCATCTTATTCCTGGATTACTTGAAGCGGCGCAAAGAAATATAGGTCGCGGTGCAAAGAACTTTGGACTCTTTGAAATGGGTTCGGTGTTTCGCAACATTCATGGACTCATCGCAATAGAGAATCCTCCAATTACCGAACGCCCCTCAGAGAGAATCATTGAAAAGATCTACAACGGTGTGCCAGATCAACCAATTCACGTAGGTGGTGTATTCGTGGGCTTGGCAGAGCGCGAGGACTGGCGCGGAAAAGGGCGCTCCTACGACTGGAGTGATGCCGTCACCGCTGCACAAGCAGTGCTGGCTACATGCAATATGGAATGGACAGTAAGTCGTTCAGACCTTGCCCCTTGGCATCCTGGTCGATGCGCTGAGCTACTCGTTGAAGGTGTTGTTGTTGCTCACGCAGGAGAGTTGCATCCAAGAGTTGTGGCGCATTTTGGTTTACCGGAGCGCGCTTGCGCCTTTGTCGTGAATCTTTCCGCTCTGCCACAACGTGAAATTGTTCGAGCCTCTTTTATCGCAACAATGCCGGTGGCAGTGCAGGATATTGCTCTCATTGTTGATTCCACTGTTGCCGCAGCAAATGTGGAGGCCGCACTAAGATCAGGAGCGGGGCCGCTACTGGAGTCCATTCACCTCTTTGATCGGTATGACCAGATCGGAGAAGGGAAAGTCTCCCTTGCCTTTACCCTTGTTTTCCGAGCGCCAGATCGGACTCTCACGGGAGCTGAAGTTTCGCAGATGAGAGAAGCCGCAGGAATTGCTGCTACCGAAGTTACAGGGGCTATTGTTCGTACTGCATAAAAATACAATTAATTGCATAAATATACTTCAGTGATGTACCCTAGTGCCATGAAAACGGCGGTTATTGGGGCGAGTGGGTATACAGGTGGAGAGCTCTTGCGTCTTATCGGGATGCATCCCCATCTTGAAGCCACGTATATCAGCGCCCACAGCAACGCCGGTGAGCTGATATCGAGCATTCACCCACAACTAACTGGCTATGGAATTCAAGAATTTTCCTCATTGGATATTGAAAAGGCACAGGAATGCGACCTAGTTTTTCTGGCAATGCCTCACGGTGAATCAGCGAAGATTGTTCCTCAACTTGCGCCCTCTCAGAAAGTTATTGATCTAGGCGCAGATTTCAGACTTTCAAGTTCCGATTCCTGGGTTAAATACTATGGAGGCTCGCACGCTGGCACATGGACATACGGATTACCTGAATTACCTAATAATCGTGCCGCTATAGCTTCCAGTGTGAAGGTAGCGAATCCGGGTTGCTACGCGACAGCTATATCTCTTGGAATTTATCCAGCGCTTAACAGTATTGATTCAGCGGACATTGTGGTTGTTGCATCATCCGGGACTACAGGCGCCGGCCGAGGGGCGAAGGTTTCCTTATTGGGTAGCGAGGTCATGAATTCCCTCTCGTCGTACAAATTTGGCGGCATTCACCAACACACGCCCGAGATAGAAGAGGTGCTAAGTCGCACCGCAAATAAGCAGGTTGGAATTTCTTTTACACCCGTCCTAGCGCCGATGCCTCGAGGTATTTTGGCGACGGTAACCGCACGACTTGCTCAAAATATTTCCCGGCAAGAAGTTCGCGATCTCTATGAAGTTGCGTATTCGACGGAGAGATTTCTGCAACTCCTACCTGAAGGTCACATGCCAAGGACGGGGAGCGTTTTGGGAAGCAACAATGTTCACGTTCAAGTTGCTCTTGACGAGCACTCTCACAGGATTGTTGTGAGTGTCGCCATCGACAACCTTGGTAAGGGAGCAGCAGGACAAGCAATTCAAAATGCCAACCTAATGTGCGGTTTTGATGAAAAAACAGGGTTGGGCATGGAAGGGATTGGCGCATGAATTTTCCACAAGGATTTAGAGCCGGCGCAGTTGCGGCTGGAATTAAAAGCAGTGGCGCCCTTGATCTGACCATTATTGAAAATTTTGGACCTCTACATGTGAGCGCTGGCGTTTTCACCTCCAACAAAGTTGTCGCAGCCCCTGTTACATGGACAAAGCAGATTGTAAAAGGTGGTGCGATCCGTGCTGTTTTGCTTAATTCTGGCGGTGCTAATGCGTGCACTGGGCCGCAAGGATTCTCTGACACGCATCTCAGCGCTGAAACAGTGGCCAATGCCTTGAATATTTCATCATCGGAAGTTGCTGTGTGTTCAACCGGACTCATTGGCGAGTTACTTCCGATGCAGAAAATCATCACAGGTATTGATCAGATTTCCCGTTCCATGACTTCAGACTCCATTGAAAATAGCGCACGAGCGATAATGACAACTGACACTAAGCCAAAAATTGCGACGGCTTCTGTTAGGAATTCAGACATTTCTGGAATTGCGAAGGGCGCTGGAATGTTAGCCCCAGCTTTGGCAACAATGCTTTCTGTAGTGATGACCGACGCGATAGTAGATCCTGCAAACATTCAAGAGATATTTACACGTGTGTGCGATCGAACGTATAACCGAATTGATTCTGATGGTTGTACATCAACAAACGATACTGTCTTGTTTCTCGCCAGCGGATCATCAGGTGAGCACATATCCGATGTAGAGATTGAAAGTGCTCTGATGGAGGTATGCGGTTCTCTCGCCAGAGCATTGATTGCGGATGCTGAAGGACACACGAAAATTGTTTCCATTGAAGTTCTTCACGCAAAAACTGAAACCGATGCTGTTGCAGTAGGCAGGGCATGTGCCAGAAATAATCTTCTCAAATGTGCGCTATTCGGCGGCGATCCAAACTGGGGCAGGATTTTGGCCGCTCTTGGCACGGCCGATGCAGATTTTGATCCGACGGATGTAGATGTCACTCTCAATGGCGTAATGGTTTCTCGTTCAAGTGGCCCTGGCGATGATCGAACTCTTGTTGACTTATCGGGAATAGACATCTCGATTATTATCAATTTAAAGCAAGGAACTGAATGCGCCACGATATTCACCAACGATCTCAGTCATGATTACGTTGAAGAGAATTCGGCTTACGCAACATGATTGTTATTAAATTTGGTGGCCACGCAATGACCGATGCGCAAGGGCTCTTTGCTCAGGCAGTTCAAGCGGCGCTGGACATTGGTCAAGAGTGCGTGATCGTTCACGGGGGTGGCCCACAAATCAACGAGGCTCTTGAGGTTGCGCATATCGAATCCGCTTTTCTTGGCGGTTTTAGAGTTACATCACCAGAAACATTTGCCATCGTTCAAAGGGTTCTCAGCGGAGATGTGCTTCGTAGTGTCGTTGCACAATTGAGAACAGCAGGTATCAACGCTGTCGGCATAACAGGTAGGGACGGCGGATTACTCGTTGCGAAAAAGCTGACTCATTTGGTCGATGGAACACCCGCAGATTTGGGATGTGTAGGAGAAGTTATTCGCGTAGACACATCCTTGCTCTCTTCTTTGTTGGCTTCAGGTTATTTGCCAGTGGTCGCTCCCATTGCGGTGCAGGGTGATGATTTTAATGAAGAATCTCAGGTGGGTCTTAATGTGAATGCTGACCTGGCGGCTGGCGCAATTGCGGGAGCCCTAGAAGCAGATTCCCTCATCTTCATGACAGATGTGCCAGGTATCTATCGTAATTGGCCTGATGTAACTTCCATGATTGGCGCGATCACTTTTAGCGAGTTAGATCAGATTAAAGCTGAATTTTCTGAGGGAATGGCCCCTAAGGTACTTGCGGCGTTGAACGCCATATCGGCAGGAGCCGCTAGCGTCAGGATAATTGATGGAAAGGATCCAGAGGCTTTTTCACTTGCCCTGCGCGGATTTGGCGGGACGGTTGTGACCAGATGAGTGCAAAAGCAAAACGTTTTGAAAAACGTTGGTCTCAGTCACTTCAAGCCAATTATGGAACTCCCGATTTAACAATTGTGAGCGGCAAAGGATGCGTCCTCACGGATATCGATGGGAAGAAATACCTCGATTTTCTTGGTGGAATCGCAACTAGTGTTCTTGGACAGGCGCATCCCGCCGTGGTCGCTGCCGTGACAAATCAAATTAAAACTTTGGGACACGTTTCGAATTTCTACTCGCATCCCGGTGTTATTGAATTATCTGAGGCGTTGCAGAAACTTGTCGATGAATCGGCCCGCGTATTCTTCTGTAATTCCGGAGCTGAGGCCAATGAGTCCGCGTTAAAACTTTCACGCAAATCAGGTCGTTCTGCAGTTGTGGCAACAGTTGGCGCATTTCACGGCCGCACTATGGGTGCACTTTCCTTGACTGGCCAACCAACGAAGCGTGATCCCTTTGCACCACTTGTTCCCAATGTGGTGCATGTTCCGTACGGGGATATCGAGGCGATGAAGAAAGCAATTACTTCTCAAACGGCTCTCGTGATCGTTGAACCAATAATGGGGGAGGCCGGAGTCGTAGTACCCCCTGATGGATACCTTTCAAGTATCCGCAAATTGTGCAATACGCATGGGGCATTGTTGGCATTCGATTGTGTACAAACAGGCATGGGTAGAACTGGTGAGTGGTTTGGGTACGAGCAAGAAAACATCAAACCCGACATCATCACTCTGGCAAAAGGGCTCGGCGGAGGTTTGCCCATTGGAGCGATGATTGCACTCGGAAAGGCAGGGAAATTATTTGAACCTGGAGATCATGGTTCTACATTTGGTGGGAATCCTGTCTCGTGTGCGAGCGCTTTGGCCGTGATTGAGGTCCTCAAGAAAGAAAAATTATTAAAGCAGGCGAAGCATCATGGCCAGACAATCAAGAAATTATTATCGCCTTTGGAAGGCGTACTTGAAGTCCGAGGAAGGGGCCTTCTTTTAGGAGTTGTATTGAAAAAACCTGTAGCGGTATCTCTGAAAGAGACTATGCAAGATCGGGGAGTACTTGTGAATTCCGCGACCGAAAGTGTCATTCGTATCGCACCTGCACTCATCATTTCCGACGCTCAAGTGAAGAAATTTGCCCGTGTTTTCAAAGAATCATTGGAGGACGTTCTTCATGGCTAGTTCCGAATTGCGACGTTCTAAGGTCATTTCACTTGTTGAATCAGGCAAAGTTCATTCGCAAACAGACTTAGTCACTCTCCTGGGTAAAGCAGGTTTTCTGGTGACTCAAGCAACGGCAAGTAGAGACCTTGAGGAAATCGGAGCTATGCGCGGTCGAGGAATGGATGGGGTTGCCACGTATTTGTTGCCGAAGACTCAATCTTTTCCTACTGAACTAATTCTTTCGGTCGAGTCGAGTGCGAACATGGCAGTTGTTCGTACGCCTCCGGGAGGCGCTCAATTATTAGCAAGCGCGTTAGATCGAGAATCAGGCACCGGTTCATTTGAGCTTGTGATTGGAACGATAGCCGGGGACGACACGGTTCTCGTGATCTCCAGGAAAAGTGATGGTGGAGCATCTTTAGCGAAACAATTGCTGACACTGGCACAACTGACATATGCGAAGCCGAGAAGGGCGAAAAAATAGCCATGGCACTCTGGGGTGGAAGATTTACGAGCGGTCCTGATGAAGCAGTGTTTGCGCTTTCGAGGAGCATTGATTTCGATTGGCGACTAGCACCATACGATCTTCGATCCTCTCTTGCGCATTTATCTGTACTTGAAAACGCGAAATTGGTTTCGACTAAAGATGGTGCACTTATTCGAGCCGCTCTTAAGCAATTGCAACAAGAGGTTTCCGAAGGACAATTCTTTCCAGATCCAAGCGATGAAGATGTACACAGCGCCCTTGAACGAGGTTTGACTCTCAAACTTGGATCACTTGGGGGATCACTTCGAGCAGGTCGATCGCGCAATGATCAGGTTGCTACGGATTTAAGATTATTCGCCATTGATCACATGCTTCATATCGCAGAACAAGTGACCGCGTTGCAGGGCGCCCTTTTAGAGAAAGCACATGAGTATGTCGATGCGTCGGCTCCGGGTTTCACGCATTTACAGCATGCACAACCCGTCTCTTTTGGTCATGAATTAGCAAAGCATGCACATGCACTTAATCGCGACGTGGATCGGATTAGAGATTGGCATGGCCGGACAAATTTCTCGCCATTAGGCGCAGGAGCTCTCGCGGGATCTTCGCTACTTCTAGATCCAGAGGGCAGTGCTTCCAATCTAGGTTTTTCTGGCGCGATTGCCAACAGTATCGATGCCGTAAGTGATCGTGATTTCGTCGCAGAGGCTCTCTTTATTTTGGCGATGATCGGATCTCATCTTTCTCGCATGGGTGAGGAATGGTGTCTCTGGGCCAGCACAGAATTTGGTTGGGCAAAAATCGATGATGCCTTTGCTACAGGATCTTCCATCATGCCGCAGAAGAAGAACCCAGATATTGCAGAACTTGCTCGAGGTAAAGCGGGTCGCTTAATTGGAAATCTGACCGCCGTTTTATCCATGTTGAAGGGTTTGCCCTTCGCGTATAACCGAGATCTTCAAGAAGACAAAGAGCCGCTTTTTGATTCCCTCGACACTCTTTCACTTGTCTTGCCCGCCTTCGCCGGAATGGTTTTAACGACCACTTTCGATCGCGCAAAGATGGCAGCGTCCGCCCCAACAGGATTCTCTCTCGCGACGGAAATCGCTGACTATCTTGTCCGTGCTGGAATACCTTTCGCACAGGCACATGAGGCTGCAGGCAAGTGCGTTCACGCATGTGAATCGGCGGGGATTGAACTCCATGAGTTATCAGATTCTGAGTTGAAAGAGATTCATCCCGCTTTGGATTCGAATGTACGCGAAGTGCTGAGTGTGGATGGTGCCCTTGCTTCACGGACAACTTTCGGTGGAACGGCCCCGTCCAATGTACGCATACAGATCGCGGCACTTGAGAGCAACATTTCCAATCGCGCCGCTTGGATTGCCAGCGAGAGCCAACGATTTTCGGGCATGATGGGTGCATGAATCTGCTTGAAGATCTTCGCTGGAGGGGCCTTGTTGCCCAAAGTACTGACGAAAAAGCCTTAAAAGAGGCGCTTGCTCAACCCATTACTTTGTATGTGGGTTTCGATCCAACTGCTCCAAGTTTGCATGTAGGTAACTTGGTTGTCCTTCTGATTCTTCGCCGTTTTCAATTAGCAGGTCATAATCCAATTGCGCTTGTTGGTGGTGCAACTGGTTTGGTCGGAGACCCAAGTGGAAAAAATGAAGAACGCACGCTAAACACAGAAGAAGTTGTAGGGGAGTGGGTCACGCGCATCCGGCAACAAGTTTCTAAGTACCTAGATTTTGATGCTCCGAGTAATCCGGCACGAGTAGTAAACAACTTGGATTGGACTCAGCCATTATCTGCAATTGAGTTCTTGCGCGATATCGGAAAACATTTCAGCGTAAATCAAATGCTTGCAAAAGATTCCGTGTCATCGCGACTTGAAGGTGGAGGAATTTCTTACACTGAATTTTCTTACCAAGTGCTCCAATCCCTTGATTTTCTTGAGTTATTTCGCCGTTATCACTGCACACTTCAACTAGGAGGTTCTGATCAATGGGGAAACATTGTTGCGGGTCTTGATTTAATTCGACGTGTTGAATCAGGAAGTGGGCATGCACTCACTGTGCCTCTTTTAGCGAAAGCCGATGGAACCAAGTTTGGAAAAACTGCCGGTGGAAGCGTTTGGTTAGATCCTGAAATGACAACGCCTTATGCATTCTTTCAATATTGGATCGCAACAGAGGACAAAGATGTTATTAATTTTCTAAAAGTTTTTTCCTTCTTAACGCATGGTGAAATTATTGAACTTGAGAAATCGCATAACGAAAATCCTGGAGCACGATTAGCGCATCGTGCACTCGCTCGTGAATTAACTGCATTGGTGCATAGCCCTGACATTGCCGAGAGAGTTGAAGCAGCCTCTCGTGCACTTTTTGGCCAAGGGGAACTTTCTGATCTTGATGAAGCAACCTTAGAAAGTGCCTTAGCTCAACTGCCTCGTGTAACTATCGATTCGTTCGATGAAATTCCAACCTGGGTGGAACTTGTTGCTGCTTCCGGAGTTGTTGATTCAAAATCTGCAGCCCGTCGCGTCGTTAAAGAGAGTGGCGCATATCTCAATAACGCGAAAATCGAGGGCGAGGACTTCTCTCCGAGCGTAAAAGACTTCTTTTTCGGCCGTTTTGCAATCTTGCGAAAAGGCAAAAGAGATCTTGTTGCGGTGGAGTTCCTCAAAAAACCTTGATTTATAAGGGTTATAGGCTTACTGAGCACCAAATGAGTGCATTTATGGGTTTATAACCCCGATTTGACCCTAAGCCAGGCTCGCCCTATAGTTACGCTCCTTGCTGTGTAACCGGACGCTTTCTCGGCCGGACAGTAGGCAAATTATTGCCAGATCGAAAAGTTATCGGTTCCACGCGGTTTGACCGCAGAAGCGCCAATGCACTAGATTTGTCAGTCTGCCCTGAAAACGGAGAGAGATCTCCAGAAGCAGTGCGCATCCGTACCTTGAGAACTCAACAGCGTGCCATAAGTCAATGCCAATGTGGCTCCTTTTCGCATGTCTGGAAACTTTCGGGTTTTCAGCGTAGGAATGAGAGACCACGAAGTAATACCTCAATGAGGTATAGCAGTAGTAATTCAGCCTAGCTGGAGAGCAAAAAGCTATACCCGTTGATTTCCTTTGGTAAAGACAAAAAAGAATAACGTCAGTTGTTTAATATGTCTGTACGCCAGATAAAAACTTTCTATGGAGAGTTTGATCCTGGCTCAGGACGAACGCTGGCGGCGTGCTTAACACATGCAAGTCGAGCGATGAAGTTCCTTCGGGAATGGAATAGCGGCGAACGGGTGAGGAACACGTGAGGAATCTACCTTCTACTCTGGGATAACTCCGGGAAACCGGGGCTAATACCGGATATGAAACTCGATGGCATCATTGAGTTTGGAAAGTTTTTCGGTAGAAGATGACCTCGCGGCCTATCAGCTTGTTGGTGAGGTAATGGCTCACCAAGGCGACGACGGGTAGCCGGCCTGAGAGGGCGACCGGCCACACTGGGACTGAGACACGGCCCAGACTCCTACGGGAGGCAGCAGTGGGGAATATTGGGCAA
>CAILHY010000030.1 GCA_903834145.1 uncultured Actinomycetes bacterium
ACATGGACTCTCCGATTTACCTATGGTTTTGCAGTCATCTGCGCGATACACACAGCAGGTCACTGGTTCGGCAGATTGGATTGGTGCTATTGCCTCTGCGATTTTCTATGTGGGTATTGGGTGGCTTTTGATTCATGCGAGCAAGAGTGAGGGATTCGAGAAATTGCAATCGGTGGCATTCAAATTTGGATTGCTCGAGCAGAAAAGTACGTGAAAGTAAGCCATAGTTTTCTAACGAAAGGTAGGCAAAACATGCAAACACAAATAAAAGGAGCAAACGGGAAAAGTAATTATGCGTGGATCGAAAATGGGGTCCTCAAAATGCAGTGGGAAGATTACGGAGTGGATGCTTTGGGCGGAATGGATATCGAATGTACCTTCACGATTCCCGATTCCGAATTACCTGGTATCTACGAAAGGTATGCAATCGATCCATCGGTGCCGATTCTCGAAGCATTCTCAATCATTTCCGATAGCGGTCGAGGCTCTCAATTAATCGGTGAAACTATTGACGGAACGATTGCAGTTACGGAGACGTCTTACTGGCAAAGTTAAGAAAGTCACCAATGCGGCAAATACTTTGGTTCTCATTTGCAAAATATGATTCAGAAAGTACCTATATGTACCGATATCTAGAATATTTGAACATGGACTGCCAAAGATGGGCAAGGTAGTCTGCACATAAGGAAGAGCAACCGCCC
This sequence comes from uncultured Actinomycetes bacterium, assembly GCA_903834145.1. Lineage (GTDB taxonomy): Bacteria > Actinomycetota > Actinomycetes > Nanopelagicales > Nanopelagicaceae > QYPT01. The sequence continues at coordinate 702 of CAILHY010000030.1, forward strand.
TTGGACTCGATTGAGGATTGATAGATGCGATTAACCAGATTGCTATCACCAATCTTGATTGCTCTTTTGATCGGTCAATTCCTACTTGCGCCTAATTCCTTTGCTGCCCTTGATGATGGGTATCCACCTGATCAACCAGCCCCGGGTAGAACCTGTCCTGGAACAGAACTTGGCGTGAAAACCGTCAGTGCATTTAATGGGAAGGCTTTCGTATGCACTCTCGTTAATGGAGTCCAGAAATGGTGGATAGAAGGAGATCCAATCCCCGAACCAACGCCAAGTGGACCGACAGGATCTGCTGGATCTGCTGGATCTGCTGGGTCTACTGGATCAAGCGAATCTAATGGTGGGAACTCAACGGAGGCGCAGTCGGGGCCGGTATCTCATTGGCCTCCAGGATTTCCTCATAACTATTTCTTATCTGATAAAGCAAAAGCGAAGATGAAGATCTTTACTGATATTACGTATGCAACGGATTCTCCATCTCAGAAACTCGATATCTATATGCCTATTGGGGTGAAGAACCCTCCGTTGGTTATTTGGTTGCATGGTGGTGGCTTCATGGTTTTCGATAAAGATGTTCTGAAATATGACGATAGCGCCAAGATTTTGGAGGTTCTTATCGCCAACGGAATCGCTGTTGCTGGTATTGATTTCCGCCTTATCGATGAAGCTAAGTTTCCTGGGGCTGGTCAAGATACGAAGAGCGCTATTCGATATTTACGAACCAATGCATCCAAGTATGGATATAACCCAAAGAAATTTGCGGCATGGGGTGAGTCCGCTGGTGCTTACTTGGCACTTATGGCGGGGGCTACCGGGGATCAAAAGACGATCTTTGATAATCCGGCCGATCCAAATATCAAAGTATCAGCTGGCGTATCTGCCGTTATTGATTTATTTGGTAATGCCAATTTTCGAACAATGAAAGCAAATCTCGTGAAGTATCCCTGCAGTGCAAATTTCGGTAAGACGATAACTGTTGCCGAGAATCCGTGGTTTGGAAGTGAAGCGCTGCCTGACACGCAGGTTGCGTTTGATAAGGCCAATTTGTATCCATATCTAAAAGCTCTTAAGACCTTGCCGGCCTTCTACATTTTCCACGGGGATGAGGATTGTTCTGTAAGTAAATATGAGTCCATCGAATTGAATAAAGTTCTAAAGAACTTGCATGGCAAGAGTTCTTTAACTTTGGTGCCAGGGGCCGATCATGGTGGGGCAAAGGTGTGGGCCGCGGCTGCAAGTATGGGGCCAATACTCAAGAAGTTCTTCGCAGGGATGAAGTAGGTAAATACCTTTTAAGGTACAAAGAGGCCCCCAGTTTCCTGAGGGCCTCTTTGTCTTACCTAGTTTTGTAGGCTAACTACGCGGCTGTGTGGACGTCTAAGTTTTCCTTGATGAGGTGAACCTTGAATGTCCATAGGTTTTCAGCACGTGGGTCGATGATCAATTCAACCCAATGATTGAATCCAGAACCGAAGGTCTGAACACGTGTGAAGTTCTCTACAAGTGAGCCCTTGTCCTTCTCAACCAACTTGCCAGCGGTTTCATTCATTGGCATGTCGACCTGGTACCAGTGCTCGTCGCCGTTTTGCAACAACACGGGCTTCTTGAATTTGATTGTGTTTGTCAGCAGGGCTTGCTTGACGTTTGCAAACGCTGCTGTGTTCTCATTATTAGGAGCTGCTGCATCGCGTGCATAACCTTCCCAGTCCATGTTGGCCTGAACGACAACGATTACACCGGCAGATCCATCTGTTACTGCCTTTGCAAAGCCCTTGTTGATCCATGCAACGTTTGCTGCATCGCGTGCCTTGTATTCAACATCATCGCCATCTTTGGCTGTGTCGTTGTAGGTTTTGAAAGTAGGTGTAGCGACCGCAGAATTATTTGCAGATCCTGGAACATGAGGGATGATGTAAGTGATTCCCTTGAAAGTAAACATTTGCATTTCTGGGTACTTAGGGTCGTGCTCAATCCCAATGCGCGGGTTAGGTGTACCAAGCTTGATGTAGGAGCCATCGGCCTTTTGGAAGAAGTTCGAACGTACAAGTGCCAAACGAGTCAATGGGTCAAATGCACCTTTAACCGGGCGGTCGCAATCAACCCATTCATTGTCACCAACGGAGTAGAAGATTGGCTTTGAGAATCTATCGAAGAAATTAGTTTTAAGAGCTGGGTATGCAGCGTCGGTGCACTTGTCGCCTTTTCCGCTCATAGTGTCGCCATCAAAGAGTGTCAGTTCAATATTTGATGCGTTGAGTGCCGCAATCACATTAGGTGCTTGTGCAGCACCTTTAGCGTCATAAGGCATATCGCCGATGAGAGCAATGCTGTATTTGTAGGCCTGAGCTGCGGTTGCCTGTGTGGCTGCAACGTTGGTGAGAACCAAAGCGACGGAGCCGATAGTTAAAAATGCGAGCGTGCGCTTAAATGTTTTCGAAGAAAGTAGTTTTATCATGCGCGCATCTTGAGCATTGCAGGTGATCAGTTGGGTAACGAATTCCCGATATTTACCTAACATCGGGTTAACAGTGTGCGCTCTTGATATTTCAAGATTCACGATAATCACCTTTGTGACGTTTCTATCAATTCATGTAAATGCCATTTAACGTTTCCATTTTGAGAACTAGTTGTTGAAGCGAACTAGTGCAAGATATTGTCACGAACTTATTCCATATAGATTTTGCACTGAGCTACGTTAAAGATCAAGCATCCTCCGCACATCCCCACGAGGACAATGAGCGCACAAAGGTGAGCTTCTCTCGGTTGCACCAAGATTCTCTACTTCATAGCCAGGCAGCTAACCGCGACACTTGGGACGGAATATATTTTAGAAGTATCCATGCCTAGCCAGGAGGCGCAAACCCAGAAATTTCAGACTGAAGGAAATGACTCTATTGTCTAGAATTGGCTTATGCCAAAACTACGGGATTTCCCCCTCACTAAGCGGCTAACAAGCAACTTCGCTGACATGTTCCGTGAGGCTGTCTCTGGCCACAAAGATGGCAAGCCCGATTGGGTCAAGAGCATCGAAACCGGAGATGCCGGATTATTCAAAGAAGATGGTGCCGTTTGGCAAGTTCATGGATCTGCCGCCACGCTAGTGGGCGGAATACGTGCACTTTTGTTGCAAGCCGCCCACCCCGCACCACTGAGCGGAGTAGCCCAACATTCGCGCTATGAAAGTGATCCATTGGGTCGGTTAGCCGGAACAACACGATGGCTCACCATCACAACCTTTGGGTCAACGCAGGCAATTGCCCGTGAAGCCGAGCGCGTAAACAAGATGCACGCGGGTGTCTCTGGTGAATACACCAAGAAGGATGGCGCGCATGCAAACTATCGCGCGGCCGATCCTCGTTTTCTCTTGTGGGTGCACTGCGCATTTACCGATTCATTCCTGAAGTGCCATCAAAGCTTGGGTTATGCAATTACCGATGGCGCCGATGAGTACGTGAAGGACTGGGCGTTGAGTGCGGTGCGACTTGGGCTTGAAAGTGCGCCACAGAGCGTTGCCGAACTTGAATCGTGCCTGGATGATTTTCGCCGAAATGATTTGGCTCATTCTGCGCCAACGAACGAAGTAGTGCGCTTTATTCTTAATCCCCCATTTGGACGGGCAGCAATGATTTTCTATCGCGTGCTATCCAATGCGGCAATCTGCACGTTGCACGATAACGAATTAGCGATCTTGGAACTCAAACGGCCTAACAAGATTTGGTTAAAGATCGCTCGAGGCATGCTTAATGTCTTTACCGCATTACTTGGGTCAGAGTCACCAAGCCAACACGTTGCACGCGAAAGATTAGCTGGCCTGCGTAATAGTGCTTCAGCGGCTTCTAGTTCAGATGTAGAGATGGAAACTGATGTCTCTGAATCTGAATCAATAAACTCCTGAACCAATCTCTGCGGAGTATCCTGAAGAGGTGAAAGACAAATCCCGTCTCGTCAAGAGAATTCGCTCTAAACGCGAATACTTTTGGGAGCGCGCTTGGGCAAGCACCATCATTTTCTATAGCTTTGGGGCAACCTTTGTAGTCTGGAAAGGATTGGCCAAATACGGTGTCAATCCGATCTTCTTCTTCATCATTGATGTCTGTACCTCGTGGCCTTACGGAATTGCTACCGCCAGGCTTGCTGTTGATGTTGTTCGGCGAGATTGGAAAGATGCGCGCAAATGGGCCCTTGTTGCCATCATTACTTTCTTTACGCCTCAGGTGTATATCTTGATCGTCGCCCACCACGTTCCTAAAGATGTCTACCTCATCATCATCGCAGTCATTATTTGTCTCACCATATTTGCAATTGTTGCGCTGATCCAGCAAATTCGCTCCACTCGCGCGAAGATATAAAGTTGATCAGTTTGCTCCTCACGCAATATTAGAGAGCAATCACGGTAATTCCTGGTGCGCGATCCTGGTCCATTGCCATCAAAGCCTCTGGCGCATCGTCTAAAGAAATTGTTGTTGCAATCAATTTTTCGGGGTGTAGTAAACCGCTAGAGATATCAGCCAGCATCAGGGGGTAGTCCGCAGCAGACATTCCGTGAACTCCATGGATATGCAGTTCTCGTCCAATGACCGTATGCATGGCAACGGTGGCGCGGTCTTTGATGACAACAGGGGGCAGCAATCCAATTTGTAGATGATGCCCACGTGGACGCAGAGATTGAATACATTGGGATGCCGTGGCAACGCTTCCAAGCGCATCCACGCTAACACTTGCTCCGTGACCGGTGAGTTCGCGAATGGCAACAACAGGATCCACATGTCCTGCGTTAATCACATGATCGGCGCCAATACTGAGTGCAAAAGCAAGTGCGTTGTCGGAAAGATCAACAGCGATTACCGTTGCACCCCGAGATTTTGCGATCATGATTGCGGCAAGTCCAATACCTCCGCAGCCAAAAATAGCAACAGTGTCGGTTGCTTGTGTTTGATGTACGAGAACCAATCCTCTATAGGAAGTTGCAAATCGGCAGCCCAGCGATGCAGCAACAGAGTAGGACATAGAGTCTGGAATCTTTACGACATTGAAATCGGCGTTCGGTATCGCAACGTATTCAGCAAAAGAACCTGGGCCATCAAAACCTGGTTGCCATTGGTTGGGACACACTTGCGCGTTATTACTCTGGCATTGGGTGCACGTGCCACAACCGCTGACGAAAGGAACAGTGACGCGATCGCCTATCTGCAATCGTGAAATCTCCGACCCAATGTCAGAAATAGTGCCGGCAAATTCATGCCCAGGAGTGTGAGGAAAATTGATGATGTCATCATCGTGACCCATCCATGCATGCCAATCGCTACGACATAATCCGGTAGCTTCCACCTTGATAATGGCGCTGGTTGGAGCTGGTAGTGGATTTGGGCGTTGCGTTAAATAGGGAGTTAAACCTGGTCCATCGAAAACAAGTGCGCGCATGTGGCAAGGGTAATGTGAAAGTGCCCCTCGGGTTAACTCAGGGAGAGAACTGCGCGGCGGTTAATTGCTCGACCCTCTGCTGTCTTATTGGAAGCTAGCGGTTCGCGGTATCCCTTGGCCTGTAAAGTCACCGAGATTGGCATGTTAGTCAGGATCTTTTGCAAATATTTATATGTCGTGGTGGCACGTGCCAAGGAAAGGGCGTTGTTGAGTTTCACTCCGCCGATGGTGTCAGTGTGACCCGCAACGACTATGGATGTAAAACCTTGCGCGTACATCGTTGAGGCAAGTTTCTTCAATTGCGCCTGGGCACTTGTACTAAGTGCAGATGAGCCCAGTGCAAAATTAACAAGACCTATCTGCACAAGTTTCGCAGGAGCCTTGTATATCGGCTTGGCAGCATTACCTGCTACCCCGGTTGCACTCTTTGCAATAACTTCGAGAGGCGCCTTTGGTCCTAATAAGGAAGTAATTACACAGCTGGCAGCAGTGGTGACACACAACGTTTTACTCAGGTAGCGAACCTCGTAACTTGCAGCCCCGTTACTGGGTGCCCAAGAAACACGGATGGATGTTGGCGCAATAATCTGCACATTTGAAGACGTTACTGGTGCCGGTTGGCCATCAAGGGCCAAACCTTCAATATCAAGGGTGACAAGAATGGAACCGATGAGATTTGTACTATCCACCACCGAAATAGTTATGCCAAATATCCCGCTCTTAGTTGCGCTACCGGAGATCAAAGCGTTGGAACCTGAACCTTTGAAAACTAATCCTGCCGGAAGATTTGCTGTAGTCCAGGTCTTGTATGTGCCAGACCCGCTAATGGCAACAAGTGAAATCTTGACGGCATCTTTGATGGAAAGAGAAGTTGTTCCCGTGACAATAAGAGTTGGTCCATTTGCACTATGAATCATTCGAATCAGGCTTGTGACTGATTTGGTGCCGGCCGTTGCAACAGCCCACACGTAGTAATTCGAACGGGGCGAAAGCCCGCTGACATCGGCGCTCACGCTGTTGCCTGTTGATTCAGTAACAACGCCAGGAGATGGCGTAGAAACGCTGACGCCTGAAGGAAGCGAACAAGAAGAGAGTGCGTTCGTCTCGGAAATGCAGAACTTCACTACAACATCAGCATCAGGACGTACGACCGTTGCATGGAGAGTCATCGTTTTGCTTTGTATATTCGTGGCCTCATCCAGGGCAATCGCAAGGTTTGGAATTACCGCAACGGGCCTTGGAATCGGCGTAGGTGTCACATCAGGAGCCGGTGCTGGTGTTACAGGTGTTGGTGCCACAGGTGTTGGTGCCGGGGCGGATGCCGAAGCAATGGTGAAGTGGACCGTGTAGTCAGTAGATAATCCATTGCTATCTACAACTGTAAAGAGTGCGTCGGAGTTACCAGCAGTCGTTGGAGTCCCATCAATCGTCGCCGATCCCGATCCGACAGTCATCGTTAATCCTGTTGGAAGTGAACCAGCGAGTACATCCCATGTTGCATAAATTCCACTGCCACCCGTTGCCGTCAATGTTCCAGTTTGAGAAACATTCACTTGGCCGGAAGTCGTTCCGGTATAAAGCAAAGTGGGACCTGTCAACGTTGTAAATGTCGCAGAACTACTAGTGACTGTATTGCCCCCGTATGTCACTTGTGCCCAGTAACAATATTGCGTGCCCTGTAGCAAACTGCTGATTGATGCTGAAATGGAATTAGCGCTCGTTAAAAAGATTACCGATGGCGAGAGGGTTCCTGATGAAACACCCGAAGAAAGCGTGCAGGTCCCGCCCACATTAGCTTTAGCCAAGAGAAAGATCGGTGAAACATTTACACCGGGAAACGGAATAGTTGCATTAAGAGTGGCACTTGTCCCCTGAATGTTAGAGGCGCTCCCCTGCGTTGCCGAAAGGGCAACCAGTGTTTTCACGGTGGCGGTGTCATTTGCCGATGAATACGCGGTACCGGCACCATCTTGCGTGGCCACAACTGAGCAATCACCAATTGATGTGGGATGCACGGTGCCCGTTGAATCGATTGTGCATGTGCCTGCTGTAGCGCTAGACCAAGCGATTCCAAAACCTGATGAAGCAGTTGCGTGCAGTTGAAAATCAGGCTGCCCCCATGTGCGATCACCGGGGTTACCTGTGATTGTGACAGTTTGAGTTTTAGGGGTAATCAAGAAAGCGACACTAGAGGTGGGTGTACTTGTGCCAATTGCATTAGATGCAACTACCGTAAATACATAGGTCGTTGCGAAATTTAATCCCGTGATCACACAGGTCAATGTGTCCGCAGGTACGGAACAATTTGCTCCAGAAACAGCAGCGCCACTAGAAGTGTTCAACGTTGTCGAAACCCCGTACCCGGTAATGGCTGAACCACCGTCACTGCTGGGCGTAGTCCATGTGATGTTCACATTTGATGTGGCCGCATCTACACGAGCAACTTCAACCACACCAGAAGTTCCAGTGGAAACAGGATTAGGTGCGCCGATAGGTGTGCCATCGAAAGCGCTCGCTACTGGAGTTGCGCTGCACGCTAGGACAAGCAATACAGGCAGTGCCCAACGTCTCATAGAGATTCTGGGCCCAGCCCAACGGAATTCTGTGCTTGAATCAAGATTGTGTAGGTATCTCCATTATGTAAGTTTTCCAAATAGAAGTCATACCAGTTAGCCGCGTTGACCATCATTCGTCCAAAACCGTGCCATGTGCCCGTTGCACTTACATCAAAGTTGGCAAAGTCTGCATCCGATGGACGCGATGGATGATCTGTCTGATTCCACCACATAATTTGGTAGCCCGTTATATGAACGCCACCATCTGCGCCAGGAGCCGGTGCACTCCACTGTATGCGAAGTCGTGAATTATCCGACGTTGCACTGGGAACGCGAATAACTCCTGGAAGAGTTGCAGCAACAGTTACCGTGAAGGTCTTCTGAGGAGCCGCAAGATAGGTGGTGCTATTTCCACCTACCACGGCATCATTACCATTTTGATCAGCGGCAATCGTGCATGTTCCGGCAAGATCAATAGTGACTGCGCCCGTCGTTGAATCCACAGAACACACGGTACGCCCTGAAGCCCAGGTAGTGGCGGTATATGAGTCAAAAAGAACATCAGAGCTGGGAACCTTAGAGAATTGAACAGGTAATCCCGAACTACTAGATCCATCCGCCGTGAAGTTTGCATCGGTATGAAGCTTGGAAACATTCGCCACAGTAAGGGTTTGTGATGATCCAGGTCGAAGTGCAGTGGTCGTTAAGCCAGATGATGCGCTGCCCACTGCGTTGGATGCGAAAACGCGGAACTTATAGGAGATGGCACCACTGAGGCCCGAGATGACGCATGTGCTCGAAGATGCTGCGCATGTTTGGCCAGTGAGAGCATCCGTGGTGGCGTCATAGGCCTTGGCAAGGTAACCCGTAATAGGAGTTCCGCCATCATCGGCGGAATCAGTCCACGTAATTGTCGCCGAACCTGGAGCAGCAGATGTTGGAGTTGGTTGGATCGCTGGCGCAGAAGGCAATCCAAATGTTGTGCCTGTAAGAACGTTGCTCCATGCACTTCCATCGGCCCAATCTTCGGTGATTACTTGAACACGTACTCGGTAGGTAGCAAGTGCATCAAGTCCCGTGATCTGGAAATAATCGGTAGTCCTCGAAGAAACGATTGCAGTTGTTTCATCCGAGAAATCAGTTTTCTTAGCCCAACTAATCACGTAATGCTTGAAGATGGAACCACCGAGTTGAGCAACAGTGATGACGCTCCACGTTGCCTTGAGTGTGCTTGCGCCTGGTTCAACCTGTAGCAAAGAAACACTCTCTGGTGCAATCGCTTGAATCGTAAAGGTTTGCGTGACTGGATCGGCAGCTGAGAAATTAGTACCAACACCATTTTGATTTGCGACAATCGCGCACGTTCCAAGGCCTAGGAAAGTTACGGTTGAAGCAGAGACTGAACATGCGCTAGATCCGGTTGTAAAGATGATCGCACCACCTGATGTACTCGTTGCACTGAGTACTACCGAACCAACCGTGAAGTTAACTGTGGATGGCGAATATGGATTTGCAAATGAGATCGTTTGTGGCAGAACTAAATACACTGCTGGTGTCGTTGGATCAGAGAGGAGACCATCGCCTGCAATGTTTGTTGCAACGGCCTTGAATACGTAGTTGGACTTATATGTAAGACCGGTAATGGTGCAGGAATACGAGCCTGGTGTTGAATCGGTATCGGTGCTCACTGCAGAACAACTTGCACTGGATGTTCCAGAGCCATCTTTGTAAGCGTTGACGGTGTATGAGGTAACAACCTTGCCACCATTGCCACTTACTGGGATACCTGTCCAGGAAATCGTTGCAGTACCGGTGTCGACCGAACTTGTTACACCCGTAATCACTGGCGCAACAGTTGGTGCACCGACGGTGGTGAGAGAACCAGTGAGTGGAAGGCTATTGCCCACCGCATTGGTTGCTACAAGTGAAACTGAATAAGAAAGGCCACTCGTCAATCCAAGAATGGTGCACGTGGTTGCGTTTGCTCCGCCTGAACACGAAATCGATGTCCCGCCATTTGTTGCTGTCGCAGTAAATCCAGTTACAGAACTACCCCCGTTTGATGATGGCACTGGCCAAGAAACAGTGATCGTTGCATGTCCAGCGCTAAAGCCGGGTGTCAGCGAAAGGGTTGCACCAGTGAACACTGGCACTCCAAATGTATTGGCGTATGAGGAACCGGTGTATTCGCTATACGTTGTTGTACCGCCATCTACACCCACTGCACGTGCGCGGAATTCGTAGGTTTTTCCTGGTGCTAGACCAGTAAAGGAAGTCGTGGTTGCCGTGTTGGTATCAACGGGGTTGTACAGAAGTTCGGCGGTACCAGGCCAAGCATCGGCGGGGTTACTAGGTGCGACACGACCTTCCACTTGATAGTGATGAATGGAATGTCCAACACCTAAGGCATCCACATTGGATGGCGCGGTCCAGGACAAATCCACGCGAGCTAGCCCCCCTTGTGCAACCAAAGGAACTGGCGCATTCGGAAGCGCGTCATAAGGGCGCGCAGTAAGTGATGTACTAAATGTTGAGCCGATCGAATTGTGAGCTTCTATCCTCACTGTGTAGGTCGTGCCGTTAACAAGGCCCGTTGTAATGTCGCATCCTGATGTGTCACAGGTGCCAATCTTTGTTCCAGCAAGGTAGGCCTGGGCTTGGGTCGTTGTTGCTGCACCACCGTTGAATGTAGGCGCTGTCCATGTCACTGTAATCTTGCCAACGCCAGGAACGGCCTTAATGATCGATGGAGAATCTGGAGTAGTGGCCGAAATATTCACAACAACATCTACGCGAGCGGCAGGTGAATAGGCAAATTCATCCGAGGATGTAGATCCGAGCTGATCAATGTGAATCGTACAAGTGCCCACCGAGGCAAGGTGAACAATTCCCGCTGATGGCAACGTGCATGTGGAGTCACTCGTTGAATAGGTTAGTGGTTTACCTGAAGTACTCGAGGCATCTAATGCAAAGTCGCCGGCGCCAAGAACTTTAGCAATCGGTGTTGTGACTGTAATAGTTTGCGTGAGTCCGGGAACAACTCCTGTCACCGGAGCGCTAGGAGATGTATCGATCGCATTCACGGCCACGATTGCAATGTTGTACGTGGCACCGGCGCGAAGGGCAGTGATCACGCATGTGTATCCTGAAATATCCAGCGCCCCACTCGGCGTGACCTGACACGTCTTGGAAGTTAATGAACCATCTGTTGGCGTAGCAGTTGCTACGTATCGCAGGATTGCCGATGTTCCATCGTCAGAACTCTTGGCCCAACCTACGTTGATTGCGCGACCATCGGTGGAATCTTTCACGGCTGTCGCAGAATTAGGAACAGTAGGTTTTGTCTGCCACTTACCGATGCGGGCACCTGATGCCGGTCCATCTCCAGCATTGTTATGTGCAACCACGGTGATCGAATATTCAACTCCCTTGGTGAGTGATCCACCATCGCCCAGCAGTGTGCAAGTCATGGCAGGGGCAATAGGCGCGCAGGTAACTGCGGTGGAGGAATCCATCGTTGGGAGCGCGGTGACAAGATATGTCAGCGCCCCACCAAGTCGGGCAGGGGCGGTCCATACAACAGTCAGGCCGCTCGTGACATTCGTGACTGAGGAAATAAGTGGAGCAGATGGCGTAGCAGGGTCGATGACCAACAAAGCACGAACCTGTGTGGCCGCGGAATAGTTGGTTTCTGTGCCCAATTGATCCATCGTGATTTGGCAATTTCCAGAGGTCTTGAAGTGAACGCTTCCCGTGCCTGACACCGAGCAAATAGTGCTATCCGTAGAACCGAATGCAATGGCTAGGCCACTGTCCGTCTTTGCCTTGAGTTGAACATCTGCATCCCCGACGGTCCAGCCCGTTATTGCCGTTGATGTATCAAAGATAATCACTTGCGCTAATCCATTAAGAGTGCCCGAAGTTGCAGAGGATGCAGCTCCCCATCCGCCGTTAGTAACGGATGAATTCTGGGCTTGCACGGTAAAGGAATAGCCAAACTTATTTGCCAACCCACCGATGTTGCAGGTGAGGGAAACAATTCCCGTTGTACACGTGGATGTCGAACCTGTACGAGTGGATGTAACTTTGTAACCTTTGATCGGTGATCCACCATTGCCGGCAGGAGCGCCCCAAGAGATTGTCGCTGTGCCCGTTGAATCTACCAATGACACAGTGGGAGCAGCGGGTGCATCCGGAACGCCCGCAGGAATGTATGGACCAACAGCAACGGTCCAATCAGAAAGCAAAGCACCATTTACCGCTTGCACCCTGACTTCATATCCCGTGCCATTAGTTAAACCAGTCAGCGAATACGTGACCGATGAAGTTCCATTCGTAATAGGAGTCGACGCTGACCAGGTAACCGAAGTTGCCGTGTCACCGAATTGGAAGTTGTACCCAGTTGGAGCACTACCGACACCCGTGTTTGGCTTCCATATCAGCGTGATGGATGCATCCCCCACGCTGACGGAGGTGATGATCGGGGCACCAGGTGTAGCCGCAGTGACGTGCACGTTGACTGTATTTGCACCCGATATTTGGCCATATTCAGAGTCTTCGCCGTTTGAATTGTCATCCTTCTTACCGTTTTGTGAAATCGTAATAACGCAGTCACCCGAGGCAAGGGGGCGAATCATTCTTGCTGAAGTAACTAGACAACTGCTTGGGTTGTCGCTGGTGTAACCGACCTTTAAGCCAGATGTTACGGTCGCCCCGATCGAGAAGTCGGCGTCACCGACCTTCTTATTTATCGTGGTCTTGGCAGCATCGGGAATCGTAAGCGTCTGAGTTTTTCCAGCAATGGTTACCTCTGTTCCCGAAGACTTCGTGGAGGAACCCACCGCATTCACCGCAACGAGATAGACCTTGAATGTGCCCTTCTTAGGCATTCCCTCTATCTTGCAAGTAAATGTGTATCCAGCATCATCCCAATCGCCCGCATCACTTGCTGTTGCCCGTGCGATGGAACAACTGCGATTGCCCTCGCTATCTTCTCCACCATTCTTATTAGTGGATGCAATGTAACTAGTGATCTGTCCCCCACCATTACTTGCAGGCGCCTGCCAAGAAACGCTGACACTTCCATCTCCTGTTGAAGAACCAGAGATTGATTGCGGAGTGCCTGGCTTTGTCATGTAGGTCAAATCTGAAGTGTCCAAAGACCAGTCACTTGATCCATACGCCGATGTGCTCTTGACCTGGCATACGTAGTGAGATCCTGCAACGAGTCCTGTAATTGATTTAGATAAACGACCTTCATCGCCCGAGGAAGCATCGCTAATATTCACGGAGGAATAAGAGCCCGAATCTTTCTTGCACTGTGCCGAATAGGTGAGATCTCCAAAGCCATCACCATCAGGCTTCTTCCAACGCAAAACCATTCCGGCGCCATCAAGTGTTGTTGTTACCGACTGTGGCTTTCCAGGAATGACGCCAGGTGTAGCTGAATAGGAAAGTGAGGAAGTTCCATATCCGCCGGAGTTCTTCGCTGAGATTGAAATTGTATATTCACGACCATTTTTAAGTTCCGAAATCGTCGCACTAAATGGGGACCCACCGAGATCAGAAACTTTTACACTTTTTGTTCCCTTATCTTCGCTATCACCTGATGACGAGGACACATACTTAATTGCGTACTCAGTAATAGTGGATCCACCGATATCCGATGGCGCTGTCCATGAGATTGAAAGCTGTCCACTTGCTGGTTTAGTGATTGTGGGATTCAACGTTGGTGCACCAGCTACGCCACTGACTACGGCGATCGTGAACTTGGATGACGTTGTTGCGCCATTGGCATCGGTGACGGTGATGCTAAAAGTCTTTGACGTTGCTGTGTGTCCGGTAGTTCCAGAAATCGCACCTGAAGATGAAAGCGTCAAACCCGTAGGAAGAGAAACGTCTCCCGTTACTGCCCACACGTACGTGGATGAATTTCCACCCGACGCGGTGAATGTACCTGAGTAAGATTTATCTACCGAGGTGGCATCTAGGGTTGTTGTGACAATCAATAGTGCAGGCGAAACAACCAAAGAGACCGTCGCTGTATTTGAAACACCATTCTTATCTGTTGCCGTGGCCGAGAAGGTATATGTATTTGCCGTTGTCACTTTGCCGTGCACAGTTCCATTTGAATCCAGGGTGAGACCTGTTGGAAGACTCGATCCAGTCCACGCGAATGGTTCCGCTCCATTTGTTACGGAAAGAACTTTCGAGTAATCCGAATTCGCTGTTGCCCCGGGTGCAGTAGTACCAACCGTCAATTTCGCCACAACGTTTTGGTGCACCGTGTTGGACTGGCGTGTATCTGAAGTTCCGTTAATGGTGGAAGTCACGATTACGTAGTAATCGCCAGCATCACCCACAACCAATGCGCGAGAAATGGAATACGTGGCACTTGTTGCGCCATCGATAGCTGACGAGTCTTTGTACCACTGGTAGGAAAGTGTTTCCCCAGCGCCCGTTGTCGCAGTAACGCTCACGGTGAAGGCGGAAGTTTGTGTGGCAGTTAACGATTGTGCCACTGGTTGTGATGTGATCGTTGGTTTTGATGCCTTCGAACTGGACTTTGTGAAAGTATCCGTAACCCCTGATGCCCGGCCAAATTCGTTGGTGGACTTCATCTGGAGGTTATATGTCGAACCGTTGGTGATTCCTGCGATCACATAGCTGAAACCCGTGTCGGTGGAAGTAAGAGATCCCGTAGATTTCCAATCTCCCCAACCATTTTCTCCATCATTGGAAGTCTTCAATCGATAGGTATATGTGAGTGTTCCTCCACCGTTATCTGCAGGAGGGTTGAAGGAAACGGTCAAAGTACCAGCGCCAACAGTTGCTGAAACTATTGTTGGTTTTCCCGGAGCCTTGTTTGGTTTAGCGGTACCTGTAAATGTTGCACTTGCCGCACCTGTTCCTACAGAGTTTACGGCGCGGACTCGAACATCATATGTTGTGCCGTTGACTAGGGATGAAACAGTTATTTCGCGCGACGTACTTCCCGTGGATTTCCACGTTGAACCGCCATCGAGTGAGTACTGATAGGCAGTGATCCTCGCATCGGCATCTCCTCCATCTCCTTCCGTGCTCCCCGATGGAAGATCAAAATCAATGATCAACTTGCCATCATCCGTTTTTACCACAACGTTTTGTGGAGCGTTTGGAGTCGAAGCAGCAATACCTGCGACGGTGGCTGTTGAGGAAGACAAAGAAATTGAACCTTCATGGATGGCGTTAATCGCACGAACCTGAACGATGTAAGCCTTGTTCTTGGTGAGCCCAGAAATAGTTGCGGTCGTTGCAGACTCTGCCTGCGTTGAAGACCAATCTCCCCATGATTCCGAATCGGTGCGCTGTAGGCGATATTGATAACCCGTTACAGCTGATCCGCCGTTATCGGGTGATCCAGTGATACGCACCCACGTAAGAATGAGTGAACCTGCAGCCGCACCCGTTGCAGTCAACGTTGGTTTTGCCGGCGCACTTGGGCCGGTCGCACTCAATACGACAATTGAATTAGCTGTGGTAATCGTGTTGTAGTGAGTGCCATCTGTTGGAGTGAAGACCGCTGAAAGGGAAACAGTGCCAGAGGACAAGGTCGTCGATGCATCTGGCGTGTAAACAAAGGCACCAGCAAGAGCGCTCCCACCAAAGGATGCACTTGCATCCATCTCCGTAGATGTCAGGTGAGCACCTAAACGAATTGGTGAAGGAGTATCCCACGCGATAACTGGATCAGCTTTACCGATGGTGATGTTGAACGCGCTAGTTGCACTCGTTGCACTGTTGGCATCGGTGACTGTCACGACAAGTCCCGTAGTCGTTCCCACAACATTGGCGGTTCCAGTGATTACACCAGACGAGCTCAAAGTTGCCCACGCAGGGAGTGTGCCCGATGTCAGTGCAAATGTCTTTGTTCCGGACCCACCACTGGCACTAATGGTTAGTGAATATGTCGAAAGATAAGAACTGCTTACTCCAGAACCTGTTGGCGTTGTAATCGAAAGCGCAGTGGAAACTGTCAGGATCGCTCCCGTAGAGGTTGCTGTTGCCGTCGTGCCGTTCTTAGTATTCGTAACAACAACGGTATATGTGCCAGCATCACCAGTAACGAGAGATGTGATTACCAATGTGGAATCCGTAGCTCCCGAAATATTGGAGCCACCCTTTCTCCATTGGTAGGTCAAGTCACCTGAATCATTACTTGATGCGGTTACTGATAGAGAAAGTGACTGGCCCGCGGTCTTAGATGCACCAGCTGGATTGGTCGCAATTGTTGGAGCCAATGATGATGACCCTGTTGTAACAGGTCCTTTGCTGGATTCTGCTGAATCAGAATAATTACTTCCACCTATTGCTGTGATACCAACCGTGTAGGCAGTTGCAGCAGTGAGCCCAGTTATTGCTGATGTAGATGTAAAGGAAGTAACTGTCTTGGTTAAGGAACCACCTGCATAAACTTTGGCTGTAAATGATGTCGCATGCGAATCACCCGAGAAAGTGACAGTAATAGAAGTCGTCGAACCAGATGTGGCAGAAGCTGACACCGAAGTAGGCGTGGATAAAGTTGCCTTTGCGACAACGATTGCAAATAAAGAGGTCGTGGAAGTAACACTCAGTGCATCCGTGACGGTTACTTTAATTCCTGCCGTTGTTCCTGCCGTCGTTGGTGTACCTGTAATCGTGCCATCTGATTTCAAAATCACTCCCGCAGGCAATGCAGTGCTTCCCGTTGCCAATGTATAAACATTCGAACCAGCGCCACCGGTAGATGTAACTGTCAAGGAAAAGGTTGAACCAACAGTGGCAGCATTACTTCCCGATGGGGAATCTATAAGAACGGCACTTGCGATAGTCAATGTGAAAGCCGAGGTAGTGGCAATCGCCCCGTTGGCATCGGTGACTTTAACTTTTATTCCCGTATAGCTTCCCGCAGTTGTAGGAGTACCAGTAATAGTGCCACTTGAATTTAGCGTCAAACCAGAGGGCAACGCACTCGAATCTGATGCAAGAGTGAATACATTTGTTCCGGCGCCACCACTAGAACTAATTGTTAGAGTACTGAAGGTTGATGTTGCATTCCCATTCAAACCACTGCCCGATGGTGTAGTAATTGTAAGTAGATTGGAAACGGTTAAAGTCACAGACTTACCAATACTGGCAACCGATTTTGAATCCGTTGCAACAACGCTGAATGATCCGCCAGTCGGAGATGAAGAAATACTAATAACGCCGGTGGTAGCATCAATTGAAACTCCGGCTGGTGCGCTTGTCAAAGACCACGTAATAGTCAGTCCATTACTCGAGTCTGCAACCGTGTAGGCAGATGTTGTTTTAGCGGTTCCGGTAGTTGCACCAATGGTCGAGGATCCAGATACCACTGGAACCGCATGCACTATTACGGACGTCGCACCAGAAGTAGTGGTATTCCAGTTTGTCCCCGATGTTGGCGTGAATGTTGCCGTAATCGAAGCACCAGATAACTTGGAAGCACTTGGACTCCACTCGCATGTGATACTTCCGGGACCAGTTATCGCGCCATCAAAGCCAGAAGCGCATGTATCTGATCCTGGCAATTGGAAGGAAACAGTTCCCGCTAAATCAGCAGGAATGTTAGTCAAGGTAGCTGTCAATGTAACCGCCGATGCAGTCAATGATGTATCGGCGTCACTGGAGGCAATTACTAAAGTTCCAGTCCCCTTGCCCACTGTCAGCGCCACCGAAGGTGACGCTGGTGAATCGTTGTAGTTGGCATCGTTGTAATAGGTGGCAGTAAGCACACCTGAACTGATGGCAATCGGAGTCCATATACAACTTGTTGCATTCGTTGAAACATCGATCAAGACATGTCCAGCTGAGTCCCCGCAGGTAGAAGTGGTATTTGTAATTGCTGTGCCGCCGACTTTGAAGATTACATAGCCAGCAGCATCGAGGGCTGCGGTGCCCGTTGTTCTGGAAACGGTTGCAGTCAAAGTAACAGGATTATTGACAGCGCTGACTTTTGGACTACCTAAGTCACTGGTCGTGAGTAGCGCAGTGGTATTGGCCTTACTTACTGTGACTGCGTAAGCGGAGGAAGTGGATTGAGAAAATGTGGAAGTGTCTCCGGAGTAAACAGCAGTGACGTTAATGCCTCCGGTTATTGCCGTTAATGGAGTCCATGTGCAACTTGCGCTTGATCCACTAATCGTTACTTGGCCAGCAGTTCCGCAGCTCGTGATCTTGGTAGCTCCATAGTAAAACTCAAAATAGCTTGTGTTCGAAAAGGCAACATTGCCCGATGCTCGAGAAGCGGTAGCAGTGAAAACTATCGAAGCACCTAAAGTTATTGTCTTAGGAGTTGAACCAATATCAGCTGTGAGCGCAGTAGTAGTCCCGGTAAAGGCACCAACGGAGACAACCGCACCTGCAGTTTGTGAACTTGAATAGTTGGCCGATGTCGTAGGAACAAAGTAGGCGATTAACGTCGCACTCTCTGTGGCGTTATCTGTAGTCCATGCACAGGTGGCTACACCGGATGTAATTGCTTTTCCTGAACAACCGGAGATTGTAGTTTCGCTTCCTGCCACTGTTTGCTTAAACGTCACGGTGCCTACTGCACCAGCAGGAGTTATGGTTGCCGACAAATTATTGAGAGTGCTTTTTGCCGATGAAGCGGGGGGCGAATTCAAAACTATGCTAGTAGTTTTTTGTGTCACCGCAACAGATATAGGAGAGGCACTTGAAGTTCCGTAACTTCCATTACCACCATAGCTAGCAGTGATTGATACCCCACTGGACGCGGCAGTTGGGGTCCATGTGCAACTTGCACTCGATCCACTGATTGTTACGGCGCCGCTTGTTCCGC
This sequence comes from uncultured Actinomycetes bacterium, assembly GCA_903834145.1. GTDB lineage: Bacteria > Actinomycetota > Actinomycetes > Nanopelagicales > Nanopelagicaceae > QYPT01. The sequence goes on from CAILHY010000030.1 coordinate 19,524, forward strand.
AATTGCTCAACGTTGAAGAACTTCCACCGGCTGCAAAAGTAACTGTGCCGGTGGCGCCCGATGTCACTGTCGCAGTCAATGTAACTGGAGTTCCAACTGTTGTTGTTTGGGGACTTAGGCCAGTGCTCAGAGATGTTGTTGAAACACCACTTTGAGTTTGAACCGCAAGAGTTGAAGAGTAAGCATTGGTACTGGAACCTGTTCCGCTTCCTGTTCTGTATCGCGCGTAATAGTAAGTTGTATTTCCACTTGATGAGTTTGCGTTTGTTGAACAAGTAAAAGTTGTGTACGGCGAAGGTGATGCTTGCTTACTGCCGCTGGGGCTCGTGCATGTGATCGTTGAACCACCTGATGTGGAATTAGAGCTGTTGGTATAGAAATATACGTAGTAGTAACCCGAACCTGAATATGGCCCAGAAAGAGTGCACGTCTGACCTGATTTGACTGCAACTGTGGCGGTGAAGGTAACGCTTGAACTCTTAATCGGCGTGGTCGTCGAAGCTGCGATCGTTACTGTTACTTGAGATGCGGTACATGCAGTTGCGGCACTTGATGTTGGTGCGGCAGCGACGGAGACGATTGTTGAAGTTGCTACCAATAAGTAGGTAAGAAAAATTCGTACGCGCATACTCGCGGGTTGCAATATTTCCTTATACACCGGCGTACCTCGATGTTTTTTGGAGTAACCCCAGTGGTTAACCCCAGGGTTGAATTCTCGCAGTTTGCAAGTGTTACCCCCTAATTAGCCACATTGATGAAAGGAATATCCCCCAGCGTTAGGTCTAGTCACAGCGCACGGATAGAGTTTAAAAAAGGGAGTTACCTCACATATTGTAATAATTAGAGTGGTAGCCCCGATGGATAGGCTTAGGCCATGTCAACCATGCATCCTTTTGATCTGCTCGATATCCAACGCGATCTCACTCAAGAGCAACGCGAAATTCAGGCAGTAACACGTGCGTACGTAAATGATCGAGTACGTCCTGATATTGCAGAGTGGTTTGAGACAAGTGAAATCCCCGTGCGCGAATTAGCACAAGAACTCGGAGAAATTGGTTTACTCGGAATGCATCTTGAGGGATACGGATGCGCAGGTACGGATGCAACTTCTTATGGTCTTGCATGTATGGAACTCGAAGCTGGTGACTCTGGAATTCGTTCATTAGTTTCCGTGCAAGGTTCATTGGCGATGTTTGCAATTCACGCCTATGGCAGTGAAGAACAAAAACAAGAGTGGTTGCCGAAATTAGCATCAGGAAATGCCATTGGTTGCTTTGGATTAACGGAAGCCGATCACGGATCTAATCCATCCGGAATGTTGACGCGCGCAAAGCGCGATGGCAACGACTGGATACTTGATGGAAACAAAATGTGGATTACTAACGGGAGCGTCGCAGATGTGGCGGTCGTGTGGGCACATACAGATGAAGGAATTCGTGGATTTGTTGTAGATACAAAGTTGCCTGGGTTCTCTGCCAATGTAATTAAACATAAATTGTCTTTGCGTGCTTCTGTAACTTCGGAATTAGTTTTTGCTGGACTTCGCCTGCCAGATAGCGCACGTCTGCCCCTTGCAACTTCGCTACGAGCACCGCTGATGTGTCTTGCAGAAGCGCGCTTTGGAATTATCTTTGGTGCAGTTGGAGCTGCTCGTGATTGCTTTGAGAGCGCACTTGAATATGCCTCCACCCGCGAACAATTTGATGGTCCCATTGCACGCCACCAAATCACGCAATATAAATTGGCCACGATGGCAACAAATCTCAATAATGCAATGTTGTTGGCACTGCACCTTGGCAAGATTAAAGATGCACACCAGATTAAACCTGAGCAAATCAGCATGGGTAAGTTCAACAACGTCAATGGTGCTATTGAGATTGCACGTGAGGCTCGAACCATTCTTGGAGCTGCAGGCATAACAACCGAGTATCCGATCTTTCGGCATATGAATAACTTGGAATCCGTCTTAACGTATGAGGGCACACACGAAATTCATTCGCTCGTGATTGGTCAAGCACTGACAGGGATTGCCGCTTTTCGCTAGTCGTCGACCCCTAAACGCGGTGGTCCTAAGTGATACTCCACCGGAGTTGCTGAAAAAGTAATCGGATTAGCAATTGTTTTACTTGTGCTGCCATCGCGTGGATCTGTGATTTCAACGATCGGATGCAAACCTAAACGTGTGGCAAGGGCAATGGCAGATTCCATATTATTGATCGCACCTGCTGGAACACCCGCTGCCGTAAGAATCGTGGCCCATTCATCGGCGCTCTTGCTGGCAAGAACGGGTGCAAGGAGCGAGTTGAGTTGGGCACGGTTGGCCACACGCTGCGGGTTGGTGGCAAAGCGCGCATCGAATGCGCAATCAACACCAAGAGCCGCGCAGAACTTTGCGAACTGTCCATCATTTCCAACCGCGATAACGATCTGTTTATCTTTTGCCGCATAGGACTCATATGGTGAAATGCTGGGGTGCGCGTTTCCCATTGCTGTGGGAATAACGCCAGCCCCGGCGTAGGCACCACTTTGATTGACCATCGCAGAGAGCGCGGAACTCAATAGGTTGATCTCCACCTTTTGTCCTGTGCCGCTGACGGTGCGGTGATGCAGGGCAGAAACGATTCCAAGGGATGCGTGCAAACCCGCAACAACATCCACCAGTGCAACGCCCACCTTCGTTGGATGTTGAGAATCGGGCCCCGTAATACTCATGAGCCCGCTCATCCCCTGAACAAGAAGGTCATACCCGGGAAGAGCCTTTGCTTCATCGCTGGATCCAAAGCCTGAGATCGAACAATAAATAAGGTGTGGAAATTTGGAAGAAAGTTCGGCGTAACCCAAACCAAACTTCTCCATCGTGCCCACCGCAAAGTTTTCAACCAGGACATCACACGAGGCAATGAGCTCTAACGCTGCGGCGCGACCAGCTGCGCTTGTGAGATCTGCAGTTATACCTTTCTTATTGCGATTTACAGATTGGTAATACGTGGCTGCGCCGCTGGCATCAAAGGGTGGACCCCAGGTGCGCGTGTCATCACCAACGCCAGGGCGTTCGATCTTGATGACCTCGGCGCCCATATCCCCCAACAACATTGTGGCGTAGGGGCCGGCAAGCACGCGAGAAAAATCAGCAATCTTGATCCCCGATAGCGCACTCATGTGATTAAGGTAGCAGTCCGAATTCTTTTGCCTTTTCGCGCAGCGCATCTCTCACGCTTGGATGTGCCGCCTTCTCAATAATATTTCGGGCTTGTTCGTTCTGTGAATGGCCAAAGCAATCAGCGATTCCATTTTCTGTTGCAACGAAGCTGTGTTGGAAGCTTGTGACATTTGAAGTCAGGCGAGGAACGATCGTGGAAACATTGGCTTTGGCGTGCCATGAAGGAAGTGCCATAAAGGATTTACCACCGCGTGAATGAAGCGATCCCACAATAAAGTCAGTGGATCCGCCAAAACCTGAGTAAATCTCACCCCGCACATGGCTCGCATTTGCTTGGTCAAAAAGATCAATCTCCAGGGCCCCGTTAATAGAGGTCATTTTGGCTTGACGTGCAATCTGACTGGGATCATTGGTGCGCTCAGTACGCATCATGCGTACTCTTCTATTGAGATTGAGCCAGTCATATAACTCTTGAGATCCAAAAACAAAGGAGGCGGTCAATAAGATTTCCTCATCGAGGATGCCTGCCTTATAGAGATCCAATACCCCGTCACTGAACATCTCGGTCCAAATGCGCAAACCTTTACGCGAACCAAGACCTGCAAGTACGGCATCTGGAACCCCGCCGATCCCTAACTGCAAAGTGGAGTTATCTTCAATATGGGCTGCAATGCGCGCTCCAATCTCTTGGGCAACTTCATTTAACGGGGTGGGCGGTTTAATCGCAAGCGGTTCATCAACTTCAATCAGGTAATCAATCTCATTTTCATAAATCTGAGCATCGCCGTAGGTATAAGGCATACGCGAATTGGACTGAGCAATAACGATGCCATCGTGCGCACGCGCAGCTTCAATAGCAGCGGGCAGAATATTAACTTCGGTACCAAGACTCACTGTGTCAAAACGTGGTGAAGATGCGTGCAAGAAAACCACATCGGGGCGGTAATGATCGCGGTAGAGAACCGGGAGCAGACTTAAACGTGTCGGTATGTAATTCAAACGTGGATGACGTCGCATACCGGCGCCAACAAATGCTGTCTCGTAGGAGATGCCTTGGCGATCAGGGATTCCAGGTTGGGCGTTAAGCATATGCAGTCGAAATTCTGGGATCACCTTGTCGGCAATACCCAGCAAAGTGTTGGGAGTTGCAAAATTACCAGAAGAAACAATGCGTGGATTTGGTGGCAGATTTGCGAGAATGGACGACAGCTGTTCTGATGAAATCACTCGCACAAACCGAGGGTAGCACGCTTGTTTTGCCTAATAGATTAGAGTGGCGACATGAAGACTTCGCGTCCGCTTCTTATCATCCTCGCAATAGTCACTGTGATCGGTATCTCTCTGGGTGGTTACACCTACGTTCACAAAGCTGCCACTTCGCAGATTTATGCATTCAATTGCGGTCTTATGGATTACAAGCCAACGTCGCTGACACAGTATTGCGCCGATGCGGGCGCTGGCGTGAGCGACATTAAATGGGATACATGGAGTGCAGATGGCGCAACCGGTACTGCGCGTTATGCAATTAACAATTGTGAGCCAACATGTGTTGCGGGAACATGGAAATATGCCGATGTGAATATTCGTTTAAGTACTTTGGTACACAAAGGCGGCAAACCCGTTCTTTCCCATGTGTACTACAAAACTGTTGATGGAAAGAAACTGCCATTAGGTAAAACTTCGTATGAAGAGTGGGACCTGATCTCTACAACTATGTAGCGCCGGTCTGACTTATCTGGGAGAAGCAAAAAGCAAAGTGGCTGCCAAGAAAAGAATTCCTGCCGCAGAAAATGCCGTCAGCGCCCTGCGCACCTTCGGTTTTGCTAATTGAACTGAGGCCTTATCAACTGCTCCTATTAAAAAGGTATACCAACCTGTTGATACCAGAGCTTGCACGCAGCCCAAAATAAATATTCCTAACCCAAGCGAGAAACTCTTAGGAACAAATTGAGGGATGAAAGCAACAGCAAAGACAGCAGCTTTCACATTTGTGAGGTTGGTGAGTAGCCCCAATCGATATGCCGCGCCAATGCCGGTCTTCGCACTTCCTTCATAATCGAATTTGCCGTATTCATTGCGAAGAGTGAGCAACGTTTGAATGCTCAAGAAGACCAAGAAGGCAACGCCCGTGTATTTGAGTATGTTGTAGGCAGTATGTGAATGTGCGAAAACTTCACTTAAACCAATTCCTGATGCAGCCCCCCAGATAATAAGTCCGGAACTATTTCCTGCAACGGAGGTAAATGCTGCGCGCCGTCCACCGACAATGGATTGACGAAGAACCATGGCAACACCTTGTCCAGGCACGATGGCCAACAAGAGTGATGTCAGCGCAAATGCAGGGATTACCTTCAGAAGTTCGAACATGTATCCCTAGAGTGCGAGGATTGTTGTTTGTAAAGTGTCGCGATCGACAATCATGATGTGGTGATTGGGCAGATTGGCCCAGCCAGGTTGATTCCAACCAGAGGATGCGACTAATACCCCATCACTATCGGTGCGGTAATTAAGTTCGTAGTAATCCTCTTGCGCCCAATCAGGGCGGCGATCGGGATGGAATTCGCAGACAACAACCATCGTCTTCTCGTTCAAGAGCATGGCGTTAATGCTGGAGTAATCCATGGAGGCCATGACCTCTTGAACGCCCTTGGTAACGCCTTCAACGAAACCATGTTCTTCAATCATGCTCATGAGGAAGTAGAAATATCGTTCGCTGTCGGTATCACCAGCAATAAGAGAGGTGAACTTCGGTGAAATGTGTGGTTCTAGCACTGAGGGAGGATTTATTGAGCCATTGTGAATAAAAGTGAAATCTTGGTAGACAAATGGATGCGTGTTGTTTTCGCTCACCGGTAAACCCTTAGTAGCCCAACGCAAATGAAGAAGCGCGCCATCCACATTGGCTTCGTGAATGGCCTTTTCAAAATCTGGACTCGTGGCCGCAACTTCAGGAGCGCGATCAAAATGAGCATCGTGTTGATCGTGGTTGATAGTGGCTACTCCCCAACCATCACAATGAATGGATGAGAGTGCAACGAATTCGGAGAAATCAGAGCCAACGATTTCGTCAAAGGTGGTCTTATCGTTGGAAACGAATCCCATCAACCGGCACATTAACTTTTATCCATTCTTGAGAGCAGATGCTGATGATACATGGGAAGCAATGAGCCTCGCGCTCTCGCGAGCCTGCAGCGCACATTGATCAGCGGATTTAATCGGTAATTCAAGATTTCCGATGCTAAAGACACCGGGAGCACCAATGGGTGATCGACGAAGTAATTCGTTATCCGGGATCCAATTACCTGTGAATATAACTGTGTCACATTCAATCCTCGATGTATGTCCTGCTTTATCCTGAAGGACAACACCGCTGACTCGAGAATTGCCAAGAATCTCAATGAGTTGAGTTCCGGCAAGAAAGCGGAATCGGTAGAAGAGTTTCGTCAGTAGCACAGCTCCGGGCACGCTGTGATGTTTCAGCTGATCTGTAATCATGGCAACAGTTTTTACTTTCGCATGAGAGAGAGTCATTAGCGCAGAGAAACTCACATGCTCTGCCCCGATGATGACTGCCTTAGCGCCCACTTCTAAATGACGCAGGTAGACCGCCTGTTGCAACGATCCTGTCGTGTAAATTCCTGCAGGTCTTGCACCCGGAACCATCCGTGCATTGCGCGCGCGCTCACGTGCTCCTGTTGCAAGAACAATCGCTTGTGCGTGGATGATTTCGATTCCAGCTTGCGATGTGGTCTCAACGCTTGTTCCTTGCGTCCAATTCGTTGCGGTAGTGGCTGTAGAAATAACAACGCCGGCCTTGAGCGCTTTAGCAACGTAGGTTTTCGCATAAGCGGGCCCCGTCATGAACTTTCCTAGATCACGTATTCCATATCCCAGGTGATTGGAATGTCTGGGAACGCCACCTGCCTGTGCTTCGCGTTCGATTACTCGAACAGCGCCAACGCCTAACTTCTTTAATTCAATGGCGCACGATAAACCTGCAGGTCCGCCGCCAATAATGAGAACATCAACCGCGGAAGTTTTCATTTTTTACCTGCTAACAGAGTTCGAAGTTCAGCATGACAATAGAAACCTTGGCATCGACCAAGACCTGCCCGCGTTCTGCGCCCAAGCCCGCCTAACGTCGTCGCGGGAATATCGCTCGTCAACGCGTCTTCAATTTCTCCCCGGCTAACTCGTTCGCAGTGACAAATGATTTCTCCATATTGTTTCTTGCCGTGAATGAGCGCATCATCTTGATAGGGGCGCACTCCAGCCTCACCCAGATTAGGCATCTTTATTGGTGGCAATGGTGACGCGATACCCAGATCCACTCCAGCCTCCTGAAGTAATCCGCATACATATTGGGCAATAGCCATGGAAGCAGTGAGACCTGTAGACCGAATTCCCCCAACTGTGATTAGGTTCTTTTCTTTTCGTAGGAAGATTTGATAGTCACTATGTTCACTTGCAGCTCGAAGACCGGCGTACATGGTCGTGACCTCTTCTTGGAACAAGGCGGGTGCGATCTTGGAACCCTTGGCTTTAAGGAAATCAATTCCATTGGCAGTTGTCGAGGTATCGCTTTTGTCGCCAATGTTCTGCGCCGTTGGGCCCAACATAATATTTCCAAAGACCGTGGGTGAAACCAGGACGCCTTTGCCCATAGATGAGGGCACAGGCAAGATGATGCGGGAAATCAGCGACCTCGCTAACTTGTCGAAGACCAAGAGTTCACCTTTGCGAGGTGTAATCGTGAAATCGTGAAACCCAAATAAGTTATCGATTTCATCCGAGTACAGCCCTGCCACGTTAATGACAAACCTTGTGTGCACATCACCTACGTTGGTGATGAGTGTATGAATCTCTTCTTTCGTGCTGACTGAGTTAACTTTTGTATTCAAAAAAATTTTTATGCCCGAGCGTTTAGCTTGCGTTGCATAGGCCACAGTTGTAGACCACGGATCGATGATCCATTCATCCGGAACAGTCAGAGCTCCGAGTGCGCCAGGGCCTAAGTTTGGTTCGAGCTCGTACACTTTTTTCGAAACTATAATTTCACAATCGTTATAGCCGTTAGCGATTGCCTTTTCGGCAATCTTTGGCAAGTTCGCCAATTCTTCATCACTCCACGCAACAAGGAGTGCGCCAACAGGTTCGGTAGCGATGCCACTTTCTCGTGCATATTCCTTGAGTAGAAAATAGCCCTTCCTGACAAGGGATGACTCCAGTGATCCAGGCACCATATCGAAACCTGTATGCAATATCGCTGTGTTCGCTTTGGAGGTTGCATTTCCAACATCCTCGGACGAATCCAAAAGTGCTACCGAAATTTCGTAGTGGGAAAGTTCGCGAGCTATCGCAGAACCGACAACCCCCGCACCAATAATGACTACATCAAATACTTCAGGCATGATCTAATTCCAGCGATGCTTGCACCACAGTGCGCCATTTGCTCATGTACTCATCTGCTTGATCTGCGCTCCATTGTGGCTCATAACTTTGTGTCACTTCCCAATTCTTAAGGGTATCTTCGATGACAAGAGAGTGATCCATCGCAAGTGCACTCAACGATGCAACACCCATGGCAGTGGCATCAGGATAGGGAAAAACATCAATAGGAATTTGTGCCAAATTTGCCTGCATCTGCATGAGAGACTTCGCTTGCGTGAGTCCTCCATCCACTCGAAGCCGAGTAATCGGGGCTCCATCGGCGGACATACAACTCATGAGTTCACTGACCTGCGCCGCAATTCCATCAATGACTGCGCGAGAAATTTCTTGACGTGTGGAGGCAAGAGTAAGCCCGCTGATGGCCGCTTTCGCCTCTGATTTCCAATGCGGGGCTCCATAGCCGACAAAACTTGGCGTAGCCAGGATCCCGGAATTTGTGCGGGCAAGTGAATCTATTTCCTCAACTTTAGCCAGCAGGCCCATATCCAAGAGCCATTGGACCGCGGAGGACGCTGCAAAAACTTGGCCATCGAGGTAATAGGCGTTCGAATTTCGAAGGGACCACCCCACCGATGTTGCTAAGCCGCGGGATGAAATGCGAGGGGAATCCCCAATGTTGGCGAGCAAGAAAGCGCCCGTTCCGTAGGTGCATTTTGCTTGACCTTCCTCAAAGCATCCTTGGGCAAAGAGCGCCGCAGGTTGGTCAACGATAATTCCCGCCAAGTCAAGGCCCTGAAGTTCTGGCACATCTGCATGAATAATTTGCCCAACGATTTCGTCATTGCGCAGCACTTGTGGCAGTTGATCTATCTCCACGCCCCACATCCGACATAAATCTGCATCCCATGACATGCAATGAATATCAAAAAGAAGCGTTCTGCTAGCGGTAGCCGCATCCGTGACGTATTTTCCTGTCAATCGCGCAATGAGCCACGAGTCCAGAGTAGTAATCACGCCATCAGGTTTGAGGGTTTCTCGCATCCATGTCATTTTCGGAGCGACGAAATATGGGTCGATAGCCAGACCAGTTTTTGCTAGGACGTGAGCCGAATATTCTGATCGTCTATGTGCAACTGCGGCTGATCGAGAATCCTGCCAAACAATGATGGGCGTGTTTGCCTGGGTACCTTTTCTATCCCATGCGAGAATTGATTCACCTTGATTTGCAAGGGCCACTGAAGTCAGTGAGTGTTTGCCCTTTATTACATCGAGTGCTTGATGTGCTGCCAGCACGATGGAATTCCATACTTCTTCTGCATCGCATTCAACACCTCCGCCAGGAAGATGACGTAGATTAATTGCGCAGAATCCGCGAGAAAGCACTTCACCATCGTGCGCAATTACTAGAACCTTGGTGCCCGAAGTACCTTGATCAATTGCCAGAGTTGCTTGTGGAAGTGCCATTTGCTAAATCGTAGTCATCTGAGCGCATAAGTTGGCTAAAAACGAAAAAGATTTCGTCCAAATTACCGCATTAGTCCCTTCCAGTAGCCCTCTTTATAGGGTAAAAATATGCCACGGTCATCCGTGAAAAACCTAACATGGGAGTAGAAGTGAGCAATACGACAAACGATGACGAACGCCGCTTAGCCGAACTCGGTTATAAACAAGAGCTCAATCGTTCTTGGAGCAGCTTTTCAAACTTCGCAATTTCATTTTCCATCATTTCAATTCTTGCTGGATGCTTTACCACCTTTGCTCAGGCCTGGAACAACGGCGGACCTGTTGCAATTTCCCTAGGTTGGCCAGTTATCTCTTTATGTATTTTGATTATCGGATTCTGTATGTCAGAACTCGCATCTGCATATCCAACATCAGGTGGAATTTACTGGTGGGCATCCAAACTTGGTGGAGCAAAAGCTGGTTTCTATACCGGTTGGCTTAACTTGATTGGTTTGCTCGCAGTTGTTGCATCTGTTGCATACGGTGCAGCAAGTTTCTTGAACATCATCATCGGAGATCTTTCGCCTAAGTACGCCACGGGCTTCCTTGGTGGAGATTATTTGAAGCAACAATTCTTCTGGTTCTTTGTGATCCTCACACTTGTGACGCTGATCAATATCTACAGCGGCCATATGCTGGCAGTTATTAACAACATCTCAGTGTGGTGGCATGTATTCGGTGCGGCCACCGTTATTGGCATTTTGATTTTTGTGCCAAAGCATCACCAGACCATGCATTGGATGTTTACGACTCAGATCAATAACTCCGGCTTCGGTCAGAGCTCTTATTGGATCTACGTTCTTCCACTGGGCTTCTTGTTAACTCAGTACACAATTACCGGCTTTGACGCATCTGCTCACCTTTCTGAAGAAACTCAAGGGGCGCACCTTGCAGCCGCTAAGGGAATTTGGAAGTCCATCTTCTACTCCGCAATTGGTGGATATGTCCTTCTTATGTCATTCCTTTACGTTGCAACAAACACCGATGTGATCAATTCCTTTGATCCAAAAGTCAATCCATTTGGCGGAGGATCTATCATCACCGTGCTTTACACAGCTCTCGGTGATGGTTTTGCATTCCGTTTAGTTATGGTCATTACAACCGCTGGACAACTCTTCTGCACAACCGCTTGCCTTACATCATGTTCACGCATGATGTTCGCATTCTCGCGTGATGGAGCAGTTCCCGGAGGAAAGATTTGGAAGAAAGTTAACAAGCACCGCGTTCCTGTTAACGCTGTTCTATTTTCTTCTATCATCGCTCTTGTCATCACTTTGCCAGCTTTGTACAAGAGCCCAAGTGGTGCACCAACCGCGTTCTACGCCGTTGTATCTGTATCGGTTATTGGCCTCTACCTAGCATTCATGATTCCTATCTTCTTGCGCCTTCGCGCCGGAAGTAAGTTTGTGCCAGGTGAGTGGTCTCTTGGCTCCAAGTACAAGTGGATGGGCTTTATTGCGGTGGCAGAAATTGTCATTATTTCGGTCTACTTCATCCTTCCATTCTCCCCTACAGGTGTTCCAGGAAATAAGGCCTTTACATGGACTGCTGTGAACTACGCGCCAATCCTTACAGGAGCATCACTGCTCGTACTGTGGATCTGGTGGCATCTCTCAGTGAAAAAGTGGTTCAAAGGACCAATCCGTACCATCGATAACTAAATCGATAACTCAATCGATAACTCAATCGAAAAGAGAGGAAAACCCCGTCGCAGATTGCGGCGGGGTTTTCTTTATCTCCTGAAACTGGAATACTCGCGGGTATGAGCTCATTAACAATTGAAGAACTTCGCGCAGGCGTAGCCAGCGGAGAAATTGATACCGTCGTCGTTGCGATGACCGACATGCAAGGTCGACTTGTAGGAAAACGAATTCACGGCCAATATTTTCTTGATGACACACTCAAGCATGGCACTGAGGGATGCAACTATCTCTTAGCCGTTGATATGGAAATGAATACCGTTGACGGATATGAAATGTCTTCATGGGAGCGCGGCTATAGCGACTTTGTTATGTCTCCAGATATGTCCACCCTGCGTCGAATTCCGTGGCAACCTGGAGCCGTGATGGTTCTTGCCGATGTGAAGTGGCTCGATGGAAAAGATGTTGTTGCATCCCCTCGACAAGTTTTGCGTAAGCAGATTGCCGCCCTGGCCGATGCAGGAATGCAACCGATGGTCGGTACTGAACTTGAATTCGTTCTCTTTAATAACTCGTACGAGGATGCTTGGGATAAGCACTACATCGGATTAACTCCCGCCAACCAATACAACGTGGACTATTCCATTCTTGGTGGATCTCGGGTTGAGCCTCTCATGCGCTCGATTCGTTTAGGTATGGCTGGCGCCGGTATGACCGTGGAATCGATCAAGGGTGAATGTAACTTTGGTCAGCATGAGATTGCCTTCCATTACTCCGACGCACTCAGCAACTGCGATAACCACGTCATCTACAAAAATGGCGCCAAAGAAATCGTTGCCGCTGCAGGGCACGCGCTGACCTTTATGGCTAAGCCCAATGAAAAAGAGGGCAATTCATCTCATATCCACTGCTCCTTCCGTGGATTAGATGGCTCCATGATCATGGCCGATGATGTAGATAAAGAACACGGCTTGAGCGATGTTGGCCGCTGGTTCATTGCTGGGCAGGTTGCTCACCTTCGCGAACTCTCTCTTCTCTTTGCCCCCAACATCAACTCCTACAAACGATATGTGCCTGGATCTTTTGCTCCAACTGCAATCCGTTGGGGACGCGATAACCGCACCTGCTCACTTCGTTTAGTAGGACATGGTGAATCCTTGCGCTTGGAGAACCGCGTACCAGGGGGCGACGTCAATCCATACATGGCCGTTGCTGGAATTATTGCTGCAGGCCTTGATGGCATTAAGAACAAGATGGCACTGGAACCCGCCTTTGAAGGAAACGCTTATGCATCAGATTCTGCTCGCGTGCCATCAACAATGCTCGAGGCAAGAAATCTGTGGGCAAATAGTGCGTGGGTGAAGGAAGCCTTTGGCGCTGAAGTGCAAGCCCACTACACAAATATGGCGGATATTGAAATGGCCGCCTATGGCAAAGCAGTTACCAGCTGGGAACTATTCCGCAACTTCGAAAGGTCTTAATTCGTGTCAACAACGTATGAGGTAATCAACCCTGCCACCGAAACAATCGTTACAACGATCGAGCACTATGACTTAGCGGCAACAGATGCCACTATCGCAAAGGCTGCCAAGGCTTTTGAAACATGGCGCAACGTAACCCCTGCTGATCGTGGCGCATTTCTGCGCCGTTTTGCTGCCGTAGTTGCATCACACAAGGAAGAACTGGCAGCACTTGAGATCGCAAACTCAGGTCACACTCGCGGTAACGCTCTCTGGGAAGTTGATAACGTCGTCAATGTATTGACTTACTACTCAGCAGCGCCAGAGCGTCTCTTTGGCAAGCAGATTCCTGTTGCCGGCGGAGTAGATATCACCTTCAAAGAGCCACTTGGTGTTGTTGGCGTCATTGTTCCCTGGAACTTTCCTATGCCGATTGCAGGATGGGGTTTTGCACCAGCACTTGCTGCGGGAAATACCGTTGTATTAAAACCTGCCGAGTACACACCGCTGACCGCCATGAAACTTGGGGAGTACGCAATTGAAGCCGGGCTGCCCGAAGGTGTATTCAATGTATTGCCGGGTAAGGGCAGCATCGTTGGAAATCGTTTTGTTACTCACCCAGCCGTACGCAAAGTTGTTTTCACCGGTTCTACTGAAGTCGGTAAAGCGATCATGGCTGGATGCTCTGAGCAAGTTAAGCGCGTCACCCTTGAACTTGGTGGCAAGAGTTCCAACATTATTTTTGCCGATGCCGATATTGCAAAAGCTGCTGCATCAGCTCCTGGTTCAGTCTTTGATAACGCAGGACAAGATTGCTGTGCACGCTCACGCATCCTTGTAGAGCGCAGCGCCTTTGATACTTTCATGGAGCACTTTGAGGTGGCGGTCAAGAAATTCCGTGTCGAGGATCCAACTCTTGCCAGCGCTGATATGGGTCCGCTAATTTCGCGTAAGCAATTTGATGTCGTGCAAACCTTCTTGGACGAACCGATTGCATTCACCGGTTCGGCGCCAAGTGGTCCCGGATATTGGATGGCCCCAACAGTCTTGATGCCCAAAGACGCACAAGCGCGTTCATGGCGCGAAGAAGTCTTTGGTCCCGTTGTCTCTGTCATGGCTTTTGATGATGAAGCCCAAGGCATTGCGATGGCCAATGACTCTGAATACGGCCTCAGTGGTTCTATCTGGACTCGCGATGTCGGACGCGCGTTGCGTGTTGCACGCGGAATCGAAACAGGCAACCTCTCTGTCAACTCCCACTCCTCCGTGCGCTACTCCACCCCCTTTGGTGGATTCAAGCAATCAGGGTTGGGACGCGAATTAGGACCGGATGCACTGGACTCCTTTACTGAAGTGAAGAACGTCTTTATTTCCAATGATTAATCCTTCCATGACGAAACGTTTAGAAGGTCGAACCGCTGTCATCACTGGTGGTGGCAGCGGAATCGGCTATGCAACCGTTGCGCGATTAGCCGATGAAGGCGCCACGGTCGTTGTTGTTGATACCAACACGGCAAGTGGTCAACGAGTCGCCGATGAAGTCAGTGGCCTCTTCATACAAGCAGATGTCACCGATGCTGCTCAAGTGGAGAATATGTACAAGGTGGCATTTGATACGTACGGGCGCATTGATATTGCTTTTAACAATGCAGGTATCTCGCCTCCCGAGGATGACTCGATATTAAGCACAACCCTTGAAACATGGGAACGTGTCCAACGGGTCAATCTGACCAGTGTCTTTCTATGTTGCAAGTACGTGATTCCTTATATGCAAAGGGGCGGTAAAGGATCGATTATTAATACTGCCTCCTTTGTTGCCTCGATGGGATCTGCCACTTCGCAGATTTCCTACACCGCATCCAAGGGCGGAGTCCTAGCCATGAGTCGCGAACTGGGCGTTCAGTTTGCGCGCGAAGGGATCCGCGTGAACGCACTCTCTCCTGGCCCAGTCAATACTCCCCTACTGCAAGAACTCTTTGCCAAAGATCCAGAGCGAGCTGCACGTCGCTTAGTACATGTTCCCATGGGACGTTTCGCGCAGGCTTCAGAAATTGCGGCAGCAGTTGCCTTCTTGGCCAGTGATGATTCATCTTTCATTACCGCATCAAACTTTTTAGTCGATGGTGGAATTTCAGGAGCCTACGTCACTCCCCTGCACAACTAAGAAATCAGGAAACGAGAACGATCGGCGCTGTTGCTACACGATCAAGGAATTGATCCACCAAGTCATAAGCACGTTGGTTGGAATGTGGCTCCTCATATTTTGTTTGCGCACGTAACACGTGCACATCAACGCCTTCGCCTTCAATCTCAACGCATCCGCCATCCATTTCCAACCAGGTATCAAGAACGGCTGAATCAATTTCTGGATGAAACTGCAATCCCAGAGTGCGTCCTAAGGTAAAGGCTTGTGATGCAAGAGGTGTCCGTGCAATCTCTTTTGCACCCGGTGGCAATTGCCAGCGATCCCAGTGGTATTGAAACCATGGGCCACGAGCAATCATGGACTCGTCATCGCTCATAACGACATACCAACCCAGTTCAGCCTTGGGGCCCTTCGCAGAGGATCCACCTAAAACGCGCGCCATGAGTTGTCCGCCAAAACAAATTCCAAGAATTGGAATTCCTGCGTTGTGAACTTCTTTCATGAGATCTATTTCAGGAAGTAGCCAGTTTCCGATCCGATCATCTTCGTAGGCGCCCCACGGTGCACCCATGGAAACTACAACGTCGTACTCCTGCAAGTTGGGCCATTCAACGCTGACATTAGGTGTGTTGAATTGGTCTTCGGGGACAATATTGAAACGAGTGATTTCATAGCCACGCTTTTCAAATTGCTCCCAGACAGGGCCGCCTTCACTGACGTGGTCGTGTTCGATGAAAATCGCGCGCTTGCTCATAAGGAGAAGTAAATCAGGTCAGGCGAATAGGTTCTTGCCCACGGGCAATGAGTCGTTCGAAGTGATGCTCGCGCTTTTCGCTAAAGCGGGCCGCATCCTGACCTGCACTGGTCAGAAATTCACTGAGCTCATTACGAGCGGCTTGGCCATCCCCGGTGAAATCCTCGCGATCAAAGATATTCCACGCACGCAGCACTGGGGCAATTACTTCATCCAAATGCTGTTGCAAGTCATAAATTCCAGCCAGCGCAATCTGCACTGCTTTGCGTCCAAATCCGGGCATACCTACCCCTGGCATCGCAAAGTTGGTAACAACATCAGTGATCGCGCGCATTGCAGCATTTGGCTCTAAGTCGATCGCCTTACCTAACAAGTTGCGGTAGAAAATCATGTGCAAGTTTTCATCCAAGGCAATACGTTGCAACATTGCCTCACACGTTGAGTCGTTAGAAATCCTCCCCGTGTTGCGATGAGAAATACGTGTAGCTAGTTCTTGGAAGGAAACATAGGCAACCGTGTGCAACATATCCGTTTCATAGGGCGTCTGATAACCCAGGGACATATGTGCCATACGTAAATCTTCGAGTTCATAGGGATCCACCCCACGCGTTGCCATCAAGTAATCGCGCATCACAATTCCGTGGCGGTTTTCCTCTGCCGTCCATCGTTCAATCCAATTGCCCCAGGCGCCATCACGGCCCATAGCAATCGCAATTTCAGTGTGATAACTCGGCAAGTTATCCTCCGTCATCAAATTCAGTACTAAGGAATCTTGAGCAATGGAGGTGAGTTTGGAATCCTTCGCCTCCCACGCATCTCCATTGAGTGGTCCAGCAAAGGTGCGACCTTCACTCCATGGGACATACTCGTGTGGATACCAGTTCTTCTGCACCGATAAATGTCGCTCGAGCTCCACCGCAACGGCGGGTTCCAAGTCAACAATCAAGCGACTCTGGATAATTGGATCAATGCTCACTCCATGAGGGTACTGAGTGCTAGCACTACTAGCGAGTCAAAATTACTTGTGCGCTCGCTTTGCTGCCTCATCCGAGCGCCACGTGGCAATGGCGGCGTGATTGCCGCTGCGCAAAATCTCTGGCACAGGGATTTCGCGCCAGGTGGGCGGCTTGGTGTAATTGGGGTACTCCAGGAATCCATCGGTTGCATGTGACTCTTCCACAAGTGAGTCAGGGTTACCTAGTACGCCAGGAAGCAACCGTGTAATGGCTTCAATCATCACCAGGGAGGCAACTTCTCCTCCACCTAAAACATAATCGCCAATACTCACTTCATGCACGCGAAAATTCTTGCTCGCATAGTATTCGCCCACGCGCGCATCGATACCTTCATATCGCCCGCACGCAAATACCATATGTGTGGAGCCAGCAAAACTCTCTGCCATGCGTTGATCAAAACGGCGCCCGGCGGGAGTCAAAATAATAAGGTCGGTCTGCGGTGTCATCAAGGTATCCAACGCTGCGCCCCAGATCTCTGGCTTCATGACCATCCCTGCGCCGCCGCCATAAGGGGTGTCATCCACGCTGTGGTGGTTATCTGTTGTGAAATCGCGCAGATCATGGATACCGAATTCAACGATGCCACGCTCTTGCGCCTTACCCAGCAGTGATAATTGCAAGGGCGCAAAGTAATCAGGAAAAATTGTGACTGCATCAATCTTCATTGACTACTCCGCTGCAATCATCGGAGGAATAACCGTCATTCGTTTATTTCGAATATCAACAACGGGAACCAGTTGGCGTACGAAAGGAATCAAAACCTCGCCGGCTGCACTGGCAATCGCCAAGAGATCTTGCCCCGGCAAGTTGATGACATCACTGACCTCGCCCAACTTTTCGCCGGACTCAAGAAATGCTTCACACCCAATGAGTTGAAGAACGTGAAAGTCATCTTCGTCTTGTCCGGGCGCATCGACGTCTACTTCGGAATACATCAAAGTATCGCGAAGTTTTTCTATGTGATTGCGGTCGGAAATGTTCTGAAATCCTAAGAGCAAAATACCGTTATGCCATCGGTGGGAGGTTATAAAAAGAGCGCCGTGCGCGTCAGTTTGCACCGAAGCACCAACGGCGAAGCGAGTATCGGGTTCGTCTGTGCGAACTTCGATCGTTGCCTCACCGTTAATTCCGTGGGCGCGACCTATTCGCCCCACGAGCAAACGCATGGTTAGCGACCTTCGTCCGTTTCCACCAGATCCACACGAACACTGCGACCTGCCAACGCACTAACAACTGTGCGAAGCGCCTTTGCAGTGCGACCGTTGCGGCCAATGACCTTACCGATATCTTCAGGGTTAACACGCACTTCCAGCGTTGTTCCGCGGCGGTGCGTTTTTTCCTTGATGACTACATCTTCGGGATGATCAACGATTCCCTTAACGAGATGTTCTAGGGCTTCATCCATCATTGTTATTCGGGCGCCACTTCTTCAGTAGGTGTTTCAACTACTGCTTCAACTACTGCTTCAACAACAGTCTCGACCACAGGTGCTTCTTCAACTGCTGGAGCAGATTTAGCAGCAAGTTTGTCTTGCGCCTTCTTCTTCATAGTTGTAGCGCCTTCTTTTGGCTCGTTCATTGCACTGTGAACAGCTGCTTCGTAAGCAACGCTCTTGTGCACACGAGGTGCGGCAACGCGAAGTGTTCCTTCGGTTCCTGGAAGACCCTTATGTTTTTGCCAATCTCCTGTGACCTTCAAAATTGCCTCTACAGCAGAAGTTGGAAGTGCACCGACTCCGAGCCAGTACAAAGCACGCTCTGAGTTCACTTCGATGTAAGAAGGCTCTTGTCCTGGTGAGTAGCGACCAATCTCTTCAATCGAGAGACCGTTACGAGCCTTACGTGAATCGGTGACGACGATGCGGTAGTACGGGGTGCGGATCTTGCCCATGCGCATTAAACGTATTTTTGTAGCCAAGTGCTTGTGCTCCTGTAAGTGTGGGTGACCATGAATGTTTGGGGGTAGAGGGCCCCGAACAGGTTCGTAATTCTGCCATCTAGGGGTGAAAAGGCGAAATTGAGAGGGTTTTAACCCAGCTCTTCCTGCGCCCGTTTGGCTGGGTTTCCTGACTTAGATTTCTTCTTTTGGATCACTTTTGCAGCCGGACGGCCCATACCGGCGCCCATACCGGCCAGGGCAGGAGGCATACCCTGGGCAGTCCCGCCATTTCGCATCTGGCGCATCATCTTTTGGGCTGCGCCAAAGCGCTCCACTAAGGAGTTCACTTCTTTGACGGTGCGTCCGGCACCATTGGCGATACGAATGCGACGCGAGCCGTTGAGAATCTTCGGATCCCGGCGTTCGCTCGGAGTCATTGATTGAACGATTGCTTGAGTCCTAGTTATTTCACTTTCATCGAAATTTTCGATCTGCTTCTTCATGGATCCAGCCCCTGGAAGCATGGAGAGCATCTTGGACATGGAACCCATCTTGGACATGGCCTGAAGTTGTTCCAGGAAATCCTCCAAAGTGAAATCTTCACCGCTGGCAAATTTACTTTCGAGTTTGGCCGATGATGCAGGGTCGAATGCTTTCTTTGCTTGCTCGGCCAGTGTTGCTACATCACCCATTCCAAGAATACGAGAGGCCATGCGCTCGGGATAGAAAATATCAAAGTCACTGATCTTTTCACCCGTTGAAGCAAACATGATCGGGCGCTGTGTCATATGAGCGATAGAGAGCGCAGCACCGCCTCGTGCATCACCATCCAACTTTGTGAGCACGACCCCATCAAATCCAACTCCGTCAAGGAATGCCTTCGCAGTGCGCACAGCATCTTGACCAATCATGGCATCGACAACAAAGAGGATCTCCGTGGGATTGACGGCATCTCGGATAGCGATCGCTTCCTTCATGAGAGTTGCATCAACACCTAACCGGCCGGCGGTATCGACAATAACCATGTTGTGTTGTTTAGCTTTGGCAAAGGCGATGCCCTCTTTGGCAACCTTGACTGGATCCCCTACGCCGTTACCTGGTTCTGGTGCAAAGACTGGAACGCCCACGGATTGCCCAACTACTTGCAACTGCGTCACAGCATTTGGGCGCTGGAGATCTGAGGCAACAAGTATTGGAGTGTTGCCTTGGTCGGCAAAGTACTTTGCCAACTTTCCCGCCAAAGTAGTTTTTCCAGCCCCTTGCAAACCTGCCAACATAATGATGGTGGGTGGTTGTTTTGCAAAGCGAACTCTGCGGGCATTACCGCCCAATATTTCGGTAAGCCCTTCGTTGATAATCTCAAATACTGCTTGGGCTTGATTAGTTCCCGATTGCAGATTTGGCAGCGCCTCTAGTGATCGGGCGCGGACAATCTCGATAAATTCAGTGACAACAGATAGCGCAACATCGGCTTCCAATAAGGCTTCATGGATTTCAACGAGGGCGCCTTCTACATCTGACGGGGAAATCTTGCCTCGAGAGCGCAAAGAACCTAGGACGCCGCCGAGCTTGGTAGTCAGTGAATCAAACATAAGAGTCCGATCCTATCGGAGCATTTCGCGCAGGCGATCCGCCACTTCATCTGCCCTTTGCCGGGTCAATGGACCACCTGCGATCTCTGTTACGTACAAGGTGTCGATTGCTTCTGCGCCAAGAGTGGTGACAATTGCAGAACGAATATCTACCCGGCACCGGGTCACGGCATCTCCAATGCGAAAGAGGAGTCCGGGCATATCGTGACTTCGAACTTCAAAGACAGTGGCATCTGCCGAGGCGCTCGTGAATGCTTCCACCTCTGGAGCCGGTACGGGAATTGTTGGTCGCTTTGAATAAGTATCCACGCGCTCTTGAATTCTGCGCTCAAGGTCGCTCTGTCCGCGAAGGGCCATATCTAAATCCTGATGCAACTTCTCCGCCGTAGGAATAGGCGCGTGCGGATCTAAATTCACAATCCATTCCATCACGGCAGAGATTCCATGGGACCTAGTGCGTGCTGATCGAACATCTAATCGAGCAAGGTTTAATACCCCCGCGACAATAGAGAGTAGCCCTGGCTTATCTGGAGCAATAATTTCGATCGCGTAATCACTCTCGCGAACCGATACCTCAACGCGCAGTGCTCCGACTTCTGCGAAACCTCTCTGCTGGGCATCGAGTTCTGGTTGCTGGGCAAGGGTTGAACCAGTCATTGCCGCACGAGTACGTGCCACTAGGTCGGCGACAAGTGTTGCCTTCCATGTGCTCCAAGCCGCACTTCCTGTTGCTTCCCCATCGGCAATGCTCAGAGCATGAAGAAGTTCGAGAGTATCAATATCAGGAATAACTGCAAGGACAGAAGCAATTGTTGCAGGATCATCTAAATCACGACGTGTTGCCGTGGCTGACAATAACAAATGGTGTTGCACCAAGATCGTTAAAGTGTGTGCATCTTCTTCGCTAAATCCAATGCGCACAGCTAAGGGTTTAATCAAACGCGAACCACGAGTTGAATGATCCTCATGTGAGCCTTTGCCAATGTCATGAAAGAGCGCGGCAACCAAGAGCAAATCTGGGCGATGCACTCGTCGAGTAAGGGCGGCAGCATGCACCGCCGTCTCCACCATATGCCTATCCACGGTATGACGATGCAGAACGTTTCTCTGAGGCAAACTGCGCACTGTGGCCCACTCTGGCAACCAGGTAGTAATGAGGCCTTCTTGATCCAACGCCTCCCACACCTTCACCATGGCACTACCGGCTCCAATGAGTGCAACAAGAT
The DNA here is from genome assembly GCA_903834145.1 of uncultured Actinomycetes bacterium. Classification (GTDB taxonomy): domain Bacteria; phylum Actinomycetota; class Actinomycetes; order Nanopelagicales; family Nanopelagicaceae; genus QYPT01. The sequence continues at coordinate 41,290 of CAILHY010000030.1, forward strand.
CTTCGCGCGCTTGCCTTGGCCAGGGATTAGGTAATACTCCCGAGGGTGATCGTGCTAATTCCACGCACGAATCCAGCGAGAGCGGCAATCCAATCTGCGCCGCATTTGCAGCAGCGCGCAGACCCAGAACTGGGTCATTGGAGCTAAAAGCATCAACATCAATGACCACTTCCTGATGTGCAACGCTAATTCCTCGAGCCAAAGAGGTGGTGCGAGGACGGCGAAGAATGCGCCCCAGTCCGTCTTTGCCTCGGTGATCCAAGCGATGACAAGTGAGTTCCATTAAATAATCAACATCTCGAGCCGATTGTGCAACATCGCTCATAAGGGCATCAGCATCGGCATAACCCATATCTAATGCAACTTTATCTTGCTCTTGGAACAGTAAACGATCGCGAGACTTGCCACTATGCGCGTGCAACGCTTCGCGAATATTTCCTAGTATGGATTCGGCTTTGCTAATGCGATCTAAGGAAACATCCACCGCGCCTGATAATGCAATCGCACGCAATGCGGTTATATCTCTCAATCCACCGCGCGCTTCCTTTAAATCTGGCTCTAACAAATAGGCTAATTCGCCCGCGCGAGCATGCCGAGAAGTGAGCCCCTCACGCAATTGCGGCAAGCGCTTTCTGGAATCTTTGCGCCAATCATCAATCGCGTCGTGTTGGACGGCGGCTACAAGATTGACATCACCACAAATGAAACGAATATCTAAAAGGCCCATGGCAACTTTTATATCTTCTCGCGCAGCCTCACGAGTTTCGCTGCGGGTACGTACTGAGTGATCCACACTTCGAGGAATATTCGGATTGGATGTTGTGCCATCCCAAATGGGATAGAGCATGGCATTGACGAATGTCAGGAGCGCATCGGGGGAAAGTTGTCCATTATGTAACAGGAGAATATCTAGATCAGAACCCGGTGATAGCTCGCCGCGGCCGTAACCACCGACCGCGGCGAGTGCTATCCCATCTCGGCTTTTTGCTGCGGACAAAAACAGCTCCGACAAAACACGATCGCTCTCGTTCGATCGTGCTCTGCGCTCGCGTGTTCCCACGTTAAGCAACCGAGTGCATTGATTTATCGATCAGGTGAGGAGGGCTTAGATCGCGTCAACGCCGCGCTCGCCAGTGCGAACGCGTACTACTTGATCAACGGGGGTTGACCAAACTTTGCCGTCACCAATAGATCCAGTGGAGGCAGCTTTAACAATGACGTCAATGACGGAATCGGCGTCAGAGTCATCAACGAGTACTTCGAGCCGAACTTTTGGAATCAAATCAACGGTGTACTCCGCACCGCGATAGACCTCTGTATGACCGCCTTGGCGACCATACCCACTGGCTTCAGAAACAGTCATTCCTGTTACACCATGAGCTTGCAGAGCGCTCTTTACGTCATCGAGTTTGAAGGGTTTAAGAATTGCTGTCACTAACTTCATGCGGACGCACCTCCTCGTGAAGAACTAGCCAATTCATAGGCCGATTCTGCATGTTCATTGAGATCGATACCTTCGAGCTCAGCATCACGAGTGACTCGGAAGCCAATCGTCTTATTGATAATGAAGCCAAGGATAAGGGTCACTACGAATGAATAGGCAAGGACTAGAAGAGCACCGAATGCTTGCTTTCCAAGAAGGGTCGCTCCTCCACCGTAGAAAATTCCATCCAATCCAGCGGAGTTCACAACATGAGTTCCGAAGAATCCAATGGAGATACAACCCCAAAGTCCACCAATAAGGTGAACGCCAACGACGTCAAGTGAGTCATCAAATCCAAACTTGTACTTAAGGCCAACAGCCATCGCGCAGAGCCCACCAGCAATAACACCGATGACGACTGCTGCCCATGGTGCAACGAATGCACATGCAGGAGTGATGGCAACAAGTCCTGCAACGGCTCCCGATGCTGCGCCAAGTGAAGTTGGGTGACCATCGCGAATCTTCTCTACGATAATCCAACCAAGGAGTGCACCGGCAGTTGCCACCTGTGTATTCATGAAGGCAAGGCCTGCAAGACCATTGGCGGCAAGTGCGGATCCCGCGTTAAATCCAAACCATCCAAACCAGAGCAAGCCAGAGCCAAGTAGTACGAGCGGCAAAGAGTGTGGACGCATTGATTCTTTGCGCCATCCATGGCGCTTACCCAAAATCAATGCCAGTGCAAGACCTGCAGCACCTGCGTTGATATGGACGGCGGTTCCGCCTGCAAAATCTTCAAGTCCCTTGGCTGCTAAATAACCAGCGCCCGTGACTTTATCTCCCACTTTGTTTCCAAATGCGAATACCCAGTGTGCAACTGGGAAGTAAACGATCGTGACCCAGATAGCAACGAAAACAGCCCATGCGGTGAACTTTGTACGATCAGCAATTGCACCAGAAATAAGTGCAGGAGTAATAACTGCGAACATCAACTGGAAGGCGGCAAAAACCAATACCGGAATTGGGTAAACGCCACCGTTGTTTGTTAATTGATTAACGGCGCTACCTAAGCCAGAGAATGAAATTGCTCCGTACCATGGTGAATTAGCTTTGAAACCAAATGCCAATTCAAATCCGTAGATAACCCAGAGAACGCTGACGATTCCGATGGTGACCATCGACATCATCATCATGTTAAGAACGCTCTTGGTGCGAACCATTCCTCCGTAGAAGAAGGCAAGCCCTGGCGTCATGAGTAATACAAGTGCTGTGCTGGCGAGCATCCATGCTGTATCGCCAGAATTGAGAACGGTAGGAGCCATGTTTCACTCTTTCGTGAGATTTTCTCGCCGTTGAGATGGGCGCAAATATGGCCGACTTCCGTTACCTGGAAGGGCCAGTTGTGTTACAGACGGGTTACAAAAGTCCCTGGATGTAAATTTCAGGCTCAAAAGGTGCGAAATCTGAGGCCAACTCCCCCGTGCCCATGAATTTAATGGGGATATCCAGTGCCTGCTCTATCGCCAGCGCAATACCGCCACGGGCGCTGCCATCAATTTTTGTCAGGATCAGTCCCGTGAGTGGCACGCTTTCGGCAAAGACCTGTGCCTGAGTTAAACCGTTTTGTCCGGTCGTTGCATCCACAACCAAGAGGACTTCCTGAACGGGCAAAACCTTTTCAATCACTCGGCGAACTTTTCCGAGTTCGGCCATCAAGTCATTTTTATTATGCAATCGCCCGGCTGTATCAATCACCAAATAATCTACGCCCCGTGCTGATGCTTGTTGAGCGGCGTCAAAGGAAACCGAAGCCGGATCTGCATTTGGTAGGCCATGTATAACATCAATATCGAGTCGCTCTCCCCATGTTTGCAATTGATCTACCGCCGCTGCGCGAAATGTATCGGCGGCGGCTAAGAGAACCCGGGCATCTTCACCGACGAGTGAGGCAGCTAATTTCGCAGCCGATGTAGTTTTTCCCGTGCCGTTTACGCCAACAATGAGAATGACAGTGGCACCAGATTCAGATTTAACAAGTGCGCGTGATTTCTTGGAAAGGGCAGAGCGAAGAGTGTCGATGATCGCAGCTTCTGCATTTTCGGCTTTCGCTGATTTCGCTGCGGTAATTACTTGAGCGGCAAGGCGGGGACCAAGATCGGCCGCAAGTAGAGCAACTTCTAGTTCGTCCCAATCACTTTCGGAGGCATGGGCAGTTCCTTTGATCTTTGATATGAACTTTCCGAATAGCCCCACGATTAATAGGCCTGGGCGCCGTTATTCGTTGTCGGTCTCGCGAAGGCGTTGAGAAATTACTTCGGTAACACCATCACCGCGCATCGTTACCCCATAGAGTGCATCAGCGATTTCCATGGTGCGCTTTTGGTGGGTAATGATAATGAGCTGCGAACTGGCGCGAAGTTCTTCAAGGATTCCAAGCAAGCGACCAAGGTTGGTGTCATCGAGGGCTGCTTCAACTTCGTCCAGAACATAGAACGGACTTGGACGTGACTTAAAGATCGCAACCAAGAGCGCCACAGCGGTAAGAGATTTTTCGCCACCAGAAAGAAGTGAGAGGCGCTTGATGCGCTTTCCTGGAGGACGTGCTTCAACATCTACACCGGAGTTAATAGGGTCATCGGGCTCAGTCAAGATCAGTCGACCATCTCCGCCAGGAAAGAGTCGCGCAAATATCTCTTCAAAGTGGCGCGCAGTATCAACGAAAGCATCCATAAAGATCTGCTGAACGCGATCATCTACTTCTTTAATAATGTCCAGCAAATCCTTCTTAGTCCGCTTGAGATCTTCTAATTGCTCGGCAAGGAAGCGCAAGCGCTCTTCAAGTGCGCCATATTCTTCAAGTGCTAATGGGTTGATTTTGCCAAGCGTTGCCAGTGAACGCTCTGTATTGAGAAGTCTCTTTTCCTGTTGATCGCGACGATAAGGAATGAGCTCAGTGGCCACGATCTGGCCATCTTCGGTTTCAATAAATGTAGGCACATCATTTTCAGGACCGTATTCGGCAATAAGAGTTGCGATATCAATGCCAAGTTCTTCAACGGCTTTGAGCTCGAGTTGTTCGATGCGCATACGCTGCTCTGCGCGCGCGATTTCATCTTGATGCACGATAGAGGTGAGTTGTTCCATCTCAACGGAGAGTTCGCGAGCACGTGCACGCACCGTCAGGGTCTCTCCTTCGCGAGCAGAACGTGCCTCTTCCAGGCGTCCACGTTCGGCGGCAGCTTTAGCGATAGAACGTTCAATGTGAATGAGGGCTTCATAGGCGGATTCAGCTATTGCTGCAGAAACAAGAGCGCCTCGCGCACGGGCGCCGCGCCTAACAACAGCACGTTCGGATGCTTCACGTTCGGCAATGGATGCATCCTCCAACGCTTTCGCGCGAGCGGCTAAAGAATCCACGCGTTCTTCGCTAGTTCGCACTTCCAGGCGAGCGTCAACTTCAACGCTTCGTGCAACAGAAACTTGAGTGCGAATTTCTTCGGCCAATGAGTGGCTTGGTTCTTCAATATCTCCATGGTGCTGAAGTTGTTGCTGGGCAACTTCAAGTTCGCTGGTGTCACGCGTTTTAGCTGATGTTGCCTCGTCTATGGACTTATTGAGTCGTTCCACTTCGGCGGCGGCAGATTTCGCATGCTGACCAGCCACAGCCAATTGTTCAGTGAGGGCGGCGATACGGGCATCAGATTCGTTAAGTTTTCCAAGTGCTTCGTCATGATCGCCTTGGCGACTTGCAACATCAGCTTGGGCCGTCGCGATTTCAAACTTTAAGCGATCGCAGACATGGCCAATAGAAGTTACTTTCTCGCTGAGGTCATCAATCAACGCTTTAATTTCAATCAAGGATGCCGCAGATTTCGATCCGCCTCGTGCACGAGATTGCGTGAAGACATCGCCTTCTTGTGTCACTACGGTCAGATGAGAATGTTCGCGGATAATCCTCTCGGCATCGCGGGCGCTACTGGCGACAACAGTCGTTGCAAGTAATTGCTCAAGGAGCGCGCTAATTTCATTGGATCGAAGATGAGTGCTCAGTGGTGTTAATCCTGCGGGAATGGATCCGCCGCTGACATGTGTGCCCGGTGCAACGACAAGAAGATCTGCTTGCCCCAGGTTTTCAGAACGCAGAGCAGTGACCGCAGTTACGGCGGTAGAAAGATCATGCACAACAACGGCATCGGCAAGAGAGCCCAGCGCCGCTGCTGCTGCACTCTCCCATCCAGAATCAATAGTGATGAGGGATGCAACGCTTCCTAATATGGATAGGCCATGAGAATCCTCAAGCAATGCTGCGGCGCCATCTCGCGTTTGTGATGTCAGGCGCATCGCTTCTAACTTGGATTCCAGAGCATTGCGTTCGCGGTCGGATGCACGCTCTTTATCAACTAAATCAGAGAGTGCGGACTTGGCAGAATCGAGCGCTTTTTTAGCACTTTCAAATTGGGCGTCCAGTCCGAGTTCGCCAGAATCAGCGGTGGTGATCTCAAGTTCGTAGGTGGAGTATTCGCGTTGAGCTGAATCGGCGCGAGCTTGAGCTTCATCGCGAGCAGAAGTGAGGCGTGTAATTTCTTCAGAGATCGCACTCAACCTGGCTGCTAAAGATTTAATGTGGCCCTCTTGACGGGCCGTACCTTCGCGTTGGTCGGCAATGGCGCGAAGGGCTGATGCCACACGATCTTCTTCGTGCTTAAGTTCCGCTTCGGTTTTGGCAAGTGCGGCGGTGGCCTCGTGCAAAAGTATGCGAGATTGAATGACCCCTTCACGCAGTTGTGCCTCTTCTTGGCGCAGCAGCACTGCCTCACGATCAAGGCTTTCGGGATCGCGCCCTGCTGTACGGGCTTCCTCTGCTTCTTCTGCTAAAAAGCGCGAGCGCTCTTGTGCCAAACTTGCTGTTCCACGAAACTTTTCTCGGAGTGCATTAAGTCGGTAATAGGTCTCTTGGGCTGCAACCAGAAGTGGGTTATCAATTGCCGTCTGTGCATCGAGTTCGGATTCGCGAATACGTGCGCGATCTAAGTCGGCTTCAACAATTGCGCGTCGCTCCCGCAATGCAGTTTCATCAGCAACTTCTGCCGTCAAAGTCTTCGTCAGTGAAATTAGGTCATCGGCAAGTAAACGTAACTTTGCATCGCGCAAATCTGCCTGAATCGTTGCAGCCTTTTTGGCAACTTCTGCCTGCTTGCCCAGCGGACGCAATTGGCGACGTAATTCAACGGTGAGGTCCTGTACGCGAGCCAAGTTCGCTTGCATCGAATCTAGTTTTCGAAGCGCCTTCTCTTTGCGCTTTCGGTGTTTGAGAACTCCTGCCGCTTCTTCAATAAATCCACGGCGCTCTTGTGGGTTCGCCATCAAAATTGCGTCGAGTTGGCCTTGGCCAACGATGACATGCATTTCACGACCGATACCGCTATCGCTGAGCAGCTCCTGAATGTCGAGCAAACGTGAGGCATCGCCGTTGATTTGATATTCGCTGGTTCCGTTGCGGAAAAGAATGCGTGAGATCGTTACTTCTGCGTATTCAATGGGCAGTGCTCCATCAGAGTTATCGATGGTGACAGATACTTCAGCGCGACCCAGCGGGGCTCGTCCACTCGTCCCGGCGAAGATGACATCTTCCATTTTTCCGCCACGCAGAGACTTTGCGCCCTGTTCTCCCATAACCCAACTGAGGGCATCAACAACGTTAGATTTTCCAGAGCCATTGGGTCCAACCACGCAGGTAATACCTGGCTCAAGGCGCAAGGTCGTGGCAGAGGCGAAGGACTTAAAGCCCTTGAGAGTGATGCTCTTTAAATACACGGGGCAAACCTACCCTAGCCACCTCCCCGTTTAAATCGAAGGGGATCGAAGGGCGAGGTATTAAGGATTTCCAAGTATTTCGAAGGCACCGCGGGCCGCTAATTGCTCTGCCTCGCGCTTGCTCTTTCCTGAACCTTCGGCGATTGCCTCACCTGCAACCATAGCCACCGCAATAAAACTCTTATCGTGATCGGGGCCGCTTTCGCTGACTAAGTACTCGGGAACGCCTTTTCCTTGGGCGGCGCATAATTCTTGAAGAGCGGTTTTTCCATCGAGTCCGGCGCCACGCGAAATTGCGACATCAAGGGTTTCGCTGATGAGATTGCTGACCACCGTTGTCGCGATCGCCATTCCCGCTTCTAGGTATATGGCCCCGATGAGCGCTTCGAGGGCATCGGCAAGGAGTGAATTCTTATCTCGACCGCCGGTGACTTCTTCGCCCTTGCCCAATCGCATGAACTGGCCAAGATTGAGTGTGCGAGCAATATCAGCCAGCGCTCGCATGTTAACGATGCCCGAGCGCAATGGAGATAAACGCGATTCATCTAAATCAGGAAAACGAAGGTAGAGCTCTTGAGTAACAATGAGACCTAAAACAGAATCGCCAAGAAACTCTAGACGTTCATTAGTGAGAGTGCCACCGTTTTCGTAAGCATGAGAACGATGCGTCAACGCTAACTCGAGCAATTGCGGACTTACATCGACGCCTAATGCTTTAGCAAGCGATGAGTACAGATCAGACCTCGATTACCTGACGACGGTTGTACATGCCACATGTTGGGCAAGCAGTGTGTTGCAATTTTGGTTGCTGGCATTGTGGGCATGCGGCAAGTGCTGCTGCCGTTGTCTTCCACTGGCTACGACGGGAACGGGTTTTGGAGCGGGACATCTTTCGCTTTGGTACTGGCACGATCGTTCCTCTTTCTAGTTTCTTGCTCTTTCTTGATGCTTCTTTACTGAAGCCTTACCTATGAATTCCATACCCTGCGGGCAAGGGGTTCAGTATTCCCTATTTAGGCGGATTCTTAAAATCCTCTACTCGGAGAGGCCTTGTAACCCCGCCCAACGAGGGTCGATCACCTCATGGGCGTGATCGGGCGACAAATTCGACCATTTCACGCCACATCCTGGGCAAAGTCCTGGGCAATCCTCGGTGCAGAGGGGGTTTATTGGCAGATCCAAAACAATGGCATCTCTTATCGGCGCTTCGAGATCGATGACATCGCCCTCCATCATTAATTCATCATCCTCATCCAGATCATCGGTCTCTTCTCGAGCTCGTTTACGTTGGGCTTTGGTGTGAGCCTTCTCTGGTTCGTATCGATACAACTCTTGAAAGGCGCGATCAACTTCTAGTTCAACAGGTTCCAGACATCGCATGCATTCACCCGTGGCACGTGCAGAAACCTGAGCACTCACGAGAACGCCCTGAGTAACGGATTCCAAGCGAAGATCAACGTGAATATCTTCACCTGGTTGAACGGCAATGACATCAATGCCTACTCGCTCAGGGGCTGGAATATCAAAGAAATATTCTTTCATTTCACCCGCGCGACGAGGTAGGTCGTGCGTATTGAGAAGGTAGACCTGCGATGGGCGCGTCATGGGGCAAATTTACTTGTCGGCAGCTAATTGAGATAACACATCATTGTCATGAGCTCCGGCAAGGCGCTCGCGACCACGAGAAACAGCATCCATCGTTTTGTTGAGAATAACTTCAAGAGTGGCAAGACGTGAATCGATGTAATCCTCAACTTCTTGGCGCTCGCGATCTGCCGTAGCACGAGCATCATCCAAAATACGTTGGGACTCATCGCGGGCTGATTGAACGATGGAGGTCTGTTCCACCATTCGCGCTACCTCTTCGCGAGCCATCACCACAAGTTGCTCAGCGCTGGTGCGACCTTCTTCTAAAATTGCATCGCGAGTGAGCAATAAATTCTGAGCCGTAGCAAAATCTTGAGGCAATCCATTTTTGGCATCATCGAGAATCTCAAGCAATTCGCTACGGTGTACAACGCACGAAGCAGAGAGAGGAACGCTACGCGCCTCCTCCACCATAGTTATCGCCGATGTGAGTTTCTCAATGGAATCCATAAATTACTCCCCTGCTAAGCGGATACGAAGTGCATCGTGAACAATGGGCGGAACCATAGTGGAGACATCCCCACCAAAGTGCGCCAATTCTTTTACGATCGATGAGGACAAGAATGAATGCGTTGGAGAAGTTGCCATAAACATCGTCTCTACTTTGGCCGCCTGGTAATTAATCTGCGCCATCTGTAATTCATAATCGAAATCTGTTACAGCGCGAAGGCCCTTAACGATGGTGCCGATGTTATTTGCAGTGCAGTAATCCACGAGAAGGCCATACCAAGAATCAACCACAACATTGCCGAGACTTTTTGTGGTGTCGCGAATCATTTCAATGCGCTCATCTACGGTGAAGAGAGAGGATTTAGTTCGATTTTCCAAAACAGCCACAATGACTTGATCAAAACGAGCGCTAGCGCGAGCGACAATATCGAGGTGTCCGTAGGTGATGGGATCAAAGGATCCAGGACACACGGCGCTCTTCACGTCGCAAACGCTAGCAATAGTTGGGGCGCTTATCCATTCTGAGCCAGAATCCCGTAGTAAATCACTGCTTGCCCATACTTTCGCTCGCGCAGGACCTGATATCCCGATGGCCATGCCAGCGTGTCGGCTTTTGCCGCTCGCTCAACAGCAATCACTGCATCCTCGCGAATAAATCCACCGGAAAGAAGTTGGACCAGACATGCCTCCAACTCTTTATTCGAATAATCATAAGGAGGGTCGATGTAGATAATGTGGTAACTCGTCGTTGAAGGCGTTTCAAGAAAACGATGCGCCGACATTGAATAAAGATGAAAGAGACCTGAGGTCTTGCCAATGAGTTCCTCATTGTTTCGAATAGTTTTGCAAGCGCTTTCATCTTTCTCCACGGCATGCACTATTGATGCCCCTCGTGAGAGCGCCTCCAATCCAATAGCACCTGAACCTGCAAAAAGATCAAGAAAATTCAATCCTAGGAAATCTCCGAACTCGGATATCAAAGAAGAAAAAAGTCCCTCGCGAGCACGATCAGACGTTGGACGCGTTGCACCAGCAACAGATGAAAGAGTGCGCCCTTTAGCAACCCCGGCAATAATTCTCATGCCGGTATCTTACTTTTTACCCCTTATCAATGTACTCAGCGGCCTCATCGGCTCGAAGGGTCTGCAACTCTTGTGCCAATAAAGGATGTTCTGAAAGGGAAGGGTCTGCCTCAATCAATTCTTGGGCATCGTTTCGAGCGATATCGATAAGCCCCTCATCACGCAGGACTCGGAGCAGTCGCAAGTGAGAGCGGGTTCCTGATTGACTAGCTCCGAGGACATCTCCTTCGCGACGTTGCTCTAAATCGATTCGAGAGAGTTCAAATCCATCCAGCGTTGCAGCAACCGCATCCAGTCTCAATCGTGCAGGGAGATCGGCTTGTGCATTCGTCACCAGGAGGCACAGTCCGGGTGAAGTTCCGCGACCGACACGACCGCGAAGTTGGTGCAATTGAGAAACGCCAAAACGGTCCGCATCCATGATTACCATGATCGTCGCGTTGGGTACGTCGACACCGACTTCGATCACCGTGGTTGAAACCAAAACATCAATCTCCCCCGCTGCGAAAGCTCGCATAGTTATATCTTTTTCTTCCGTGGGTAATTGCCCGTGCAAAATTGCAACCCTTAAACCTGCCAGCGGACCTGCATGCAACATGGGAGCCAATTCGTCAACACTTGCCATCGTGGCTGTTGTGGTTCCAAATAAGAAATCCATATCTGAATCTTGCGCCGAGGTGGCGCTAATTCGAGGTGCCACAACATAGGCCTGATGCCCTTGTGCAACTTCTTCCCTAATTCGCACCCAAGCACGTTCAAGGTATGTAGGTTTTTCTGCTGCTGCAACAACATGTGTCGTGATCGGTTGCCTGCCCAACGGAAGTTCTCGCAAAGTAGAAACATCCAGGTCACCAAAAACAGTCATGGCAACAGTTCGCGGAATCGGTGTTGCAGTCATCACCAACAGGTGCGGGGGAAAATCTGCTTTGGTTTTTAGCGCGTCTCGCTGTTCAACTCCGAAGCGATGTTGTTCATCAACCACAATGAGGCCCAGGTCAGAGAACTCGACCTTCTCGCCAAGCAGTGCATGCGTGCCAATCACTATCCCCGCGTCGCCCGAGGCAGCAAGGGCCAGAGCTTCTTTTCTTGAAGCAGTGTTCTGCGAACCAGTAATGAGAGTGACTTGCGTGGCATGTTCGGCGCCTCCCAACATCCCTCCTTGCGCAAGTGAACCGAGAAGTTTGGTGAAAGTTCGCATATGTTGTTGGGCCAAGACTTCGGTTGGTGCAAGTAGCGCGGCCTGGCCCCCACTATCGACAACGGCCAACATTGCGCGCATCGCGACGATGGTTTTTCCTGAACCTACTTCACCTTGTAGCAAGCGATGCATAGGATGCGAAGCCGCTAAATCACCTTCTATCTCATTGGTGATCACCTTTTGACCCGGGGTGAGTTCAAATGGAAGAGTGGCATCAAAGGCCTCAAGCAAACCTCCGGATCGCGTTGGACGCGCTGTTGCTTTAAGGGTCCGCAGCTCGGCGCGACGGACGACTAAGAGCAATTGCAACAAGAAGGCCTCATCAAAAGTTAAACGTTCTCTGGCTAAATCCGCTTGGTCGAGATCGTTGGGAAGGTGCAAGTAGGTAAGTGCCTCTTTCAAGGTGGGGTAATTGTGTGCACGACGAACGCTTTCTGGAAGAAAATCTGGAACATCATCCAAAGCATCTATCGCTAATTTCATACATTGGGCAATTTTCCACGAAGGTAATTTTCCTGTTGCCGGGTACAACGGCAGATACTTACCGGCAAATTCATCAATGGCGCTATCAACATCACCGCCATCTGCAATGAGTTCATAGTCAGGATGTGAGAGTTGTTTCTTGCCTTTGAAATCTCCAACTTTTCCCGCAAACAAACCTTGACGTCCCACTTGCAATTCTCGCTCCCGCCAAGCTTGATTGAAAAATGTCAGGGAGAGTTTGGAAGTTCCATCAGTAACGATAACTTCCAGAATCGTTCCCTTGCGTCCATGAAGTGTGCGGGTATTAGTACTAAAGATCTCGGCAAGAATGGTTACATCGACATCAGTTTCTAGGGCGGCGATATCGCTGAGTTCTCCCCGCACCACGTATCTGCGTGGATAATGACGCAAAAGATCATTGACCGTATGTGCCCCAATTCCGGTCTCCAGGGCCTTGGCGGTGCGATCTCCTACGACATCGCGCAGTCGAGTCTCCAAGGTTGCCACGGCGTTATTCTCTCGCTTTAGCGCACCAGTTGCAGAGTTTTAGTGGCGCGATTCCAACCTGAATGAGTGATCACGATTAGCGTGCGCCCAAGGGCGATGACGCGATCCTCTATGCGAATGGCTAGCTCACTATCAAGATGCTCGGTGGGTTCATCCAAAACAATAATCGGAGCGGGCGAAACAAGAGCGCGAGCAAGGTTGAGACGTTTCACTTCACCACCCGACAATGCGCGGCCGAATTCCCCAACCACCGTGTCGAGTCCCTCATTCATTTCATCGATTAGTGAGTCGAGTTCGACAATGGCCAGCGCCTTCAACAAAGTTTCATCTGTGGCATCGGGCGATGCAATCTTCAAATTCTCTCGAAGTGTTGTATTGAATACATGTCCACTTTGAACAGATCCTGTGATCCATTTCCATGATTGGTCCACATCTCGTAACTGACTTTTATTTAAAGTGAGTTCGCCTTCATAGGGCAATAAACCCAAGAGCGCCATCGCTAAGGTAGATTTTCCACTTCCGCTACGTCCTCTAATCACGAGGCATTCACCCGTGTTCAGATCAAAGGTCACAGGAGTCATGAAATGTTGATCCCATTTGACTTGGACATTTTGCGCGTGAAGGGAAACCTCAGTAGCCGAGAATGCATCCTTCATTGGAGAGCCCTCGCCGGACTCCTCTTGTAAAGTTTGAATTTCACTTCGAGCCAGCAGCATCTTTCCCGCTCCGTAAAGGTTGGGATACCAGGCCGTTATGCCTTCAAACATCACCAATGGCAAGAAGATCAACATCGTTATCTGAACCGATGGAACTGGGCCAAGGGAATGGAAGTGGTAGGCAATCCATGAAAGAGTGGCGAGAGTGATTCCGATAGTAAGAATAAATACGAACTGATAACGTCGCACATGATCCAGAAGTGATTTCTCTTTGCGCCATATTTCATTTTCGATCTGCTTCGTGCGGGCTAACCTTTCAGATAGATAGCCGTATAACTGTGCTTCGGCAACGCCATGAGCTGCTTTTTCAATGACTGCCGCATATTCGCCTTCGGAGTATTCCACTTCCCGAGCCACAATTTCAGCTCCGCGCTTAAGAACAAATGGAATCAGGAATAACAGTAAGACGCTCACTGGAAGAGTGATAAATAGAGACTCAGGCCTAATCCACCACCCCAATAAAATTCCCATGCCGACAGAAATCATTGCTGCGACGTGGGGTAAAACGATACGTAGTTGATATTCCTGTGCTCGTTCAACATCATCAACAACCCTTTTCACCAATGCACCAGAATTGAAATCTCTGATGAGTGAAATAGGTTTGGCGGTAATCTTTTCGAAAAGTTGAACGCGAAGCACCGTCAGTTGATCAAAGACTAATTTGTGGCTTGTCAGCCTTTCAAAATATCGTGCAACAGATCGGGAAATACCGAAGAAACGCACCATCACGATCGAAACACTTAAGGTGAGTAATGGTGGTTGGGATGAAGCCATCGTAATCAGCCAAGCGCTCGTGATGGTTAATCCCATACCCGCTATATAGGCACTGGCGCCCAACACATAAGTGATCATCCGCTTCATCCTCGTGCCACCGTGATTACCCGATCATCACTTGAGATTGCGCTGGCATCATGAGTAATGCAAATAACCATGGCTCCCCCGCGCTGAGCTGCCCGCAAAGAATTCATCACAAAATGCGCACTGGTTTGGTCAAGATCGGCGGTTGGCTCATCGGCAATAACAAGAAGTGGATTTCGTATGAGGGCTCTGGCTACCGCTATTTTGCGCACTTGACCACCCGATGCTGCATTGCCTTGTTCGCCTCCGGCAATCGTGGTCTCTAATCCGTGGGGTAGATCAAGGAGTGAAAGCCCGGCTCGCTCTAGTGCGGATTCAATATCTTCATCGGTGAAATCGGGTGAGAGCAAAGTAAATTGATCGCGAACATTGCCCGATGCTAGTTGCGGATTCTGTGGCACCCATCCCAATAACTTCTGCCAGGAGGTTTGTAGTTCTGGCGTTAGCACCAATGAACCCTGACTTGTTGTCAACGTGAGTCCTACTTGATGGGAAACACCCAAAAGATTTCGAGCAAATGTGGTCTTGCCTATTCCGGATTCGCCTACTATGAAAAGAATTTCACCCGGAGCAATGTGTGATGCGGGAATAGTAATAACGTCAGTGTCATTCCTTGAAAAAATCCAATCACTCCACTGCATACCGCTCACGCAAGTTGGATCAATCTCCTTGGAACTCATTTCGATATTGGTTGCCGAACCATCTTTAACTTTCGCTAGATGATGCAGGGCCGCCGTTCCATCCTCTGATGCATGAAAGAGTGAGGCTGCATTGCGAACAGGAAAATAAACTTCCGGCGCCAAAATCAAAACAATAAGCGCCGCCTTGAAATCCATCGATCCGGAAACCAAACGCAATCCCACCGATACGGCAACAACGGCAACTGAAATAGTGGCTACGAGTTCGAGTGCAAAAGCCGAAATAAAGGAGATCTTTAAAACCTGCATCGTTTCGTCTGTGTACTTCTTTCCAATTTCGGCGATGCGCTTAGATTGACTTTCGTTGCGCCCGAAAATCTTGAGCGTTGCAAAACCACGAAGTGAATCTTCGAAATAGCGCGATAGCGCGCCTAATGACTGCCACTTGCGAGAAACCGAATCGGCCGAATATCGTCCAATGAGAGCCCCAAAAAACGGAATGAGAGGCAAAGTGAGTACCGCGATGAGAGCGGAAAGTGGATCAATGATGTACATATCCGCCATTACTGCGAAGGGAACAATTGCTGCAAAGATCATCTGGGGAATAAATCGACCCAAGTAAATATCCAAGGCATTTAGCCCCTTGGTCAAAATGTTGCTCAGCTCTCCTGGGGAAACTCTGGAATAACTCGACACCGCAGCGGTGGTGGCGGTTCGCAAGTCACGCTTCATTGCTATCGCTTGCGATGAGGTCCAATGCTCAAAACCTGCCTGGAAAAGAGCTCGAAAGACCCACAACAAACCAAGGAGAACGATGGAATGAGGCACACCCCCTTGGTGCTTGATAATGCCGACAATCACATCCGAAATCACTATGGCATTGCTAATAAGAACGCCAGACCATATGACCGCAGCCAAAATCCCTACGGACAAAAGTCTGCGGCTACCACTCGCAGTGAGTAGTAGCCGCAGGTCAGCTGATTTCACAGATGCAATGTATCCAACACTCCGCGTTCTGGATGCATTATCTGGGATGGGCTCACGCGCTTTCTAAATACCCAGTACGTCCAGCCTTGATAGATCAAGACAATTGGCGTCATAACGACTGCTACCACAGTCATTACTTTCAAGGTGTAGTTAGTACTCGATGCATTGGTGATCGTGAGGTCAAACTGAGACCCCAGCGAGCTTGGCATCACGCGTGGATAGAGCGCAACAAAGAGTCCGGTCACAAATGTCATGATCGCAAGGGATGATGCAATAAATGCCCAACCTTCGCGACGAAGATAATTTGCACCAAACCCGGCCACCCACAAAAGCGCAGTCGCTACAGAGAGCGTGAGGAACTTCGCGTTGATGGATGGCAACATGAGATTGCTCCATGTCAGGAATGCCACGGCAGAAACTGCAGCAACCAGCCCCAACTTAACTGCAAGATCATGTGCCCGTACTCGGATATCGCCATCGGTCTTGAGTGCCAAGAAATGTGCACCATGGGTCAAGAAGACTGTCAGAGTAACGATTCCGCCAAGAAGGGCATATGGGTTAAGCAGGTTGAAGAATCCGCCTACATATTCGATGGATCCACTAGCGGACTTCTCTAGTGGAACACCACGAACAATGTTGGCGAAAGCAACGCCCCAGAGAAGTGCTGGGATTGCACTTGCAATCACGATGGCAAGATCCCAACGTTGACGCCATTGTGCTTTGCCGTACTTACTGCGGTATTCAAAAGCGACACCGCGAACTATGAGGCCAACGAGGATGAGAAATAGTGGCAAGTAGAAACCACTAAAAAGTGTGGCATACCACTCAGGGAATGCCGCAAATGTGGCGCCTCCTGCAACCAATAACCAGACTTCGTTTCCATCCCAAACAGGTCCGAGAGTTGTGAGAACTGCACGACGATCGGACTCGTTGCGAGAGACGAAGGGAAGCAGCATTCCAACCCCGAAGTCGAAACCTTCAAGGATGAAGTAACCAACCCATAGAACAACGATCAAGATGAACCAGACGCTTTGAAATGACATGGTATTTCTCCTTTCCTAGTACGACATCACGAGTGGGCGGTCAACAGAACCTCCGAGAGAAGTGACTTCGTAGTCCTCTTCTGGTCGTGGGCCAATGTTGATAGTTTTCAAGATAAGTCCAACTTCGATGAATGCAAGGATGCCGTACAGGGCAGTGAATGCGATCATGGTGAAGAGAACTGCGCCGGCAGAAACAACAGTGCTTACTCCAGCGGAAGTTTTGATTAATCCAAAGACCGCCCAAGGTTGGCGAGCGGTTTCAGTAAAGATCCAACCAAATGAGTTTGCTAGAAGTGGAAGGAATGGCAATGAAATCATTGCTGGTGCAAACCACTTGCCCTTCGGTGTTCCGCCCTTGCGCAATTGCCACAAAGCAAGAAGCGCGAAGAATGCAGCGATAAAACCAAAGCCCATCATTAACCTAAAGGACCAGTACGCCAATGGAATATTTGGCTTGTAGTCACCAGGGCCGTATTGGGTTACGTACTTTGCTTGCAGATCATTGACACCTTCTACAACACCCTTGAAGTCTCCCGTGGAGAGGAAGGAGAGAACAGAAGGAATATCGATTTGGAAGACTGATCGTGATCCATCAAGTGAACCGATGGTCAGTAATGAAAATGGTGCTGAGTCCGTTGTTGTGTACAAGGCTTCTGCTGCTGCCATCTTCATCGGTTGTTGCTGGGTCATGACGCGAGATGTGAAGTCGCCAGAGATTCCAACAAGAACGAAGCTGATCAACATTGTGACCAATCCTGCTTTAAGGGTTGTCCGTGACATCTCAATGTCTTTCTTCTTAATAATCAACCATGCGGAAACTCCAGCGATAAATGCTGCGCCGGTAAATGCCGCCGATGGGATTGTGTGGAAGAAAGTTGCGAGCGCCGTCTTCTGAGTGAGTACGGTGAAAATGTTGGTGAGTTCGGCGCGACCTTTAGTTGCATTAAG
>CAILHY010000031.1 GCA_903834145.1 uncultured Actinomycetes bacterium
CGATCCATACCTTGAGGTTTTATTTGAGCATTGGATAGAACTGGCACAAAGTGGTGAAACTTCTAAGATCATGGACTCTCTCTTGCTCTTTTGCTTTTCACCGCAGTTCCTCCTGGAAAATCCGACGATGATTGAAGACTTTAGAAATACACCACCTCCAAACATGGCGGGCTTTGCTGCCGCTGCATCTGCTTGTCGAAACCATGACGCTCTCTCTCGCGTATCGGCTATCAATCAACCAAGCTTGGTTATTGCTGGGCGACGAGACATCCTGACCCGCCCTTCGCTTTCAGAGGAATTGGTAGAGGCATTGCCGAATGCGGAACTGGCACTTGTTGACGCAGCACATATGACATTCTGGGAAGCGACAGATGATTGGATTCAAATCGTTACAGAGTGGCTTGCTCGGACACCTAGTTCCTCTTCATATATCCGTAGCTGAGGAAGCTCGCTGTTATCACCCAAAGTTGGTATGGCACCAATGCAATGGCAACAACCATGGATGCTCGCGCTGTGATGATTAGTAGAGGCAATGTGAAAGCGGCGCAGAGGGCAAGGGCGAAAGTTGCCATCGTTAGGTCATGTGGGCGATAGAACTGGTAGGCCCAGGTGAGTGCGAAGGTGATGGAGATTGCCAAGATAGATAGGTAGGAATAGATCCAAGTGGAGGAGAGGCGTTGTGCCACTGTTACTGCGCTGATTCCTAGGACAATGAAGTTGTAGGGCCAAATGATTCCGAATACGAAATCAGGTGGTTGCCATGAGGGAGGGTTGAGTGTGCGATACCAGTTATCGCCCGTGTTGACCCAGAGGCCGGATCCGATCGCATAGATGAGGACCAATGCGATGCCGGTGATGGATGTCAGGACCTTCATGGTTTGAGGTTAGCGCAGAAAGAGTGTGTAGGGCTTTGCGCGGGCTAGGCAGATTTCATTCAGACTGAAAGTGTTGGAGTCAGTAGGTACCCTTGCGTCATGGGAAAACAGATCACTCCACAAAGTCTTCGTAAAGCAAATGTATTGGCTGGCCTTCTGCATTTAGGACAGATGATTGTCGTACTGGCCTTGAGCAACAATTTCACGCTACCAATCACGGCCACGTATATGTCGGGTCCTCCCGGAACAACCTTTGATGCTCCTGTCGTTCTCTTCAAGACTCCAGTTGGCTTAACTGTTGCCATTTTCTTGGGATTGTCGGCCTTGGCACATTTCATTGTGGCCAGTCCTACGTTCTTCCCACGCTACAGCGCCGGCCTTATGGCTCAAAGAAATTACTTCCGCTGGGTTGAATATGCGATTAGCTCTTCAGTAATGATCGTGTTGATTGCACAAATCCTTGGAGTGACTGAGCTTGCTGCGATCGTGGCTTTATTTGGTGTGAACGCGTCGATGATTCTCTTTGGATGGCTTCAAGAGAAATATGAGAATCCAGGAAATGGCGGATGGGTTCCTTTCATCTTTGGATGCATCGCTGGGGTGGTTCCATGGCTTGCATTGTTCTTTTATCTTTTTAGCGTAGGTGGCCATAGTGGGCACTCTGCGCCCGGATTTGTTTATGGCATCGTTTTCTCAATCTTCGTCTTGTTTAATTCATTCGCTATTGTGCAATGGTTGCAATACAAGAAAGTTGGTAAATGGAGCGATTATCTTCGTGGTGAGCGCACCTACATCACATTGTCATTGATTGCGAAATCTTTACTTGCATGGCAGATTTTTGCGAACACTCTGATTCCAAAATAGAGATTGACTAGTGCTTGATGAGCTCATCACCAACACTGATGGTTCCTGGCTTCACGCATGATGCATAAATACCGAAGTTGAAGCCTGTACCGAATCGAGATTCCTGGCGCCCACGATAATCGCCGATCAGTTTGAGAGTCTTGAGGTCAACCAAGCCGGTGTTGGGATTTCTTGTTGTTGCCGCACATCGCATGATGGGGTCGGCGGCTTTGATGATGGCGCTACCGATAGTGAATTCCTGACCTGCCCAGGTATCTTCCTCATGTGCACCGATGCCATCAACTTGGATCAACATTCGAAATCGTCGTGGATCTATGTCGCCCACTTGTGCTGATTCCTCTAGGGCCGCCATGGATGCGGTGCTCATGAGCGATAAAGGTTCGACATCACTTCCGTTGCGTCCGGGTGCGGTCTTAAGCAGCCTTACTTCTTTACCCAGGCGATCCGAGAGCAATTGATTCCATGGCCCAGGTATGAAATTTCCTTCCACATCCCAGGCACCGAAGAAGTTTCCTGATTGGGCTGGGCCCTCTTTAACCTCTCCTTCTGCAAGGAGTGCGCCATTTTCTCGTATAGACAATGTGGCGGTTTGGGCATCGTAGTGAGCAAGAAGTGGCGCTAGTTCGCCAGCCTTTGTGATTGAGACCATGGTGTTCTCGTGATCGACAAGGAAGAATTCGCGGTCACCAACGGCGCCTCGTGAAGTGATTTCGATGGAGGCGGGATGATGTAGTTGGAAGCCCTTGATGGGGGTAGTAGATAAGTTCGCGACCTTCATGGGCGTCAGGTTAGTGCAGAGAAAGAGTGTGTAGGGCTTTCTGCGGGGATTATTGCTGGTGTGGATTTAGTGGTTTAAGTGTCCTGATTTGCTGCTGCTTCAAGGTGAAGTGTCCGAATTATCTGCATGGCTTTTCGCCCAGTGACTTGGAGTTTGCGATAAATGGCCACCGTCTCTTGCCGGATCAGGGATTCGCTGTAGCCAATCTCTAACCCAATTTGTGCGTTATTAAATCCGCGCTCTAGTAGTCCTGCAATAACAAGTTGGCGATCTGTGAGCGGGACTGTTGCAAGCACGGTTCCAGTTGGGACCTACACGTTTACCATTTCAGCGTCAGCGACTGGGTATCCAACGCAAACGATCACAGTGACCCTCAACATCGTGTTGGCTCCCGTAACGTCTACGAAGTCGCTAACTACCTCGGGTGGAACTGCTACGAATACGAAATCATTGAAAGCCTCGCCTTCAACGTCGTCGATTCCCGCAATGCAATTGCTAGCGAGCATGATGACTGGGTTGGATAATTTATTGCCGCAATACTTCATAGCAACATCGATCCCCACGGAGATCGCGTTGAATTCGCGACGTAGTCATCTTGCAGAGAAGAATTCAGCAGAAGCATTGATCTAGTTCGTAAAAGACGAGTTGGTGCGAGGTTGACCGTCCAGCGGTGGCAGTACTTATCGAAAAGTGTGAGCAGTAACACGGCCTTACTTGGGAGTCACAATTCTTCCTCGGCTAGTACTCAGATGACCCCCAGGTAGCGGGGAGAAGATCATCGTGTAAGGCAGATAGAGCCAGATAGGTGAAAAACTCGCGCGTGATGTTTACCTCTACTTATCGGCCAATGTGACAACCCAGAAATTCGCAAATATTGCAAAAGCAGAGCAGGCCCATATGGATGAGATTTCACTACTCCTCAAGACCTATGGAATTACCAATCCAACACTGACGCGCACCACGGGTGTTTTCAAAGACACGAGTTTGCAAAATCTCTACAAGACGCTCACAGCGCAGGGCGCAACCGGACTTGTAGCGGCTTTCGGAGTTGGTACAACCATCGAGAAGATAGATATTGCTGACTTGCAAAAGGATCTCAAGTCCACAATGCCGACAGCTATGAAGCTATCGCTTGATCGCCTACTCAATGGATCGCAAAATCACTTGGCAGCATTTAGTAGGTAATTTTACTCACTCGGGTAAATCGATAACGGTCGAGATTCTTAATCGGGTCTCGGCCGTTTCCTATGTCCGGGAATTCGAATTGGTATTGCTAATCGCGCTTACGAGAATCTTCCTCGCGGCGCCAGTTACGCCGAAGCGAGATTTCAGGAAGAAACTTAATTCAACGGTGCAAAAGATTTATCACTACTAGCGAACGCTGCGAAGAACTGCGGTGACCTTTCCTAGGATTTCGCAGTTATCTCCATTAATGGGCGCGAAGTTATCGTTGGCTGGAAGTAACCAGATGTGTCCATCTTTCTTGGAGAAAGTCTTCACTGTTGCCTCACCATCGATCATGGCGGCAACGATTTCGCCCTTTTCGCAATCTTTCTGGCTGCGAATGACCACGTAGTCTCCATCGCAAATTGCAACATCAATCATCGAATCACCGACAACTTTGAGCATGAAGAGATCGCCCTGGCCAACTATGGATTCAGGAAGAGGGAAGGTCTCTTCGATATTTTGCTCGGCAAGGATCGGCCCACCGGCTGCGATGCGACCCACCAGAGGAATCTGGCGCGTCTTATCGGCATGGGCGGATTCAAATTCGGAGGCCTCACCAGGAAGTAGGACCTCGATGGCGCGCCCACGAGTGGGATCGCGGCGGATGAAGCCCTTCTTTTCCAGAGCTTGGAGTTGATACTGAACTGAGGCGGGGGAGGCTAGGCCAGCCGCGGCGCCGATTTCGCGCATAGAAGGTGGATACCCATTGGTCACCAGGGCCGATTTGATGGCCTGGAGGATCTTGAGCTGGCGGGTGGTGAGACCGTGCTCATCAGCTGGCCCATCGGGAAGCTCGGTAATTTCGTTGTTGCCGCTTTCCAAAGAGGAAATATCTGTGCTCATTTTTGGGCTCATGCCTAGAGGGTAGAGGATGTTCACCAAATATTCAAACATATGTTCGAATATTTCTTGCATTTTGTCAGTGGGGTGGGGTATAAATAGCACTATCGAACAGGCGTTCGAATCAGACAACGGATTCGAAACTTCCCTAAACGCCGTTTGAGAAAGGCAAGACCATGAGCACAATCGCACTTACACATCCGTCCCGACCACGCGTTGCAACTGCCGGGTTTGGGGCTCGAAAGTTAACTCGTCGCGGTCGGTTGGCGCGATTGGCCATGGTGCTTTCCTTATCCATCGTTCTAGGCGCAGGCTTTGCCATGAAAGCATCGGGCGGAGATTCCGTATCTACCTCGAGGGCACATTCCTACATCAGCGTTGTCGTGGCACCGGGTGAAACCTTGTGGTCGATCGCAGGCGACGCCGCAGCTGCGGTTAAGGGCGGACATGGGGATGTTCGCGCCATGGTCGATCAGATCGTTTCAGCCAACTCTTTATCCGAACCTGATGTGCAAGCAGGGCAGGTTCTTCGCGTTCCAGCCTAAGTAAGCCTCTAGCGCGTTCACACGCTTTTCTCAGATAAATAGCGTTCTCTAGCGCTTATGAAACGACACTCTTACGTTAAAAAATCCAGCCGCACCTTGCTTTCCATAGGCGCCGTAACATTCGCAACATCCGTTCTTGTTATCGGATCTATGCCGACATCACTTGCTGCATCGGCCTCACCTAAACCAAAAGTAACCGCCAAAGCAACACCGAAACCGGCCGCGAAACCCACAGCAAAAGCAACATCAGCGGCAAAGCCGATGGTGAAAATAACTGTTGCACCTAATGCAGCAGGAGGTGATGGCGCAGGAAATCGCGGAGGTCGTTTCGCTAATTTAACTACTGCGCAACGCTCGTGTTTATCCAAGAATGGATTAACACTTCCAACACCAGGTGCTGCAGGTGCTGCACGTCCGACACCAACACCTGGTGCAAGCCGACCTGCAGGTGGATTTAATCGCGGAAACTTTGATCCAACAAAGATGGCCGCCGCATACAAAGCATGCAAGATCGCACTTCCTGCTGCAGGAGGATTCAATGGCGGCGGATTTGATCAAGTGAAATTCCAAGCCTTCCAAACATGTATGACAAAGGCCGGATTTAAATCAACGGGTGGATTTGGTCGTTATGACCAATCCGATCCTGATACAGCGGTTGCTTTGCTCAAGTGCCAGAAGTCAACGGGATTCACAATGCCGACCCGTACTGGCCAGGGAGGTACTAACTGATGTTTCGTCGCAGAAATATCATCCTCAATCTTTTACTTGTAGCAGCGCTAGTTGGAATTGGTTTCTTTGGCTACCGCACGCTTTATCCGAAAGTTGCTGTAGCCGTTGCACGAACTGCAACGGTCAGCGTTCAAGATGTATCCACAACAGTGAGCGCATCAGGAACTGTGCAACCCTCTCTTGATGTCGGAGTCAACTTTGGAACCTCTGGAATCGTTCGAACTCTGAATGTAAAAGTCGGCGACAAAGTGACCAAGGGCGAAGTCCTTGCGACCACCGATGATCGCTCCGCCCAGTTAGCTCTTTTGCAAGCAAAGATCTCCGCACAAAATGCACAGGCGGCGATTACCACTGCCGCGCAAAATCTTATTGCAACTGATGCAACCAATGATCAAGCAATCACAAATGCACAAAACGCGTTGACAAAATTAACTGCTGGGCCAACGGCTGCCACCCTTGATTCGCAGACCAAAGCGATCGCTTCACAAAACCTGGCAATCGAAAACGCAACTGCGGCCTATAACAACGCCCTGGTTTCACAAAAGCAAGTAGAGGACAACATTGCCCTGAACCTGATTGCGTACAACAAAGTGGTGGATCGCGCCCAATATGACTGGGATCAAAAGTGCCCCACCGTATTAGCTATGGGTCTTGATTGCGCAACAAATGCATTTTCACGTACTCAAGTTTTAGCCTTGCAAGATGCACAGCAAGCCAAAGTTGTTGGCGTGACAAAGGATGCACAGTCTGAGGCGGCAGCAATCTTGGCCGTTGATAGTGCACGCCGGTCTTTGCTCAATGCTCAAGCATCCCTGGATTCGTTGAAATCATCGCAAGCAGTTGCCAATCAGCCTGCCCTGCAAAGTGATATCGATACAGCAAAGGCAAATATCGCTTCCGCCCAACGTGCCCGAGTAAATGCAGATAATGCGGCGACTGCTCAATCGGCAACTTTGGCCGGGGCGCTAGAAACTGCGAAAGCACAACTTGCTAATGCTCAGACAAATCTTGATGGCACACAATTGATCGCACCCGTATCGGCAACAGTTGCGGCAGTTGCCAGCGCCGTTGGAATGAATGCAGGATCAACTTCTGCAGGGTCCACCGGCGTCACTGGATTTATTGTGTTGACTGATCTGACTGGACTTCAAGTGAGTGCATCGTTTGCAGAGGCTGACATTGTCTCCTTACAGGTAGGCCAACAGGCAACGATTACCTTTGACGCTATTGCAAATTCCAGTGCAAGCGGTGAAGTGATTTCCGTTGCTCCACTCAATAACGCCTCGACCGCCGGCGGAAGTGTCACCTCCTACACAGTGACATTTTCTTTGAGCGGCCAGCCCGACGGTGTTAAGCCAGGGATGACTGCGCAAGTAAGTGTTATGACTGCCCAATCCTTGGGTGTTCTTGCGGTGACCTCTTCTGCCTTAACCCAGCGCGGTACAAATTACACAGTGACACTGGCACCAACGAAGGCCGGCGTTGCAGGAGTACGAACTCCTGTCACGATTGGACTTAAGGGCGACACTCTTACCGAAATCACTTCCGGTCTTAAAGACGGGGACAAAGTTGAACTTCGCACCACGACAGGCACCTCTGCCTCCAGCGGTTTCCCTGCAGGAGGAATCCCGGGTGGCGTTGCTGGCGGTATCGGTGCAGCGGTTCGCGTGGGTGGCTAATGAGCCAAGGCTCACCTCTGGTCGTTAAAGTCGACGGTGTCACCAAGGTGTACGGGCAGGGAGAGACGGCGGTGCATGCGCTGCGCGGAGTTTCCTTGGAAATAGCGCAAGGTGAATTCGTGGCCATCATGGGCGCATCAGGTTCGGGAAAAACAACCTTGATGAATATCTTGGGGTGTTTGGATATTCCAACAGCGGGGGATTACTGGATTCGAAACCTCAATGTTGCCGAACTCGATGAGGAGCAACTCTCTGTCGTGCGCTCGCAATTGATTGGTTTCGTTTTTCAATCCTTCAATTTGATTCCACGTACAAGTGCGGCACAAAACGTTGAACTTCCCCTTGCCTACCAAGGTGTCTCTTTGTCAGAGCGCAGAAAGCGCGCAATAAAAGCCCTGGAGTCCGTAGGACTTGGGGATCGCTCCCGCCACGAACCGCAGGAATTATCTGGTGGGCAGCAGCAACGTGTTGCGATTGCTCGGGCGTTGGTGACTAACCCTGCGATGGTCTTGGCAGATGAACCAACAGGCGCCCTCGATACGCAATCCACTAAAGAAATCCTGGAGCTTCTTCATAAGATCAACGAAACAGGATCAACAGTCATCGTGATTACTCACGAAGAAGAGGTGGCTCGCGCTGCTCGGCGAATGATTCGTTTGCGTGATGGACAGGTAGTGGAGGACACCACATGGGTGGCTTAGGACTTCGCGAAGTCTGGCGCTTTGCATCGCGGGGCATCACGGCCAACAGGATGCGATCGAGTTTGACCGTTCTGGGCGTTCTCATCGGTGTCTCGTCGGTGATCGTGCTAACCGCCGTAGGAAATGGTTCAGCCCTGGCAGTGAAACAAGGAATTGAAAAGTTGGGCACCAACTCCATTCTTGTTATGTCATCAGGCGGCGGAGGTCGTTTTTCGCGGGGCGCAAACTCCAACGCAAAAGGTTTAACACTTGCGGATGCAAAAGCACTCAATGATCCGATCAAAGCACCTGATGTAAAGACTGCAGCTCCAATACTGAACGCCTCGGGAACATGCACCTATGGCAATCTTTCATCGACGCCGCAAAACATCACGGGCACCTGGGCCTCTTACTTTGAGGCCTCAAATAGCCCTATAGATAAGGGTTATTACTGGTCCAACGATGATGTCGTGGCCGGCCGACCCGTCGTCATTATTGGCACCACGGTTGCTACCGACCTCTTTGGAACGGACAGTCCGCTCAATCAAGTGATTCGTTGCCATGGACAATCCGTGACCGTTGTTGGCGTGATGAAATCAAAAGGGTCAACGGGTGGTTTTCAAGATGCAGATAGCATCGTGATTGCACCGATCACATTTGTACAACGTTCGATGTCGGGTTATGGATCCTTAAGCCAAATTCAAGTAGAGGCTACTAGCGCCTCTACAACGACTGCAGCGATGGATGAAGTAACTGCAATTATGAGCGCGCAACATAAAATTAAAGCCGGTGCTAATGCCGATTACCGAGTTCTTAATCAGGCATCAATCTTGGCATCGTCAACAACATCAAGTCACACGTTGACAGTGTTGCTCGCTGCGATCGCTGCAATCAGTTTGCTCGTTGGCGGTATCGGAATCACCAACATTATGTTGGTCTCTGTAACAGAGCGAACACGAGAAATTGGTATTCGAAAAGCCATCGGTGCGCCGAAGTCGGCAATCCTGACGCAGTTCCTGATCGAGGCAATGTTACTTTCGTTGCTGGGAGGTATCTCGGGCGTTGCTTTAGGTGTTGGCATTTCGCATTTCACTGTTCTTGGTGTGAAGCCCGTTGTTTCACTTACAAGTGTTTTACTTGCATTTATTGTGAGCGCACTTGTCGGATTAATCTTTGGCGGTTGGCCAGCAAACCGTGCAGCATCCCTACGACCAATTGAGGCGCTTCGCTATGAGTAACCACAGTGATAATCAAGAGTTCCAATCACATGAGTCGATTGTTGAACTAGTCAAAGAAGCTAAACATCGCCCACTGCCCAAGAGCACGAAGGCATTATTTATCTTCGTAGCCTTCGCACTTGTCTTCACTGGCGGCATTGCCTACGGGAAACAAAAGGCAACGCAGACCACCGGCGGCGGACTCTCACTCACCGGACTCAGTGGCGCAGGTGGATTTGGTGGCGCAGGTTTTGGTACAGGGCGAAATCGCAATAACGGGGGTGCCTCATCTGGGGCATCTGGGGCATCTGGGGCATCGGCCGGTGCTGCGGGCGGATTTAGTGGCTCAATTGGAACCGCGACCACGGTAGCCGCTGATGTAGCGGGCACCGTGGTCTCCATTGACGCCAAGTCCGTGGTGGTCTCCACGCTCTCCGGGGGCAATGAAACCTTCCCGATCACCGACACGACACGCGTTCGAGCGAGCTCTAAGGTGGATCTGACAAGCATAAAAGCGGGCGATATCGTGACAATTAAGCCCGATGATGCCAAGGCGGCTAAGACGATTACCGTTGTTAAGTGATCTCATCTGATCTCATCTGATCTCATCTGAGAGGTAGCCCCGACACGCCGAAGAAGAATTCATCTAGACAATGCGCCTAAAGCCTCAAGAGTTCCTTTACTGTTCCTACTAGATGTAGGGGTCAAAGAGCGATATAGTTCCATAAGTAGTGTTTTTCAACGCTACACAGGGAATTTTAAGTACAGCTCTTTACACCCCGTAGGGACTTGAGAAAGGACGACACGCCGCATGATCTGCCCATTTTGCCGACACGATGATTCGCGCGTCGTGGACTCTCGCCCCGTGGAGGATGGCACACAAATCCGACGTCGTCGTGAGTGCCCAGAATGTGGCGCTCGCTTTTCTACCCAAGAGACCACCCTGCTCAACATTATTAAGCGAAGCGGGGCGACTGAACCCTTTAGCCGCGAGAAAGTTATTACTGGCGTTCGCAAGGCCTGCCAGGGCCGTCCGGTGAATAACGATGATTTAGCTCTTTTGGCCCAACGCGTGGAGGAGACCCTGCGCTCTTCAGGTCAGGCTGAGATCGAGGCCCAAGAAGTGGGTATGGCCATCTTGGCGCCACTTCGTGAACTCGATGAGATCGCCTACCTGCGTTATGCCTCTGTTTACCGTAACTTTAACTCCCTTGCTGACTTCGAAGGGGAGATCGCCTTACTGCGAGCTATTCCTTCACAGGCATCACAAGTTTCACAAGTTTCACAAGTAGCACGCGCAGTTAATTCCCCCGCACCAAAGAGCATGGATTCACCTGCACCAAAAAATTCAGTAAAAATTCAGATAACGGCTACGCCACTAACGAAGATGGGGAAATAAAAGATGTCAGAGACGGTCATCAATCGACCAGGTAAGTCCACTACTACTTCAGGTAAGGGGCTTGTACTCGAACGCATCTATACGACTGCGGGAGTGCATCCTTACGATGAAGTTACGTGGGAGCGTCGAGATGTCGTTCAGACAAACTGGAAAACAGGAGAGACCGTTTTCGAACAACACGCAGTGGAGTACCCAGATTTCTGGTCAGTGAATGCATCAACGATCGTGACCACAAAGTATTTCCGTGGCGCAGTCGGTGCCGAAAATCGCGAATGGTCACTCAAGCAGGTTATTGACCGCGTTGTTTTGACCTATGCCAAGGCCGGAAAAGAGAACGGTTACTTCGCAACAGATGCTGATGCAGAAGTTTTCGAACACGAACTCACACACATGCTCTTGCACCAGATCTTCTCCTTCAACTCACCAGTGTGGTTTAACGTTGGTACCAATGCGCCACAGCAAGTAAGTGCCTGCTTTATCTTGGCTGTTGAAGACACTATGGATTCGATCCTTAACTGGTATCGCGAAGAAGGAATGATCTTCAAAGGCGGTTCCGGCGCAGGACTTAACTTGTCACGCATTCGCTCATCCAAGGAGTTACTCAAGTCCGGTGGAACCGCTTCTGGTCCAGTCTCATTCATGCGCGGAGCAGATGCATCTGCAGGAACTATTAAGTCCGGCGGAGCAACTCGTCGCGCTGCAAAGATGGTTGTCCTAGATGTAGATCATCCAGACATTGAAGAATTCATCGAGACTAAGGTCAATGAAGAGAACAAGATTCGTGCCTTGCGCGATGCTGGTTTTGATATGGACCTAGGTGGCAAAGACATCATTTCCGTGCAGTACCAGAATGCAAATAACTCAGTCCGCGTCTCTGATGAATTCATGCGCGCATACGAGAACAACTCTGAATTCGGGCTCAAGGCTCGCTCAACTGGTGAAGTTATCGAGACAATCGAAGCTCGTGGTTTGTTCCGCAAAATGGCAGAGGCTGCCTGGGCATGTGCTGATCCTGGAATTCAATACGATGACACGATCAATGATTGGCACACAAACTCAGAGACCGGACGCATCAATGCGTCCAACCCTTGCTCTGAATACATGTCACTGGATAACTCATCGTGCAACCTTGCATCCCTTAACTTGATGAAATTCCTCAAGTCCGATGGATCCTTTGATGCCAAGAACTTCAGCCGAGCAGCAGAGATGATCATTACTGCAATGGACATCTCCATCACCTTCGCTGATTTCCCAACAGAGGCAATCGGTGACACAACACGCGCTTATCGCCAACTCGGAATCGGTTATGCAAACCTCGGCGCACTTCTTATGGCCTCAGGACTTGCCTATGACTCCGATGGTGGCCGCGCCCTTGCTGGTGCAATCACATCGCTCATGAGCGGTATTACCTACAAGCGCTCTGCAGAACTTGCCGGCATTGTCGGACCATACGATGGCTTTGCACGCAACGCAGCCCCACATGCGCGCGTCATGCGCAAGCATGCCTCGGCTTCTATCTCTGCCAAATCACAAACAACTCTTGATCACGATGTGTGGACTGAAGCCAATAAAGCTTGGGATGCATGTCTATCCATCGGCGAAAAGAACGGATGGCGCAACGCGCAGATTTCCGTTCTTGCACCAACGGGAACAATCGGTTTGATGATGGATTGCGATACAACAGGTATCGAACCTGACTTCTCCCTCGTGAAGTTTAAAAAGCTTGTCGGTGGCGGATCTATGCAGATCGTGAACCAGACCGTTCCTGCGGCACTTCGCAAACTCGGATATGCAGAAGAGACCATCGAAGCCATTGTTGAATTCATTGCAACTCATGGCCACGTCATTGATGCACCAGGGCTCAAGCTTGAGCATTACGACATTTTCGACTGCGCACTAGGCGCACGCTCTATCGCACCTATGGGCCACGTCCGCATGATGGCTGCATGCCAACCATTCCTTTCTGGCGCAATCTCCAAGACCGTTAACTTGCCATCGGATGCAACTGTTGCCGATGTTGAAGAGGTCTACTACGAAGGATGGAAGCTGGGCCTTAAGGCACTTGCTGTCTATCGTGATAATTGCAAAGTGGGTCAACCACTCTCTGATGGAAAGGCCAAGAAGGCCGAAGCAGTAGCCGTTGCACCAGCAACACCTGCACGCAAGCGCCTTCCAAAGTCACGTCCATCAATGACAACATCGTTCTCCGTTGGTGGTGCTGAGGGATACATGACCTCTGGTGCATATGCCGATGGCGCACTGGGCGAAGTCTTCTTAAAGCTCGGCAAACAGGGTTCAACACTTGCCGGTGTAATGGATGCTTTCTCGATCGCAGTATCTATCGGATTGCAGTATGGAGTACCTCTTCAGACATTCGTCGAGAAGTTCACCAACTTGCGCTTTGAGCCAAGTGGAATGACCGATGATGCTGATATTCGTATCGCGCAGTCAATGATGGATTACATCTTCCGTCGCCTGGCGTTGGATTACTTGCCATTTGATTCTCGCGCAGGCATTGGTCTGTACACATCATCAGAGCGCGCACGCGCCCTAGAGACCGGTACATACACTGAAGATGTCACTGACGAGGTCGATGAATTCGACCGCTCCGAAGTTCCAGTAGCGGTGGTTGCACCGATTGCAAAAGCGCCTACTAAATCAGTGGATGTGAAGATTGATGCGCCAATAACTTTTGGATCATCGACCGAACTTCTTGAGGCAATTTCAGGAATTAAATCCGATGCCCCTCTATGCATGACATGCGGAGTCAAGATGCGTGCATCTGGTGCGTGCTATGTCTGCGAAGGATGCGGTAATACTTCCGGTTGCAGTTAATCTGAGGCAAAAATCGCTGAGCCAAAAACTCAGGTTTTCTAAGATTAAAGAAATGGTGTCGGCCCACTGGGTTGGCACCATTTCTCTTATTTCTCTTATTTCTCAGGCCTAAGACTCTTAGAAGGAGAGTGTCCATTTGCACTTGCATACCCCCTGGGGTATGCTTCTTTCAAGAGGCAACAGCCCTTAGAACTTGTCAGGAAAAGGTAGGAAGTACTTATGTGCAGTAGAACCACTTGTCGCAAGTGCGGAAAAGCATCATGGTCTGGTTGTGGCCAACACGTAGCTCAGGTCATGAAGGGCATTCCAAAATCTCAGCAATGCCAAGGTCACCAAAATGATCCAAAAGAGCCGAGCGTATTTTCTCGACTATTTGGCAAGAAGGCCTAAAGATGTGTAGCGCTGTGCGATGCAACAAGTGTGGAAAAGCCACTTGGGCCGGATGCGGAAATCATATTGATGAGGCGCTTTCCCGATTCTCCGAGAGCGAAAGATGTCAGTGCAATAGTGATCTTTCTTCTTGGGTTCCTGGTAAGTAATTGACTCGTACTCTCGCTGGTAATCATTGGCGTCAATCTCTAGAGGCGTGGGCAATTCCACAGGAGATTCTTGATCAAGCACCAGAGAATCCTTGGATTCATCCTCCTGTGATGTTCCAGATTCCACGTGATATCCAGGACTCTGTCTCCCATCAACGCGCGAGAGAGGCAATGCCCGCAGGAGGTTCATTTCTTGATATCGGCTGCGGCGGAGGTATCGCTGCATTTGCAGTGGTGCCACCAACGGGGCATGTCATAGGCGTGGATCATCAAGGTGAGATGCTTGAAATGTTTACTCAAAATGCTGCAGCGCGTGACGTGACCTCGGAAGTTTTTGAAGGGTTCTGGCCAATGATGGCAGAGCGAGTTCCAACGGCCGACGTAGCAGCTGCCCATCATGTCGTATACAACGTGGCAGAGATCGAAGAATTCGCTCGTGCGATGAATGCTCATGCGCGCAATCGCGTTGTTATTGAGATGCCACAAAGTCATCCGCTCACGACTGCGACGCCGCTGTGGAAACACTTTTGGAATTTGGATCGGCCAACGCAACCAACGCCAAATGATCTAATGGCTGTGTTGCACGAGCTCGGCATTAAGGCACACCTTGAATTATGGGATGGTTCGATGCGAACCGAGGCCGATCTTGAATCGCAAGCTCATTTTTCGCGGATTCGGCTCTGTTTACCTGAGTTTCGCGAAAGTGAGGTCCGTGATTTCTTGGAATCCCAACCGAAGATCGCTATCAGAAGTCTTGCAACAATATGGTGGGATGTTCAATAGATGACGAACGTTGCTAAGGCGAGACTTTTGGTTTCTGCGCAATTCACTTTGCTCGGCGCTATTGGACTAGTTGCACTTGCACACGTGGATTCTAAAATTCACAACTATCTAATTGAAGAAGCATTAACTATTGCAGCGGGTTTTATTGTATTGATCTTCGCCTGGCATGCACTTCGCCCATCACTTCAAATTTCACCGATTCCTAAAGAGGGTGCAATATTTATTTCGCGGGGCATATATCAGTATGTACGACACCCTATGTATTTGGGTGTCATCCTGGTTGGGTTTGGGATTGCTGGCTTTGCTGATTCGCTCGTGAGTTGGATTTTTGAATTTCTTTTGATCATCGTTCTCAATTTTAAAGCCACTTTTGAAGATGGGCTTTTACGCGAGACTTACCCAGAAGCCTGGCACTATCAAAGTCATACCGCCAAGGTTTTCCCATGCATGAGCGGCGCTTGTAAAACTCACTAAGTGCACCTAATTAAGTAAATCTCATTAACTAGTGCAGGATGTAATTTCCATACTTGGCCATGATGGCGATCGCTAGTACGGAGAATATGCCTACGACAACTACGGTGTCCCAGCCTGCAAGCATGCGCTTTGTCAGGGTGGCTGAAAGTTTCTCGCTTAACTTTAAATTTCCATCCAGGACATTGATACGTAGCATGCTGGAAAAGACGGTGATTGTTGATGTGGTTACCAATAGGCACCAAGGACAGAAAGCGCCGATTACGAAATAGCTCTGCGAGAAAAGCCACCCGGCAAAGAGAAGTCCAATGAAATAGACCGAGAGCGCGATGCGCATAAACCATCGTGGGAATTTGGCGCCGCCAAGGGCTGAAACAGCCAGTGTGATGACCACCGGTTCGCAGATAAGTCCCAGGAAAGAGTTGGGAAATCCAAGGAGATTTGATTGCCACGAAACTCCAACTTTTCCGCAGGAGATGACGGAATTGATGTTGCAACTCAAAGAGGAATTTGGATTCTTAGCCAATTTGATAGCGTCAATGGAGAGAACGAGTGAGGCGGAGATGGATATCAATGAGGAGACCAGCATCGTCCAGTAGGCCTTGACATGATTGGTCGCAGTCACTGGCTCTTGGGTCATACTCATTAATAACGTCCCCTCTGTTTTGATCACGTATTTCTTGGTAGGCAGAGTCTACCCGTGCATCAAATCACTGCAAATAAAGGCACTTTTAACCCCCTGTATAGTTTCCCCATGCCCAAGAGCCTTCGGAAGATGCTTTCCCTGCTCTTTGTCTTCACCTTCTTGGCTATGACGCCTCAGGGTTCGGCCGCCTCGAAAAATACAATTACTGTTTTTGCGGCATCGAGTCTGGCCGATTCTTTTACCTATCTAGGTAAAGCTTTTGAGAAATCGCACCCAGGCACGACGGTGCAATTTTCATTTCTAGCCTCGCCCACTCTTGCGACACAGATCAACGCAGGGGCGCCTGCCGATGTCTTTGTATCGGCCTCAGGAAAAGATATTCAAAACGCATCGTCTCGAGTGCCGTATTACGTGGGTTATGTATTCAACCGAGTAGTGCTGGCTGTCCCAGTAAAAAATCCATTTAAGATCACGAGAATACGTGGATTAAATACCCCTGGAGTTAAATGGATTCAATGCGCTCATGAGGTGCCCTGCGGGGTAGCAGCCGATGCTGCCCTTGCCTCGGATGGAAGTGTGACCAGTAAACCCGTTTCCCTTGAACCAAAAGCAGCAGGAGTGATCGCAAAATTGCTGTTGGGCGAAGTGGATGCCGCAATTGTTTATCACACCGATGTTGTCAAGAATCGCAAGGCGCTGAAGGAGATTGTCTTTACAGATCGTCTGGCATCATCAACGCGGTATGCGATTGGCCTTGTCAATGACACAAAGCAGAAATCATTGGCCGCTGCATTTATGGATTACGTGCAAACTCCTAAAGCGATTCTCTACCTACGTCGAAGCGGCTTCGGGGTTATTTCTTGACCTTGCGCAAGGTTGATAGATTCACCGGCGCGTTGGCCGTTCTTGCAAGTCTCTTTATTATCGCCCCGATGGTTGCACTTTTAACAAAAGTGCCGTGGCGTTTTTTTGTCCATGACCTCACCCAAGTTCAATCCAGGCAGGCGATCGCTTTGGCGATGTGGACCTCGCTTCTGGCCGCGCTCATCTGCGTAGTCTTTGGCGTTCCTTTGGCCTGGGTTCTGGCTCGGGGAAATGCGCGGATCACCAATGTCTTGCGCCCAATCGTTCTTGCGCCCATCGTCTTGCCGCCAACAGTGGCAGGTATCGCCCTGCTTGCCCTTTTTGGCAGAGATGGATTACTGGGTAAATATCTTTATCACGCAACAGGATGGTCTTTGCCTTTTACCAGCATTGCCGTGGTCGTCACTGGAGTCTTTGTCGGAATGCCATTTCTTGCGCTTATTGTTGAATCGAATTTTCGCCATATTCCTAAAGACCTAGAAGATGCAGCGGTTACGGACAGGGCTTCAAAGCGGGAAGTTTTTTCGCTTGTTGCAATGCCACAAATTCGAAACGGAATTGCGACGGGGGCAGTGCTGGCTTGGGCTCGCGCGCTGGGGGAGTTCGGTGCCACAATGATGTTCGCTGGTTCTTTGCCAGGGCGCACCCAGACGTGGGCTATGCAGGTCTACATTGAAATGGATTCAAATATGGGAACCGCGTATTCGCTCAGCGCAGTGATGCTTGTGATCGCAGTTGCTGTCGTGTTCGCACTTCGCAAACCACTCACGCAGGCATTCTCCTCATGAAGATTGCACCATTGGTGGAAGCCGGACCTGAACTCAGTGCAGGTGAAATTCGTCGATACGCACGCCATTTAGTGTTGCCAGAAGTGGGAAATCTTGGGCAAAGGCGTTTGGCCAATGCTCGAGTTCTGTGTGTGGGGGCAGGCGGCTTAGGATCTCCTGTTTTGATGTACTTGGCAGCGGCAGGTGTCGGAACTTTAGGAATCCTAGATTTCGATGTCGTGGATGAGACCAATCTGCAACGCCAAGTCATTCATGGTCAAGCAGATGTTGGAACAAAGAAAGTAATCAGCGCTGCTAGGAAGATTGCAGAGATCAATCCATATGTGAAAGTAGTTACGCACGATATTCGCTTAGATCCCACCAACGTGTTAGAGATTTTCGCGAACTACGACATCATCGTTGACGGCACCGATAACTTTGCCACCCGCTACATGATCAATGATGCCTGTGTCATTGCCGGTAAGCCATGCGTGTGGGGCTCGCTCTATCAATTTGATGGACAAGCAAGTGTTTTTTGGGCCACATATGGGCCGTGTTACAGATGTGTTCATCCAACGCCACCGCCCGCGGGTCTTGTCCCCAATTGCGCAGAAGGCGGAATCCTAGGCGCGCTTTGTGCCTCTATTGGTGCCATTCAAGCAACAGAAGTTATAAAGCTAATTTCCGGAGTCGGTAGTCCCCTAGTCGGCTCGCTGATTATTTACGATGGCCTCGAATCGAACTTTGAGAAAATACATATTGCAAAGGATCCTGCGTGCTCGGTCTGCGCCGATCCAAGCAGTGCGACGTTAGAGAAAGATTATGAATCTTTTTGTGGTGCACCATCTTTTGCCAGCGAAATCACTGCCGCACAATTAGCGACGCGTTTGCGAAGTGGGGAAAATTTTCAGCTGGTAGATGTGCGTGAACCCTACGAATGGGATGACTCCCATATTGAGGGGGCAGTGTTAATTCCGCAGGCAGAATTTTACGATGGGCGAGCCCAAACCAAGATTTCACATGACCTACCTGTTGTTCTCTATTGCCATCTGGGGATTCGCTCGGCTCATGCTTTGTCCGCGTTGAAACAAAGTGGGTTCGCCAATGCTTCGCATTTACTAGGTGGGATCGATTCCTGGGATGAGTATGTGCGAAATGAATAGCACGTGGAGCGCCTTAATCCTCACGGGAGGCACGAGTAAACGCTTTGGTTCAGATAAGTCAGAGGCCCTTATTGATGGCCGTGCACTTATTGATCATGTGCTGGATTCAATTTCAGCCGAAGTTCCGGTGATTGTTGTTGGCCCCCGCCGTGATAATTTCCCTTCGAGGGTTGCGGTGATTCAAGAACAACCTGTACACGCAGGACCGGTTGCAGGTATTGCTGCAGGAATGACTCTTGTTACTACTGAATTTGTTGCACTGTTGGCCACGGACATGCCTTACGCGGGCACCTTCGTTCCACAATTGTTGGCGAAGTTGAGTGAAAGCGTTGATGGGGTAGTCGCTGTAGATGTAGAAGGATTTGTGCAACCATTTTGCGGGGTGTACCGCGTGAAGGCTTTGATGGGCGCTTTGTCCGACATGGGAATTCTCACGGATGAATCCATGCGCAATCTTCTCTCGCATCTGAAGCTCAGCCGTGTGAATCTTGAGGAAAGTTCGCGTGTGCTCGTTGATATCGACACTCAAGAGGATTTACAGAGAACGGGTTTGCAATGACCGTATTGCACGAGGCATCTTGGGATCAGGCACGACTTGCGGCTGCCCAAAGTCGCTCAACGCTACCTTCTGAAACTTTGCCTCTGGCTCAATGTCTAGATCGCACCTTGGCTCACGATGTTGAGGCACTTGTGGATCTTCCAACCTATGAAACCTCCGCGATGGATGGATATGCCGTTGCTGGAGTGGGTCCGTGGAAAATCGTAGGGGATGTAAAAGCCGGTGCGCCGATGCACGATCTTCTCCAGGATGCCACGGCTGTAAGAATTGCAACCGGTGCAGTAATTCCTTCAGGAACTTTCGGCGTAATGCGCTGGGAAATTGCCGAAGTGGCCGATGGAATTCTTTCGGGAGAAGTTGTTGCTGGTGGAGATATGCGTCCTGCAGGGGCTGAATGTCGCAAGGGCGAAGTCATTGCGAAAGCGGGAATAACTCTCTCGCCGTCATGGATCGGATTGTTGGCTTCTGCGGGACTAGATGCATTAGTCGTTACTCGCAAACCCCGAGTTGAGATTATTTTGCTCGGAGATGAAATTCAATTAGAGGGAATTCCCTCCGATGGCTTGGTGCGCGATGCGTTAGGTCCACAACTTCCTGGTTGGTTATCGCGGATGGGCGTCGAAGTTGTTGCAACGAATTATGTTGGCGATGAACTTGCACTCGTTGTGAAGGCCATTGAAGAAGCCTCCGCGCATGCAGATGTCATTGTTACAACCGGAGGTACTGCCGATGGACCTCGAGATCATCTTCACGCTGCTCTTACTCAACTGGGCGGAACTCTCATCGTTGATCGAATAAAGGTGCGCCCTGGTCATCCGATGTTGCTGGCACAAGTACAGGGAGTTTCCCTTCTTGGCTTACCCGGAAATCCGCAATCGGCGATTGTGGGACTCATGACACTGGGAGCGCCTCTTATCAACGCACTACTTGGAGGTCCTGTGAAAGAACTCGATCAGGTCCTCACGCGCAAAGAGATCAAGGCCCGTGAGGATTTCACTCGATTAGTTTTAGGCAATATCAGCGAAGGCTATTTCGATACTGGCGAACATTTGGGCTCCGCGATGTTGCGTGGCTTAGCGCATTCCACGGGCTTTGCTGTGGCCCCAAGTGGCGTTAGCGATGCCGGATCCAGAGTGGCCTGGTTGCCGCTTCCCTAACGTAGGATTAACGATTATGACCACCGAGAATTCATTCACACATCTCGATGACAAGGGCCAAGCACACATGGTCGATGTCACCGATCGCGATATCAGCGTTCGCACCGCCACTGCATCTGGATCGGTACGTCTTTTACCGGCAGTTGTTGCGCTACTTCGCGAAGGAGGCGTTCCCAAGGGAGATGTCTTGGCAACTGCACGAGTGGCGGCCATCATGGGTGCAAAGCGAACACCGGACTTGATTCCGCTGTGTCATCCCATTGCTCTACATAGCGTTGATGTAGATCTTGAAATTTCCGATACAGGTGTATCTATTCGCGTCTTTGTAAAGACTGCCGATCGCACTGGTGTTGAGATGGAAGCCTTGACAGCAGTAAGTGTTGCTGGATTAACGGTGATCGATATGGTGAAGGCGCTGGATCCTGGCGCAAGTATTTGTGATGTGAGGGTCGAGGCAAAATCAGGCGGGCGCAATGGTGACTGGGTGCGGGATTGACCAGCTATAGCGCACAGGTAATAACTGCTAGCAATCGCGCATCAGCGGGTGTC
The DNA here is from genome assembly GCA_903834145.1 of uncultured Actinomycetes bacterium. Classification (GTDB taxonomy): domain Bacteria; phylum Actinomycetota; class Actinomycetes; order Nanopelagicales; family Nanopelagicaceae; genus QYPT01. Next base: position 21,167 of record CAILHY010000031.1, read on the forward strand.
TACGAAGATCTCAGCGGAAATATTCTGGCCGAAGGTTTACGTGCACTGGGCTATACCCTTTCATCGGTGGTAATCGTGCCCGATGACGGTGCACGAATAGCGCTAGAGATTTCTCGAGCGCTCAATGCTTCTGTAGATCTGATTGTGACCACAGGCGGGACAGGTGTTTCACCACAGGATGTGACACCAGAGGCGACGGCACCTTTCATTGAAAAACTTCTACCGGGATTTGGGGAAGCGTTGCGGGCATATTCACGAGATCGAGTACCGACATCGGATCTCACGCGAGGCCTTGCTGGTACTCACGGCACTTCATTAATCATTAATCTTCCTGGATCCCCCGGGGGAGTGCGCGATGGTTTGGTCATCATCGAACGCCTGGCTACCCATATTTTGGAACAACTGCGCGCAGTGGATCATTCGTGATTAGCTCCATCCTGACGCAAGATGTAATCACCACCGCAACTTTCGCTGATGCGGTGAAGTCCGATGCCTTTGGGGCGGTCGTTACATTCGCTGGCGATGTTCGAAATAACGATCGCGGAAAAGAAGTGACTTCGCTTTTGTATGAGATTCATCCTTCGGCTCAAGAAGTACTCGAAGAAATCGTCCGAGAAGTGGCTTCCAAACATGAGATAGGGAATGTATCAGTGGCTCATCGCTATGGCCCCATAGCGATAGGGGAGAGCGCATTTATCGTTGCCGTATCTTGCGCCCACCGTGGCCCTGCTTTTGCTGCGTGCACCGAACTCGTTGATGAAGTTAAATCGCGCTTACCCATTTGGAAATATCAACTCTTTGCAGATGGCACCGACGAATGGGTGAACTGCGCATGAGTAATCTCGTTGACTCTTACGGACGCAAGCACCGAGACCTTCGTGTATCACTGACAGATCGCTGTAATTTGAGGTGCACCTATTGCATGCCTCATGATTTTTCTGATTGGTTAGCATCGGATCATTTACTCACAACGAGTGAGCTTATGAGTGTCATAAGCGCAGGAGTTTCAGTTGGCATAGAAGAGATTCGACTCACAGGTGGTGAACCACTTTTGCGTACAGATATTGTAGAAATCGTTTCTCGAATTTCAGCCTTGCCCAATGCGCCCAAGCTCTCCCTCACCACCAATGGATTGCGATTAGCAGAGTTAGCAAAACCTTTGGCCGATGCGGGTTTAGAGCGCATCAATGTCAGCTTGGATACATTACGACGAGATCGTTTCAGCGCACTTACCCATCGCGACCGCATCGCTGATGTATTCATTGGCTTAACGGCAGCTCGTGAAGCGGGACTTCAACCCATCAAAATTAATAGCGTGTTGATGAAGGGAGTCAATGATGATGAAGCGCCGGCGCTCCTTGCATGGGCGATCTCCGAAGGTTTCTCGATTCGCTTCATTGAACAAATGCCTCTTGATGCTGGCGGAATTTGGGACCGAACCACCATGGTGACCGCAGGGGCGGTTCTGGCCTCATTGAGTGTCGATTTTGATCTCACTCCCGTACCCGATCGCGGTTCATCCCCCGCGGAGGAGTTCTATATAAACGGAACGCAAGAGCGAGTGGGAATCATTGCCAGTGTCACTCAACCATTTTGCGGGGCGTGTGATCGCTTGCGCCTGACATCCGATGGTCAATTGAGATCCTGTTTATTTTCATTAGAAGAAATGGATTTGCGGAAAGTACTACGAGATCCAGATCTATCGGCCGAACAGATTGCTCAGGAAATTTCTGCCCGCTTTCAAAAAACGGTTTCTGGAAAACTTCCCGGGCATGGAATCAATGATCCAAGTTTTATCCAACCTCGAAGGCCAATGTCAGCGATCGGCGGATGATTTAGCCGCCAGCAAATTTAGGCAATATATCGAGTTGGCTTCCGGGCGCAACAATCACATCACGATCGTGGTTAGCAACTCCATCTACAAGAAATGAACACTGCGGAATAATGCGAGCAAGATCTGGATGCATTTGTGAACATTGCGACAAGATCTCACTCACGCGCCCAGAGGCAAGCTCGATGCGATCAGTTTTGGCAGCAGCGCGCGCCGCTGCGAAGAGTCGAACGTGAACCATGTGCATCTAGCAATTATTGCGCGTTAGGCAACCAAAATGGATCGTTTTGATAGCCCCATGAAGTAGCCATCTATTAATGTTTTCGGAGCTGCGTCGATGGACGCCCCTGACCCAAGCGCAACAAAGAGTGGCGTGAAGTGTTCCACCGTTGGGTGGGCGTAGGGCATGCCTGGAGCAAGCTCCTTAAATTTTGTGAGGCTATCTATGTCGCCCGTTGCCAGCGCCTGCGCTGCCCACATATCAAATTCTGAGGACCAACCAGGTGCTTGTGCATTGGGAGACCATTCGCGCAAATAACGAAGTCCATGCGTCATAAATCCTGAACCGATTATGAGTATGCCTTGGTCACGAAGTGGGGCGAGGCGCTTTCCAAGTTCCATGAGTCTGATGGGATCATGCGTGGGCATGGACATCTGCACAACAGGAATATCTGCATCGGGGTACATCACACGAAGGGGGACCCAAGCACCATGATCCAGACCGCGATTGCTCTGATGAACGGGTTCTGTGTCGGGCATGAGCGATGCAACCAGGCCTGCAAGGGCAGAGGCATCCGGGGTGTTGTATTCCATTTCGTAGAATTTCTGATCAAATCCACCAAAGTCGTAGATCAAGGCGGTATTGGCAACGGCTGAACTCAGTGTGATCGGTTCAGATTCCCAGTGCGCCGACACGATGAGGATCCCTGTTGGGCGAGCTAAATCTGCAGAGATGGATCGAAGTTGACTTGTCCAGAGCGCGTCATCGAGCAACATGGGGGCGCCGTGGCCGATATACAAAGAGGGCATCTGTTGTGTTGTCATGGTGTGAGCATAGAACAAGATAGTTGAAAGTTCAACTACCTTCGGCTCATTGGTCGCCACTGACCTATAGAGTTGCCCGCATGAGCGATCTCTCTCTTCAGGTGCGAAAAGCGCTCGACGCAGCGGTGGAGGCAATTGGGGGATCACCTCGTGAAGGTCAAATTGAGATGGCCGAAGCAGTGGCTAATGCGCTTTCAGATCGCCACCATCTTATGGTGCAGGCAGGAACAGGGACGGGTAAGTCTTTGGCCTATCTCGTGCCGGCGCTTGTTCATGGCAAGAAAGTTCTTGTTGCCACAGCCACATTGGCGTTGCAGAGACAGTTAGTAGAGCGCGACTTACCTCGCATTGTTCCGGCACTGGAAAAAGTTTTGAATCGCGAAATAACCTATGGAATTTACAAAGGTGTAGGAAATTACATCTGTCTACAGAAAATGAATAGTGAAACCTCTGATCCTGATGGAGATGTCCTGCTGGAAGTTTCGAGTTTGGGGCAAGATGCAAAGCGTTTACAAGCGTGGGCCAAGACACCAGGAATTAGCGGTGATC
>CAILHY010000032.1 GCA_903834145.1 uncultured Actinomycetes bacterium
ATTCTTGACGCCTAGCTTTGCAAAAAGGCTCACGGCGTCTTTGCGGATCGTGGATTCGCTATAACCCAATTCCTGCGAGATTTCTCGGTTGGTCATTTCTTGTTTCATTAAACCTTGTACTTCCAATTCTCGAGAAGTCAACGGGAGACCGCGCATTAGAGTTTTATAGGCACTCGTTATTTGCGAACTCGAGAATTGCTCATGTTTGATTGTCTCTGCTAGAAAGAGGGAGATCAATTCCAGATATTTCATGGCATCAATAGTGGGTTTCTCTTCGGTCCCGACAATTCCTAATGCTCCAATTGTTATTCCACTTTTGAACAAAGGTACTACGATCACTGGCGCCGTATACCTATTTGGTTCAGCATTTGCGGTCAACGGGTACTCGAGGTTCATCTGCTCCATACTTTCGATCCAAACAACTCGGCCATTGCACATTGCATCGACCATCGGGGTTCTCGCATCGAAAGAGGAATTCGTATATTTCTCCTTCGTGCCCGCGGGAAATCCAAAGGTGGAGGTCAGCGCATACGTTCTATCTGCAGTCAAAGTAGCAATCCCAACGCCCCGACAAGGATTCTCTGGGAAGATTTTCATTCCAATAATTTGGCAAGCGTCATCTTGAGTAATAAAGTCTGATTGAATCAGTCTTCCTATTTCTAAGGCATTCCCTAGGTAATGGGATAGTTTGAGGCTGTTCACTCAAGCTCCTCACATTGATATCCAACAACCCTAAATCTTTTCCCCCGCGGTGAAACATTTCTCAGGGGGGGTGTCCCCCCGAGAGTAATTACTCATGAATGAAATACATAAGACCGACTTGCCCCAAATATATGTATTCGCAGTAAACCTGCAGCGCCTAGCGTCTATGTTCGAAGACTTCGATTGAGTATTTTCAGAATTATTGAAGGTGAAGCTACTGCGAAGAATCAGGAAAATGGCGAACTAAATTGATTTCTTTTTCCGAAGCCTTGCAAAGTATTGCTACTCTCAGAACGCCAGTTTCATTGTTAACGCAAACTTTCACATACTGCCCTTGATTCGAACTTAAGATCTGCGTTGGCGCAGGTTTAACCACGGCAATAATTGTCGCGGCTACTATAAATGCCGCTATCGCGAGTCCGGCAATAAACATTGCAATTCTTTCCATTCGCTCTTCAAACATATCTATTTTTGATGCTCAAAAAGTATGAACTCTCTTCTCATCTCCCCGCATCTCCTTTCCAACTTAAAGGACAATCGAAGAGTATTCCCACGAGAATCTAGTTATCCACTCAATATCCAGACCTATCCAGACCAACTTTCATAATCTCAGAGCAGATCTCCAGCGTCTTTTCTGTTGTTAACGCCTAGTTTTGCGAAAAGGCTTACAGAGTCTTTCCGAACCGTCGACTCACTGAAACCCAGATCAACGGAAATCTCTCGGTTAGTGCTACCTCCGCCCATCATCGCTTGAATGTCCTTTTCTCTCGGGGTAAGAGGTAAACCGAGTAAGAGACCTTTAATAGGTCCAGCGATTTCTAAAGCTAAAAGGATTTCGCGTCTGAAGTTTACAGACAACAAATTCGCAATGAGTTCCAAATACGTTATGGAATCAGCGCTTAGTTCTTCCCTGGTGCCAGTTACGCATAGAGCCCCAACGGCAACACCACGATTGAGTAATGGAATAGCAATTATTGGGGCACAGAATTTAATAGGTGAATCCTTTGCCCAATTGGGGTATTCCAGGTTTAAGACTTCTAAATTCTCTACCCAAACAACTCGAGAATTTCTTATTGAATCCACTATTGGTGAAGATATTTCCAGGGTTACGGGATTACTCAGTCCTTCTATGTTCTCTGGGAAACCAAAACTATGGGTTAATGAGTAAGCGCCATTGGAATGTATTGTGAAGAAACTAACGGTCTTGGGAGGATTCTCCGGAAAGATCATGAGCCCAATAATCTTGCAGTAATCGCTTTGGGTAACTAGCTCTGATCCAATTATTCTTGAAAGCGCTAACGCGCTTTTCATGTATTTTGATGGCGAAGACTCGGTCATCGAATCCCCCAATCATGCGGTGTTTCAATAAAAGTAGCGCCTTTTTCTTTCTGGGCGCTGGACAGTCTGGGGGTATCCCCCCTTTATACTTGAAGGGAACACAAAAAAGCCCCATAGGGCGGCTCCAGACTCACCTCACGCTCAATGAGAAGGTCGTCCCGCAGTTTGCGCTAACACTTCTTCAACAATCTTCTTGGCACGCTTATTGGTAACTCTCTGTTGCCGAGATTTCCACGAGTCAGTGCTAGAACGATGCTTCGAATCTACTTTTCGACCACCAAAGTAGACATCGCTGGAACTGAAACCGTTGATGCGCCTTTCAAGGTTTGAATTGCTTTCGTTCCAGCTTTACTACCTTGAACGACAATCTTCCAATCACCTTTACTTGGTAGCACAATGTTTGCAGCCTTTGCACTTGGGTTATGAACGACAACCGTGGATCCCCATGAATCCTTCACGGCGGATCCTTGAAGTGAGTAAGCGATTACGCCACTTGGAGCTTTAATGAAAGTGAGCCCCTTAACTACCTGAGCCGTTGTGTTGAATCTGAACTCTGGATGCGCTTTGCGAATTGCAATAAGCCCCTTGTAATAATTCACCGTAGATGCGTTCTTGCTACGCAAACTCCATTTGATGGAGTTGATGGCATCGCTTGATTTGTAACTGTTTGAATCGCCGTCCTTGGACCGCAAAAACTCTTGACCTGCCTGCATAAATGGCACCCCTTGAGCAAGTAGCGCGATGGAGGCAGATAACCGATCGAGAGATTCAATTTTCACAGCGGACGCGTTGGGAACGCTCGCGGTTAATTTATCAAAGAGAGTGAGATTGTCATGGGCTTCTACATAGTTCACACTCTGAGTTGGGTCAGTGGTAATCCACTTTCCCAAAACGCTCCGACTGTAAAAAACATTACCAACAATTCCTGCTTGTGTGCTCGTAGACGCAGTCGTTTTCCCGGTGGCGAATCCATTATCGGATGCATTGAATACCGATCCCTTAATGGCATCACGCAATTCATCATTAAATGCAGCAATCCCCGGCAACTTGTCAATGTTCTTCTGATTGCTCTTGATGGCTTCAGGCAAAGTACCCCTGTCCCAACCTTCGCCGATGATTAAAATTGTAGGGTTGATCTTTGTTAGTTCGGCGCGCACTTGTTGCATGGTTGTGAGATCAATCAGACCCATAAGGTCGAATCGGAATCCGTCCATGTTGTATTGCGTCGCCCAATATTTAAGCGAATCCACAATGAACTTGCGTACCATCGGCCGTTCTGATGCCACATCATTGCCACATCCGCTGCCATTGGTGAGGGATCCGTCCGCATTCTTGCGGAAGAAATAGCCTGGAACAATCTTCTCTTCGCTGAAGGCTTGTGATGCAAATACATGGTTATAAACAACATCCATCATCACTCGTAAGCCTTGATCATGCAGTGATTGAATTCCGCTCTTAAGTTCAGTGATTCGAACGGCAGGTTTATTTGCATCAGAGGAATACGAACCTTCAGGGACATTGTAATTTTGTGGGTCATAGCCCCAGTTAAAGGATGGATTAAGTTCATCCACGGATGCATAATCAAAGATCGGTTGAAGTTCTACATGGGTGACGCCTAGGTCTTTGATCGCGGTAACACCAGTCTTTGTGCCATCTGCCGTTGTTGTATTCATATCAGTGAGCGCTAGGTACTTACCTTTATGCGCTGTTGGAATTCCGCCGGATGAATCCATGGATAGATCCCGGATATGCAATTCATAAATCACCGCGTCGGTAGCCTTGCCACTAAATGCTGGTTTAGAACTCTTCCAGGTGGATGGGTTCGTTTTAGAAAGGTCCACAACCACGCCATGTAAACCATTTGCTGTCGCTGCCCGAACATAAGGATCCACTGCGTCATTGATCGTGGAACCCAACGTGACTCGATAATCATAGATCGTGCCGTTTTGATCACCACTCAAAGTTGCTACCCAAGTTCCCTTATCGGATGCAATCATGGGTGTAACTGTTGGATCCGCAGTTGCTGTCGCATATGTCAAAAGACTGACCGCATTAGCGGTCGGTGCCCAAACGCGAAATGCGGTTGAGGAACTCGTATAGGTGTTGCCCAAATCATTTCCTGTGTACAGGTAGCGTGCATTAAAAGCATCCGATTCAATAATCTTTCCCGCAGTGACTTTGGCATTTCCAAAATCTTTTTGACTGAGCGTGTAGTCAGTTCCAATAGTCGCATCGGAATCTAGAGTGAGCTGCACGCGCGTGGTTGCGGTGGCACTTCCATCAAGAGCCTTAACCGACAAAACCTTTGGCCCACCAGTGATCGAGAATCCTTCATCTCCGGTACCTGTCAGTGTCATTTTTTGACTCAGGTCGACTGAGATTGTTCGAAAGTCATCCAGCGTTGCCGATTTAATGGTTTTAACGGGTGCCGGTAGAGATGTATAGATCCTCGGATCACCTTGCACGAGCCAAATCTCGGCATTGCCAGAAGCATCAAAGTTGGTGATGAATCTATTGGTCTCAACATCTTTAGAAATCCACGCACCTTTGCGAACAATAATTCCTACATTGTCGAATGCACTCATTCCTGTGATGTCACCTTGAAAGACCTTGCCAAATGAATCCGATCCAGTGAATGCGCTTCCCTCGGAAGGAGAAAAAGCCGCATCTTGAGTATCCGTACCTTGGTCATTTCCGACGATGATGTTCTTCCACAACCACAAATTCCAACTCGTGTAGTCATCTGCAGGACGTTGATAGTGCACAGTCAAGTGAACCGTTGACGGGGTCGCGGCATGCGCCTGCAACGGGGCACTCATCATCACTAGCACTACTGAAATTCCTAGTGTGATGGCGCGCATAAATGATCTACTGAGGCGACTGCGTGTGCGCATTTTTCAACTTCCCAAAAAGAGTAAAGAGCAACCTAGGAATCTAAGCACGGGAGAGTTCTTTGCTACATCTATTGGTGCCTGAAATCCCTCATCTTTAGCAAATCGTTATGGGCGGTGAGAATTTCAGCACGAAATGAGGCTTATGCCTCGCTCTGGCCGAGGAATTTCAGCATTATGCGCTGATAGACTCCGCGCTGTCGAATAGAAGACTTACCTGAAGGGGTCACCATGAATAAGAAGCTCATTGGAATTATCGCCATTTCTGCAATCGCACTCACTGCGTGTGGCGGATCCAAAACGGCATCCTCTTCGAGCTCTACCTCCACTGCGACTGACGCAGCGAGCGCCCCCGCAGCAACGGGTGGCTTTGGTAGCGCACTTGATCTTGGTGCCGGAGTTTCACTAACTCTAAGCGCTCCCGTAACTTTCACCCCCGGTCACTTCGCAACAAACTACCTTGCTGGACAAGTGGCAAACACTTTTGATGTCACAGTCAAAAATGGTGGTAGTGCAGCCCTTGATCCTTCAACAATTCTCATTCAAACAGGATCTGGTGCAAACACATGCACCGATGTTTTAGATGGCGACAATGGAATTGCTGGCGCACCAACGGATCCCATTGCTGCTGGAACATCAATTTCCTTTAAGTTTGCAATCGCATGCAGTGCAAAAAGTGGAGAGCCACTACATGTCAGCGTGAGCGTTGGCGGCGGCAGTGCTTCAATCGATGGGAAGCTAGCCTAAACTTAAGCAGGTTCTGGCCTTAAGCAGGTTCCGGGAAGTGGCAGGCAAGTCGGTGCCCATTTCCCATCTGGACATTTCCAATCTGGAGCAGTGGCGGTACTTCCACGCGGCATTGCTCTTGAACTTTCCAACAGCGCGTGTTGAAGACGCAACCAGCTGGTGGATTCATTGGACTAGGTAAATCCCCCTGCAAAATAATCTTTTCGCGGGCGCGACTCTTCTTGGGATCAGGAACTGGTACCGCCGAAAGCAAAGCTTTTGTGTAGGGGTGGCGAGGTGCACGGAAAAGATCGTGCTTGTTGGCATCTTCCATAATCTTGCCGAGATACATAACGACAACACGATCTGAAATGTGCTGAACCACCGAAAGGTCATGGGCGACAAAGAGGTAGGAAAGATCAAATTCTTCTTGCAAATCATCAAGGAGATTGACCACCTGTGCCTGAATGGAAACATCAAGTGCTGAAACAGGTTCGTCAGCGACGATTAGCTTTGGCTTGAGAGCAATAGCACGTGCAACACCGATGCGCTGGCGTTGTCCACCCGAGAACTCGTGTGGGTACCTGTTTACGTGTTCTGGGTTGAGTCCCACGCGTTCCATGAGACGTTCCACTTCTTGTTTTATGCCACCTTCTGGAGTGATCCCCTGGATCTCAAAAGTGGCACCAATCAAAGTTCCGACAGTGTGACGTGGATTGAGTGAAGCATATGGATCCTGGAAGATCATCTGCATCTGAGCACGGATCGGCTTCATTTCATGGGCGGACAAATGTGTGATGTCTTGTCCGTTAAAAGTGATTGTTCCCTCTGTAGGTTCGTAGAGTTTGAGAACGGTGCGACCTACCGTTGTCTTGCCGCACCCAGATTCACCGACAAGCCCAACTGTTTGTCCTGGCATGATCTCTAGATCTATGCCATCAACAGCCTTGACGATTCCCTTTTTCTTATTAAATATTCCACCCGAAGTTGACTCAAAATACTTCTTGAGTCCTTCAAGTTTAAGAATCGGCTCGGTCATAGCACTGCACCTGTGGAAACTCGAGCCTTCTTCAATTGATCCTCCGTTAAATGGCAGCGAGAAAAATGCCCGCTAATCTTTTGATCTAAATCCGGTACCGCTGTCGCACAAAGATTATTAGGAACTTGCGAGGAAAAAGAACAACGTGAACGGAAAGAGCATCCCGCCGGCAAGGAAATAAGTGAAGGAGGTTGACCCGGGATAGCAATGAGGCGCCTTCCCTCAAGTTGATCTACTCGAGGAATCGAATTCAACAGTCCGATTGTGTAGGGATGATCGGGCTGATAATAAATATCATCGATACCAGCTTGCTCAACAATCTTTCCGGCGTACATAACGCTTACGCGATCGGCAACCTCGGCTACAACACCAAGGTCGTGAGTGATAAGGATAACCGCCATGTTAAATTCTTTTTGCATGTTCTTGAGCAACTCTAGAATTTGCGATTGAACGGTTACATCAAGGGCGGTTGTTGGCTCATCTGCAATCAGCAGAGATGGGTTATTCACGAGAGCCATTGCGATCATCACACGTTGGCGCATGCCTCCCGAGAACTGATGCGGATATTCAAGAACGCGCTTTGCCGCTCCTGGGATTCCCACAAGATCGAGCATTTCTGTGGCACGTTTGATGCCAGCTTTCTTATCACCATCGTTATAGAGGCGCCACGCCTCTGAAATCTGATCACCAATTGTGTAATAAGGATGAAGGGCGGACATCGGATCTTGGAAGATCATCGCCATGGATTTTCCGCGCAATTTGCGCACGACATCCGGAGAGGCAGAAATCGTATCGATTGGACCACTCTCTAAATTCAAAATTGCCTGCCCAGAAATCTGTGCGCTGCGTCGATCGTGAAGGCCCATGACTGCTAGGGAGGTCACGGATTTACCCGACCCGGATTCACCAACCACTGCAAGGGTTTCACCGCGTGCAACAGTGAAGGAAATGTCGTTGGACGCGCGAACGAGCCCATCTTCGGTGGGGAAGGAAACTGTTAAGTTTTTAACTTCCAAGAATGGCTGGCTCATGCAACACGCACTCTCGGATCGATGTATGCATACAAGATATCCACCACCAAGTTCATAACGACTACAAACACTGCAGCCAGCAAGGTTGTTGTGAGAATTACGGGTAGATCGTAATCAACAAGTACGGCACGAATGGAAAGTCTTCCTAGGCCAGGTAAGTTGAAAATATTTTCAGTAATAATCGCTCCACCGAGTAAGCCTGCAAAATCCAAACCTGCGATCGTAATAATTGGTGCTAACGCTGCACGAAGGGTGTGCTTGCGAAGAATAACTTTCTCGCTCAGGCCCTTCGCACGCGCCGTGCGAATGTAGTCCTCGCTGGAAGTTTCCAGAACATTCGAACGTGTAAACCGCGTATAAGTGGCTGCAAATGCAAGAGCCAAAGTAATCCAAGGAAAAATAAAGTTACGAGCCCAGCCGATGGGGTCGGTAAAGGGCGAAACCCATCTGCCCATTTCAATCGGATCAATCAAATTAAATTTGAGGGCTAAAAGCAGGATCAAAATTCCAGAAATAAATGTGGGCAGAGATATACCCACTAAAACGAATGCGGTACTTGCTTTGTCCTGCCATTTGCCTTGCCTCTTTGCCGCAACAACGCCAAGAGATACGCCGATAAGCAACCACAGGATAAATGATCCGATGGCCAAACTGAAAGTCACAGGAAATGCATCGGCTATAAGAGTAGAAACACACGCGTGTTTATTAAAAGAGTATCCAAAAGCCGGAGCTGGACAATCAAAACTAGCTACGCCTTCACCATAATGCCGGCCAGCAACAAGGCCTTTAACAAATCGACCATATTGCACTTGCACAGGAACATCTAGACCTAAACGATGACGGTTGGCTTCGATGATGCTAGGCGTACACGCCTTGCCGCACGTTAAACGAGCGGGATCCATAGGCAGATAAGCAAAGATTACGAAGACAGACATACTGACGAGGGTTATGACAAGTGCTGTTGCCGCTAAGCGCCTGATTAGATACTTAAGCATTTCACCCTCACTGTTAGTTCACCATCTACAAATGAAACCTAGTAAAAAGATTTATCAGAACTGGGGCGAAGTTGAGGGTGGCTCTTTCGAAACCACCCTCAACCAGCCTTTACAACGTTACTGCTATCTACCGTTTGGGGAAATTATCCCTTTACGTAGAGCTGTCCGAAACCAAAGGTTCCTTGTGGCTCCCAGAAGTAGACGCCTCCAACTTTGGAACCCCACTCTTCTTGACCCTTAGAGAAAATAGGGTTCAAGATCCAGTATTGGTCCATCGCATATTGTGCAAGCTTCTTCCATTGTGCTGCTTGCTTTGGTCGATCTGTCATAGCCAGTGCTGCATCGGACATAGCCTTAAATGCTGGGAAGGCTGGATCCTTTGAGTTCTGGGTGTAGTTGTTCGAGCTTGGGTATGAGAACAACGGTGGAATAACCGTTGAAGCATTCGCCCAGTCAGCACCCCAACCAGCGCGAGAAAGATCGCCCTGCTTTGTTGTGTCTCCGATTGTGGAGTAGTACTGACCTGGTGGAATGAAGTTGAACTTCACTACGATGCCAGCAGCGTCCATTGCAGCTTGAATCAAGACTGATGCCTTCTGCTGAGTTGCTGACTTTGCAGTGTCATAGGTGAATCCCTGTGCAGGATCTGTAACACGTGCATAGGTTGCAGGACATGAAATCTTAGCTGCGGCAAGAAGTTCCTTCGCCTTGGCTGGATTTCCACCAATCTTGTATGCAGGATCGTGAATGTTGCCCGTCGTTGGGGCATAGTCAAGACCAAGCACTGTCTTAATTGGGTTATCTCCCGGTGTTCCGTAGAACACTGTTCCGCCAGCAAGGTCAATCAGCGCTTGTGTATCCCAAGCGAAGAAGATGGCCTTGCGAACATCGAGGCAATCCAAGTGTCCTGCAGAAACGTTTGCTGCTGCATAACGTGTGTATGGATCAAAGACGTTCAGGCGTTGTGATGCACGCTTTGGATCAGCAAAGAATGTACGTAGGTTTGCTGGTTGTAGACCGTCGAGGTTAACCGCGTTTGGAATGGAATCATCCAAAGTGATTTGATCACGAACGTTCTCATCCATACCGAAACGTACGACGATGTCATCTGGGTAAGGAGTGCGAACTGTGTCGCTCTTCTGACTCCACTTTGTATTGCGCACTAGGTGCATTTCATCGCCAATTTTGTATGTAGCGATCTTGTATGGACCATTTGAGTATGGACGTAGGTCGTACTTGTCGCCCTTATCCTTTGATGCAGGAACTGGTGCACCTGCAGGGTAGGTCATCGCATAGTTAAAGTCTGCAAATGAACGGTTAAGGTTGAAAGTAACAGTGGTTCCCTTACAAGTAACAGCCTTGTCAAATAGAGCCTGGCCTGTCTTCTTGTATGGACCCTTGTACTGGGAACTTCCATCTGCATTCTTAGGAATCGCAAGCGCATCCACTAGGTACTGTGGTCCGTTTGTGATGATGTCAGTTGCGAATGGACGTGAAACTCCGTACTTAACGTCAGCGCACGTTACTGGGCTTCCATCTTCCCATGTGACGCCTGGACGCAAAGTGAACTTCCAAGTCTTTGCACTATTACTTGGTACACCTGTGTTTGTGGCTAGGTCAGGAACAAGTGATGATCCTGCGGCACCAGCAGTTGGCTTGTATGAAACCAAGTTGCGGTAAAGGTATGAGTTGAAGAACGCGATATCGCGACCTGTGTAAACACGGGCTGGATCGACGTTATCAAATTGTTGAGCATTGGTGATGAAGTACAACGTTCCGCCCTTAACTGCGGTTGCGGCGTTTGCACTTGATGCCGTTCCTACGAGCACGCCTGCAGCAAGCAAAGCTCCGGCTGCAGTAGTGGCCACGAGGCGGCGGCGGAAATGACGTTGAGTCATTTTCGAACCGGACATAGGTCCTCCTAGTTGGTAGTTCATTGCCTAATCGCGGCCGCGACCAGGTTGCGAGTCATCCCAAAGAAGTATGCGAACTTCCTGGTACCTGGGAATTGTTCTTGATACTTCCCGCATTGCTGCGGAAATCTAGTGCGGCGCTCATGCTTTTACCGCCTTGGGATCGAGCGCGTCGCGAATGGCATCACCGAGAAGGTTTAATGAAAGAACAATGATGATCAAATACACGGAAGGAATAATTAAGTAAGCAGGATCATCGCGCCAATACGTCACAGCATCCGAGAGCACTAAACCAAAAGTCGAAGCGGGTGCTTGAACGCCAACGCCGAGGAACGAGAAAACTGCCTCTGCCGCTAGGTACCCAGGAAGTGAGATAGAAAGGAAGACGATGGCAGTTGGCCACAAATTAGGTAAGAGTTCTCGCGTAATAATGCGCCAGCTGGAGGCGCCGAGTGCTTGAGCGGCCATAACGAAATCACGTTCGCGCATGCTAAATGCCTGGGAGCGGATTAAACGGGCGAAGCCTGGCCACCCAAAAAACACAAAGAAGACCACAAGTACAACAATGCGCGCGCCATTGCCTTTTGCAATTTTGAGCGCTTCCACACGTTGCGTGAGTGGCAGCGCCAACGCAATGATCATGAATGTCGATGGGAAAGAAAGGAGAAAATCAGAGAAACGTCCGACAATCGCATCTACTTTTCCGCGGAAATACCCGGTAGTAATGCCAATCAACATGCCAAGTCCGATTGAAGCAACACTGGTAATTACGGCGACTGAAAATGAGATTCGTGAACCATAGAGAAGAAGTGAAAGAAGATCTCGCCCTGCACCTGGTTCAACACCCAATGGGTGTGTCAGCGACATGCCACCTGAGGCGCCAATAGGCATAGCAAAATTATTCAGCGTCGTTGAATAGGTAAGCGTGTTACTCAAGCCAAGAATGCGAGTAATTACCGGAGCAAGATAGGCGGCTAAAAAGAAGAAACCAGCAACACACGCTGAGACAACACCTACTTTATTGCGCTTAAAACGCATCCACGCAATTTGGCGGGGTGTGCGCTGGACAATGGAGAAAGTTGCCACATCATCCTCAACCTGCTCTGCCTGCTCAACCTGCTCAACCTGAGCCACTGTCACGCTCCCGTTCTAGCTCTTCACACTGGTGCAGGCGCTGGCCAAGCACCAGCGTTGGTGAACAACAGCGCAACGTTAGCCAAATTTCAGAAAAATAGGAACCTAAATGGGCTGCTCAGACGAGAAATTACTCACGTATTTGACCATGTACACCCCACTTCAGGACCTCACGTGAACTAGGGATTCCAGGTCTTCAAGAAAGTGAGTACATAAATAGGTCCCAAAAAGCCTTGTTTTCTTGCTCAATTGCCTGTTTCATCAGTCCTTATACCAACTGAACATCAATCCATAACCAACCCATAACCAACCCATAACCAACCCGAATACATCGATAGGAGTACCCCCCGTATGAAGAAGTCCATCGGACGTCTGCTCATCCCGACAGTGCTTATCGTCGGCTTGATCAGTTTCGCGATCCCGCAATCAAACGCTGCGACGGCTGTTGCCGATCCCAACGCCACCATCACTTTGGGTGTCGACCTTGAGCCTACGAGCCTTGATCTGACAAGCACTGCCGGTGCACCAATTCCTCAAGTGCTTTTGGATAACGTCTACGAGAGCTTGGTACGGATCACCGATAAAGGTGTAATTGTCCCAAATCTTGCAAAGTCCTACACGATTTCATCAGATGGCAAGACTTACACATTCAAACTCGCAGCAGCAAAGTTCCATGACGGCTCAACATTTACATCGGCCGACGTTGTCTGGAGTTACCAACGCATCACGGCAGCGGATTCAACAAATCCATTTAAAGCGCAGTTCGCAAATGTTGACTCAGTTTCTGCTCCTGATGCATCCACTGTTGTTATCACAATGAAGAATCGCGATAACAGTTTTCTCTTTAATCTCACCGGGCAAATTGGTGTCGTTTTAAAGAAGGGTGCGACAAATCTCGCATCAACTGCAAACGGAACTGGACCTTACAAGTTCTCTAAGTGGAATCGTGGATCAAGTATCACCCTTCTTCGTAACGATAAATATCGTGGAGTAAAGGGCAAAGCAAAGACCGTCGTATTCAAATACATCGCAGATCCAAATGCACTCAATAACGCATTCCTTTCTGGTCAAGTTGATGTTCTCACAACAGTCCAAGCTCCTGAAATTTTGAAGTTCTTCGCTGCTAACGACAAGTTCAAAGTTGTTGCAGGAACGACAAATGCCGAAGTGACGATGAGCATGAACAATGAGAATCAGTACCTCAAGGATCCAAAGGTTCGCCTTGCAATCCGCGAAGCCATTGATCACAAGGCACTGATTAAAACCGCATGGTCGGGATACGGCACTGCAATCGGTAGCTTCGTGCCACCTACAGATCCTTGGTATGAAGATCTCACCGGGCTTGCTCCTTACGACGTCGCAAATTCCAAGGCACTTCTCACGGCCGCTGGATACCCAAATGGCTTCAAATTGACGCTGGAGATTCCACCAATCGGATACGCGACTGCCTCATCTGAATTCATCCAGGCATCACTCAAGAAGGTCGGCATCGACGTCACCATCAACAATGTTGGTTGGGGCGAATGGATTGACCGTATTTTCACAAAGGCTAATTACGACATGACAATCGTTGCTCACGTTGAGCCACACGATATTGCCATCTACGGAAATCCTCAGTACTACTTCCGTTACAACAACCCACAGGTGCAAGCCTGGCTCAAAGCTGCTGATGAGGCAGCAACGGATGCAGAGCGCACCGCACTTCTTAAGAAGGTCGGTCGTCAATTAGCAACAGATTCAGCCAGCGATTGGTTGTTCCTATTGCCAAATACCCAGGTCATCACAAAGAAGATCTCGGGAATACCTACGAACTCATTAGGTATGTCTTACTACGTGGCTTCGATTGCGAAGACCAAGTAATACAAGTAAGAGCATAAGATAGGCACTACTAGCGATTAGGAGGAGATGGCGAGCGTGAACATTATTGTGTTCGGCGCTCGTCGTCTCCTTCTTTTTATCTCATCGCTCGTTGTTTCTTCAGCGCTAGTTTTTTCTTTACTTCGCCTTCTTCCAGGTGACTTGGCGCAAGCGAAATTAGGTATTCAAGCAACGCCTGAGGCACTTGCAAACTTACGTCACGAAATGGGACTGGATAAATCCCTCGTGGCACAATATTGGACGTGGTTATCACACGCACTTCGCGGTGATCTGGGAATTTCATACCTCAGTGGAGCAAACATCACGTCAGAAATTGCGCAGAAAGCAACAGTCACTGTTCCGCTAGTAATTATGGCTTCGATCTTGGCAGTACTGATTTCCATTCCGCTTGGCATGTACGCAGCGCTTCGCTACCGAAATATGGATGGCGTCGCAACTTCAGCAATGAGCCAGTTTGGAATCGCTATCCCAACATTCTGGACCGGACTATTGATCTCCACATTATTCGCTGTTGTATGGCAGGTACTACCTGCGGGTGGATTTCCAGAAGCGGGTTGGAGTGAGCCAGGAAATGCTTTTAAATCAATGGCTTTGCCCGTCTTCACGCTAGCACTTGGGCAGGGCGCAGTCCTTATGCGCTTTGCGCGCTCGGCAACTATCGACACCTTGCAGCAGGATTATTTCCGCACTGCCCGAGCAACGGGATTAACGAAAGTTCAAGCGCTTCGCAAGCACGGAGTTCGTAATGCGCTAATCCCCGTGATCTCTGTTCTTGGAATGCAGATGGCAACGCTAATCGTTGAGGCAATTATTGTGGAAAATGTTTTTGCCCTACCAGGTATCGGCCAAATGCTTCTGCAGGACGTGAACAATCGAGACTTACTGAAGGTTCAAGGCATCATCGCCGTTACTACATCCATCGTCTTTTTCGTGAGTTTCCTCGTTGATTTGGTTCTTGGTTTCCTTGACCCACGAGTAAGGCAATCGTCATGAGAAAAGCCATGAAGGGAAATGTTTCACTAATCGCTGGCTCCATCATGGTCTCCATCACCTTTGCCCTTTTGATTCTTTCCTTCATCTGGACGCCTTACGACCCACTTGCAGTCAATCCTGAAGATTCCTTCGCTGGGGTTTCCATGCGCCACATACTGGGCGCGGACAAAATTGGTCGAGATATTTTGAGCCAGATAATTGTTGGCTCTCGAGTGACTTTGTTTGTTGCCGCATTGGCGGTAACGGTTGCGATGACACTCGGAGTCAGCGCTGGCATCCTGATCGCTGTTGCATCGCGTAGGTATCAATCTCCCATGATTTATGCGGTCAACATTGCACTGGCCTTCCCTGCGGCGCTCTTGGCAATCATTCTTGCAGCGGTATATGGCGCATCAACGATTACCGCCGTGACCGCAATCGGACTTGCCACTGCCGCGGCGGTGGCGCAAGTAACGCGTAGAACTGCCCATGGAATTCTTGCCTCCGATTATGTATTAGCTGCTCACGCATCTGGTGCAAGTACATGGCGCATTATTCGAAAGCATGTAATGCCCAATCTTCGCGCCTCACTTCTGATTCAGGCGTCAGCTGCTGTATCGGTCTCGGTATTGGCTGAATCATCTCTGTCCTATTTAGGACTTGGTACACCGCCACCTGCGCCATCATGGGGCCGCATGTTGGCCGGCTCCCAGCAGTACCTTTTTGTCAATCCTCTACTTGCAATCTGGCCTGGCATTGCCATCGTTATTGTCGTATTGGGATTCAACCTTGTGGGCGACGGCGTGCGAGAAGTTTTCGACCCAACTCTGCGAAGGAGCGACTCATGAGCCTTCTTGAAGTACGCGATCTGACGATTTCCTTTGGAAGTAAGAAGGTTGTTGATTGCATATCTTTTACTTTAGAAAAAGGCGCACGCATTGGTTTGATTGGTGAATCAGGTTCGGGAAAGTCGATGACTTCCCTTGCAATCATGGGGTTGCTTCCTGACACAGCAACAATCTCTGGAAGTATTACCTTTGAAGGGCAAGAACTCATTGGGCTTTCTGATCGCGAACATTCACGTCTTCGTGGAAACAGAATCGGAATGGTGTTTCAAGAACCGCTTACTGCGCTAAACCCATTGATGCGTATCGGAAAGCAAATTGCAGGCCCATTGATGATTCACAAAGGTTCCTCACTTAAGGAAGGGCTCAAGAAGGCACTTGAGCTGTGCACCAAAGTTGGACTGCCTGATCCGGATCGAATCCTGCGAGCCTATCCTCACCAACTCTCTGGTGGGCAACGTCAACGAATCGGTCTTGCTATTGCACTTGCCTGCGAACCGGCACTGTTGATTGCCGATGAACCAACAACTGCACTCGATGTCACGGTGCAACGAGAAGTTCTTAATCTCATTAATGCCCTCGTTGACAAAGAAGGTTCATCACTCATATTTGTCACCCATGATCTACCAGTTGTTTCAGCGATGACTGAAAATGTTGCCGTTATGCAATTGGGAAAGATTGTTGAGAACGCAAGCGTTGCCTCGCTCTTTCATGAACCGGCTCATGAGTACTCTCGCCGCTTGATTAGCGCGGCACGACTTGCAGAGGATTCATTCTCAGGCAAAGGCGGGCAACTATGAGTCAACTAGTTTTAGAAGCTAAAAATCTTTCACGCACCTACAAATTAGCTAAGGGTGCTTCCGGTTCTGGTAGAGCGCTTCGTCACGCGCTCATTGATATGAATATGAAAATCAACTCCGGAGATCGCGTGGGCATTGTCGGTGAATCCGGGTCCGGCAAAACCACTCTTGTGCGCCTTCTTCTTGGTTTGGATACTCCAACATCGGGCAGCGTTGAATTCAAAGGTCAAGCCCTTATCGCAGGAAAAATGCCATGGCTGCGCAAAGAGGTGCAGATCGTTTTTCAAGATCCTCGGAGTTCTCTAGATCCCCGCATGAAAATTTCGGAAATCATTCGCGAACCACTGGTCTGTCTCAATATCCAGGAAGATCACAATGCCCGCATTGATGAAGTCCTCGATTCGGTGGGGTTAGATCGCGCCATGCGCGATCGCTATCCCCACGAACTCTCCGGCGGTCAACGCCAGCGCGTGGCTATCGCTCGGGCTTTAGCGCCACGCCCCACCGTGTTAATTGCCGACGAACCTGTCAGCGCGCTGGATGTCTTAGTTCGCGATCAAATCCTTGAACTCATAGCCGCCCTCACAAATAGCCTCGGAATAACGCTCATTCTTGTCTCTCATGACCTCAGCGTTATCGCCAGGCTTTGCGATCGTGTCATTGTCATGAAAGATGGGGTGGTGGTCGAATCCGGAAATACCCGACAAGTCTTTGATGCACCTGCGCATGAATTCACTCGCGCACTCATTACTGCAATCCCGCGATTGCCAGAGTCCCGATGAGTATTTTTACGCAAGATTTTCCTGCCGGTCTTCCGATCGGAAACGGCTGGTCTCTCACGAGAGAGAGCGCCCCAGTGATCTTTCCATTTGACGGGACAGTGGTATGTGATGCACCTGTGGGCAATGTTGAAGATGCCAATGCTGCGCTTGAACATGCCCTCGGGATCCGCAAAGCGGTGGAAAATCTTTCTAGCTATGTGCGCAAAGAATTACTCGCTCGCACTCAAGCAGCACTGGTGGCAAGAACAACTGAATTTGAACAACTCTTGGTGTTGGAAACTGGGAAGCCACTTCGAGATTGCAAAGTGGAAGTTGCCCGCACGGTTCTCACTCTTGAAACTGCCGCGGGTGAAGTTTCTCGACTCCACGGAGAAACTGTTCCGCTAGATCTCCTACCCAGTGGCGAAGGCATGACGGGCTTTTGGGTACGCAAACCCATTGGCGTCGTTGTTGGAATAACTGGTTTTAACTATCCATTGCTCCTGGCATCTCACAAGATTGCTCCTGCGATCGCTGCCGGTTGCCCTGTCATCATTAAACCTGCACCGCAAACTCCGCTCTCCACCTTGTGGCTGATACACATCATGCGCGAAATTGCAGCCCAACTATCTATTCCTCAAGGGGTGGTTCAGTTAGTGACCGGCGATGCAAATGTCGGAGCAACACTTGTTTCTGATCCGCGTATCGGAGCAGTTTCCTTTACCGGTTCAGCCGGCGTTGGCCACGCAATTTCACGATTGGCTGCGCCACGTAAAACGCTACTTGAACTTGGATCAAACTCAGCGCTTGTAGTCGATGAGAGTGCCAATGTGGGCGCCGCTGCAGCAGCAGCAGTTCGCGGAAGTTATTACGCATCAGGGCAAGCATGCATATCGGTGCAACGTGTCATAGTTCTTGAGGCCATCGCACAAGAATTCATTTCATCGCTCAAAAAACATATGGCTAACGTTGTTGTTGGAGATCCGCGTGACGGCGCCACACATATTTCTGCACTCATTAATGAAGCGAGCACGTCGCGAGTATCGGATTGGATTGCCCAGGCAGTAAGTGCCGGCGCAGTTATTGCTCATGGTGGAACTTTGCAGGGAAAGGCATTTGCCCCCACAGTGATTCTCGAACCTCCAACTGCTTCGCTGGTGTGGCATGAAGAAATCTTCGGACCTGTCATGTGCGTTCGCACTGTTGCCACCATTGATGAAGCATTCGCACTTGTGAATGAATCACGATATGGATTGCAAGCGAGTATTTTCACATCTTCTCTGGCCAACACTTTTGCCGCACTCAATACTTTGGAGGTCGGTGGGGTTGTTGTAAATGACGTACCAGGATTTAGATCCGATTCCATGCCATATGGCGGAGTGAAAGATTCAGGAATTGGACGGGAAGGGCCTCGTTTTGCAGCGGAAGAATTCACGATTACGCGGATGGCAATCATTCGCCCTGACATCAAAGGAGCGAATTCATGAGCCTTGATTATTCCACTCTCTTTCGTATAGATAATAAGCGGGCGTTAGTAATAGGTGCTGGGAGTGGAATCGGACGAGAATGCGCCCTTGCGCTAGCAGGTCAAGGCGCGTACGTATTTGCAGCAGATCGCGATCTTGCCACTGCGCAAGAAACGAAATCAATGATGGGCGAAGGCGAGGCAATTTCGCTGGATGTCACGGATTCCAAAGACGTCGCGCGCATTGCATCTTTGGCACCTCTTGATATTTTGGTGCATACACCTGCAATCAACGTACGCAAATCAATTCTTGGTTACACGATGGAAGAATTTGATCGAGTGATCGCTCTGAATCTTCGTGCAACCTTCGATGTGCTTCGCACCGCTGGCGGATTAATGGTTGCTCAAGGAGGCGGATCAATTGTTGTGTATTCATCGATTCGCGCAGCAGCAACCGAGCCTGGACAAAGTGTGTACGGGGCAACAAAAGCCGGACTCGAATCTTTCGTGCGTACCGCCGCCGCCGAATTTGGGCCACACAACGTGCGAGTCAACTCCATTCGTCCCGGAGTTGTCGAAACTCCTTTGACTGCCCCACTTCGAGCTAATGCCGAATGGAACACTGCCTACGCCCAAAAATCTGCCCTGGGTCGTTGGGCTCGCGCTGATGAATTAGCTGGGGCCGCAGTATTTCTCTCCTCCCCTGCAGCATCATTTATTACAGGATCAACACTGACCGTCGATGGCGGATGGACGGCAATTGATGGCCGCTACACGCCACCGCTTCCACAATAATGCGCACGACTCTCGCTGATTCCAGCGCAAGAAATTTAGTCCAGGGATATCGCACGGGTGAATTTTCTCCACGTGAAGTAATTGATGCAGTATTAGCGCGCATCGATGCACGTGAATCCGTCGTGAACGCACTTTGGGCGCACAACCGCGATGAGGTAATCGCACAGGCCGATGCAAGTACTCAACGCTGGCTCAAAAAAGAATCAATCGGCGCACTCGATGGCGTTCCGATTACTATTAAGGAAAACATTGCCACTAAGGCAATCGCAGTTCCACTAGGTGCGGCTTCCACAGTTTTAACTCCAGCAGGTGAGGATGCACCACCATCGGCGCGAGTTCGCCAAGCCGGTGCAATCATTCTTGCTAAAACCACAATGCCTGATTTAGGGATGCTCTCTAGCGGGCTTTCAAGTTTCCATAAGTTGACATCAAATCCATGGAATCCGACGTGGAATCCCGGAGGCTCGAGCGCCGGAGGCGGAGCAAGCGCCGCCGTTGGATATGGACCACTCCATATGGGAACAGATATCGGCGGTTCATTACGCTTGCCTGGCGCATGGAATGCAGTCGTCACACTTAAACCAAGCAATGGTCGAATCCCTATTAATCCTCCCTTCTTTGGTCGTGTGGCCGGACCCATGACTCGCACAACTGCCGATGCCGCTTTGCTCATGAGCGTTGTCAGCGCGCCGGATGCGCGCGACTATATGAGTTTGCCTCCAGCGGATATTGCATGGGATTCCTACAATGAGTTTTCACCCAAAGGCAAGCGCATTGCGCTACATCTTGATGCAGGTTGCGGCCTTGCCGTTGAACCGCATACCGTGGCAGCAATCACGGCCGCGGCGAAAACATTTGAAGATGCTGGTGCCATTGTTGAACTCATCCCGCCATTCTTCTCAGAAGAGGCACTCCACGAATTAGATACTTTTTGGAGAGTGCGCGGATGGGTGGATTACAACGACATGCCTGCAGAACGACGCAAACTCCTTCTGCCCTTTATTATCGAATGGCTCAGTGCTGGTGAAAACGTTTCTAGCGTGGAGCTAATGCGGTGTGTGAATCGTAAACTGGAGGTCCGTAAAACTACGCAACTAGCAACTGAAAAATATGACTTCGTTCTTTCCCCCGTTTCCCCAGTGCTTACGTATCCCGTTCACTGGGCCATGCCTACTAACGATCCTGCAAATGCTATGGCGCACATCGGATTTACTGTCCCCTACAACATGTCCGAGCAACCTGCTTCATCAATCAACGCAGGTTTCGCGCCCGATGGTCGCGCAATTGGTTTACAAATATCTGGTCGCCGATTTGATGATTTAGGAGTCTTGCAAGCAACGCATTGGTATGAAAAGGCGCGTCCTGCGGTAGCCAATCCTGATTGGGAGATACCCTCAAACGCAGATTCCTATGGAGGGGATTTACTATGACTTTGCAACCTGGTCCAACAAATTCACTGACCGACCTCGAAGGTTTACGGGTGGGGCATCACACTGCAAATGGAGATGGTTATTTAACCGGCACGACAGTTATCGTTGGAGAAGCCGATGGTTTTGTTGCGGGCGTCGATGTGCGTGGCGGTGCACCTGGATCTCATGAAACAGATTTATTAGATCCCATGAACGCGGTACAACGTATTCATGCTTTGGTATTGGGCGGTGGAAGCGCCTTTGGTTTAGCAGCAATTGCGGGCGTCCAAAATGCGATGCGCGCTCAAAACTTGGGGCTCACAGTTATGCCGGGCATTACCGTTCCTATTGTTCCAGGCGCGATAATTTTCGATCTGGGCAGAAGTGGCACAGTCACATCAACACCCGATGCAACATTTGGTGTTCATGCCTTTGAAGATGCAATGAGCGATGCAGGAAGCGCCAAGGTACGCACCGGAAGCATCGGTGGTGGAACAGGTGCCATGGCAGGTGGCATTAAGGGCGGGGTGGGATCAGCAAGTGTTGTACTTGAAAATGGCACGACGGTCGCTGCGCTTGTTGTTCTCAATAGCGTGGGCTCGGCAATCAACACTAAGACCGGTGAAATTTATGGCGCAGCCTTTGGATTGCCGGGCGAATTTGATTCGCTGAAAAAGCCTTCACAATCAGATATCGATAACGCTCCACCGCATATGGCGCTTTTAGATAACGGTCTCTTCCCTGATGTGATTTCCCTCAACACCACTATCGCATTCTTAGCCACGGATGCGACGCTAACTAAGGCCGAATGTAAGAAATTGGCGGGAATTGGCCAGGACGGATTAGCGCGTGCCATTCATCCTGTGCACACCATGTTCGATGGAGATACAGTCTTTGGTGGATCCACGTCGAAACGACCGGCGCCCAGCCCTCTTGAATTCCACCACCTGCTCACAGTTGCGGCAGATTGCATGTCACGTGCGATTGCTCACGCATTGTTGGATTCGGCCGCTGTCAGCACGCCTGCAATCGCGCTTCCTAATTACTTAGAGATCTACCCTTCTGCCAAATAGGAAATTTATAGAGGCGCAGGGTGTTTGATTGGGCCATGGATCACCTACCAGTAAAGAAATGGAGCGCCAAAGATTGTAGGCGCGCATTTATTGTTCCAACATCCCTCGACCATAAATATTCTCGCGGAGTCATTGGCATGGTCACAGGTTCGGTGCAATATCCGGGTGCTGCTGTTTTAAGCACTCATGCCGCAATGGCAACCGGTGTCGGAATGGTGCGATTTATTTCCCTCAATGAAAGTTGGAATTGGCAACCACTTCGCTTTCTGGATCAGTTGGTGCTTGCGCGATCCCCCGAAGTTGTAACGCACCCCGGAAAAGTTTCAGCCTGGCTATTGGGTTCCGGAGTTCCCAGTAAGGGTATGGGCGGATTCACTACGCGACTTCGCCATCGTGACTTCAATAAGGCGCGCAGGCAATCTGTTCCGATGGTCTTGGATGCCGGTGCTCTTTATTTGGCGGGAACCTTCAACCAGCCCACTCTCATAACGCCTCATGTCGGCGAGCTCTCGGATTTATTGAATTCTCGTGGCACCTCTGTAACTTCAAGTGCCATCGAAGGTGACCCACGCAAATGGGCTCAGATGGCGGCGCAGATTCTTAAAGTCAGCGTTTTGCTCAAAGGTTCGATCACGTATTTAGCCGACGAAGCTCAGGTAATAGAACTGCCAGAAGCTACTGCCTGGTTGGCCACGGCAGGCACAGGCGATGTCCTGGCAGGTGTGATCGGAGCACTTGTTGCCACGAATTCCGTAGCCATTACCAGCGGCGATATTTCGATTCTTGAAGTGGGTGCCACCGGAGCAATGATTCACGCAGAAGCTGCAGAGCTTTCATCCACTGGCGGTCCGCTCACGGCGATGCGAATTACAGATTCAATTCCCTTTGTTGTGAGAAAGATGCTCCCTTAATGAAGATTGAGAGTTAACGTTGTGAGCTCTTTCTCGACGTCTCGGGTGAGAGACCAGTTACCCTGAGTATGAATGGAAAATATCTCACTTCCTAAACGTGATTTTTCTACGCCATTAAACTCCCCATCATTCACAACGGTAACTAAAACCGAACCAGAACTTTGAGTGATTAATGTGATCCATATATGGGAAGCGAAAGCATGGCGCACCGCATTGGAGATTGCCTCTTCCAGGATTTCGCCTAGATCGGAAACCCAGATTAACGCAGGCAATGACGAGAATTGTGTGTGGTCGTAGGAAATATCGACGAGTGCGTTCCATAGATTGACTCGGTGTTGCAACTCTTGCTCGGCACTTCTTAGTACAGGAGCGGGTGCCTCCCCAAGTGAGGCCAGAAGTAAGTGTGCCTCCGCAAGTGCGCTCTTCATCTGGGCCGCATCCCCTGACCTCTCGGCTTGATCGATCACTAGAGACGATGCCAGCAAATCAGATTGCACACGGCCATGAAGCTGCATCGCCCATCGCTTGCAGATCTGCGCTATTTCAGCATTAATCACATTTTGTCGTACGGCTTCTAGGGAAACCCGGTGTGAGAAAGCATCTATGGCTGCGCTTTTGGTGAGTAACGAACCTTTTGCAAGGTCTAAAATAAGTTGAATTCCAACAAATAATACAAAGTATAAGATATTGATAGGTGTGCCAGGGCGGTGAATATCATTGGCAGGAAGAAAGTTCACAAAGAACGAGCGATTAACTTTCATAATCATGTAGATAAGCAATGAAAGTAAAACCCATATTAAGAATATCTGCGTCCCTGGCACTCGTTTCGTACGAAAAAGATATTCGCACAAGATCGAAGTGAACAAGACAACACTCAGGATAAGCAATACCGCGACAACGCCCCCGTGAAAACCAAAATTTCTCAATATAATAGTTCCGAGAATGGATGTTGCTATCGTTGGGGTGAACCAGAGATTTAAGGGTTCTACGTCTATTCCTGTTTTTAGTGTACGCAGGGCAGAGTTTCTTAACTTCCCCTTGAGTGGGTCTTCGTACTTGATATCTCCCCCAGATTTCCATAGTCGATCTGCCATATTATGAATGTCACTCGTTGCTAGCGTTGCTAACACATCACTCGCTTTCATTTCTTGATTTCCCGCATGTACGTTCGCGTCCAAATTCTGTTCGGCTGCATGAGCTGAGACTCGAAGCTCAGCCTTAAGCCCTTCCTCCACCGAACTTGCAATAAGAGAAGTGATGTCTCTCTGAAGAAGTCGAGTCCGCTCCTTGGCAACGAGTTCTGTGCCAATCTCTTCTTCAATCTTCTCAAAATTGTCAAGCGAGTACACAATTACCGCTTCCAGCGGTAACCAGAAGAGCACAATGAAAAATCCTGAAATTGCTCGGGTAGAAATGCTAATGGGAGATTCGAGATGGAAGATTATAAGTGTGGCTCCCGTGATGGCCCCTTGAATGCTCCCTCCTACCCCGCTCACAACGAATAGGCGAAGCCAAGAGCCCCATTGAATATTCATACTGCGACGCACTCTCTTAATGATCGCCCAAAAGATCCACATCGCGCCAAATGCAAAAGTGTTTGCAGTCAATAAAATTGCTATATCTGCCGGTACTTTTACCATGGTTCTATCAACGGCAACGGTCATCGGTAGAGCCAGGAGTGAAAAGATGACGAATAACCGCAACGTAAGAACGGATGCACTTGTCGAATTACTCTTTAACGCCTTCCAATCAATGGGCGAGGCACCGCGAGTTTTATCTGGAGTCATTAAAAATATATCTTGATTATTTTAAGAGGCGTAACGAGCATGAAGCCCGCCATCTACCATCAGATCAGCCCCGGTGATAAAGGATGCTTCATCCGAGAGAACAAAAGTTACAACTTTTGCAATTTCACTAGGCAATCCCACTCGACCCATCGGCTGAACCGCAACCGCATTGGCTCCGGCTTCGGGAAATTGTTCGAAGTATCCTTTGAGCAGTGGGGTAAGCGTGTAACCAGGCGATACTGAATTTACGCGGATACCATGCTTGGCCTCATCCAAGGCTAGGTTACGAGTCATCCCGACGATTCCATGCTTGGCGGCTGAGTAAGGGAAGAAATTAGGTGACGTCATACGTCCGTGGATGGATGCAATATTTACAATCGATCCTTTATGGGCTTTTCGCATTTCTGGAAGACATAACTTTGCAACATACCAAGTGGATTTTAGGTCTAGAGCAAAGAATGATTCCCATTCTTCATCGGCATACTCCACAGGATCTGCATAGGAATTTCTGCCGGCATTAGAAACGGCAACAGTTACTGGGCCAAAACTCGCAATGAGCTTGTCAAATGCTTCTTTAAAATCTGCAAACTTAGAGACATCGCCATGGTGAAACTGAACTTGATGGCCCTTCTCGGTCAAAGATTTCACAAGGGCTACCGAATGCGCATCGTCGATATCTACAAAAGACACCCGAGCACCTTCATTGACTGCGCTAATAACTATTGCCTCGCCAATACCTTGTGCGCCACCGGTAATAAGTAAGTGTTCGCCTTTGAGTCTCATCATGCCGACCTTGCACTAAGTCCACCGTCAACGGCCCAGTCGGAACCATTTACGAAGGATGCATCATCGGATAAGAGAAAGGAAACTACTTTGGCAATTTCTTGCGGTTGACCCATTCTCCCCAACGGTTGAATCGCCAGCGATCTCTCCATGCGCCCTGGTTGCGAATCGAGCCAACCTTGTGTGAGAGGAGTCAGAACATAGCCAGGAGCAACAACGTTGGTGCGAATATTGTGTTTACCTTCATCAACGCCGAGATTGCGAGTGAGACCAATAACTGCAGCTTTTGCGGCACCGTAAGGAAAGAAGTCCGGGAAAGTTAGGCGGCCGTGAATGGATCCGATAATCACGATGGCACCTTTATGGGCAGCACGCATGGCAGGAAGTGCCAGCTTTGCAGTCAGCCAAATTGCTTTCATATCAATGGCGAAGAATGCATCCCACTCTTCATCTGTCATCGTAACTGGGTCAGCGTAGGAGTTGACCCCTGCGTTATTGACAACACCAGTTACCTCGCCAAACTGTGCGACAAGTGAGTCATACGCCCGTGTTAATTCCGCAAAATCTGCAACATCGGCTCGCGCAAAGGCAACAGGAAATCCCGAATCTTGC
This sequence comes from uncultured Actinomycetes bacterium, assembly GCA_903834145.1. Classification (GTDB taxonomy): domain Bacteria; phylum Actinomycetota; class Actinomycetes; order Nanopelagicales; family Nanopelagicaceae; genus QYPT01. The sequence goes on from CAILHY010000032.1 coordinate 25,861, forward strand.
ATCTCTTTTGCAAAACTCTCTCCAGCAGGGACATCGATATCGACAAATGAAACTTTTGCGCCAGCTTCAGCGCAATCACGAACGATCGCCTTACCAATTCCTTTAGAGCCACCCGTGACGAAAATATGGTTATTGGCAAGTTTCATAAGTCAGGACTTTACCTCTCTTGCTCGCACAATGGCATGCATAAAAGCATGAACATTTGCTCCAATATTTTCAGCACCGCCCTTGATAAGTGGTCCCCCGAGCCCAACAAAGGATGCACCAGCATCAAACCATGTGGGTACGGACTCAACACTTACCCCACCCGTCGGACACCAGACATTTCCTGGGTAGGGATCGCGAAGCGCTTTGAGATGAGCGGGTCCATACGAGGAGGCCGGGAAAAGTTTTAAAACATCGGCTCCAGCTTTGAGCGCCATACCAACTTCGGTGGCGGTTGCTACTCCTGGACATGACACTAATCCAGCAGCCTTGGTAGCGGCGATGACATCTATATCTGTATTTGGAGAAACAACAAATAGTGCCCCTGCGCTCTTTGCTCGTGAAACATCTGCTGTTGTCACGACGGTACCAACGCCTACACACACTTCACTGCGTGAGGCGAGTGATTCGATAATTGCCAGTGCGCCAGGATTCGTCATGGTGACTTCAATGCAAGTAAGACCAGCGCTGACAATTGCATCGGCGATACGTTGTCCAGTTGCTTGATCAGCCGCTCTCACGATTGCAAGGGCGCCACTCGTTGTCATTCTTTCTAGAACATTCATGAGCGTGCTCCCTTGGTAATTTCTGCAATTATTGCAGGATCAGTGCGGCCATGTATTCCTGTTGGTAAACCCGCCCAATCTCCGAAATGGCTGGCAACACGAGCACCTGAGATCGATCCTTGCACAATCGCCTCGTAGGCGGTGAGCCCACTCAGTAAACCGGCAATAACCCCACCTGTAAATGCATCTCCAGAACCAACAGGATCAACAGCCTGCACTTTTGGTGGCGTGATTTCTCCGAAAACTCCTTCAATGCAATAGCGAATTGGTTGATCGCCTTTTGTCATGACTGCAATGGCACAACCGCGCGAATAAGCAATCTCCATAGCTCGATGTGGATCCGCCTCACCAAATACCAGTTGGTACTCATCTTCACCACCGATCAAAAGATTTACATCGTGAGCTAGTGGTTCCAAAACTTTCCTGGCCGAATCTGGGCTCCACAATTTACGGCGAATGTTGAGATCAAAACTTGCCGGAATATGGTTTTCTCTTGCCTCATCTAAAGCGAATTCGACGGCGTGTGCAGCTGACTCTGATATGGCGCACGTAATTCCGGTGACATGCAACCATCGAGCTTGTGCAAGAAGATGGGTGTCGATATCGCTCGGAGCAATTGTGGAAGCCGCAGAACCTTTTCGCAGATACGTTGGTTCAACCGCTCTCGTGGTCCCGGGATTTCGAATCAATGCTCCGGTAAATTCAGGTACTCGTTTTACAGCAGACACATCAACACCTTCAGCAATAAAATCACTGAGTACGGCGCTACCGAGTGCATCGCTGCCTAGATGTGTGTAGAAATGAACGTCCAACCCTAATCGGCTTAGAGCCACCGCCACATTGCCTTCAGCTCCTGCCGTGCTTCGAGAGTATTTCAGGGCGCTAATAACATCATCAGTATCCGTGGAGAGAAACAACGCCATCGCTTCGCCAAAGGTGTACAGATCAGTCATTACGCTCCAAAGAGTGTGGTCTTTTGTCCTTGAACACCTGGGGAGGCAATGAAGACAAACCCAGCTTCAGGGTGTGCTTCAAGGTCGCAATTTTCACTTGCACTCGTGATGATAAGTTGATCAAGATTTTCACCAGCAAAGACACATGACGTGATCATTGGAGCGGGACAGGCGATCTCGGCTAGTTGAGCTCCTGTCTTTCCATCAAAACACCGAACTGCCGATCCCATCCAAAATGCAACCCATATATTTCCATCTGCGTCAGCCGACATTCCATCGGGAGAGCCCATGCTCTCTGGAAAGTGCACTAAGGTCCGGCGATTTTTAATTTCTCGCTCTTCAACATCAAATATATCTACTCGCGCTAGTGGAGTGTCGATGTAAAACATCGTCTTTCCATCCACGGTCCAATCCAAACCATTGCTGATGCTCACATCGCCAAAGAGGCGGCGCATATGTCGGCCATCGCCACGCATTTGATAGAAGGCTCCAGCATTCGTCGTAAAGTCATATGCCATCGAGCCCAGAAATAGATCTCCTGAAGGGGAAACTTTTGCATCATTCCAGCGAACTATTTGGCTCGCTTTGTAGCCATCTGCATCTACACGCGTTGGCAAAAGATGCAAAGTCCCATCAACATCGCGAAGCAAAGGACCGTTCTGTGTTCCGATGACTTCCCCACCGTTCAATCGTGGTATCGCAAAGCCCACATCTTCGGTTGTTTCATATTCAGAGATTTCACCGTTAACCAAATGGCGCGATCGCACCTTTTTTCCGTAGAGATCCACCCACTTGACGTCTTCATTTTTTGGCCCCGTGGCAGTTGGACCTTCGCCCAATATATTTCGGCGTTCATCAAAAATGCTTGCTTTCATGGTTGCAACCCTAACCTTTGAGTGAGCCGCTGAGCAATCCCCTTAGGAAGTAGCGTCCCAAGAACATGTACACCAATAGCGTTGGAATGGATGCCATCAGGGATGCTGTCATATTCACGCCGTAATAAGTTTGATTCGAACTTCCCGTTAAGAAATTCAGAGCCGTGGTCGTTACCTGAAGATTTGGGGATCCGCCGGTGAGGAAGATTGCAAAAAGAAAATCATTCCAAGCGGAGGTGAACTGCCAAATGAGCACGACAACAAATCCGGGGATCGAGAGCGGCAAGATCAAGGATCGATAAATACGAACCATCGACGCACCATCTACTCGGCCCGCTTCTATAAGTTCGTCAGGAATCGTCGCGTAATAGTTTCTAAAGATTAAAGTGCAGATAGGAATACCGTAGATCACATGTGCGAGAACTAATACGTAGATTGAGCTTCCCAGCCCTGCCCATGTGTTGAACTGAACCAAAGGAATCATGATCGCTTGATACGGGATGAACATTCCGAAAAGAAAGAGGATGAAGATCATTCTCGACCCACGGAATCTCCACTTGGAAAGTACGTATCCATTAATAGAGCCTAAAATTGCCGAAATGATCGAAGATTGAACGACAAAGAAAAGTGTTCGAAACATCGCCCCGCCAAGGACTGCCCATGCCTTGGGCCATGTTTCGACTGTCCAATGCGTTGGCCATTTCAGGGCATCTTCAAGAAATACCGACGTTCCCTTAAAGGAGTTAACAACGAGAACATAGATCGGCAAAATAACTAAGGCAAGAATAAAGAAAAGTGAAATATAACGAAATATCAGCCAAAACTGCGCAGTCCCACTGAGCTTTCGATTCTTTGCCCTATGTGATGGCACATGTGCAGTAATCCGGTCGACGATATCTGAACTCATTATCGGTACTCCTCACTCTTGTTGACATATCGAAGGTAAGGAATAACGACAATCGCAACCATGAACAAAATGACCATGGCAATCGCTGCGCCCTTTGCATAGTTAGTAAAATCAAAGGTCACTTGCCACATGTAAACAGCAAGTACATCGGTGACGTAACTCTTCCCGGAAATACCAATAATCAGGTCGAAAACCTTCATGGAAATGTGCCCGAGAATGATCAGTACGGTCAAGAATGTTGGGCTCAGTTGAGGAAAGAGCACATACCGATAGATTTTGGCTTCACTAGCTCCATCTACTCGAGCCGCCTCGCGCATATCATCTGGAATCGCGCGAAAGCCTGCAAGAAAGAGCGCGAGCACATAACCACTCATCTGCCAGATTGCAGGAAGAGCCATCGCGTACATCGAACCTTTTTGAGAGATGTACCAATCGTTTTGCAGAAAACCTAAATGGAGTTTGAGAAGGATGAGATTGAGCCCGCCTGCACCTTTATCGTGGGTGGAATTCATTAACCAGTTCCACACGGTACCCATAGCGATGAAAGAGATGGCCATCGGGTAGAGATAGATCGAGCGAAAGAGTCCTTCTCCTGCAATCCCCTTTTCTAGGAGAAGCGCCATAATGAAACCAGAGATAAGAGTTCCAAAAATAAAAACGACCGTGAATTTTGCTAAGTTACCTAAGGCGTGAGTGAATCGAGCATCATGAAGAAGTGATGTGTAATTGACGAATCCAACATATTTTGGATTGTGTACTGCGGAAGAATTCTTATTCGTTAATGAAATGTTAAGTGTCCACGCGATCATGCCGTAGACGAAAATTCCTACTGCAATAATGGATGGCAAAACAAAGAAGAATCCGCCCCAGCGGCTCGTGACTCCGCCGCGACCTTTAACTTTTACTTTTGTCATTCACGACCCTTCACGCTGACTCACAATGATAGTTCTGGCGGGCGATATTTCTACCGCCCGCCAGAACTTATTTCATTTCCTACTGATTCCTACTGTGTGCAAGTGCAAGATATTGCTTAGGCCTGTCCCGCTACGTATGCAGCGGCAAGATCCTTAGCAAGTCCAGCATTGTCTTTTGCTCCACCGGAAAGATACTTACCGGCGGCTGCATCGAATGCAGCCATCAGAGCGTTATTGCCATTTACGCCGTGGACAGTTGAACCGACGAGGCGGTCTGTCTTCCATTGCGCAGCAGCAGCTTGTAGGTAGGAGTCATAGAGCGTGAGATCGGAATCTGTACGAACAGAGATTGAACCCTTCTTAGGGTTAAATGCATCTTGTCCAGCCTTCGATCCGCAAACCTTCAACCAAGCAAGGGCTGCATTGCGATCCTTGGCTCCGATTGGGAGAGTAAAGGAATCTGATAGCCACTGATAGATGTTGGTTGTTCCTGGAGCTGCTGCCCATGTGTAATCAGTGCCTAACTTGAGGCCATCTGATTGCCACTGTGCTGAAGCCCAGTCACCCATAATGAAGAATCCAGCCTTACCGCTTGTAATTAACTTACCTGCGTCTGGCCAGTCAAGGTTTCCTGCATCTTTGTTACCGAAGGAGAGTGCCTTCTGGAAGTTGACAAGTGCTGCGGCAACTTCTGGACCAGTCCATGAAGTTGTTCCCTTGAAGAGACCTTCGTACTTGTCTGCTCCCATTGTTGCCAGCAACAAGTAATCCATGAGCTGAGCGATCGCCCAGTCACCTTTGCCTGCAAGTGCAATTCCAGGAATTCCGATTGCCTTGAACTTTGCAAGATCTGCAAAGAACTCATCAAGTGTTGTAGGTGCAGTCGTGATTCCGGCCTTTGTTGCAGTTGCTGGGTTCCACCAAAGAACGTTTGCGCGGTGGATGTTTACTGGAACGGAATAAATCTTTCCACCCACAGTAAGTGTCTTTAGCAAGTCCGCTGGGAATACTTTGTCCCAACCTTCTGATGCATAAAGAGAAGTAAGGTCCTCAAGTTTGCCTGACTTTACATATCCATCGAGTTCCATACCAGCGTGTGCCTGGAAGGAATCAGGTGGGTTGTTCGCTTCAAGGCGGCTTGCGAGAACTGCCTTGGCGTTTACACCAGCGCCACCAGCAACAGAAGCATTAATGAACTTCGTATTTGGATTTGCTGTTGTAAAGACTGAAGTCATTGCATCGAGACCAGCTTTTTCTCCGCCTGAAGCCCACCAGGTGAAGATTTCTAATTGCTTATCTGCGGCAGTACTTGACGTCTTCGTGGAAGACGAGCAACCAGTTACAACGAGCGCAACGGCAGCTAGTGCGGCAGCAAGACGAACTGAACTTTTACGCATTCATAGTCCATTCTCTGCGAGGGTAATTGGGTGTAGCAGAACTACACAGGCACATGTTCAACCAAAGGAGTTGGCCTGTCAATGATTTCTTACTTTCTTTTTGAGCGTATGTCATGTCTTAAATTGCATGACGAAAACCTTTGAGAAAAGTCGGCATTGCCTCTACCGTGTGGTCATGAGCCTTGACTTGCAGATGCTACGTCCAATCTTCTCGGCCTCCCTTGCCTCGGATGCACTAGATGGATTGGGCCACCGAAATCAGGTACTAGCCGCCTCCATTGAAATGCTTTCGGGTGAAGGCACCCTCATGGGTTTTGCTTTCCCCGTTGAGATTGAGGTGGTAACCCGCGCTCCAGAGATTGCCTATGTGGGGCTCTTGTCAGCATTGGACGCGGTGGGCAAGGATCAGGTTTACGTAACGCCCACTCAGCGCTTGGGCCATGCGTCGTTGTGGGGTGAATTGCTCTCTACTGCCTGCTCATTTAAGGGCGTTGCGGGCGCTCTGACCGATGGACCAGTTCGCGATCTCACGCGTACACGTGCCATGGGATTCAAAGTATTTGGCGTTGGAAGCAGTCCGCTAGATATCAATTCCCGATATGAGGTAATTGCACACAATGTTGCCGGAGTCATTGACGGAGTAACAATTCATCCTGGAGATTTAATCGTCGCCGATGTTGACGGCGTTGTCATCGTTCCAATTTCAGCAATCGATTCTGTCATTTCTCACGTCAAAGAGAAAGACTCGGGCGAAAGCGAATTCCGCAAAGCAGTTAAATCTGGAATGAGTCCTAGCGCGGCTTTTGCAAAGTTCGGAGTTTTGTAATGTGTACCCCATGGATTTAGGGCCCTTCGCCGATATTCCACTGGCCCTGAAATTCTCGCCTCCGTTTCCTCCGACGATTAATTCTGATGGACTCTTTACACATCTAGGGGTGTTGCCAGAATTTCCTACTGACTTTGCAATCGCCCGAGGAAACGTTTCTTCCATCGATGGCGTCACTGTTACTGAAATAAGTTGGAGTACGGGATACGGCCCACGCACCGAGGCACTCTTGCTTACGCCAGAAGGTGCGACATACCCCCTTCCCGGTGTTCTCTTTCTGCATAGCCATGATGACGTAAAAGAATTCGGAAAAGAAAAAGTGGCCACAGGAGCAAGCGAACTCCCCGACCATCTTCAGTGGGTACGACGCGATCACTACGGAAACAGAGCCCCTGCAAATGAACTAGCTAGGCGAGGGTTTGCAGTACTTGCCTTCGATTGTTTCCTGTGGGGCTCACGACGATTCTCTTTAACAAATATGCCTGAACGGCTTCGCGAAATCTCTGGGTCGCAAAACTATGAAAATTTGGCGGTGATGCATGAATCCATGGTGCTTTCAAAGTACCTATCTCTTTTTGGTGCAACCCTCGCAGGACTTCTAAACTTTGATGACCGAGTGGCTCTGGCCGTTGCACAGACATTGCCAGAAATAAACGAATCAATATCAGCGATTGGTCTCTCAGGGGGTGGATGTCGGGCGATCTATCTCCATGCAACTTCACCAAACGTTAAAGCAACAGTTTCGATCGGTGCGATGGCCACGTATGAATCGATGTTGGATCACCACGTTGCACCGCATTCTTGGATGTTCTTCCCTCAAGGCCTGGCAAGAGATTCAGAATGGCCAGGTGTCGCCGTACTTGGTTCACCACGTTCACTCTATATTCAGTTTTGTGGGAACGATCAGCTCTTCACTCAGACTGGAATGCAAAAAGCCGACGCCCTTATCCGTAGCGTTCATGCAAACTATGAAAGCGACACCTATCCAGTTTCACATTCTTTTACTGTAGAAATGCAAGAAGATGCCTTTGATTGGCTGGAAGCCCATGTATAAAGATCGATTCCTTGGAACAGATCCACAGTCACTTCCGCTAGCTCGAGAACTTTATGAAATCATGCGAGCACTCCCCATTCTCTCCCCACATGGGCATGTGGATGCGCGCATGCTTCGAGAAAATGAACCTTTCGCAAATCCTGTTGAAATGCTGATAAAACCTGACCACTACATCACTCGGATGATGGTGAGTCAGGGGGTGAGTTACGAGAAGATTATCTCTGGGGACCCGAAGGAAGTTTGGAATATTTTCGCGCACCATTGGAAAGCTTTTCGTTCAACACCCTCAAGAATTTGGCTTCTCGAAACTTTTGATTCACTTTTTGGGATATCCGATGTTGATCTAACAAAGCGGCCGGAGTATTTTTATGATCACATCCAAGAGCGCTTGAACAGCAAAGAATTTCTACCTCAAGAGCTCTTTCGAAGTTTTGGCATAGAGGTTCTGGCAACCACCGATTCAACATCCAGCACGCTCGAAGATCATGCCGCCTTGTCATCGCTCAATTTGGGAGGGCGGATAATTCCCACATTCAGGCCCGACGACGTCAGCGACCCTAATCGAACTAGTTGGATGGCGTCATTGGCCCAATTATCTTTAGCCACCGGCGAGGATTGTAAGAGTTTTGATTCTTTCACAAGCGCCCTTCGAAATCGTCGCGCGCATTTTAAGGAACATGGCGCCACAGCAACTGATCATGGGGTACTCAGCGCTCGGACGGTTGATCTTCCTCTGGAGGAAAAAGAAAACCTCTTCGCCCTTTTACTTTCAGGGAATTTTCAAGCGCACGAGGCGGAAAGATTTCGCGCGGTCATGCTTTTTGAGCATGCTCGAATGGCAAGTGAAGATGGCTTAGTGATGCAACTGCACCCTGGTTCGCTTCGGAATTACGATGCGAATTTTGCTAGCGAGTTTGGAGCCGATAAAGGTTTCGATATTCCTTTGGAGACACATTTTGTTAATGAGTTGCGACCGCTCTTGGATGCATTCGGATTTAATCCAAATTTTCGAATGGTTCTTTTTACGCTCGATGAGAGCACATATTCACGCGAGCTTGCTCCCCTTGCTGGTGCATATCCGGCATTGAGGTTGGGTCCTCCATGGTGGTTCCATGACAGCCTGAACGGAATGGATCGATGGAGAGAATCCGTGACGGAGACTGCTGGTTATTACAATACAGTCGGATTCATCGATGACACCCGTGCTTTTGCATCTATTCCTGTACGACATGATGTGGCGCGACGCTTTGATGCAAGCTACTTAGCACGTGAAGTCGCGCGCTATCGTATTTCAAAGTCGGATGCTTTCGAGCTTGCCGCCGACATTGCCTACAACTTGAGCAAAGACTTTTTTCATTTGTAATGAGACAACTCAATCGTGACAACCTTGGCGAGATTACTTCCGTCGAGAAACCCTCCTACAACCTCGATGATGTAAAAATTGGCGTACTTCACATGGGGCTCGGTGCATTTCACCGAGCCCATCAAGGTGTCTTCTTCGATAACGCGCTGCGCGCCGGCAAGCTTGGCTACGCAATAGCTAGCGTCTCCCAACGCACTCCTTCGGTTTCTAATATTTTGTCTCAGCAAGATGGCCTTTATACGGTCAACTCAGCGGATCAGTATGGAAATGTTCCTAGGATTATCGGTTCCATCCGAGAGGCTGCTTTCTTCTCAGCAGATGAAAGACGTTTACTACATTTGGCACAAAGTTCCGACCTTCGCCTCATCACAATCACCGCCAGCGAAAAGGCTTACCATCAATCATTGCCATCGAGATTAGCGCTTCTCTTACATGCTCGATATGAAGTGGGCCTACCAGGAATTGCAATCATTTCGTGCGATAACTTGCCTAGCAATGGAGAATTCACAAAGGGCGTCATTGACCAAGCTATTGCTGATTATTCAGACGGATTTAAGCAGTGGATAAAAGGGCACGTGCGTTTTCCTAACTCTATGGTCGATCGCATCGTCCCTGCGATTACCCCCTCCAGCATTGAGGTGTTCGAGAGTCGTTACGGCTATCGCGATGAATCATTGATCACAGCCGAACCTTTTAATCAGTGGGTGATAGAACATGATCCACTCGAGGAAGATCTTTCAGAGACTGGCATCAGATTTGTTGATGATATTGCTCCTTATGAACTGGCAAAGATTCGACTATTCAATGGAGTTCACTCCACTTTGGCATACCTTGGTCAGATTTTGGACATCAAGTTTGCCGCTGATGTAATTATCGATCCGCGCACAAGAAAATTTCTCAGTGATATGCAAATTAAGGAGATATCAAATTCCTTTAACGCGCCACAAGATCTCGATCTTGTGGCTTACTCCGCCGAAATTCGGGGGCGAATGAGTAATCCGGCGCTCTTACATCGAACTGAGCAAATTGCCATGGATGGTTCTCAAAAACTGCCTCAAAGGCTCTTCAATACCGCCAATGATCTGCTCTCTAGGAATCTTCCAACTCCTCGAACGTGTCTTGCCATCGCCCTTTGGATTCATTACCTAGCAATCTCAACTGTTATCGATGATCCAATGCGGACCGAACTCAAGGCGGCGGCAACAACTAATAATGCCTATTCCGCTGTAGCAAAGTGTCTGACCCTCGATTTCGCAACCAAGATTAACCCAGCACTCTTCCCGCCCATTGGCCGTTGGTTGGAACTTTTGCGGATTAATTCCCCCTGGCACGTACTATCTATTCTAGAAAGTGAAAACGTATGATGTCTCCAATGAAAGTCCAAAGACAATTTCCGAGGTGGAAGACAGTCAAGCCACTTCTTGGGTGGCACCTGCCTCGTTTTGATGGAGTCGATCGAAAACTCCAAAGATGTATCACCATCCAAGACCTTCGTACATTGGCAACCCACCGGGTTCCCAAAGCCGTATATGACTATGTCGATGGAGCCGCTAACGAAGAAATTAGTTTAGGGCGGGCACGCGAAACATTCAGTCGTATTGAATTTCGCCCCCGTGTTTTGCGAGATGTTTCCAGTGTCGATTTAAGCACCACGATTCTTGGTCGGAGCTCTGACCTACCCATCATCTTTGCGCCCACTGGCTATACACGCATGATGCATTACAGCGGCGAAATCGGTATTGCCACCGTTGCCACCCAACACAATCTTGTTTACTCACTCTCCACAATGGGCACAACATCGGCCCAAGAACTTGGCGATGCCGTTTCGCAATCTCGAAGGTGGTTTCAACTTTATGTGTGGCGCGATCGCGAACAAACACGCTCCTTTGTTGCGCAAGCCAAGGATGCAGGATTTGAAGCACTGATACTCACGGTCGACACTCCAGTTGCTGGGCAACGAAATCGAGATATCCGAAATGGTTTAACGGTTCCACCAAAGATCAACTCTAAAACTTTCTTTAACATGGCCACCAAAATGAAATGGTGGTTTAACGTACTTACTACTCCTGCGTTAGAGTTTGCGACGTTTCGTCAATTTACTCGCCCTCTCTCTGAAATAGCAGCAACGTTTTTTGATGCCTCTGTTACTTTTGAAGACCTCGCATGGCTTAAATCTATTTGGGGTGGCCCCATTATCGTCAAGGGAATCCAGTCCGTGGCCGATGCAAAGATGCTCGCAAAAATGGGAGTGGATGCAATCGTTCTTTCCAATCATGGAGGTAGACAACTCGATTGCGGTGTCGTTCCCCTGGAATTACTTCCAGAAGTTGTCGCAGCCGTTGGTAAAAAGATGGAAATTTACATCGATGGTGGCGTTATGAGTGGTAAAGATATTTTGGCCGCCATTGGCTTTGGCGCCGATGCGGTACTTATCGGACGCGCCTATCTCTACGGCGCGATGGCCGGAGGAATGGCCGGAGTAGAGAAGTGCATTGAAATATTGGCGCAAGAAATGAAAACCACTATGCAACTTACCGGCGTGACCAGCATTGCTGAATTTACAAGCGAATACGTGAACCTTCGCCAGAATTAATGCGAGTGACGTCCCACTTCATTTCCTGATCCCCCAACGAGGAAATCAAGATCTGCTCCGGTATTTGCTTGCATGACGTGATCCACATACAACTTGCTCCAACCTCGGGTAGGCCCGCCCGTTGGTGCAATCCATTTGGCTCTGCGTTGCGCCAGAACTTCGGGTGAGACAAGGAGATTGAGCGCTCTCTTTTCTACATCGAGTTCAATCTCATCGCCAGTTTCAACTAAGGCTAATGGTCCACCGACGGCGGCCTCTGGAGAAATATGCAAAACAACTGTGCCATAGGCAGTTCCACTCATGCGAGCATCAGATATACGAATCATGTCCATAATCCCTTGAGCCATTAACTTACGAGGCATAGAAACATTTCCAACCTCAGGAAAACCTGGATATCCCTTAGGCCCTGCATTTTGCAAAACGATGATGTCGGTTGCTTCGATATCCATATTCATATCATCAGCGGCAATGTTGTAATCCTCGATATTGCTGAAGACTCGAGCTTTACCGCGATGCTTAAGAAGATGCGGAGATGCGGCAGAGATTTTTAGCACGCAACCATCTGGTGCCAAAGATCCAGTAAGAACAACTGTTCCAGAGCCTGCTCCTTGGAAAGGATTACTTTTGGGAGTAATTACATCTTCATTCCAATTCTTGGCTTTCTCGATATTTTCAGCGACAGTTTTCCCCGTCACCGTGATGTGATCACGGTGGATCAAATCGCCGAGTTCGGACATCACGACAGGAATACCTCCTGCGTAATAGAAATCTTCCATCAAATATTTACCCGATGGCATGAGGTTTACTACAACGGGAATATCCCGCGCCAATGAATCAAAATCTGAAAGCGCCAACGGTACTCCCACTCTTCCAGCAAGTGCTAAGAGGTGGACAACCGCGTTCGTTGATCCACCCACTGCGGCATTAACTTTGATCGCATTTTCAAAAGCATCGCGAGTAAGGATTTGTGAAAGTTTAAGATCTTCCTTCACCATTTCAACAATGCGTCGTCCTGCCATTTGCGCAAGGGAATAACGACGCGAATCCACAGCCGGGATTGCGGCGCTACCCGGTAACTGAACACCCAGGGCTTCGGTTACTGATGCCATCGTTGACGCAGTTCCCATCGTCATGCAATGTCCTGCACTTCGGGCCATGCACGTTTCGGCTTCGGTAAATTCTTCCTCTGTCATGGTTCCATTTCGAACCTCATCGGCAAATTTCCAGACATCTGTCCCTGAACCAATATCTTTGCCCCGGAACTTACCGTTGAGCATGGGTCCGCCCGTCATCATGAGCGTTGGCAAATCCACACTGGCGGCGCCCATCAACATTCCTGGAGTGGTCTTATCGCAACCAGCCAAAAGTATGACGCCATCCATAGGATTTGCACGGATGAGTTCTTCAATTTCCATGGCTAACAAATTTCGGAAGAGCATCGTGGTTGGGCGCATAATCGGTTCGCCCAATGACATTGCAGGAAATTCAAGTGGAAAGCCTCCGGCCTCCCAGACGCCTCGTTTTACAGATTCGGCAACTTTATTGAGGTGAGCATTACAGGGTGTGAACTCTGACCAGGTAGAACCAATCCCGATGACAGGACGGCCATCAAAAAGGTCGGGCGCGAAGCCTTGATTGCGCATCCACGAGCGGTGAATAAATCCATTTTTCCCAGTGCCGGCAAACCATTCAGAACTTCTACGTTTTCCCTTATTTAGATCATCGCTCATGTTGCTTATCTTAATCTTTCAGGTGGCGTTGACAATCCCATCGATAATGATGTTGGCCAATTTTTGGCCCGAGGAAATTCTTTGAAGTTGTTCTTCTACAAGTTTGCGGGCACGGGGTTCAAAGGCACTGGTATTGCCACCTACGTGAGGGGCGATGAACACATTCTTCGCACTCCACAATGGATGGCCTTCGGGCAAGGGCTCAGGATCGGTCACATCAAGCGCGGCGCTTATGCGGCCAGAGTTGAGTTGCGACACAAGTGCATCGGTATCCACAATAGGTCCGCGAGCAACATTGACCAGCAGGGCGCCGTCCTTCAGAAGCGCCAATCGTTTAGCACCAAATAATCCACGGCTTGAATCATTGAGCGGAAGAATCAGAATGACGACATCGAGGGTGGGTAGATAGGTATCAAAGTGATCCATAGTCATAGAACCATCTCGTCCAGAGTTGGAAAAACCAATGACCTCTACATCAAAGCCTGAAAGATTTCGAGCGATCCTTTGACCAATGGAACCAAAACCGACAATGCCAATTCGCTTATCGTTTATCGACTGATACTTTGCATGGCGCCATTGCATCTGATCTTGCGCTCGTACAAGAGTAGGAAATCCTCGTAAGCTCGCTATGGTCATACCCACCGCCAATTCCGCGGTAGAGGCATCATGAATTCCGCTTCCATTACAGAGCGTCATACCGGGTCTCATAAATTCGAGTGCATCGTCATATCCAGCATTAGGCATCTGTAAAACTTTTAAATTGGGCATTTTCTTTGTGAATTCCAGAGCTGCTCGACCGCCCATATATGGAGGCACATAGAAGTTAATGGCTGAAAGATCAGCGCTTTCAAGCGGAGTATCTGCTGGTGAACATCCGACAATTCCTTCAGGGATTTTTATATCATCCCATTGAGTCCATGCAATCATTTTCATTCTATTAACCAATTCCTAGCGTGAGGTTATGAATATTTTCATCGATCCTTACCACTCTATTTGAGAGAATTCCGATTTCGTCAACGGAAATCGTAACAACATCGCCATCTTCTAAAGAAATATCTAGCGGCGGAACAATTCCGGTTCCAGTAGAAAGAATGACACCATCGGGAAAGATTTGGCATCGAAACAAGTAACTCACAAGATCTTCAAAAGTTCGATGGAGGGCGCCTAACGAAGTTTGTGCTTGCCATACCAACTCAGTGCCTCGTGTTATGTGAGCGGAAATTCCCAACGTGCCAATGTCGTCTACATCCCAGATGGGGGTGATCATTGGCCCCATAGCCGTGGACCCGACATAAATCTTTGCTTGAGATAAATACAAAGGATTTTCACCTTCGATCGTTCGAGCTGTTACATCATTGCAAATGGTCAGCCCGATTATTTCTTGGTAGATATTTACAACTATTGCAACTTCAGGTTCTGGCACGGATGCGGCGCTATCTGCACGAATACCAATGTCATGGGCTGTGCCGACTGTTCGGCGTGCATGTGATTTAAAAAATAGCTCTGGCCGATCTGCCTCGTAAACGCGTTGGTACACATCCGGTACACCGCTCTCTTCTTTGCGTGCATCACGCGAGCGCAGATACGTAACTCCCGCGCCCCAGATCTCAATTTCTGGCGAAATCGGCGGTTGTAATGTTCCAAAGCACTCTTTGCCCGATGAATCATTGACCCTGGCACGTAATTCATCCGCCCTCATATGCAGGGCATCGGTCAGGGTCGAGACCCCTTCAATAGAGAAAAACTTCGAGTCTTTGTAGGTCACGCAGCGGAACGGGTTCTCGGCTGTTGCGATAACAGCTATCTTCAAGGACATGTCGCATCCTAACTTGGACTTTCACTGTGCGCCCATCCCTTGCCAATGGGCATCCACGATTGGCTAAACTTGCCTGTAGCCACACGCCCAGTGGTGACTCAAGAGAATAGGACCGCGAGTGCAAATCAAGGCGTTGCTCATCGATGACGATGACTTCACTCGCCTGCTTCTCTCCTCAACTCTCAAAGACTTGGGCTATCAAGTCATTGCCGATGCTGCTACCGCTGCCGGCGCAATCAAAGCAGCAACGGAGCACTCGCCCGATTTGGCTATCGTGGATTTAGACCTAGGTGAGGGCCCGACCGGCATTGACGTGGCCCATGGGCTTCGACGAATTCTTCCCGAAATTGCTTTAGTAATGCTCTCCTCGTATGAGGAGCCACGTTTGATCAAGGCAAAGCAACTCGAATTACCCGAAGGCACGGTCTATGTCGTAAAAAAAGTGGTCGGTACTCCAGAAATCTTAGAAAAGGCAATTAGTTCGGCCTTGAATCAAGAAGGATTTAGCGCTGACTTGATTGAAGAAGATAATAAAGTTAAACGGTTGAGAAGGCTCAGTGATTCCCAAGTAGAAATCATGAGACTCGTGGCCTCAGGCTTAACCAATTCAGCGATCGCCAAACGCCAATTTCTCACCGAGGCTTCCGTTGGTAAAGCAGTTGCCCGTTTGATTCGCCAACTCCATATTGTTGCTACCGAAGAGCAAAATCAACGAGTACTCATCGCTCAGGCGTATTACGAGTCAATCGGACCATCTACTATTCGCCGTGGATAACGATTTACCGAGTATTCAATCCCGACTCGGGGGCAAATGGCTTTTGTCATGGCAAACGCTCGCTCTGAGCATGCCGCTATTACTCCTCAATACAGGAGCCAATATTGGAACGCCCGACCAAAAGTTTTTCAATTTCCTACCAATCATTCCGATAACCATAGGAATCTCCGCTGTCCTTGGAATTTTAGGTGCCATTTGTGACAAGGTGATCTTCACTCACCGAGAGGAATCACCTTTACCTCTCACGACTGTTCTTGCGGGATTTTTCTTTGCAGGTTTTGGCATAGGTGTTGCCTCTTCATACGCACTAGAGAGGTTCGACATCAATGTTGCTCGCGGAATGTTCATCAATGGAATTCTCGGAGGAATATTTCTCGTGTGGTGGGGCACGATGGTGACCCTACTTCTGGATGGACGAGACCGCTTCAGCCGGACTCGTGACCTTCTGGTCGAGAATGCAGTGCAAATTGAACTTGCGCTATTGCAGGAAGCGGAAGTATCCGAACTTCTTCGAACATCTATCCGTAATGAAATCAATATGGAACTCACCAATGCCCGGGAGGCATTTGCAAAGAGAATCGAGGGAGGTGAATTTAGGATTCGCCCCAGCGAATGGACAGATATTGCCACATCAATTAGAGACACTGCAAGCAACGTCATCAGACCCATGAGTAAACGCCTTCAAGAAAAAGCTGAAGCGATCTATCCAAAACCAAGTCTGAAAACTTTCTTCTGGAACATCATTCACTTCCAGCAATTTCGTCCAGGTGCTTTCACTTTGGTTTATCTCCTTCGAACCGGACCGATTGAGGTGCAACATTTCGGAATCCGCATCGGCCTTATTTCTTATGCTGTCGCGACGATCACGATTTTCATCACGATGCAATATTCCAATTACCTCATGGTGAAATTCCCAAGAGTTCATGCCTGGATATTCGTTGATGCAATTCTCATCATCCAACTTCTCTACCTTGTACTTCATTTAACGAGAGAGTTCTATACAGGAATTCAAATCCCAAACCAAGAACTTTTTACAAATCTCATCATAAGCGTGCTGCTCATACTCGTCACATCTGGATTCGGTACCTTTAGAAATATCCATCAAGATATGACTACTTCTTTCAAATCAAGAGTCAAAGAAAGCCAAATTGAAGTGATGGCTCAAAGTATTCAGCTCTCACGGTTGGCCTCTGAAGCAGCCGAACTTTTACACGGACAAGTACAGACAAAACTCATCAGCTGCGCAGCTGCGATCGATCAAGCGCGTGCATCCGGCAACGTCGAACAATTTAATCGCGCACTTTTACAGGCGCGCGCCATTCTTGAATTACCGATTCAAGATCGCCCTATCCAACTCGATTCGACCATAGAGCGAGAAGTCGCTAGAAAATGTGACCTCTGGAATGGTTTATGCGAATTTAATATTTATATCGATCCTCATTTACTCGAAGAGCCAGGAACTCTTGCGCATCAGGTTGGAAGCATCATTGAAGAGGCAATATCCAATGCAATGAGACATGGTGGTGCCACAAAGATTGACATTACGATCATTGAGGTTGCTCCTGGAAATATTTTCATCTCGGTTGCCGATAACGGCATCGGTCCACAAGGTGGTGTCACAGGTTTAGGTAGCGAGATCATTTCTCGGTACAGCAATGGCAGTAATACTCTGGCCCCAAATCCATCCGGCCCAGGCTCCGTACTTACTCTTCATCTGGGGCGATCCTGATTGGTTAGGTGCTACCCTTACAGAGAAAGGCAGTGCCAGTGTTGCCTCTTCTCAAGAAAACTTATTTCAATTATTTTTGTTACAACATTTTAATCTAGGGTTCTCCCCATATTGTTTTGTAAATAATTTGTGCTGAGAGAATCCTGTAACTAATTTTTCTTCATATCAACATCACCTTCTGCTAAATAATGTTTTATGCGCTACCGTGAACCGTGATGCAAAAAGTCCTATTAATAACAGATGACGCATTTGAGTTATCTACTCTCGCGGCAGCTATGCGACTCCATGGCGTCAATATCGTAGGTGAATCCAATTCCCACGAACATGCACTTTCCATTTTTCGCACCATGCACCCAGAAGTTGTTGTCCTTGATGTCCAATTTGCCTCCCATGGAGGCGTTCCTTTTGCACACGAATTGCGAAAACTCAATCCAAAATTAGGAATCGTTCTTACAACCGCCTGCCCCGATCTGCGTCTATTGGGTTTGGAAGAAAAAGAGATTCCTCTTGGCACTCTGGTTGTTCTAAAGAGATCAGTAGCTGATCTTGATGTTATCTGCGAGGCAATCCCCGAATCAATAACTGCTTGCGAAAATCGTGAAGCGATGATTTGGCTCAACGATCACTCCTCCCTTCATGACAACGCCTTTACATCGGTTCTTCACAAACTCACCAATACTCAAATCGAAACTTTGCGCCTCGTTGCTACAGGTTTGAGTAACTCCGAAATTGGGAGAACTCGATTTGTCAGTGAAAAAGCCGTAGAACAGATCGTTGCGCGAGTTGCCCAACAGCTCAACTTGATTCCTGATCGCCGCACAAATTTGCGCGTACTTATGGCAGGGGAATACTTCAAATGGATTGGCGCACCCCGCCACCCCTTATAGACCTGCAGGAACCAAAAACTCTTCAATATGCATGTGAGTCGGGTATCGTCACGAATATGAACCTGTTAGAACTTCGAGCCGGTTGGACAGAGGTTCTGGATCGCCTGGAGCGCAAGAACCGAATCGCATGGATTGCCTTCTTTGATGCAAGACTCGAAAGTCTCACAGAATCTACGTTGATGCTAGATTTTTCTGACAGTTCAAAATTCGCAACCGGCCACGAGTATTCATCAATTCGAGATAGCCATCGATTGGCGCTACAGAGTGCCATCCAGGAAGTCTTTGGCGTTGAGCTCACTATTGTCGAGAAAGAATAATAAATCTTGCGAAATCGACTTTTGATTATTTTTACCACACTTCTTGTGGCAATTATGAGCGTTGATCTTTCTCCTGCCGTCGGCGCATCTGCCACGCTCTCTCTCACGCTCAAGCAAACGCCAAGTACAACTGAACCGATTGTCACGATGTATGGAATCCTAAAGCCGGCCAAAGTTGGCCTCAAGGTTTGTGTTCAAGTAGAACTCGATAAGAAATGGCAGACTTCAGATCTCTCCAGCAAAACCACATCAGGTGGTGCTTGGAAGATCGAAGCGGTGGCCACTGCGCTCAGTGCCAGCGTAAAATATCGTGTATTCACAAAAGTTGGTAACACGACAATCTTTTCACTTCCTAGGTCCATTGTTATTAAGCAAATACCTGAGATGGCAAATGTAGACAGCACGACTCTGATGGATCTTGCTGGACCTGGTGGACGTATTCACGGGGTGGACATCAGTCGTTGGCAACATCCCAATGATGCGCCGATTGATTTCACCAAAATGTATTCTGCCGGTGTGCGCTTTGTCATGATCAAGGCTGCTGATTCTCGCGATTCCTCTGATGCTCAAGCGTTGAAGTATGTGGTTATGGATCACAATGCCGCACAAGCAGCAGGAATAGTCACCGGTTTTTATTACTACGCCACATTGCCCGACTCCACAGATCCATCGGTCATTATCAATGATGCAATGGCACAAGCCCAGCGGGCCATCTGGCGTTTGGCAAGTATTGGCGGCTACAACAACCGTGATCTCTCCTTCGCTCTGGACCTTGAACAGAACTGCGTTCGAGTTGCTAGTAACGGCAATTGCGCGAAATACGCATCACGAAATGCAGTAACTCTTTGGGCTACAACCTGGCTTGCCACGTTGAATCTGCGCACAGGGCGAACCCCGATCCTTTATTCCTATCCGCAATTCCTGGAAACCGCGATGATGCGAAGTGCAGACCTCACCAAATACCCACTCTGGCTGGCACATTACGGAATTAATCCCGCTGATCCGCTTGCTCAACCCGGTCAGAAAAATGGGGGATGTTTTGTTCATTCATGGACTACATCAAATTGCTCTGTTTCCTGGAGCATGTGGCAGTACACCTCATGTGGGATCGCCAGTAAATATGGGGTACCAGGTACGCGTTTGGATTTAGATGTTTTTCGCGGTACGCCCAGCACATTCCTAGATTTAATAAAAGGAACTTGGCTTCCAGAGGTTGCCGACCTAATGCCGGTTCAAGAACCAAGTACGACAATCATTAATTCCTTCACCGCCAGCGATACAAATAAACCCGTTATCTTTAACGTTAGCGTCAATCGGCCTACAGGCAATCCAGTCGTTACCGGCACAGTTTCATTTGTTCCAGACCAGCCTTTTGCCTCACCCATCGCCTTGACGCAAAGCGCGGTGAGGGCATCGAGTGGAAACTGGACTTTAACAGTGAAGGCAATTCCTGCAGGTTCATGGAGTGGATCAGTTGTCTTCAAAGATGTTTCAGGAACTCATGCAACGAGTTCGGCACCAGTGACTCTAACAATTACACAAGGTGTGATCCCCACGCCCAAGCCAACAACGACACCCAAGCCAACAACGACACCCAAGCCAACAACGACACCTGCTCCTGTCGTTGATTCATGCAAGAACCAGATCAGGAATTAACTGCGCTCTTATCTTCAAAAAGCGAAGCGACTGCTTCCCGCTCACGATGAACAATTGCCATGTACTCATCAATGGAAAGTTGTTTCTCATTCTTATTCCACCCCAGTGCAGGAGCAATAATGTCGGCAATCTGTAGTACTAAAGTTTCAGCGTTTTCTGGAGCCTCAAAAGTTAAGCGTGTGCGTCTCGAAATGACATCATCGACACTTTGAGCACCTTCATGAGTTACAGCGTAAAGAATTTCAGCTTTAATGTAAGGGAAACTTGGATGCAAGGACGTTGCAAGTGAAACATCACTTGCAATCAACTCAAGGATCTCACTGATGAGTGATCCATAACGATTGAGCAAGTGTTCAATGGTTGCAGCGCTCAGCCCTGATTCGCTTTGAAGTGCAGGAATTTGCTGCATGAGCGCCAAATATCCATCGGCTCCGACAATCGGCAATTTATCCGTAACTGAATTAGGAACTGCTCGCTTGAGTTCCTTTGAGGCAATATCAACGGCATCAGTGGCCATGATGCGATAAGTCGTGTACTTCCCACCTGCAATGCTCACAAATCCTGGAGCCGGGCGGTCCACTGTGTGTTCGCGAGAGAGCTTTGATGTGGAAGAGTCTGCTTTTCTTGATACCAGTGGTCGAAGCCCTGCATAAACTCCGATAATTTCGGCTTCACTCAACTTTGGCTTAAGAACTCTATTGGCTTGATTAAGGATGTACTCAACATCCTCACGAAGCGCTAGAGGTTCATTTCGATCACCGGTGTACTCGGTGTCAGTCGTGCCGACAATCCATTCGTTATTCCATGGAATCACAAAGAGCACTGAGGTAGGGGTCTTGAGAATAATCCCCGACTGCGAATTTATTGCTGACTTGGGCAAAACTATGTGAACACCTTTACTCATTCGTACTTCGTATCCAGCTTTTAACCCAAATTTTGCGTGTAACTCATCGCTCCACACTCCAGCACACATAATGGTGACTGCAGCTGCGATGTTTATTTTCTTGCCGCTCACGGTGTCTGTGGCCACCACTCCAATAACCTTCTTGCCCTCGAATATGAGAGACTCACAACGAACGCGCGTTGCAATAACGGCGCCATGTCGAGCAGCTGTTCGGGCAACCATCATTGTGTGGCGGGCATCATCAACTTGAGCATCAAAGTATTTGATTGCGCCGGTCACAATATCTGGGCGAAGTGAGGGCGCAATCGCCGCGATGCTCTTTTGGCTAATGTGTTTGTGCCAGGGAAGTGCACGGTTGAATCCTCGCAAAACATCATAAAGAGCAAGCCCTGCACCTACATAAGTGCGATCTTTAATTTTTTCATGCAATGGATAGAGAAAAGCTACCGGTTTAACTAAATGGGGAGCCAACACGGTAACCAGGGCTTCGCGCTCCTGCAGTGCTTCGCGAACTAACTTGAAATCGTATTGTTCAAGGTAACGAAGTCCGCCATGAATCAATTTGCTGGAGCGACTCGAAGTCCCGCTGGCAATGTCATTAACTTCGACAAGGGCGACCCGTAGCCCGCGTGAGGCGGCATCTAAGGCGGTACCGACTCCTGTTACTCCACCACCGATTACTAACACATCAAAATTCTGAGTTTCAAGGGCGTGGAGTGCGTTCTCTCGTTGGTTCGGATCCAAACGCGAATTAAACATCTTCTCCCATTTTCTACCTCTTGCCCATTAGGGTAAGAGTAACAGGGGGTGTAGTTGAATGTCGTCTTACATCGGGAGTCTGGACCAGGGCACTAGCAGTACTCGCTTTATTATTTTCGACCACAGTGGAAACATTCTCGCAAGCGCCCAATCCGAACACGACCAACACTTTCCAAACCCTGGATGGGTCGAACATGACGCCTCACAAATCTTGGAGCGTTGCCAAGAAGTAGCGCTTCGCGCTCTTGCAACCGCAGGAATATCGGCCGGGCAGCTCTCGGCTATTGGTATCACTAATCAACGTGAAACCACAGTGATCTGGGATCGGCTCACGGGAAAACCGCTACACAATGCCATCGTCTGGCAGGACATGCGGACCGCCGAATACTGTCAGGCGTTCTCCCCCGAAATTCACAACCAAGTGCGCCACCGAACAGGGCTACCTATTGCTCCCTATTTTTCTGCAAGTAAAATCGCTTGGCTGATCTCCCATGTGCCCGAGGTTGCAACCTCCATCTCATCAGGCACCGCTATGTGCGGAACTATCGATTCTTGGATTCTCTGGAACCTTTCGGGTGGAATTAATGGCGGGGTCCATGTCACCGACGTGACCAACGCGTCACGTACCTTGTTACTCAATCTTGAAACTATGGATTGGGATGAGGAACTACTAGCGATATTTGCAATCCCCCGAAATATTTTGCCCGTTATTCGATCATCTTCTGAGATTTATGCGCACACACGTAGCGATCGATTTCTTGGCGCAGCAGTACCGATCGCTGGAATTCTGGGAGATCAACAAGCGGCCATGGTCGGTCAAGTCTGCTTTGAGATCGGCGATGCAAAGACCACCTACGGCACCGGAAACTTTGCGCTCGTGAATACTGGAACAGAAATTGTTCGATCCCACCATGGATTGCTTTCCACTGTCTTGTATCAACTAGGAAGCAAACCCGTCCATTACGCGCTGGAGGGATCGGTGGCTGTCACGGGTTCGGCCGTGCAATGGTTACGCGATCAGATAGGCATTATTCAATCGGCAAGTGAAGTCGAAACCCTCGCGTCGAGTGTTGAGGATAGTGGCGGGGTTTATTTTGTACCAGCTTTTTCTGGCCTCTTTGCCCCGTACTGGCGAAGTGATGCTCGCGGAGTCATAGTTGGTCTTTCTCGAGCAACAACAAAATCCCATATTGCTCGGGCAACACTCGAAGCAATTTGCTACCAAACTAAAGAAATTCTTGATGCGATGGTCGCCGACAGTGGGGTGGAGTTAACTTACATGCGCGTTGACGGAGGAATTACCTCCAATGAATTATGCATGCAAATGCAAGCCGACATCATGGGAGTTCTCGTGAAGCGTCCGCGAATTATTGAAACCACTGCCATGGGCGCTGCGTATGCAGCAGGCCTAGCAGTCGGATTTTGGAATAGCGTTGAAGAACTTAAGAACCAATGGAAAATTGATAGAGAGTGGGCGCCTAAGAGCGACCTGCCGACTCGCGAAGCGGGATTTAGAGGTTGGAAAAAGGCGATAGAGCGGAGCTTCGACTGGGTAGAGTGAGCGCACTATGACTCATTCGCACCCGCTATCCAACGGCATCATCCGCAACGACCGAACCATGTCCGATGGCAGGACTATTCGTTACTACGACACCCAAGGGCAAACTCGAACGGCGGCCGATCAACGCCCTCAAGAGGATCAACCGGGTATCGGTGAATTGCGTCTTGATTCATTGGTCAACGAATGGGTTGCGATTGCCCCGCACCGTCAAGGTCGAGTTTTCCTGCCACCTAAAGAATTATGCCCCTTGTGTCCAACAGTGGGCGATCTTCTTACAGAGATCCCCGACTCAACTTATGAAGTAGTGGTCTTTGATAATCGAGCACCTTCACTTCGGGCACCTGGAGATGGATGGGAACTTCCCGATCGCCTCGGACCACAAACGCCAAACGCACCTGCTGCAGGTAAATGTGAAGTCGTCTGCTTTACCTCTGAGCATGGAAATTCTTTTGCGGATCTTTCCGAGCATCAAGTACGTACCGTTCTTGAAGCCTGGCGCGATCGCACTCGAGAGCTTTCACAATTAGATTTCATTGAACAAATCTTTCCCTTTGAAAACCGCGGCGAAGAAGTCGGAGTCACTCTTTCGCATCCTCATGGCCAAATTTATGCGTATTCATTCCTGCCTTCTCGGGTGGAACGAATGTTATCCGCGGCGCAAAAATATAGAGAAGATACGGGGAGAGTTCTCTTCGATGATCTCGTTGCTCGTGAGATTAAAGACGAAGTTCGCATCATTGCAAGAAATGAGCATTGGATTGCGTTCACGCCTTACGCGGCTCGATACCCCTTTGAAATCCACGTCACTCCACTCGTTCCTGTTGCCGACATGACCGAACTTTCCCCAGCAGCATGCGACGCCTTTGCCTCGGTTGCTCTTGAAGTTCTCAAACGTCTCGATGCAGTTTTTGGGATTCCCATGGCATACATCGCGGCATGGCATCAAGCCCCTGTTCGCCAAGGTCGCGATCTGTTGCGATTACATTGGCAGATCACATGTATCCGTCGGGCGCCTGGAAAGTTGAAATACCTAGCAGGATCGGAATCTGCAATGGGAGCATTTATTATGGATATGAAGCCAGAACAATCGGCCCAACAACTTCGAGACGTCGTACTCGGGTCATAATGAGAATTCTTGTGACCGGTGGAGCCGGCTATATCGGATCCACCGCTGTGAGAATGCTGATTGAAAAAGGGTTTGATGTCACCGTATTAGATGACCTCAGCACTGGTCACCGTGATGCAATTTCATCTTCTGCCACATTCATTGAAGGATCAATACTCAATCCAGATGATGTGACCACGGCGCTGAAAGAATGTGATGCCGTCATTCATTTCGCTGGAAAGTCTCTCGTGGGTGAATCGGTTCTTAAACCAGACTTGTATTGGTCAGTCAATGTTGAAGGCACTCGCATCCTCTTGGACGGTATGCGAAAAGCTGGCATCACAAGAATGGTTTTCTCATCCTCGGCTGCCACCTACGGAGAGCCGCTCACTACTCCTATTCTTGAAACAGATCCCACCCTGCCTACTAACCCATACGGTGCGACAAAAGCGCGCATCGATGAAATGTTGGCCGTGGAATCAGATCACTACGGACTTTCTGCAATTAGTTTGAGATACTTCAATGTTGCTGGAGCACTATCAACGTCACAAGGGTGGCTTGCTGAGCGCCACAGTCCAGAAACCCATTTGATCCCCAACGTTTTACGAAGTACACAAGAGAACCCCGTCAGTGTTTTTGGCACAGATTGGCCCACATCTGATGGAACCTGCATCCGCGACTACGTTCACGTTGTTGATCTTATTGAAGCGCACATAAAAGCCCTGGGCGCGCTAAATTCGCCCACCCATACGATAATTAATTTAGGAAGTGGACGCGGATATTCTGTCTTTGAAGTAATTGATGCCGCATCGGCTGCCTTAGCGCGTGAAGTTCATCGAAGAAAGTCCCCGAGACGCGACGGCGATCCGGCGGTTCTTGTCGCTGATATTTCTCGTGCCAAAACATTATTGTCCTGGGCTCCTACTAGAGATATTGCGCAGATGGTTCTGGATTCCGCGCATGCCTTGGAACTCATATGAACATTCTGGAAGAATTTGTTCGCATATTTCACCACGAACCTGACCTTATTGCGAAGGCACCTGGGCGCGTAAATGTAATTGGTGAACACATAGATTTTAGTGACGGTTTCGTTTTGCCCTTTGCGATTCATGATTACACCACTGTGGCAATGAGAAAACGTGAGGACTCCATAATCCGCGTTCTCTCTCATCAACGTCCGGGTCAAATATTTGAGACATCCATCCCTGAGCTCAACCCCTCCGGAAAGGGAGATTGGGAGCGTTACGCACTAGGCGTTCTGTGGGCAATGCAGATTTCATCAGGAGTTGATTTGTTCATCGATGGACAGGTACCGCTCGGTGCTGGACTCTCATCTTCGGCAGCGCTGGAGTGCAGCATCGCTGTAGCAGTCAACGATCTCTTTACCCAGGGGCACACCCTTCAAGCACTCGCAAGAATTACTCAGCGAGCAGAGAACGAATATGTCGGAATGCCCTGTGGGATTATGGATCAATCCGTTTCCTTGATGGCGCAAGAGGGTTATGCCTTGCTCCTTGATACTCGCGATCTTTCTACTCAACAAATTCCTATTGACTTAGCTTCCAATGGACTTGAACTTCTGGTGATCGATACTCAAGTACATCATGCACTTGTTGATGGCGGATATGCCGAACGTCGCGCAGACTGCGAAGCCGTCGCTAAGAAATTTGGCGTTAAGGCATTGCGCGATATATCTATGCCCGATCTCCTTGCGCGGAAAAACGAACTCACTGCCAACGAATTTGTACGTGCAACTCACGGCATCAGTGAAATGGTGCGGGTGCATCAGGCAGTTGCAGCGCTAGAAGAAAATAACTTTGTTACTTTGGGTCAGATCATCAGCGCCTCACATACATCCCTACGTGATGATTACACGGTCTCGTGCCCCGAGCTCAATGTGGCGGTGGACGAGGCCATGATTCAAGGTGCTTTAGGTGCTCGCATGATTGGTGGAGGTTTTGGAGGAAGTGCTATTGCACTGATCCATTCAAAAGAGTCAGATCGCACTATTTCTGCAATTGCGCAGGCATTCGAGAAGAATGGCTACAAGAAACCGCGGTTTTTTACTTCACTTCCGAGCGCAGGTGCAAGCGTTATTCAACGGGTAGGACTTTAAGAACTTCTACTCCCCCGATATCGCCAAGGATGTTGAGCAAATCAGTCGGATCATTTCCAGGAATCGCCACGGTAATGTCGTCATAACCTCGGCCGTCTTCACTTTTCATAACGACCAGCCCGCGGATATCGCCCCCCGCAAAACCAATAGCGGATGCAACAGCCCCAAGTGATCCTGGTCGATCAGGAAGGGAGACATGCAATCGAAATAAAGCCATGTCTCACTCTATCCTGGTCAACTCAAAGTGCACGATTAATTTGATGGCGCGGATCCCAAAATAACTTTGAAAGTCTTCGAGGTTCCATCGGCAAGTGTCACAGCTACTGAGGTAGTTGCCCCCGGAGCATAAGATCGAATACGCACTATTGCACTGATTTGATCGGCAATACGGAAGCCGTCAATGGACGTAATGATTCCACCTGCTGGAATACCGGCCTTGTCGGCACCTTCACCCGGACTCAATTTGAGAATCTTTGCGCCAACACCTGTGTAGGTCGTGTCAAAGAAGACGCCCAATACTGGTCGTGTAGATGTTCCTGTATCAATAATTTCATTGGCGATGCGTTTTGCTTCATTGATAGGAATTGAGAATCCAAGACCGATGCTTCCGCTTTGCCCACCCGATGTCAGTGTTGCAATTGCAGAGTTCACGCCAACAATGCGACCTTGCGCATCCAAGAGTGCACCTCCCGAGTTGCCTGGGTTAATTGCTGCATCAGTTTGAATCGCATCAATGTAGGACTCCGCGCCAACGCTTCCCGTTGTGACTGGGCGATTAAGGGCGGAGACGATTCCACTTGTGACCGTACTTGCTAATCCCAGTGGTGAACCAATTGCCACGACTGGATCGCCGATACTGAGCTGGGATGAATCACCAAATTGAATAACGGGCAAGTTGCCTTTTTGAATTTTCACAACGGCAAGGTCGTATGTGGTATCGCGACCGACAATCGTTGCCGGAGACATGTCTCCGTTATTGAATTGAACGGTAATAGTCCCACCTGATGCGGCACCTTCAACCACGTGGTTATTTGTTAAAATATAACTTGATGTAGCGCTCGTTCGAATGATGGAACCTGATCCTGTTCCAGATCCCGATGGAGTGACCACATTGATCGAAACAACACTAGGTGTCACTGCTGCGGCAATCGCCTTCACGCTAATTCCGCCAGTGCCTAAGTCCACCAGTGTGCGGGTCTTGATACAGGTGCCATTAACTGCTAAATACATTGCTTGAGTCTTGGTATCTACGCAGGCTTTCACTGCTGCCACAGGTGGGGTTACCGCCGTTGCAATCCCGCTTGCAAGGGATGCGCCGAGCACAAATGCCACACCAACTTTGAGTCCAGTGGAATGAGCGAATTTGTTTTTCAGGGAAGACAATGACATATGCACGAGTGAGTGACCTTTCGTAGTTGTAACAAGTCAGACGCTATATCGGAATACTTTGAAATAGACCTTAGTAATCTGAAAGTTTCCTCAGAATCTCCAAATTATTGCAGGTGTTAGACCAGAACTACCCACGCCCCACTTATTGCAACTTTCACTGAAGAAAGCGGAGTATTTGTGGGCCCGCCGAGCACGGCAGCGGAATTAAATGGGTCATACGCTGCGCCATGGCATGGGCAAAGAAGAGCCTTATCTGCTGGCGAATACGCAACGGTGCAGCCCTGGTGGGTGCACACTTCCGAATAAGCAAAGACCCCATTTTTGGTGCGAAAGACAATGGCTGGTTGCCCATCCGGTGTAGAGAATTCATGAGTCTGACCTACGGGAAAATCCGCTAATTTGATGAGTTGCTTGCCACTGGTTGAACCACTTCCCGTGGATGTTCCGGCAGCACTCTTTTGAGCACCCCGTCCCACGAGCATTGCGGCAATCGCTGCGACACCGACGGCTCCAATACGGATTGCTCCGCGCCGATCCAAGGAGACATCGATTTTACGTCGCTTCCCCACAAGGTGAAGAAAGTAGGCAAGCCACAAAACTGCATACGCCGTATCGCTGCCTAAGAAATAGGGCTTCACATGCCATGTCACTGCAATCCACAAACCGAGGGACATCGTGAACCCGACAAAGGCGGTCATCGTTGGAGCAATCCATAGCAAAGTCGCGATACCAATTGCGAATTCCAAAATCATGACCATAACGCCGATTGCTGTGGAGCGCTCAATCATGTGGCGAAAGAGAAATCCAAGTGGAGATGATTTCGAGTAGCCGATTAATTGCTTGCTAATAGATGTGGTGGATGTCTTACCCAGGAAGCCCGGATCTGTTGCCTTGTCCCAACCACCATAAATCCATGTAACACCAAGCCAGAAACGAATCAGGCGGATAGCAGGAGATTGGTTTCGCCACGAGGCAACGACGGATCGAAGGTGAGTGCGCATTGTTGTCATGTCCCGAAGAATAAACGGTGAACCTGTGAATTGCTCCCTGACTTGGACTCGAACCAAGAACCTGCCGGTTAACAGCCGGCTGCTCTGCCAATTGAGCTATCAGGGACTACTGCATCTGGCGCAGGCGCAAACTCTAGCGCACCATAGGCGCTCCTTCTAATTCACGAGTAAATCACATGAAAACCACTTGTTCATTGGATTAATGGGAGAAATTAGAGTTCTCCCAGCGCCAAATCATGCAAAGTTCGCCGTGTTGCCTCTAATCCCACGAGTTCGGTGAACAAGGCGGTGTATTCGACCTCCTGCGTGACGGGGTTAAGGCGCTGGAGGGTGGATTTCACTTCGGCTATGGCCCGACTCATTGTTACCTCGCGAAGCCTGGCAATAATGGATTCCACATATCTGGCAGAAACCTCGCCGTCGGAGCGGATGGGCTCCACAGAAAGTTCTGCGATCAGCGATTTCATATTCACATCATCTATCGCATCCATTCGTACCGAGGAATCACCATGTTGATCAATGACAAAGCGCAATTGTTTATAGGCCGGATGCGTGAAGGCGTCGGATTCAATATCCTTCCAACCCTTTGCCAAATCTGGCATTTGTAGGCGTGATTTCAATACTTCTCGCTCGAGGGCCAATCGTGGTTCGGAAGGATTTGGACGCCAATCGGCATCAACGACCAGGTCGGTGCTTTCAACGGCAGGCAGACTCTTTACCGAACGCGCAACGACGGCAGAAACGGTTTCTACTTCAACGCCTAACCACCCAGCCAAGAGCCTGGTGTATTCGGGGCGTAAAGATTTATCACGGATCTGACTCACAAGTGGGGCCGCAGCATTGAGTGCATTGACGCGACCCTCTGCCGAATCCAACTTGTGCTGCTTGAGTTCTGTGCGGATAGCAAATTCGAAAAGTGGGACACGACGTGCAATGAGGTCACGCAAGGCAAGATCACCTTTTTGTTGGCGAAGGTCGCTCGGGTCTAAACCATCTGGCTCAACCGCAACAAAAGTTTGGGTAACAAATTTCTGATCATCATTAAATGCTCGGAGAGCCGCTTTTTGACCCGCGGCATCACCATCGAAAGTAAAGATCACTTCACCGCGAAATGCATCATCATCCATTAATAAGCGGCGCAAGATGCGAATGTGATCAGTACCAAATGCAGTACCGCAGGTAGCAACAGCAGTAGGAATTCCCGCTAAGTGAGCGGCCATTACATCTGTGTACCCTTCAACGATTACTGCTTGACGCTTCTTGGCAATTTCTTTCTTAGCAATATCTAGCCCATACAAAACCTGACTCTTCTTATAAATTGGAGTCTCGGGGGTGTTGAGATATTTCGGTCCACTATCCACATCATCGCTGGCTAACTTGCGAGCGCCAAAACCGACTACGTCACCTGAAATATCGCGAATAGGCCAAGTCAAACGATTTCGGAAGCGATCAATCGGTCCGCGTTGCCCCATCTTGGAAAGTCCAGCTACTTCAAGTTCTTCAACGCTAAATCCTTGTGCCCGCAAATGCTTAGTCAGCGCATCCCATTCATCCGGTGCATAGCCGACTTCAAAAGTTGCGCAAGCGGCTTTATCGAATCCACGTTTTGTTAAAAGGTCACGACCAAATTGTGCACCTGATGATTCATTGAGTTGCGTTTGATAGAACTTAGCCGCTGCAGCATTCGCGGCGATCAAACGAGATCGCTGGCCCGGTGGTGTGGATTTACCCGTGGAATTCTCGTCATATCGCAAGGTGTATCCGATGCGTTCTGCCAGGCGCTCTACCGTTTCAGTAAAGGAAAGGTGATCAATCTTCATCACAAAAGCGATGACGTCCCCGCCCACCTGACAGCCAAAGCAATGGAAATAACCTTTACTTGGGGTTACATGGAATGAAGGTGATTTCTCATCGTGAAAGGGGCATAAACCTTTTTTCTGTCCGCCGCCGGCATTTTTGAGTTGTACATAATCCCCGACGATCTCATCAATCGGCGCTCGGTCACGGATGTAGGCAACATCCTCATCATTGATTCGACCGCTCATAAGTCCCGATCCTACCTATCCTGCCTATCCTGGGTGCGAGATCAGCCGCGCGTGAAGAGCGTAGGCGCCAGGATCGGTCAAACTCGCGATCTGGTCGATCACCACCCGCAATCTTTGCGAGTCCGAAGAGGCGCGATGCCAATCTTCAAGAAAAAGTGAGTCAAGGGCAATGGGTGCACTTTCATAAAGGGCTTCAACTAATTGCGTAATGACCACCCGTTGTTTGGCATAACGCTCTTGGGCAAATGGGGCGCTGATCAGGTAATGCCCTGCCACTGATTTAAGGAGACCTACTTCAATACGTTGCTCCATAGGAACTTCCAGATCAGCGAAATACCGCGTCAATTTTCCGTCACCATGGATTCTGCGCGTCTCGAGTTCAGCCGAAAGTACAAAGCGCCCGATCAGTTGGCTCGTCAAATCTTTTACGCGTGCCAGTGATTTATGAGTGCCGTCATAATGTGCCGGCCAACATGAGAGTTTTTGCAATCTCGCCAACGCGTCTCGGGCATCAGATTCCGTGACGTCGATTCCATAATCCTCGCGCATAACCTTATGAAGCAAAGGAAGATCCGCTTCAAATTGGGCAATAGTCAATTGCCCAGCTACTAGTGCATCTTCTAGGTCATGCACCGAATAGGAAACATCATCTGACCAATCCATAATTTGCGCCTCAATACAGCGCGCCCTATCTGGAGTGGCTGATCGCATCCAGCTAAATATTTCTAAATCATCGTCATAGACGCCGTATTTTCTAACGCCTTCAGATTTCCCCCACGGATATTTCGTCACGGCGTCCAGTGATGCCCTCGAAAGATTCAGACCGACAGAGCGGCCATGAGGTGTCAGCGTTTTCGCCTCAAGACGAGTTAGTAAACGAAAACTCTGCGCATTACCTTCAAAACCTCCACAACCTTCGGCGAGTATTGCCAATGCACCCTCGCCATTGTGACCAAAAGGTGGATGCCCAAGGTCGTGAGATAAACATGACGTGTCGAGAAGATCAGGATCGGCCCCGAGTGAATCACCGAGCTCACGACCAATTTGCGCGACTTCTAGTGAATGAGTCAGTCGTGTGCGTTGGAAATCATTCTCCCCGGGCACGGCAACTTGGGTTTTAGCGCCAAGGCGGCGAAGGGATGCTGAGTGAATGACGCGAGCGCGATCTCGCATAAATTCTGTGCGACCGGAACGTTTTGCTGGTTCATAAACAAAACGTTCTAAATCGCTCTCGCTATAGCCGTTCATATCTCCAATGTTATTACTGACCAAGGTGATCACTCACATGAATCCCGCGACGCCCCAACGTTACGTAGGCTAAATAAGCGCCTGTCTCTCGAATTAAATAATGAAAGGAGACCTTCCCTAGGGAATTAGGGCCGGTTCGCACCGGCGAGCAGTAGCTTTTTGCGCCCATATCGTTGGCAATCGTCGTGGCTCTAAAGCAGTGGTAGGGATCAGTAACGATCAGAACGCTATGGATATTTCTGCGCTTCATCTCTGCGATATAACTTTGAGTGCTAACGAATGTGTCCCGCCCTTTTTCAATTGCCATCACTGCTGACTTCTTAATGCCATGTGCAAGCAACCAGGCTTTGCTAGATGCTGCCTCAGTTGTGCGGTCACCTGGCGCGCCAGCGCCCACGGTAATAATCGCGGGTGCTTCACCAAGATCAAAAACTCGTTTTGCCTCAATGAGTCGCGCTTCCAGTGCCTGCGTAGGGACTCCATTGAATTGGGCAGTACCCAGAACCACTATTACATCGGCTACATCGGCTACATCGGCGTGAGCAATAGTTTGGTTATGCGCGGCGTAATAGGTTTTTATGACGACAAAGGTCGGAACCACGAGCACCAACAAAATAAAAGCACCCACCACTTTGCGAAATATTTTGAAAGCAAACATCTCAACCGCCCGAAAATGCATCTTCGAGTTCAACATGTGCTAACTCGTCAGGATCCTTAAGCCATCCATCAGGAAGCGTGACCGGTCGGCCATGGCTAGTACGTCCGCGAGGCGCATCTCCTACTGAAATTGGATAAGGCTGATCAACAAGCTGATCAAGAAGTCCGCGAAATTCTGCCAGGGTGGAGACCATTCCAAATTGACGACGAAGCGCGCTATGGACTCTAAAACCTTTGAGATACCAAGCCATATGTTTGCGCAAATCACGACAGCCACGTTCTTCAGATTCGAAGTAGTCAACGATTAATTCTCCGTGACGAAACATAATCTCGCGCACTTCAAAAAGAGTAGGAAGGTGCCTGGTTTCATCCCCCGCAAACGCAGCAACTAAATCAGTAAATAGCCAAGGACGGCCTAGACAACCGCGACCTACAACAACACCCGCACATCCGCTTTCATTCATCATGGCCATGCCATCGGCGCCGCTCCAAATATCTCCATTACCTAACACGGGCACTCCCGTGGGTTTGAGGTGCTCAACAAGGCGGGTGATTGCACTCCAATCCGATTTTCCTTCATACATCTGAGCCGCGGTCCTTGCATGAAGAGCCACCCAATTAACGCCGAGATTCGCTGCAGTGGTTGCGGCCTCTAAATACGTTTCATGATCGCTATCAATGCCGATTCGCATCTTCACAGTGACAGGTATTCCAAATGGTTTGGCCGCTTCTACCGCCGCTCCAACAATTGCAGAAAAAAGCCGGCGTTTATAAGGCAGAGCGGCTCCCCCACCTTTGCGCGTTACTTTAGGCACGGGGCAACCAAAATTCATATCAATGTGGTCGGCTAAGTTTTCACTTCCCAGCATTGTTACAGCAGCTTTCATCGCATCGGGATCCACGCTATATAACTGAACGGATCGAGGCCACTCACCTTTGCCGGGCACAATCATGCGAAGCGTTTCCGGACGGCGTTCAATCAAGGCACGTGCCGTCACCATTTCAGAAACAAAAAGGCCAGCACCTTGTTCGCGACAGAGAGTGCGAAAGGGAGCATTAGTAATGCCCGCCATCGGAGCCAAGACCACAGGCGGATTAATTGAATAATCCCCCGTAGCTAACCGAAGGGTTAAGGGATTTATGACCCGAGAAGTCGTGGCGCTAACCATGCCTCTACTTGATCAAGTGCAATGCGCTCTTGTCCCATGGTGTCGCGGTCGCGAATTGTTACAGCGTGGTCATCGAGAGTGTCGAAGTCCACGGTGATGCAATACGGGGTTCCGATTTCATCTTGGCGACGATAACGACGACCGATAGCACCGGCATCATCGAAATCAATATTCCAATTCTTACGTAACTGCGCAGCGAGATCGCGCGCTTTTGGCGAGAGATCGGCATTGCGAGATAAAGGCAACACTGCAGCCTTAACGGGCGCCAGACGATGATCAAGTTTGAGCACGGCACGCTTTTCCATTTCGCCCTTGCTATTGGGGGCCTCATCTTCAGTAAAGGCGTCCATCAAAAAAGTAAGTGTGCAACGGTCAACTCCTGCTGCGGGTTCGATGACATAAGGAGTCCATCGCTCATTCTTTTCTTGATCAAACCAAGAGAGATCTTTGCCCGATGCTGACGAGTGGGCTTTGAGGTCGAAATCACCACGGTTGGCAATGCCTTCAAGTTCTCCCCATTCAGTGCCAGCAAATTCAAATTTGTATTCGATATCTGCAGTCCGTTTGGAATAATGCGACAACTTCTCTTTTGGGTGATCGTAAATGCGAAGACGCTCTGGGTTAATACCAAGATCTGTATACCAAGCCATCCGAGTATCGAGCCAATATTGATGCCAATCTTCGTCGGTCCCTGGCACAACAAAAAATTCCATTTCCATCTGCTCGAATTCGCGAGTACGGAAAATAAAGTTTCCTGGAGTAATTTCGTTGCGGAAAGATTTACCAATTTGGCCAATGCCAAATGGCGGCTTCTTCCGCGATGTTGTTGCTACGTTATCGAAGTTGATAAAGATTCCTTGGGCGGTCTCAGGACGCAAGTACGCTAAACCAGATTCATCCTCGACCGGTCCAAGGTAAGTCTTGAGCAATCCTGAGAACTGTTTTGGCGTAGTGAATTGACCCTTGTTGCCACATGCTGGGCAATTTACTTCTGCCAAAGATTCAGGTTGGCGCTTATTTTTAGCTGCAAATGCTTCTTCCAAATGATCAGCGCGATAGCGCTTGTGACATGACGTACATTCAGTGAGCGGGTCAGAGAAAGTTGAGACGTGACCAGAGGCTTCCCATACTTCGCGCGCCAAGATGACGCAGGAATCTAATCCCACAACATCATCGCGACCGGTGACCATGGATTTCCACCATTGACGTTTCACATTGTTCTTGAGTTCGATCCCCAGGGGACCGTAATCCCACGCAGCTCGAAGGCCGCCATAAATTTCGCTGGAAGGGTAAACAAATCCTCGGCGCTTGGCCAAACTCACAATGGTTTCTAAACGATCAGTGGCCATACAAATCTCCATCCGGCTGGCTGTCGGCGGTGAACAACTGGTGAAAGTTGCAACCCTTATTGAATAAGTTTACTGGCTCTGACTATTTTCATAGGCACCGGGTTCATCAAGGGCCTGGGCCAATAATGGAATTACTTCCATTTTCACTTTCGTGGAACTCAGCGCCCTGCGATAGGAGCCCACATTTGCCCATTTCGTCATCAAGACCCACAAAGTTGAGTCATCAAGATTCTGGCCTGATTCACCATCTAGGTATCCAGCGCATTCACTCAGAGCACCACGCGCTGCCTCGAGTTGAGCTTGGAATTGCCCAGCATCAGACAAGGGGACGCTAAAGCGGGCAATTGCGAGCATGGACCGAGCCTAGCCCCTTGAAAGTGAAAATGACAATCATTTTCATTTCTGTTACCTTTTTGCCATGAACATTGCCATCGTCTTTGCCGCCTTAACGGTCGGGGCAACAACTCTGGGCGGATACGTTGCGTTGCGATCGAAGGATCGCTTCCACTTGCTGCTGGGACTTTCAGCTGGATTGCTGCTGGGCCTTGTCGGCTTTGATCTTCTGCCGGAAGTCTTTAAAGACAATCACCAAGTAGTCGGTGGCGTTCGGGCCGTCTCCATTGCCATCGTTGGCGGATTTCTCCTGCTGCACATTTTGGAGCGACTATTTGGTTCGCACGAACCTGCTGAATCTGATTATGGACACGATCACGAACACCACAACATCGCCGGCACCTTAGGTGCAATTGCCATGGGTGGCCATGTCTTTCTCGATGGCATAGGTCTGGGCGTCGCATTCCGTGTCAGTAATGCATTGGGTATAGCCGTCTTCCTTGCCATTGTTGTCCATGCCTTTAGCGATGGACTCAACACCGTCTCACTCTTGATCAAAAGTGGACAATGGAGTGAACGGGCTAAATTACTTCTTGTTGTTGATGCTGCCGCGCGATTATCCGGCGCCGCTATCGGTTCCTATCTCGCACTAAATTCTTCATGGCTCTCACTCTACCTCGCATTATTTTCTGGTTTCGTTATCTACTTGGCAACTTCACATATCTTGCCCGAAGCACATTCCAGACACCCATCCAAATGGACACTCGCTGCAACTGCACTGGGCGTTGGGATCATGTGGTTAGTCGTGGCTTTCAGTGCGTAAATCCGTTAGCGGTGTATTGGCGACTCTCGAACATGTCGGTGGATTTGCCAGTGCGCAGGAGCTCTACCAACTGATGCATCGCGATGGGGCAAAAATTGGCCTCACCACCGTATATCGGTCTCTCCAAACGTTAGTTGAGGGAAATCTCGTAGATATTTTGCGACGCGAAGATGGCGAAGCTATTTATCGTCTCTGCGGTGAAAACCATCATCACCACTTAGTGTGTAAAAGTTGTGGCAAAACTGTAGAAATTGAAGGCGGCGCCATTGAGAAGTGGGCAAAGACCATTGCTAGCGAAAATGGTTTCCGCGATGTCGGACATACTGCCGAACTCTTTGGAACCTGCGCTAACTGCTAAGTTCCCTAAAGAGATTTGCATGTGCAAGTGAATGCTCAGGCGTTGTTGCCACAGGCAGCGATGAAAATTTTACGATCACTGTTTGCGTAACCGGATCAATCCACAAGTGTTGTCCGTAGATTCCC
The DNA here is from genome assembly GCA_903834145.1 of uncultured Actinomycetes bacterium. Taxonomy (GTDB): domain Bacteria; phylum Actinomycetota; class Actinomycetes; order Nanopelagicales; family Nanopelagicaceae; genus QYPT01. The sequence continues at coordinate 63,374 of CAILHY010000032.1, forward strand.
ACGCCATATATTTCTTTGTGTGCGCCATGAGTGATCCAGAATTGATTTCTATAGGAGCCACCTGGGTGCACTTTTTGCATTGAATCTACAATTGGCGACCCACTAGGCGCGCCTGTCACTGTGTCCAAAAGCCACTCAGGGGTGGCTATTTGATGACCATTAATCACTCCCCCGTTCAGAACCATCTGCCCGAAGAGCGCTAAATCGCGAAGCGTTGTTGAGACTCCGCCATTAGCAAGTGGCGACCCGTAATTGTCCATGGTCATATTTGCGGAATACGTAGCACCCAACGGTTTCCAAATCCGATCACTGAGAAGTTGCACGTAGGGTATCCCCGTAACCGCCTCTGCCACCCAGGCAAGTACATCTGTATTTGCAGAGCAATATTGAAAGTACTTTCCATGTTCGCGCTCTTTTGAGATCATCGGCAAGAAGGCTCGCACTCCTTCTGGGTCTCCTGAGTGAGAACTCCTCCACCCCGATACGCGATCAATGACCTGTATCTCTGAATCGAGGTCGTGGTATTCCTCGGAGAATTTCACACCTACACACATATCCAAAGCGTTTTGTACTGTGGCATCTGAATAACCTGAGTTTTGCATTTGGGGAAGGTAGTAGCCAATAGTTTGATCCGTCGCGATCAATCCTTCACTCACTAGCTGTCCAATGAGGATGCCAAGAATAGATTTAGAGACCGATTGAAGAAGGTGGCGAGTATCGAGAACCATTCCATTGAGATAATTTTCGTAAACAATCTTTCCGTGTTTAACAATTAATAAACCATCTGTGTACAAATCGAGAAGCTCTGATTGAATCTTTTCATTCGGAGCAATTTCCTCAGGCCACACGTAAGGCGAAAGGCTAGGAAGAATTTCACAGGTCGGAATGAAATCCGCGACATGTTGCATCGCCCAACGGTTAAGCGGACCTTCCTGCCAAAGATCCCATTCTTCCTGGGATAACTCCCTCGGAGGGTTTATAGGAAAAGACATTACGCCTTTCCGAATCTGCGATCACGGCGTGCATATTCTTCTATTGCGCGCCACAAGACTTTTCGGTCTACATCAGGCCAGAGCACATCCATAAAAACAAATTCGGCGTATACCGATTGCCATGGCAAGAAATTACTGGTGCGCATCTCACCTGATGATCGCAAGAACAAATCAACATCACGCATTAGAGGCTCATCTAAATATTTGGAAAAAACTTTCTCGGTGATTGCATCGGCTTTGATTTTGCCTCGTTTAACGTCTTTAGCAAGTGCTGTAGCCGCATCAACGATTTCAGAGCGGCCGCCATAATTGACACACATATTGAGCGTTAAAACTTTGTTTTTTGCAGTCAATTCCTCGGCCGCTTCGAGTTCTTTGCGTACACTCACCCACAACTTATTGGGACGGCCCACCCAGCGAACCCGGACACCGAGTGCATTCATTTCATCGCGTCTGCGACGAATAACATCGCGGTTGAAACCCATCAAGAATTTCACCTCTTCAGGAGATCTGCGCCAATTCTCTGTTGAGAATGCGTAAGCGCTGATTTCTTTGACGCCGATATCAATTGCCCCAACGACAACATCAAAGAGAGCGGCCTCTCCGGCTTCATGTCCAGCGGTGCGAGGCAAGCCACGTTCTTTTGCCCAACGTCCATTTCCGTCCATAACGATCGCAACATGAGCAGGAATATGTTCTTTGGCGATCTTGGGCATACTCATACGCGCTCCACAAGAGGAAGACTACGAAGACCGCGCTCCAAATGCCACTGTAGGTATGCCGCAATAAGGCCGCTGGCTTCACGTTGATGTTTGCGCTCACTGGCATCAGCGAGATCCCAATCTGCGCTCAGTAGTGCGCCCATGAGAACCAATGTTTCCGGTGCTGGTGTTGCACAAGCCGATGGCCGGCAATCCAAACAAACGCTCCCGCCACCTACTAAAGAAAAGTATCGATGCGGGCCCGGTTTCTCACAGCGAGAACAGATGGTCATCGAAGGCGCATACCCACCAATAGATAAGGAACGCAGGAGGAAGGCATCAAGAATCATAGATGCATCGTGACGATTTTCAGCCAATGCACGAAGGCCACCGACAACAAGTTGAAACTCCTGCAACGCAGGTTCGTGTTCTTGAGATGTAAATCGTTCGGCGGTTTCTAAAATAGCAGAGGCGATTGTCCAGCGTTGATAATCATTAGAGACTGCTTCTCCGTAATTCATGATCGCTTCAACTTGGGTGACCGTGTCAAAAGTTTTACCCACGTATAGCTGCACATCAATGTGGCTACCTGGTTCAAGACGTGCACCAAACTTTGATTTGGTACGTCGAACACCTTTTGCAACCCCACGAATTCGCCCGTGTTCGCGCGTCAATAAAGTGACGATGCGATCTGCTTCACCCAGCTTCTGGGTACGCAAGACAACTGCCTCATCGCGGTAAAGACTCATGCGCCTACCGTAATGGGAGCAACTAGCGAATGGCCCGATTTATCGCTGAGACAACGGCCTTTAATGAGGCTGTCGTTGTATTGGGATCAATTCCAACGCCCCAGAAGACCTCGCCATCGATGGCGCATTCGAGATACGCAGCTGCGCTTGCATCCCCGCCAGCAGAGAGTGCATGTTCATAATAATCAAGAACTCGAACATCCACTCCGTAATCCTGCAAGATTTTACAGAAGGCAGCGATTGGTCCATTACCTTGACCTGTGAGTTCCTGAATTTCCCCGCGGTCGGCGATGGAAACGGTGAGATAGACATCTTCATCTAAGACAGATTTCTGTTCTAATCCCTTGAGACTAAATCTGCCCCAATTCGTCTTAGGGGAAGTTGCAGACTCTGTTGGCAGGTACTCATCTTCAAAGATGCGCCACATATGCTCGGGCAAAACTTCTCCACCTTCGGCATCGGTTTTTGCCTGAACCACCTTGCTAAATTCAATCTGCAAACGCCGTGGCAGGTCCAAGTGATGCTCATGCTTCATCATGTAAGCAACCCCGCCCTTACCGGACTGGCTATTCACGCGAATAACGGCTTCGTAGGAGCGACCAATATCTTTGGGATCAATCGGCAAATACGGTACGGCCCACGTGAATTCATCAATGGGGACGCCCGCAACTTTTGCATCATTGGCCATGTGATCAAGACCCTTTTTAATTGCATCTTGATGCGAACCAGAAAAAGCGGTGAAAACTAAATCGCCACCGTATGGGTGCCGCTCTGGTACGCGAAGTTGATTTGCGTATTCAACGGTGCGACGAATGTCATCAATCGTAGAGAAATCAATCATCGGATCGATTCCGTGACTGACAAGGTTCATGCCAAGTGTTACCAGGCAAACATTTCCGGTGCGCTCGCCATTGCCAAAGAGGGTTCCTTCAATGCGATCAGCTCCTGCAAGGTATCCAAGTTCGGCAGCGGCAACTCCTGTACCGCGATCATTGTGCGGATGAAGTGAGACCACAACGCTCTCGCGATTATTGAGGTTGCGACACATCCATTCAATAGAGTCCGCATAAATATTAGGTGTTGCCATTTCCACCGTCGCTGGCAAGTTCATGATGGTTTTCCAGGATGGAGTTGGTTTCCACACATCATTGACCGCGTTGCATACTTCGAGCGCGTATTCCATTTCGGTGCCGGTATAAGACTCTGGCGAATACTCAAAGGAAACAGCGGTTCCAGGTACGGTATCGATGAGAGCTAAGCAAAGTTGCGCGCCATCTGTGGCAATTTTCTTGATGCCCTCTTTGTCCTGGCCAAAAACTACGCGACGTTGCAAAGTGGATGTTGAGTTATACAAATGGACGATCGCCTGCTTTGAACCTTTTATGGATTCATAGGTACGACGAATTAATGGTTCGCGTGCCTGGGTAAGTACCTGGATGATGACATCGTCAGGAATTAAATCCTCTTCGATAATCTTTCGAACGAAATCGAAATCAGTCTGGCTTGCGCTAGGAAATCCGACTTCAATCTCCTTGTATCCCATCGCAACAAGCAACTTAAACATCGCCAATTTGCGGGGCGTATCCATAGGATCAATCAGCGCTTGGTTGCCATCTCGTAAATCCACCGAGCACCACTTGGGGGCGTGCGTCATTTTTTTGCTTGGCCATGTGCGATCAGGAAGATCTACCGGAATGAATGATGAGTACCGGGCATAAGGCATCGGACTGGGTGATTGCTTTGGATAATTCATTACTTGCTCCTTTAAATTCGCGGGTTTTGTGGGTGTTACCGGTATGTCACAACCCCGCGACGAGGGGACCGGTTATAGGACCCCGCCACGGCAGCGAAGGAGGAGGCTGCGTAGTTTCATGTCTTCAGGGTAGCCGTTGACATCAACTCTGGGCAAACCACCCAGATACTTAGGCAGAATTACCGCAAAGAGGCAGCAATATCGCGCATAAATACGAGAATTCTTGTATCGAGTTCGTCATCTGAGGCCACGGGTTGGCATGACATTTTTACGATGACGCTTTCGCTGGCTGGATCAACATAAATCCACTGGCCGTGGATGCCGATCGCGCAATAAGCCCCATCGCCATCGGAATACCACTTATTTCGGTATCGGCCGTGATCAAAGAGAGTTTCAAAGTCGCCAGCATCCCATGCAGCAGAATTTCCATTTTCTCGGATGTCGCGAATCCACTTTTCAGGAACAATCTGCCCTCCGTTTGCAGCCCCAGAATTTCTAAAGAGTTCACCTAGCAAGGCAAGATCGTGGGCCGTACACGCAATTCCACCAGCAGTACGTGATTGGCCAACTCCATCCACTGTCACGGTGGCAGGTTGCGCGCCCAGTGGTTTCCATAATAATTCTGAGAGCAAAGTCGGGAACCTGGTCTGGGAAACTTCTTCCAGAATCATCCCCAAAACATCCGTGTTGGGAGATTGATACGCAAATACTCTTCCGTGATCCCCGCTAGCTTTTGGCAAAGTGAAGAGAAAATCTCCTAAGTTTTCACGCGGTAAAAGCTCGTCACTCGAAGGTGGCATGAAAAGCATCGCCCTGCGATATCGAGCATAGACACCTGCTTTAAGTGTGTAATCCTCAATGAATTCAACGCTCACTAACATATCCAAGACATCTTGGATGGTCGCATCTTCGTAGGCGCTTGCCTTGGCCTTGGGTAGGTAATGTGAAACTGCCTTTGTTATATCAAGGCCATATTTTTCAATAACAATTCCGGTGAGTAACGCAGTGATGGACTTGCTTACCGAAAAAACCAAATGCCGGGTTGTTTGATTCATGGGGCTTCGGTAGTACTCACTAATCAGGGTGCCTTTATTTATAACCAAGAAGGCATCAGTGAAAGTGCGATCCAAATAGTCCCGACGTTTTTCAGGCTGAGCAGTATCAAAAGTTTGTTCCAGAAAGGATTCATCTATCGCTCGAGGAAGGAGCACAGAGCTTGGGCCATCGACCACAGCCGTGGGCACCATTTCCGGCACATTCTGAAAGGACCAACTGCTATAGGGACTTTCAAGCCAATTAGCCAGATTCACCTGGGATCGATCAAATCCAAATTGCTCCCTAAAAGCGCTCATCTAGTCAGCCTTTCTGTCGTATTCCCTCGGAATGCTCGGGGGTTATCCCCCTCGATGATCTCGATTTGAGGACTGAACCCTTAGACAATAGAGAACGTGCATCTACCGTATATCAGGGTAGATCAGGGTAGCGAACTTCGGTGAAGGAGAGGGTCTCATGATAAAAAAGGTCCTCACTCCGCATGAAGAAACAAAGGTTCGCCTGCGCTCGGATCGAATTGCTCGCACCCTTGTCAGCAGCGTCATGTCGATTGAAAATCTCTATGTCGTTCTTGGATCGTTTATGCAAAGTGCAATTAACGAGCTCGGCTGGTGGGCCGGACAAGCCTGGTTGAAGAAAGAGGATTCGCTGACACCTACAGGGTGGGTCTTTGCGACATCGGCACCTAGTTCGATATTAGGAATTTCCAGATTGCCAACTTCCGATACATCCGGGTTTGGTTCACGCGCGCTCGGTACTCTAGGTACTGAGGAATACTCCATAGTTCCTGCAATTTTGGTGCCAATTGCCGAACTCACCTGGCACCCTTACCAACAAGAATTGAAATCGGTGGGTGTACGTCACTGCGCCATTGTTGATGTTATGACCGCACAAGGGCTAGGCCTTCGAATCCTATTTATACTTCCCAATCAAAATGCATTTAATGTTTCAACCCAAACAAGTCTGGAAGGCGCTTGCGTCCTACTTCCTGAACTTTACGGAAGAGCCATTGCATCTCAACTCCTAGTTTTTCAATCAAGTCATGATGCACTGACGGGGCTCCTTAATCGTCGAGGATTAGAAGCTGCCTACGCAAAAAGTGATGCTTGGAATTCGCAAGACGTTGATAGAACTATTTTCTTTCTAGATTTAGACCGCTTTAAAGATATAAACGATACCTACGGTCATCCGGTCGGTGATGAAGTTCTATGCGAGCTTGCACGCAGAATAACTCGAGCTAGCCGGCCCGTCGATAGCCAAGCCAGGCTTGGTGGCGATGAATTTTTGATTGTCGTAGAAAATCTCGATGACTGGGATTCAGTGGAGCGCACTGCAGATCGATATCTCGATGCTATTCAAAAAGATTTCACAACCTCACAAGGGTCTACTCATCAACTGCGCATAAGTCTTGGCGTTGCTGGCTGGCCAGCGAACACGGAAATTTCCGAAGCCATTGCACGGGCCGATGCCCAGATGTATCGGGCAAAAGCTTCCGGCGGGCATAGGGCGAAAATTGAAGAACTCTATTTGAGGAATTCTGAATCCTACGACCGACAAGATTCTTTCCAGTTCAATAATTCTTTCTTAAGCGTCAGCAAAGTACGTCGAAATATCAATGACGACACAATAGGTTTTATTGCAACTTTTACGCTGCCGAATGCCTACTCACCTGAAATGATGCAGGACTTAGCGCGTCAGATTAGATTAGCTATTCTTAGTGATATCAGCGAAGCCACCTTGAAGCACGACCTACTACTTCACGTTGAACGTCCACGGCGCTCAGATAAGACCAACATTGAGCTGCTTTTAACGGCACTTTCACAGACGTATAGCGATGCCAATTTGCACTACGTGTTGGATCTTGAAGGAATTTCCGTGGATTCGGCCAACATTGCCCGCGACCTGGTGGGTTCGAGTCACGTGAAGGTTGCCTTGGCCAACTTTGGTTTAGGAATCGCAGAAATCGCGCTCACAAAAGAATTCGTTCCCACCTATTTCATTGCTAACTCCGCCCTCGTTACCTCCGCCTCACCCACGAGTGAAATTGCCCTCAAGGCGATTATCGCTATCTCCCAAGGCGTAAAGATTCCCCTGATCTTTCCCGGAGGGAAATCACCCCAAACCCTCCTAGATATCTATAAAGTCGAGAGTAACCTTGGGCAATCCCTATATGTCGAACCCCTCACAGGCGCGGGCGCCACAGTCCACAACCAACCAAATATGGAAGGACTCTCATGAAGTCACACGCCCTTAAAGTGGCAGTTGCGCTTTCCTTGCTGGCGCTGCTTGCTGGCTGTAGTTCTGCTTCTACCAAAACTGCGACCGCGACCCCTTCGCCATCGGCCTCGAACCCATACGGCGCGGGCTTTAAAGTGGATCCTCCCAAAGCAACTGATGTTGTTCTGACCGTGACTGGCGCGACATCACATGCCTACACGATGGGTGAACTCACCTCGCTTGCAACAAAGACCATTGATATTTACGAACCATTCGTTAAGGCACGCCAAACATTCGCTGTTGTGTCGATGACAGATTTACTCAATACAGCGGGCTTCAAGCCGGCGCAGAAAGTTGAAACACTTGCACTCAATGATTACGCGTTCGTCGATACCGCAGCACATTTCATCGATAACAACGCCTACATTGCAATCTCCCGAAATGCTGCAGATATCCCGATGGATCAGGGAGGGCCGATTCGTATTGTTTTCGAAGACTCCAGCGCCTATGCGAAGAATTTGGATGCGTGGAACTGGTCCTTGAAATCCATCGGTATCTCTAAGTAACTGTGCCAAACGAAGGAAGGATTGCCGGCCTAGCAAAAGTTGGGTTAACGCCCAAACTTGGGCAAGCAATTTTGGCTGCTATAACGATCCTGGGAATCCTTGGATTCCTTGGATCATCGATTTGGAGTGCACGGGAGAGTCAAATAGCAAGCATCTCCGTCTTGGCCGAATCTCATGATGCGGCGTCTCTTGCTTATTCTCAACGTGAAAGTTTCAATGTTTCTATCGCCTTCGTCCGCTGGGGTGATGGTGCAATATCGGCACGAGATCTACAAATTGCACGAGCGCTCTTGGGGCAACGCTTGCAGGTAACAACGCAAAATGGTCAAATCACCTACAACATTTTGCCTGCCGACTTTCGCGATGCTCTTCGATCCCTCGACTCATTTATTCTTCAAGCAAAAGATGTGCCGATTGCGCAAAGAAAAAAAATCACTGAGGCAGCAACACCAACTCTCGAATTCTTTCTAACCCATACGCGGCAAATGAGTAGCCAGCTCGCAACTGTAAGCCTGCGCGATCTCAATCAAGTTGTTAAAAATCGTGCCCGTGCTGAAGAATATTTATCCTTCATTTTCTTACTTACTGTTCTCACCGGACTCTGGTTGGCGCTCTGGTTGATGCTCGATATTTCACGTGGCTTTAGAAGATCTCGCAAACTCTTACAGGAAGAAGAGGAAAAAGTAACGCGAGCGAGCAAAACCCTTGAAGTCGCGGTTATTCTTGACTCCATTCAAAATCAAGTACTTTCTGCAAAGTTTGAACAACTCACTGATGAAGAATTGCTCGAATATATATCTTCACAAATAGAGATACATGAATCTGTATCAGTGCAATTTAAAGTTGAGGAAATTATCTCATTGCACCAGTCGCGTCGGCGCTTGGCCGAGGAGTACACCTATCGAACAAGTCATGACCACCTCACCGGGATTCTCAATAGAAACGGCTTCACAACTGCGATTGAAAACCATGCCTTCGATGAAAACCTACCGATTAGCGCAGGCTTTTTTATTGACGTGGACCGATTCCAACGTTTCAATGATGCACTGGGTTATTCAAGCGGGGACAAAATTCTTCAGCAAGTTGCCCATGAAATTGCCAACCGTGCCACTGTCAATGAAATAGTAGCCAGACTGGAGTCCGACGATTTCGTCATGTTCGGCAGTTACGCGAGTCATGAAGAGGCACGAGAACGAGCTCTGGAGTTGCAAGCCGCGATTGAATTTACTCAAGTACACAAAACGATTGAAATGCAAATTACGATAAGTGTTGGGCTAGTAATTCACGCCGACCACACCATTGATTCCCAATCCTTCTTGCACGAAGGGGCTGTGGCTACTCAATCAGCAAGCAAGCAAGAACGTTCGGGTTTTGCTCTCTATTCCAAAGATCAAAGCGATCACCTCACTTCTGTGTTATCTGAAGAATTTGCGTTACGCAAAGCCATCCGAGATAACGAATTCATTCTCTTCTACCAGCCCGTCATCCGTGTCAGTGATAGACAAGTAGTTGGCGCAGAAGCCTTGATTCGCTGGGAGCGCCCTGGCAAAGGGCTCTTAATGCCTGCACAATTCCTGCCTCAAATTAGGGAAGCGTTTCTCTCGGTGGAATTGGGATATTGGGTAGTGGATCAAGCGCTTCGCATGAGAACTACGGCAGAGATGCTCATTAGGCAACACGAACTTGAAGAATTTGGCTTAGGCATCAATATAGAAGCCGAATCTCTTATGCGATCTGACTTCGCGCTCAATGTTCAACAGGCGATATCGCGCACTGACGTTAACCCTGCAGATATTTACGTTGAAATTTCAGAAGATTCCCTTGCTATCGGTGATGTTGTTCTAGATAACTTAAAGCAATTGCGTGCAGTTGGCATAAAGATATCTCTCGATGATTTCGGTGTTGGTTACTCAAACGTGATTCAGGCACAGACCCTGCCGCTGGATACTCTTAAAATCGATAAAGCCTTCTTCCCGACTACGGGATTGACTGATAAAGATAAACAACTTGTTTTAGATGTTGTGCGCATGGCGAGAACTCTTGGCGTGGACATCGTTGCCGAAGGCGTCGAAACCCAAGAGGCGCTCGATTTCGTTGCAGAATCTGGAATCGAATTTATCCAAGGGTTCTATTACTCACCTGCAATGCGCGAGGGGGAGTTTTGGCACTGGGTGCGCAACCGTAATGGAGCCAAAGCGCACTAAACCAAAGGTATTCTCGTCGGTGAATTTCCTCCATGCTTAGGGGGTTTCACCCGTAAATCTGAGAGATTTCCTCTCCCCGTCCCGAGAGTATTCACCCTTATAACTAACGCAGTGGTTGCGTACGTTGCGGGGGGGGTGAAATGCATTTATCTAAGGTGTTGATTATTGAGCACGCCTCCAGACAAGGTACCGGTGAAGCGCTTTGCACCGCAATCAACGCACAAAAAGAATTTGCGGTGACGGCACGTCGTACCTCCCCTGAAGATGCACACGCTGCGCTAAAACTATTTTCACCACAAGTCGTTTTGGTTGATATGGATTCGATACGTCGATCCGACGGATTGACGTTGGGTCAGGAAATTCGCGATCACGATAACGCGATGAAGATCGTATTCATGTCCGATCGTGCCAATCCATCCTTTGCAAAAGAAGCGCTGCTCTCCTCCATCTCTGGGTGGTCCTACTGGCTCAATAAGCCAAGTTCCTCCGTCAAGAACGTATTGAAAGCTCTTGATGACGCTATCAGTGGTGATTTGCCGATGGATGCATCAGTTCTGGATGAATTCCTCACCGAGGATAATTTCAAAGGGCTACTTTCACCCCGCCAACACCAGGCACTCAATTTAATGACTCAAGGTTTGAGTAATGCGGCAATTGCGACCGAATGCAACATAACGACTAAAGCAGCCGAGCGAGTCATTGCCACCGCTTCGGACTTACTAGGGATTCCAGCAGGTGGAGATAAATATAATCGCCGTGTATTAACGGTATTGGAATATCTCAAAGTATTGGCCCTCACATAAATGAAAAATCTCACCTATACGGCTAGGGTTATCCCACTCAAAACATCAGGAGGAGTGCAATGTCTTTAAGTCGCGTCCTGCTTGTAGAGAACTCTTTCCGTCCGGGAATGGGTGCCTTCATCGCCAAAGGCTTTGAAGAAAACAAGGAATATTCCCTTAAAACCCGCGTTGTGACGCAAGAAGAAGCGATCGGGGTTATCCCTGAATTCAATCCTGATGTCGTTCTCTTCGACATGGATTCGTTGCGCCGAACAGACGCACTGACCTGCGCCCTTGCAATCCGTACAACTTATCCCGACATGGTCATCATCTTTATTTCCGAACGCGACAATCCTGCGATTGCAAAAGAGGGCCTTGTCTCTGCTCTGTACACGCATGGTTACTGGCTTAACCGTCCATGTCGCGAGCCCGCAATTGTCTTGGGGGAAATCGCACGTGCAGTTGAAGGTGGCAAGCAAGTAAGTACTTCACTTCTTGAAGATGTATTAACAGAACACACCTACCAAGGTTTGTTATCGCCACAGCAACACCGCGTCATGCGTTTAATGTCAGCAGGCTTAAGTAACGCTGCCATCGGCGTTGAATGCAAGATCACGACGAAGGCTGTTGAGCGCACAATTGCAGCTGCATCAAAATTACTGAACGTAGAACCCGCATCTGCCCGCACGAATCACCGCGTAAACGCAACTATGAAATATCTACGCGCTATGAGTTACATCTAAACCAACGCTCTCACGTTAATACCGTCTAGTAACGTCGGGGGTTAACCCCTCTATTCGACCGTTTTCCTACAGTGCTACTCATTAACCTTATGCACATTCGAGTGAGAGAACTCTTGCACGAATGTGAATTGCAAACATATTGCAATGAACTAACAGGCTAACAAGGTGGTGATGTATGAGTAACAACGAAACAAATTTCGTTGATCGTCGTGTCCGTGAAGGCACAATTGCCGATCGTCGTGATGCAGGAACAATTGCTAAGAAGCGTTGGTCTCGTATTCTCAATATCGCATTCGTAACATTCACCACTATCGCGTTAGTCGCACCAGGAATCATGTCTGCCTACCTCGGAGTAGGTATTCATGTAACGATGACCGGAAGTATGCGTCCAGCAATCAATCCAGGTGACGTCATGCTTTCCAAAGTCGAAAAGGTTTCTGATGTTCAAGTAGGTCAAGTTGTTCTGTTTTTGGATAACAAGACCTGGCAGGAAGAAGCTCACAGAGTTACCTCTGTAGTTGCCTCCACTTCTGGCGTCACTGTTACTACAAAGGGTGATGCCAACCCAGATCCAGATCCAGCGCAAACGTATGCGGCACTATCCCCCATTCGTTACGTAACTTCGGTCGTACCGAAGATCGGATACGTGCTCAACGCATTCAAGTCCAAGATCGTGATTTTGATAGGCGGACTACTTCTCCTACTCATCAACATCGTGATTGTTCTCAACGTGATGGTAAAGCGTCGTAAAACAGATCCAAAGACCCCAATGTTCCGTGACAGTCACGACCTAAAAGACCGGAGTAACTTACATGAGATTTAATATGAACCTTTTACGATCAGGCAACCTGGTCACTCGTACCGTTGCCCAAATATCACTTGTAGCAGTCGTTGCCGCAGTGAGCACCAGCGCCGTATCAAGTTCTGCATTCGCGACACTTGATTCGATTGCGTACAACAGCACAGCACAATCCATTAGTTCAGGAAATTTGATGGACACAGTCACTACTCAAACAAGTACGGGCGGGGGCGGGGCTGGTTTTTCTGCAACTTTCGCAGCCATGAACCCAGGCGACACACGTACCGTCTTCGTTGCCTACGCCAACACAGGAACTGATTCAGCAACTTCACTTACTCTCTCCGCTAATGCTGCGAGTCTCCTGGCAACAGATGCGGCACGTGGACTCCAAGTTTCAGTGGCATCATGCGCGAGTGCCTGGACATATACCGCGGGAAGTGCAACAGCAGCAACGTGCTCGGGAGGAGCGACAACGGTTTTGACGTTGCCCTTGGCCACTTTGACTTCTAATACAACCGGCCAAGCATTTTCGGGCAATCCAACTCTTGCTGCAGGAACAACTCTGTATTTGAAATTTGCGGTCGGCCTTCCACCACAAAATGAAGTCTGGGCGAATGGCGTTTTAGCCACAAACGCCGCCCAAGGAAACACGGGTATCACGGTGTCCGGTAACCCGGCATCCACGATTACTGGTTTGACTGCGTCGGTCACATGGGTCATCCATGCCACTGCCTCCCTCACCGGTGGATCCAACAACCTCTAATACCTAACGGTCCAATAAACGAATAGATAAGGGTTAATAATGAAGATGGGATTGGTCTGCGGTGATAGTTCATCGCATGCGACGATGTACCGTGCATCGCAGACCAATCTCGTTTTTCATTTCTTATCGATCACCGCCCAAAGTTGGGCACAAAAATGAGACTCTCTTTCGGACTCTTAAAATCTGGCAACTTATTCGCTCGGACAATCGCACAAGTTGTTATCGTTGCCGTCGCGGGCACGGTCAGCGTGAGTGCTGTATCTACGAGTGCTTTTGCGACATTGACCTCTATCGCATACAACGCCACACCTCAGGCAATAAGCTCAGGAACTTTGCTTGATACTGTTACTGCCCAGGCAAGCACCGGCGGGGTGGGATTTGCAGCAACCTTTTCAAACATGAATCCTGGTGATACTCGGACTGTTGTCGTTGCTTATGCAAACAACGGAACCGATTCAGCAACATCGCTAACTTTGTCAGCTGCCGTTGCTGCATCAAACACTCTGTCATCTGATGCAGCTCGAGGCCTTCAAGTCTCCGTTGCAACCTGCGCCGTTCCTTGGGTCTACACCGCGGGTTTAGCTACACCGCCTACCTGCAATGGCGTTGCTGGAACAACTGTCTTAACTCTCCCAATGGCTACTTTGGTTTCCAATACAACGGGGCAAGCATTCTCGGGAAGCCCGACCATTGCTGCAGGTGCAACTCTGTATTTGAGATTTTCTGTTGGTCTGCCTACACAAAGTGAAGTCTGGGCAAACGGCGTGCTCGCTACAAATGGTGCCGTCGGGACGACTGGAATCACCGTGGCGGGAAACCCAGCTTCGAGTATTACTGGACTAACCGCCGCTGTCACGTGGGTAATCCATGCCACCGCATCGCAAGTTGGCGGATCTAACAATGTTTAATTTAAAGCGAAAGATCATTGGCGTTGGTCTAACCATTCTCTTGGTTCTTCTTGGAGCGACTCAAGCCACACACGCTCTTGCAAGCATCACCGGACTTACTTACAACAACGCTGCTGCTCAATCCGTGAGCAGTTCTGCAGCCCCTTGGGTGGTATTTCCAGCGGATACCTCTACCACTCTTGTCGCTGGTGGGGCATTTCCCGTGACCGGATTTACTGCGCCCGTTCCTACCGTTACATGCGGATCCGTCACGCTCAATACTGGTGCCGCCAATACGCCCAGTGGATCGTCAACAATTACGATGGCGAGCGTCGCTGGCTTGGGTGAAGGCATGACGGCAGCCCGCCCGCCGCGCATCCCTGCAAATGACACCATCGCATCAATTAATCTGGCGACACCTTCGATTACTTTAGTTACTGCAACCTCTGGCGGATCTATTGCTGGTGGTTCTGCAATTACGTTTACTTTCCCGTGCTTTCAGAAATTTTTTAGTATAAATAATCGAGGTAGCCTTTCAGCAAGCAGTTTTCAAATAGGGCAGACCGTTAATTCTACAAATGGAAATAACATTATTTTGCAATCTTGCTCAGGTGGCACATGGAATGAAACAACAGGGGTCTGTTCTTCGGGAGCCGTAAATATGTTGACGACTACAGGTACAACTCCCAATGGTTTTGTGACTCCTACTCTTACCGTTACAAGTTTAGGTACGCAAAGAATTCGGGCACGCTCTACGCAATCGGCCAGAACGACAACAATTAATATCGTGCTGAATAGTTCGTCGCAAGGTTACACACCCACTACTTCAAATCTGTAAAAAGTAATTTGCGCTCTTAGACTTTTACCTGCGGGGGTTTCCCGCTTTTATTACCTACATTCCACCTCGGGTCATCGTTACCTTTAAGGCATGCACTCCCTTCCCCGGGGTTACATGAAATATTCAGCGACTCTCGA
>CAILHY010000033.1 GCA_903834145.1 uncultured Actinomycetes bacterium
TAGTCAGATGCTCTATCCGTTGAGCTACGGGCGCAATTATTGCCGAACGCCGAACTTTACCAGCACTTTAAGACCCTTAAAACCCCATATTTAGAGGGGAAATTGCAAATCTGGGTCAGTACGAAGCCTTCCCAATCGCAGCAGCTTTCGCTTTACTGGTGGCCGCCCATCGAGGATCTCGAGAAATGATTACATCGAAGTCAGCGATAGATGCAGGAGGAGTGATCGCAGCCTGAATCAGCGTGTGCTCTTGTATCGGATTGACCGAACCTTTATACAGTTCCAACTGAGAGACGAAATGTGAAACCCATGGAGCCATGATCTGGTCAATTGTTTGGCCTTTATCAACAGCTGATGCAAATTTCGGATATATATTCTTCGCATTTGTTTGAATCTTCTTTAGGTACGCGGCCTTTGCCTCGGCTTCTGGCAAAGTGAGTAAGGAGTCAATAAAAACGAAACGTTGAGATATCTGAGTTTGCGTAGGGTTTGAGAAATTCAACCAATAATCACGGTCCACGGTGTCGGCATATGCTCTCAATGATTCGGACTTTTGGAAAAGCACATCAAAGCCTTTTTGGCTGACTGGTGTAGAAGCGGTTCCCAACGCGAACAGAAAACCCTCGCCTGGTTGATTAAAAGTTTCACTCGGCAACGAGCGAGCATCAGCGAGTTGAGTTGCCCACGGAGTGACCACATCTCTTAGAGAGGAATCGGTGCTGATGAGATCTGCAAAGCCAGGAAAGCTCTGCTTGGACATTGTCACTAATAAATTTACAAAGGCATCGAATTCGAGATTCGTTGTAATTTTCGCTTCAGACATCTGCTGATCTGACTTGTTTCCAAAGGTTCGATCATAAGCAATCAGGGAGTCGCCAACTATTTTATGAACTGCGTTCTTATCCGTATACAACACAGACCAACGAAGTTCGATATTGGAGCCCTTCAATGCGCCCAGGTTGGTATACGGAACACAAGTGAGTAGTTCGTCTGCACTTGGATTCGCTACGGTGTCTCCAGATTTTGCACATGGCCCGCTCAATTGCGCTGCCTTGAGACTGCTTGTATTGGCAGAAGGAGCAACAACGCTTACGCCTCGAAAAGGCTTAGTGGACGTTCCCGCAGCTTGAGCGCCTGCGATGCCAGAGAAGAGAAAGCCCGCAGATAGACATGACACCAGGAGTGGTGCCATGGCTTTCAAGGAATCGAACTTTGAGCTTCTCACCCTGCGAACGTTAGGTCCGACCTTGGGGTGAGTTACACCCTTCTTGGGTGAATTGAGGGGGTTAGGTTGTGAGTACTCGCACTACTAATCCACCAGATATTAGGTATTTCCAACACTAGTAATCACCTTAGAAGGATCAGTACGAAGGCTTCCCAATAGCAGCAGCTTTCGCTTTACTGGTGGCCGCCCATCGAGGATCTCGAGAAATGATTGCATCGAAGTCAGCGATAGATGCAGGAGGAGTGATCGCAGCCTGAATCAGCGTGTGCTCTTGTATCGGATTAATTGCACCGCGGTATAACTCAAGCTGATCCGCAAAGTGAGTGACCCATGGAGCCATGATCTGGTCAATTGTTTGACCACTATCAACCAGCGTGGCATAACTTGGGTAAATGGTCTTAGCATTCGTTTTAGCTTTAGCCAAATATGCGCGTTGAGCATCGGCGTCGGATAATGACAAGAGTGAATCAATAAACATGAACCGCTGCGTAATTTGTGTCAACGAAGGATTAGGAAAATTTAGCCAGTAATCATGATCAACAGAATCAGCATATGCGCGAAGTTGTTCTGATTTTACAAAGAGGGCAGTAAATATATCTTGACTGACCAAGGTCGGATTAGACCCGAGAGCAATCATGAAACCTTCGCCTGTAAGATTGAAACTTTCCGCAGGTAGTGCGCGTTGTTGTGCCAATTGGTTAGCCCACGGCTTGATCGCATCCTTCAATGAGGTTTGCTGGTTCAAGATATCGGCAAAACCAGGAAAAGCTTTCTTATCCATATTTACTAATAGATCAATGAATGCTCCAAATTCAAGATCAGTCGTAATCTTCGTTTCATAAATTTGTTGATCTGCCTTGGTCGGGAATGACCTGTTATATGCCACCAGTGCATCCGTTACTAAAGTATGGACCGTTGCAGAATCGCGATAAACAAGTGACCAGCGATTCTCGGCGGGATTTAGAGCGCCCATTTTGGTGAATGGGGCACACGTTAAGGTCGTGTTGTTGCTCGGATCATTCACTGTGGCGCCAAGTATTGGACACTTAATTCGAGGTTGCGCTGCAATTAAAGAGGTATTTGGTACCGGCAAAGGCGCTGCCACCACATCTTGCGATGGAACAGATGGTGTAGCCGTTTGCGGCACAAGTCCTTGTAATGGTTGCACTGTTTGCGGTGTAACCATCTGCGGGATGGGGGCGTTTACCACTGTCTTTTCTGGCGCTTTAACAATGGGTGGAGAAACAGGTAATAGGAGTTCAGCATTGGAATTAGTTAGCGCTGGCGCTGGTTTTAGTGCGATTACAGCTTTCTTTACAACAGTGGGCTTTTGCACCTTCTTGGCCAAGATTGTGGACTTCTTTAGTGACACAGATTTCTTGGGAGCTGATTGTGTGCTGACCACGACTCGTTTTGCTGGGACTTGAGCCGCCTTTTTTGGTGACACATAAGAAGCATTCTGCGTAGTCCAAGAGGTGTTAGCGGCTAAAGGTACAGATGCCCCAAAACGCACCTGGGCATAGGAAATCGAGGTGGCAGAAGCCACGAGCGAAATGGCGAGTGCCGACAACAGCACCAGCCGTCTTTGGGGAAGACGCACATCCAGAAGGGTACAGGGGTGCTAGCACCCAGACAACCCCCTATTTTACTATCGCTAGTGCCCCAAGTTCAGAATGGACACTACATATTGGGTGGTCCACGGAGTAAGAAATGTACCGATGATCATGAAGGGCCCAAAAGGCACAGCGGTCTTTCTTGTGGCTCCACCAAGGAACAACATTGCAATACCAACAACACTTCCTAATAAAAATGCACCGAATGATGCAGCGAGTACTGCGGCCATACTCGCGTAACCGGTTAATAAACCAATCGATAGTGCAAGTTTTACATCGCCCATTCCCATTCCACCGCGCGATGCAACATTTACAAATAAATAAAAGAATGAAAGTGCAATCGCAGAAATTAGAGCGATCTTCAATCGATGTAAGTGATGATTTGCAATCGCATCGCCTGCTAGAAGAAATAGTGAAATGAGAAAAAGAGGAACAGTTAATCGATCAGGTAAGCGATGATGCTCGAAATCGATGACTGCAAGTGCAATACCCAGCACAATAAAGGTGACCCACGCTAAGACAATCCACCAACCATCAAACTTCAGCACGGGCATCATCACGCAAATAGCGGTGATTAGTTCAATCAAGGGATAGCGAAGTGAGATCTTTGCCTTGCAATAACGACACTTGCCACGCAATATTAAGAATCCGATTACAGGAATGTTGTCTTTCGCTGCAAGAGGGTGGTTACATGTTGGACACTGTGAAAATGACACGAGCCCTTGTCGCCCGGGTACACGAGCGACAAGGACTGTGACAAAGGAACCGAATGCCAAACCTAAAGCAATCCATGTTCCAATAAGGTTAGATGGAGCCAAGTGCACCCTTGGGATTCTCCTCTAATTTCAGTTTTTTAGCGAGGCTACTAGATACCCGCTGGAGTACAGACCTGGGTTGAGTTAGCTGTTACCCATGCTGCGTTAGGTCCAACTGCAACAGCCGTTGGTGAAAGTGGTGTGACCGTTGATGTTGCACCAGATGCTTCAAGGCGGTACACGGTGACATCACCAGGGATCTTCGAGATGTACTGTGGAACCAATACTGCGAGATCTGCCGGGGCGTATGCAGTTGTTGTGTAGTAAAGAGTTGAAGTCTTGCCATTTCCTGTTGGAATCTGCGCTGCTGTCGTGGTTGTCGAGCCAGTCATAGCAAGGAGTGTTCCAGCTGTCTGGTAGTTAGAAATAGCGCTATAAAGAGTTGAAGCGTCCTGTGCGCAAGCCTTGGCCTTAGCATCCTGGCTTGTTCCAGAGAGTGCAACGACCACCACGGCAGACAAAATACCGATGATCAAGATAACAACGAGTAATTCGATCAGTGTAAATCCGGAATCTCCAGAGTTACGCAAATCCTTTCGCTTCTGAACGAGCTTAGTAAGTGTGCTTAGCATTGTCGTGCTCCTTTTTTGTTAGATGTACCTCTAGCTGAGGGAAGTGCACGCAGTCGGGGCATTGGTACCCACTTGCGTTCCGTTCTTGTCTTTGACCAAAATCGTGAATGGGGCGTTAGTTGAAGCAGGTCCCATCACGAAAGAGAAGTTGCTCGCGAACGATGCAACCAATCCATCACTGAGATATTGAGTGCCACCTGATGACAACCCTTGCAAACTACCGACCGTTGAAGCCCCAGTAGGAACTGTTATGGCCGTTGGAAGATTGCCTCCGTTATCACTTTGATATGCCGCAATCGCAAGAACTACACCCTGGTATGCAGTCTTACAGGCGTTCTGCGTCGAGTTGGTACGGGCTTGACCAAGCCCGATATACGCAACCCCAGACAGGATTCCCATAATTACCAAGGTCACCAAGATTTCGACCAAGGTCATACCCGCATCGGATGCGGGAGCTGCTTTTCTTGAAATCACTTAGTCGACCCCAAGAATGTTGATGTTTGACGGCCAGGTGTTGCTGTTCCACTTTGGTCGTTGATGTAGACCAACTTAGAAGTAACAACTCCAGTTGCCTTGTTTGTGATGTTAATTCGTACCACACGACCTGCGGAGTAAACGCTGTTTGGTGCAGGGAAGCTGGACTTGCTGCTGGTGATCAAGTGCGCACCTGCCGCCAGCAATCCACCGCTGATATAGCTTGGGTTTGTTGGGTTCTGCTCAAGGTAGAACTTTGCGTTCTGCGCATTGGCATTTCCAGCAACATGAAGTGATCCACCAGAGTAAACATTGAAGTTCACTGTTGATGATGGCGCGATTGGTGCGCGGCTAGATCCTTCACGAGACTTCACAGTATTTACCTGCGTAGTCGTGGGGAACTCCATGGCCTTGCTGGTTCCGTAGGCAACGTTTGGTCCACACAGATCCCATGTGCCCTTGTAGATCTGGAGACCAGAGCTTACAAAGACGCTAGTTCCATGGAAGTCTGCTTGCTTTGATGGAGTCTGTGTTTGGATTCCACCGGTGTAAGTACAAGTCATCTTGTTTGTGTCCATCGTTGCGTTCAAGTTATAGATATGAATCGCGCTGTTGTTCAAGACAAGTTCATGTGTTCCGGAGAATTGGATTTCACCATCTTCGGTACCAATTTGCACAGTGTGACCGCCCGATATGTGGCAGGAACTCCAGCTACTTGTGGAATAGTTACCCGATTCAGAGTTGTACGAAGGAAGCATGTATCGGTCTTTGGTGATATCGGTTGAAGTTGGATTTAATGCACGATTGATTGCATCAATGTCCTTCTGGCTGTAGTCACCACTGTGAAGATTTCCATGGACATTTCCATCGCTACCGCAGTAGAAGTCCTCATGTTGACCTGAGTGTGAATACTCGAAAGCATCGTCATCGGTTGAGCACTGGCTATCTAGTTGGTAGCAGTGATCAATCTTTGGCTCAGGTGGAGCTGAAGTGATGTGAACAATGTATGACGTACCAACAGTGACAAATCCGTCGTACACAGATTCATTCACGGTGTAGTTACCGGCGTTTGTTGGCGTACCCGCAAGAACACCATTGCTGTCCTTCACACCATTGATTGAATGGGTGTACGTGAATGTTCTTGCTGTACCAACGCCACCGGAAGTCGTTGAACCTAATTGGTATGCATGGTTGGTTGTACCAGTGAGCCCTGTTGTGGGAGTGACGATTGCTAAATTGTCACTGAAAAGTACAGTGATAGTAAACGTATCTGTGTTCATTGAGGTTGAAGAGTCAGTAACGGTTACTTGAAGACCGTTGTAGTCAGTTTTGATCGAAACGTTCGGCAATGTACCGGAGATGATTCCAGTAGAGCTGTCCAGTTTTAGCGTACCCGGAAGTGTTCCATTTTTTAATGCATAGGTCTTTGTTGTGCACGAACCACCTGTAGCAGTGATGCCAAGTTGATAA